>DFYO01000049.1 GCA_002381865.1 Clostridiales bacterium UBA4080 | reverse complement strand
TTTGATTTTTTTGTAGTATAATGTTTTGAGGTATTGTCTTTAAGTATAAATATGCTTTATTGGAGGGTATCAATGAAACAAATTGACAAGGCTTTAGTTGTAATGGTTATAATCAGCTTTTTGATTTTAGGAGTATCCTTTGCAGCTGCAAAAATTGATAATATCAATATTGCTAAGGAAAAAGGTTCAAATCCGAATTCACAAGAAGAAGACCTAGAGATTGGAGCAGTTGAATCCTTTACAGGCCTGCTGGTGGGGCTTGATAAATCAAAGGGCTTAACAGATGTGCTTATGGTTGGGGTATTAGATGCAAAAAAGAATACCATCCATGTGATTTCTGTACCAAGGGATTTGGAAATCGATTTTTCAGATGAAAATTTCAGACATATAAAGAAAAATAATCCTAATAATAATATTATGTTTTGTAAGCTAAATGAGGTTTATTCAAATGTAGGACATGACGAGAGAGCCTTTGAGGATTTAAGAGAAATTATTAGTATTATTGTAGGGCGTAAAATAGACTATATGGCAAGAATTGATGTGGATGGCTTTAGCCAGCTGGTAGATACAATTGGCGGAGTTGAGTTTGATGTGCCTGAAAGAATGTACTATTCTGATCCTTTTCAGGATTTATATATAGACCTTCAGCCGGGATTGCAGATGCTAGATGGAGATAAGGCGGAGCAGCTGGTAAGATACAGACATTATAAGATGGGTGATTTGCAGAGAATACAGGTTCAGCAGGAATTTATGGTTGCGCTTTTTGAAAAAATAATGGATATAAAGGATTTTAGCAAGATTAAAGAGCTGGCAACAAAGGGATATAGTATGTTCGAGGCAGATTTTGGATTGATTTTCGCACTAAAATATGCAGGATATTTTTTTGAACAGGATTTAGGCAATATTCTTAATACAGCCAATATGGTTACCATACCCTCCTATGGGGAAAAAATTGGTGATTTATGGTATCAGAGATGGTATTTGGAAGAAGCTAATCAGGTTGTAGAAGACCTTATTGAAGGCTCTCAAGAGCCAGTAGGAAAGGTATTAAGACAATAATAACTAGGATTTTTAGGAGGCACATTGTGGCAAGGCAAAGAAGAAAGACAGAAACAGGCAATAAGAAGATGGTTAATAAATTTTTAAAGGCTTTTATATCTACATTTTTGATTTTAGTTTTGTTAATTGGAATTGGAGCAGGAACAGTTTTTTTGGTGCTGAAAAATAAGCTGGGAGATGATTTCAGGATTGTTAAAAGTGCTGAGCCAGTTAAAAAAATTACTGCCTTTGCAATTTTTGGACTAGATAAGCAGGAGTACAGAACAGATGTAATAATGCTTGCGTTTTTCAATAGAGATACAAAGCAGATTGATATGGTATCAATACCAAGAGATACAAGAGTAAAAATACCGGATGCATTATATGAAAAAATAACACAAACAAGAACTGTGGAGCAATATATTAAAATTAATGAGGTTCCGGCATACGTTGAAGAAAAAGAGCGAAATAATGCCTCAGTTGCAGTTTTAGAGGAAAGCTTCGGAATTGATATAGATTACTATATTTGTATGAACTTGGATGGGTTTAAGGATATAGTTGATGCTGTTGGGCCTATTAGGATGGAGGTTCCAAGAAATCTTCATTATTCTGACCCGTATCAAGACCTTTATATTGATATAAAGGAAGGCACAAATTATCTGGATGGAGATAAGGCGGAGGAGCTTGTTAGATTTAGAAAGGGCTATGCAAATGGAGATTTGGGAAGAATAGAAATGCAGCATCTATTTATGTCAGCCTTTATGGATGAGCTATTAAATACTGATAATAAAATGAATATAATTAGCATTGCAAGCACCTGCCTAAAATATGTAGATACAAATTTTGGAACAATGATTGATTACACAGGATATCTTAAGGACATTAAAAAAGAAAATGTTGTTGTTAATACTCTTCCTGGTGAGAGCAAAAACCTTGGACGTTCATTTTTTGTATTTGATACAGAGCTTACAGCAGCACTGTTTGATAAAATAATTAATGGAACACCTGAAGCTACCAGTGAGACTACAGAGGCTCCTTTTGATAAGGATATAAAAACTCTTAATATTTCAGTGCAAAATGGAACTGAGGTGGCTGGCTTGGCATCAAAGTACAAAGCAAAGCTGGTTGAAGAAGGATATAAAGTGGGCGAGGCAGTTGATTATGAAAACAAACCCGTAGAGGTGACAAAGCTTCTTGTTCCACATAAGTCAGTGGGAGAAGAGCTAAAGGCATACTTTGAAAATTCTGTTATCGAGGTTCAAGAAGGGCTAATAGATAAAGCAAATCAGATAATTATTATTGTAGGAGAAAGCGAGGATAAATAAGATGAAAACAAGGATAACTTCTTTTGTTGCAGGAATTATATTAACGATTGCTATTTGCTTAGGTGTAAATCAAATCTGGGCAGCAAATAATGATGCAGGCAGTGTTTCCGACCCATTAGTAACAAAGAGTTATGTTGATAAGCTTATTGATTCGCTATCAAAACAGATATCCTCTGGAACTACAGGAACAGCTACTCAGCCTACAAATATGACAGAGGTATATAAGTATATTGATAATAAATTTGCTGATATGGAAACCTCAAAGGGAGCCTCCTTTGTGGTTGTAGAGGTTGCTGCAGGCAAGAAGATTTATGGTAAAGCTAGTACAGAGATGATATTAAGAACTGGAAAGGCAAAGGCAATTGGGAATAAAACCGGTGAAGGTATTTCTGATGTAACTTTAGGCAAGGACATTAAAGATGGAGAGGATATTACAGCAAACCATTTATTAATTATTCCAAGAGATGACAGCAGAGGCTTGCTGCTCGAAAAGAAAAGCTATATTATGGTTAAGGGCGGCTATTCCGTTAAATAAGAGCCATATATTTATATAATAAGGTTATTTTGCAAATGATATTTTAAAACGGGATATTTTGCAAAAAAACCAACAAGGAGACTAAAATGAAAAAGGATAGAATAAATATTTTAGGAGTTGGATTTGACCCTATTACAATGAAAAAAGCAGTTGATAAAGCTTTCGGCTACTTAGAGTCTGAAAAACCAAAAATGATTTTTACTGCAAATCCTGAGATAGTAATGGCTGCAACAGAAAGCAATGCTTTTATGGAAATAATGAATAAGGGCGACTTGGTTGTTGCTGACGGAATTGGAGTTGTAATCGGTTCTAAAATTTTAAAAAAGCCATTGCCGGAGAGAGTTGCTGGCTATGATTTGGTTCAAAATTTATTTGCTAAAATGAAAAACACTGAGCATACGGCATATTTTTTTGGAGCTGCACCCGGAATAGCAGAAAAAGCAAGAAAAAAGATGAATAAGCAGTATCCCGGACTAAAGGTTGTTGGAAGCCATGATGGCTACTTTGACGAAGCAGAGGAAAAGAAAATAATTGAAGAAATACAAGCTTTAAAACCAAGTCTTCTTTTAGTGGGACTGGGAGCTCCAAAGCAGGAGCAGTGGATTAATGCCAATAAGGACAGCTTGAATGTTAAGCTTTGCATAGGCGTTGGGGGTAGCTTTGATGTTATGTCAGGCACTTTAAAAAGAGCACCTAAGATATTTATAAAGCTTGGGCTGGAATGGTTTTACAGATTGATATCACAGCCTACAAGAATTAAAAGAATGATGAAGCTGCCACTATTTTTACTTGTGGTATTTAAGAGAAGAAAAGAGTTCAGATAAGGAGATTTTATGCCAATAATTAATAAAAGAAGCTTTTTAATAGATTATTTGCTTATTATTGTAGGGACAACCCTTTTAGCACTAGCAATCAATATGTTTTTTGATAAGCTCGGAATGGTAATTGGTGGAGTAACGGGCATAGCTATTGTTTTAAAGGAATTAACACAAATTCCAATATGGGCAACAAACCTCGTTTTTAATATTCCTTTATTTGTTATTGGAGTATCGGTAAAGGGCGGAACCTTTGGCAAAAAGAGTATTTTTGCAACTCTTTATTTGTCCTTGGCACTTTTTTTGACTGAAAATATTCCTCCAATAACTCAGGATATTCTCTTGGGTGGGATATTTGGCGGAGTATTGGCAGGACTTGGACTTGGAATGGTATTTTTGGCAAGAGCAACTACTGGCGGAACGGATATGGCAGCCAGCATTATTCAGCATTATTTTAAATATTTGTCAGTGGCAAAAATAATGATGCTATTAGACGGAATAATAATTGGGTTTGGTTTTTATGTTTTTGGACCGGAAAAAACCTTATATGCTTTGATTTCAATTTTTATAACCATAAAGGTTATTGATGCATTACTTGAGGGACTACAGTTTGCAAAGGCAGCCTTTATTATATCTGAAAAGGAAGATGAAATATCTGCGGCTATATTAGGACAGCTGGACCGAGGACTTACAGGACTTAATGGTACAGGAATGTATACGGGAAATGCTAAAAAAGTATTGCTATGTGTTGTGTCTCAAAGGCAGATTATTCAGTTAAAGGATATTGTGAAATCTGTCGATAAAAATGCCTTTGTAATAGTGGCGGATGTCAGAGAGGTGCTTGGCGAAGGGTTTTTAGTCGAATAATGACGAAAATCCATTAAAAAATAGAACTAATTTTTTGATGAATATTAGGTAAAAATATGGATTGAAAAATATTAAATTAAATGAAAAATAGTTTGATATTGTGTATATTTAATATAATTTAAAAGAAAAACAGCCATATACTATTAATAAAAACTATAGTTAAAAAAATCATATTAGACAGGGGTTATTCTTTGGTAAAATAACCTATGGCTAATTTTTTTTAAATATAGTATAGTACGATAAGAGAAAATCAATATTTAAACAATTGTGCTTCGTGGAGGGAGACAGCAAATGGCAAATATTTCATTTAAAGAAATAAAAAAAATATATTCTAATGGTGTGACGGCTGTTCAGGATTTTAATCTGGATATAGAGGACAAGGAATTCGTAGTTTTTGTAGGACCATCGGGATGTGGAAAATCAACTGCTTTAAGGCTGGTTGCCGGATTAGAGGATATTACAGAGGGCTCCTTGTTTATTGATGATGAATTTTGTAATGATGTTGAGCCGGTTGATAGAGATACGGGTATGATTTTTCAGAACTATGCATTATATCCGAATATGACTGTATATGATAATATGGCTCATGGTTTAAAAATTAAAAAAATCTCAAATGAAGATATAGATAACAGAGTTTTAAGAGCCGCTAATATTCTGAAAATTGCTGACATTCTTGATAGAAAGCCGGATGAAATATCAGGAGGACAAAAGCAGAGGGTTGCAATGGGAAGAGCTCTAGTAAGACAGCCCAAGGTATTGCTTATGGACGAGCCTTTATCAAATCTTGATGCAAAGCAAAGACAGGAAATGAGACAAGAGCTGGCAAAAGCACATAAGGAGCTTGATGCAACAATAATATATGTAACACATGACCAATCTGAGGCAATGGCTCTTGGAGACAGGCTGGTAGTTATGAAGGACGGAATTATTCAACAGGTGGATACACCTCTTAATATATATTTGAATCCAAAAAATAAGTTTGTTGCAGGTTTTATGGGAACACCTTCTATGAATTTTATTGAAGCAGTTGTTATTGAAGCAAAAAATGGAATTGCATTGCAATTCGGTGATTATATTATGGAGCTGCCTAAGGCGAAGGAAACACTTCTTCGTGATTGCGGATACATTAATAAAGAAGTAATAATGGGTATAAGACCTGAGGATATTCATGCGGCACAAATATTTATTGCCACTTCTCCAAATTCGGTAGTAAAGCTTAAAGTAGATGGATCAGAATTATGGGGTTCAGACGCTTTTGTTTATGGAGATATTGGAGATTGTGAATTAGTTGCAAGAGTTGACAGAAGAGTTATTGCAGAGGAAGGCGAGGTATTACCGCTTGCCTTTGACTTGAATAAGGTGTATTTTTTTGATAAAAACACCGAAGAAAGGCTGTTTGTATAAGAAATTTGACCTAATTTTAGAGGAAATGCACAATTTTGTGTATTTCCTCTTTTAATTTTATTAAATATGCTATAAAATATAAGAGTGAATGTGTAATATATAGTATAAAAATAAATTGAAACTTATCCTAGGTGAAAAGGAGCCAACTCTATGATATCAAATCAGATTTTACAGAATACCATAGACGGATTAAAATCTATTACTCGAATAGATTTAAGCGTCATGGATCTGGACGGAAAAATCATTGCGACAACAGAAGACGGATTGATTGATGAATACAATTCGGCGGTGGCAGATTTCGTTATTTCTCAGGCAGAAAGCCAGTTAATTCAGGGCTACCAGTTTTTTAAGATTTATGATGAGCATACTCCAGAGTATGTTATTACTGCAAAGGGTGAGGCAGAGGATGTCTATAAAATAGGTAAGATTGCATCCTTTCAAATCCAAAATCTATTAGTGGCATACAAAGAAAGATTTGATAAAGATAATTTTATCAAAAATCTGCTTTTAGATAATTTACTATTGGTTGATATATATAACAGAGCAAAGAAGCTGCATATAGAAATGGATGTTCGCAGAGTTGCAGTTATTATTGAAACGAAAATTGAAAAGGATACTAATTCTCTTGAGGTGGTTAGAAATATTTTTCCTTCTAAAACAAAGGATTTTATTACTGCAGTAGATGAGAGAAATATTATTTTAATCAAAGAGCTTAAAGAAAATGAAACAATTGAAGACGTTGAAAAAATGTCAAAGGGTATTTTGGATACGCTTAATGCAGAGGCAATGAGCTCTGTTTACATTGCAGTAGGAACAATTGTAAAGGATATCAAGGATGTTTCGCGTTCCTATAAGGAAGCAAAAATGGCGCTTGAGGTCGGCAAAATTTTCTTTGTTGAAAAGCATGTAATGGCTTATGATAACCTGGGAATAGGAAGACTTATTTATCAGCTTCCAATACCTTTATGTAAAATGTTTATTTCAGAGATATTTAACAATAAATCTCCGGATGACTTTGATGAGGAAACCCTTACTACAATTCAGAAATTTTTTGAAAATAGCCTGAATGTGTCAGAAACCTCAAGGCAACTATATATTCATAGAAATACTTTGGTTTACAGACTAGATAAATTACAGAAAAACACAGGATTGGATCTTAGAGTTTTTGATGATGCAATCACGTTTAAAATTGCTCTTATGGTAGTAAAATATATGAAGCATGTGATTGAATCAGATTATTAGAAGTGCTGGGCCGTAATTTAGGAGGCAGGAAATGATTCGTTTTGAAAATGTAAGCAAGATATATCCAAATGGTGTTAAAGCATTAGATGATGTATCTTTGAATATCAAGAAGGGAGAGTTCGTTTTTATAGTTGGGAACAGTGGTTCCGGAAAAACGACTCTTATAAAGCTATTAATGAAGGAGCTGGATGCTTCAGAGGGTTCGATTTTTTTAGATGATGAGGATATTACTCATGTTAAGCATCAAAAAATTCCAAAGCTAAGAAGAAAAATAGGGGTGGTTTTTCAGGATTTCAGATTATTAAACAAAGTGACGGTATACAACAATGTAGCGTTTGCACTAAAAATAACTGAAACACCTACAAAAACTATAAGAAGAGCAGTGCCTATGACACTTGCCATGGTAGGACTTTCGAAAAAATCAGACAGATATCCTACTGAGCTTTCTGGTGGGGAACAACAAAGGACTGCTTTAGCAAGAGCGATAATTAATAACCCTCAGATTCTTTTGTGCGATGAGCCGACAGGAAATCTGGATCCGAAAACAACCTGGGAGATAATGCGCCTGCTAGCAGAGATTAATTTAAGGGGAACTACGGTAGTAGTTGTTACACATAACAGAGAGATAGTTAATGCAATGAAAAAAAGAGTTATAACATTAAAAAGTGGAAGCGTTGTAAATGATATCCAAAAGGGGGATTATGGATATGAAGATTAAAACCTTTGGATATTGTATGGAGCAGGGAATTATAAATCTATATAAAAATCGACTAATGTCCTTGGCTTCGGTGGGAACAATCAGTGCCTGTATTTTGATAATTGGAATTTTTTATTCTATTATTGCCAACATTGACTTTATGATTCACGAAGCTCATAACAGTATCGGTGTGGCTGTTTTTTTTGACAAGGATATTAGCAATGACAAGATAAAAGAGCTTGAGAAAAAGATTTCAGCAAGGGCAGAGGTTCTTTCTTTAAAATATATTAGTCCGGAGGAAGCGTGGGAAACCTATAAGGAAAAATATTTTAAAGGCAAGGAAGAGCTTCTAGCTGGTTTTGAGGATGTTAACCCCCTTGTTGATTCAGCCTCTTTTCAGTTATTTTTAAAGGATATTGGAAAGCAGGCAGAGATTGTATCCTATGTGGAGACGCTCGAGGGAGTTAGTCATGTAAGGGAAAACAGAGAAGTTACCAACGTTATTAAAAGCTTTAGTGACTTGATAAAATATCTAAGCCTGGTGCTTGTTGCCATACTTATTTTTATATCAGTATTTTTAATTTCTAATACAGTTAGACTTACAATAGAGCTAAGGAAAAGAGAAATAAATATTATGAAATACGTAGGTGCCACCGATACTTTTATTCGAGGACCTTTTATAATAGAGGGAGCAATTATTGGCTTGGTAGGTGCTTGCGTTCCGTTAATACTTATATACGCCTTTTATATGGAAATAATTACACTTATTATGAGCAAGTTTAAAATAATTGATGACTATCTATTATTTATGCCGGTTGGCGATATTTTTCTCAGACTGCTTCCGATTTCTATAGGGATAGGAGCGGGAATTGGTATTATCGGAAGTATTATTACTATTCATAAGCATTTAAAGGTTTAGAAGGAGGAAAGCTAAATGAAAAATACAATAAAAACAATACTTATACTTTTTTTGGTATTGGGATTTTTCACGGTTCATTTGTCGGCTTCTACACTAAACAGCCTTAAAGATAAAAAGCAAGATATTAAGGAAGATATTAAGGAAAATCAGCAAGAGCTAAAGGATAAAGAAAAGTCCCTGACCAGCTTAAATGCAAATCTGGAAAAAATAAATTCGGATTTAGAAGAAACATCCTTAATTATTTCAGGATATGACAGACAGCTTGAGGAAAAACAAAAGTCTATAGATGAAACACAGATAAAGCTTGATAAGGCAATAGAGGACCATAAAAAATACAAGGACCAAGCTGTAGAAAGAATTAAGGTTATGTATGAATATGGTGATGATGGGTATATTGACGTTCTGATTGAGTCTAAGAATCTGGCAGATTTTTTCACTAGATTAGAATATATGAATCAAATAGTAAAGTACGATGACCAGATGTTTGAGCGACTGGCTAATATCCAAAAGGAAATTGAAACCGCTAAAACAACACTGGTAACTGAAAAAGCAAAAATTGAGCACCTAAAGGCAGAAGCAGATATTCACAGGAATACCTTAGAGGACTTGGAGGCAAAACAAAATTCGCTTATTAAAACAGTTGAGAATGATAAAGAGCTGTTAAAGCAAAAGCTTAATGAGCTGCAGCAGGCTGAGGCAGAGCTGGACAGGCAGATTATGCAGCAAATGAATACTAGCGGATTAAAATATTCTGGTGGAGAAATGAATTGGCCTGTTCCTGGCAATTATCGAATTTCCTCGTATTTTGGATCTAGAATTCATCCTATATATGGATACACAGAAAATCATAACGGGCTGGATATTCCGGCACCTTATGGAACGTCGATTCAGGCTGCTTCTGATGGTGTGGTTATTTCATCAAGATGGAGTAATTCCTATGGAAACGTTATTGTTGTAGACCATGGAAGCGGATATGCAACCCTTTATGCTCACTGTTCATCAAGATTAGTGAGTGCAGGTGATTCTGTGACAAAGGGGCAGGTAATTGCAAAAATTGGAAGTACAGGATGGTCTACAGGAAATCATTTGCACTTTGGAGTACAGGTATCGGGCAAATGGGTTAATCCATTGGATTATTTTGAATAATTATCAAGCATTAATATGTAAAGAGGAGATATAATGGATAAAAAGAGTTTTTGGTATGGAACCTTTGCGGGATTTATGGCAGCAGTTTTGATTTCTGGAGTTATAGTTGGAGCAATAGTAGCATTAGCAATGATGCCGCTTGAAAATCCAGAGGATAGATATGAGGAATACGAGCAGATTTCTGATAAGCTAGAGGATATTGACCGTATTTTAGATTCAAAATATTATGAAAAAATAGACCGAAGCAATATGCTAAATACAGCAATAAAGGGCTATGTAGCAGGGATTGGAGATCCTTATACGGATTATTACTCCAAAGAAGAATTTAACAGCTTTATGGAGGATTCTGCTGGAAGCTATGAAGGAATTGGAGTAGTAATAACCTATGGTGAAAATGGGACTGATTTAGAGGTATTATCTCCTTTTGCTGGTTCTCCAGGAGAAAAAGCGGGAATGCTGCCAGGGGACAGGATATTAGAGGTTGATGGAAAATCCGTAGATGGCATGAAAATTGAAGAAGCAGTTGAGCTTATTAAGGGGGAAAAAGGCACACCTGTTGTAATAAAGATTTATAGAAAATCTACTCAAAAAACAATAGACATTAATATAATAAGAGATGTAATAAATATGGAAACAGTAACCCATGAAATGCTTCCAGGAAAAATTGGATATATCAGCATAAGCGGCTTTCAGGAGGTTACCTATGATCAGTTCAAAAAAGCTCTTACAGAATTAGAAAAGCAAGGGCAAAAGTCTCTGATTATTGACTTGAGGAATAATCCGGGAGGTCTTGTGGATTCGGTGGCACAAATCGCAGATGAAATTTTACCGGAGGGATTGATTGTATATACTCAGGATAAGAATGGCGAAAAAGAAGAGATTTTTTCGGATAAAGAGCATCAATTTACAAAGCCGATGGTAATATTAGTAAATGAATACAGTGCAAGCGCATCCGAAATATTAGCAGGAGCAATAAAGGATTATGAGTTAGGAACAATTGTCGGAAACAATACCTTTGGAAAAGGACTTGTTCAAAGCACCTTCCAGTTAGATGACGGTTCAGCAGTAAAGGTTACAATTGCAAAGTACTATACTCCTGACGGCAATTATATTAATGGAACAGGAATAAAGCCGGATGTTGAAGTAAGCCTCCCAGAGGAGCTTAAAGAGCAATTTTATGTGGAGAAGGAAAAGGATACTCAGCTAAAAAAAGCAATAGAAATATTATCAGCTAAGTAAAAAAGAAACAAAAAGAACGTATGTTTGCCAAATAACGAATAATATGCTATAATCATTAATAGATTTTAGCATATTATTTTTTTATAGAATAGGAAAGTTCATCTTGCTTTCAAGAGACCAAACTTTCCTATTCTACGAGAAACGCGTTCACCGAACGCTATTCTTGTATACAGGGTATGTTTTTAAATGAGAATAGCAGATATATGCTTTATATACCAACAACCTCAGAGCAAATAATTCTTACTATACAATTATTTATACGAGCATTATAATTGAAATAAAGAAGGTGATAAAATGTTTAAATTGAAATCAGATTTTTTGCCAACTGGGGACCAGCCGCAAGCAATTGAAATTCTTGCGGATGGGTTTTTATCAGGCAAAAAACAAGAAACCCTTTTAGGGGTTACGGGCTCAGGAAAAACCTTTACCATGGCAAACCTTATTGTAAAGCTTAATAAGCCAACATTAGTGCTTGCACATAATAAAACATTAGCGGCACAGCTATACAGTGAATTTAAGGAATTTTTTCCAGAGAATGCCGTAGAATATTTTGTAAGTTATTATGATTATTACCAGCCAGAGGCCTATGTGCCATCAACAGATACCTTTATAGAGAAGGATTCGGCAATTAATGAAGAGATAGATAAGCTTAGACATTCGGCAACCGCATCCCTGTCAGAAAGAGAGGATGTTATTATAGTTGCAAGTGTTTCCTGTATTTATGGGCTTGGAAGTCCGATAGATTACAAAGAAATGGTTATTTCCTTAAGGCCGGGAATGATTAAAGACAGGGACCAGCTGCTTAGAAAGCTGGTGGATATTCAATATAATAGAAATGATTTGGACTTTTCAAGAAGTAATTTTAGGGTTAGAGGAGATGTTGTCGAAATCTTTCCTGCAACCTCTGATGAAAATGCAATAAGAATTGAGTTTTTTGGAGATGAGATTGAAAGAATTAATGAGATAAATGCACTTACAGGACATGTGTTGAGAGAGCTCTCGCATGCGGTTATATTTCCTGCCTCTCATTACGTAATTGCACCAGAGAAAATGGAGGCTGCTATTTCTGCAATTGAAGAGGAAGCAAAGGAGCAGGTTAAATATTTTAAGGCACACGATAAGCTGATTGAAGCTCAAAGAATTGCAGAAAGAACTAATTTTGATATGGAAATGCTAAGAGAAACAGGGTTTTGCTCTGGAATTGAAAACTATTCAAGACACTTGACAGGACAAAAACCTGGAGAGCCGCCACATACACTAATTGACTATTTTCCTAAGGATTTCCTGATGATTATTGATGAATCACATATGTCAGTTCCACAAATCAGAGGTATGTATGCGGGCGATCAATCAAGAAAGCAGACACTTGTTGAATTCGGCTTTAGATTACCTTCTGCAAAAGACAATAGACCGCTCAGCTTTGATGAATTTGAAAAAAAGGTTAATCAGTTGCTCTATGTTTCTGCAACACCGGGACCTTATGAAAAAGAACACGAGGAGCTATTTGCTGAACAGATTATTAGGCCAACGGGGTTACTTGATCCTGAGGTTGAAATAAGACCCGTTAAGGGGCAGATAGATGATTTGATTAATGAAGTTAACAAGGAGATTAAGAAAAAAAGAAAGATTCTGATTACAACTCTAACGAAAAAAATGTCAGAGGATTTAACGGACTACATGAAGGAAATTGGAATCAGAGTTCGTTATTTGCATTCGGATATTGATACACTTGAGAGAATAGAAATAATAAGAGATTTAAGAATGGATGTATTTGATGTTCTTATCGGAATAAACTTATTAAGAGAGGGACTTGATATTCCAGAGGTAGCCTTAATTGCAATTCTAGACGCTGATAAGGAAGGCTTTTTGAGGTCTGAAACAGCGCTAATTCAAACAATAGGAAGAGCTGCCAGAAATGATAAGGGCAGAGTAATTATGTATGCCGATAAAATAACCGGTTCAATGGAAAGAGCAATTTCTGAGACTAATAGAAGAAGAAAAATTCAAAAGGAATATAATGAAGCAAATGGAATAACACCTCAGACTATAAGCAAGGCAGTCAGGGACATTATAAGAATAAGCAAGACAGCAGAAGCTAAAAGCCAATATCAAATCGAAAAAGATCCAGAGTCAATGAGCAAAGAGGAATTGGCAGAGGCTATTAAAAAGGTAACAGCAGGAATGAAAAAGGCTGCCGCAGACCTTGATTTTGAGAAAGCAGCATTATTAAGAGATGAGCTAATAGAATTAAAAAAAATACACCATGAAAACAAATAATATAAATAAAATAGGAGCAATAAATATTTTGATAGAGTATAAGGCTACAAGTACATAATCTTAATTTATTGCAAATTTCCGGACAAATATCTTAACAGAGCGTAAGGCTACGAGGTGAAATATGTCAAAAAATAAAATAATTATTAAAGGTGCAAGAGAGCATAATTTAAAAAATATTGATTTAGAATTGCCCAGGGATGAATTTATTGTATTAACTGGATTAAGCGGCTCGGGGAAGTCCTCGCTTGCCTTTGATACAATTTATGCAGAGGGGCAGAGAAGATATGTAGAATCGCTATCCTCCTATGCCAGACAGTTCTTGGGTCAGATGGAAAAGCCTGAGGTGGATTCAATTGAAGGCTTATCACCGGCTATTTCTATTGACCAGAAGTCAACTAACAGAAACCCTAGGTCTACAGTTGGAACAGTTACAGAAATATATGATTATTTCAGGCTATTGTTTGCAAGGATTGGAGTGCCTCATTGCCCTCAGTGCGGCAAAGAGATAAAAAGACAAACAATTGATCAGATAGTAGACAGTATATTGGAGCTAAAGGAGGGAGCTAAGCTCCAGCTGCTTGCGCCTGTGGTGAGGGGCAGAAAAGGGCAGCATTCTAAGGTGCTAGAGCAGGCAAAAAAAAGCGGATATGTAAGAGTCAGAATTGATGGTAATTTATATGAACTAACAGAAGAAATTGAACTAGACAAAAACATAAAGCACAATATTGAGATTGTTGTTGACAGAATTGTAGTTAAAGAGGGAATTGAAAAGCGTCTTACTGACTCGATTGAAACTGTTATGAAGCTTACAAATGGATTGTTAATGGTGGATGTAATTGGCGGAGAGCAGTTAGAGTTTAGTCAGAGCTTCTCATGTATTGATTGCGGAATTAATATTGAGGAAGTTGAGCCTAGAATGTTTTCGTTTAACAATCCCTTTGGGGCTTGCCCTCAATGTCATGGATTAGGCTATACAATGAAATTTGACTCTGACCTAATAGTCCCAAACCCTCATTTAAGTATTTCAGAGGGTGCAATAGTTGCACCAGGATGGGCTTCAGCAGGAGCCTCAGACAGCTATGTGGGGGCTATGTTAAAGGCATTATCTGAAAAATATGAATTCAGTCTGGATAAACCCTACCAAAGTATTTCAGAGCAGGCAAAAGATATCCTGATGTATGGTTCAAAGGGAGAAAAGCTTACAGTAACCTATAGCAGCGAGAGAGGACATGGAACCTATGACCTGGCTTTTGAAGGAATAATTGTGAGCCTTGAAAGAAGATACCGAGAGACAAGCTCTAATTATATGAGACAGGAATACGAGACTTATATGACAAATAATACCTGCTTGGTGTGCAAGGGAGAAAGACTTAAGCCAGAGGCCTTAGCGGTTAAAATAAATAAGCTTAATATTTCTGAGGTTACAAGGTTTTCCATACTAGAGATTAAGGAATTTGTAGAAAAGCTTGAGCTGACTGACAGACAGAGGTTTATTGGCGAGCAGATATTAAAGGAAATTGATGTCCGAATTTGTTTTCTTATAGATGTGGGGCTGGACTATCTGTCATTATCTAGGGCTGCAGCCACCCTATCAGGAGGAGAGGCACAAAGAATAAGACTTGCCACCCAGATAGGCTCAGGGCTAGTTGGAGTGTTGTATATTTTAGATGAGCCATCAATCGGGCTTCACCAAAGAGATAATCAAAAGCTTTTAAATACATTGAAGTACCTTAAGAATCTTGGGAATACCCTGATTGTGGTTGAGCATGATGAGGAGACAATGTTTGAGGCAGATTATATTGTGGATATTGGGCCTTATGCAGGAGTTCATGGAGGAGAGGTTGTAGCTCAAGGTACGGTTGAAGATATAATGAAATCTGAGAAATCAATAACCGGAGCGTATCTGAGTAAAAGAAAAATAATTGCGATTCCCGAAAAAAGAAGAGAAAGTAGTGGAAAATGGCTGGAAATTATTGGAGCAAAGGAAAATAATTTAAAAAATATTGATGTTAAAATTCCAATTGGGGTATTAACAAGTGTTACGGGAGTATCAGGCTCGGGAAAAAGCTCTCTAGTTAACGAAATATTATACAAGCGATTAGCAAGAGATTTAAATCATGCAAGGCTTAAGCCAGGAAAGCACGAAGATGTTTTGGGCTTAGAGCACTTAGATAAGGTTATTGATATTGACCAATCTCCGATTGGGAGAACACCCAGATCAAACCCTGCCACCTATACAGGTGTCTTTGACTTGATTAGAGATATATTTGCATTAACACAGGAAGCGAAAATACGTGGCTATCAAAAAGGCAGGTTCAGCTTTAATGTAAAGGGAGGGCGATGTGAGGCTTGCTCGGGTGATGGTATTATTAAAATAGAAATGCATTTTTTACCTGACATATATGTTCCCTGTGAGGTTTGCCATGGCAAGAGATATAATAGAGAAACCTTAGAGGTTAAGTATAAAGGTAAATCGATAGCTGATGTCTTAGAAATGACTGTAGAAGAAGCTCTTCTGTTTTTTGAAAGTGTACCTAAAATTAAAAGAAAGCTGGAAACTCTTAATGAGGTTGGATTGTCTTATATTAAGCTTGGACAGCCTTCAACAACCTTGTCAGGTGGAGAGGCTCAAAGAATAAAGCTTGCAACAGAGCTAAGCAAAAGAAGTACGGGGAAAACGATGTATATTTTGGACGAGCCAACAACAGGCTTACATTTTGAAGATGTCAACAAGCTGATTTGTATTTTGCAAAAGCTTGTAGAAGGGGGAAACACAGTTTTGGTAATTGAGCATAATATGGATGTAATCAAGGTTTCGGATTATATAATTGATATCGGTCCTGAGGGAGGAGATAGAGGCGGAAATATTATTGCAGCAGGAACACCTGAGAATATTATAAAAATAGAGAAGTCCTTTACAGGCCATTACTTGAAAAAAGTATTAAAGGCCTAATATAGGATATATTTACCAATGAAAGAAACCGGAAAAAATGATAAAATAATTACAAGTATTTTTTTCAAACATTAATGCTTTAGCTGATGTATGAAGAAAGGGCTTAACAGGCAAAGTTGAGGGTTAGTAAATGCCAAAACAGGGGCAATATTATTACTAGGAGGTATTTTATGAAAACGAAAATGAGTTTAATAGCATTGCTTTCAGCTATTATGGTTTTAGCTGGAGCATTCTACACACAGGCAGTAGTTAGACAAGGCTTTACTGATGTAGAGGATGATTTTTGGGCAAAGAGCTACATTGAAATGATGAATGAAAAGGGAATTATAAAAGGCTATGATGACAACACCTTTAAGCCCTATGCAGAAGTTACAAGGGAAGAATTTGCTAAAATGATGGTATTATCAGTTGGGCTTGAGCTTCAAAGCGCTGAAAATCCAACCTTTGAGGATGTTGAAAAGGGAGATTGGGCATACAAGTATATTGAAACCGCTAAAAGCTATTTAACAGGCTATCAGACAGCTCAGGGCTTATATTTCAGACCAACCTTTGATGCGCAGAGAGAGGATATGGCAGTGGCGATTGTAAAGGCATTGGGTATTGATGCAGATAATACCGATTTAACTGTATTGTCCAAGCTTAATGATGAAAATACGATATCGAAAAATCTCAGAAAATATGTGGCTGCAGCAATTAATGAAGGAATTATGGTAGGAGATACAAATCTTAATTTTGGAGCTAAGGAAACCTTGACAAGAGCAGAGTCAGCAGTGCTATTAGGAAGGTTGATTAATGGGGAAAAGGTAGTTTTTGATGAAACAAAGGTTGTTGTAGAAGATACATCAACAACAGCTCAGCCAACAACAGAACCGGTAACCCAGCCTGTAACTCAGGAACCAGTATATACAGGAAGCAGAACGCCTGTATTATCGGGAAGAGCAACAGGAAATGGCGCACAGCTTAGCTGGTCAAAGGGAGTAGCAGATAATTTTAATTATTATAAGGTGGTTTTTTCACTATATGATTCAACTCC
Source organism: Clostridiales bacterium UBA4080 (assembly GCA_002381865.1). Lineage (GTDB taxonomy): Bacteria > Bacillota > Clostridia > Lachnospirales > Vallitaleaceae > UBA4080. The sequence goes on along the minus strand of DFYO01000049.1, from coordinate 67,333 downwards.
AAGCTATCCGGAAAATGGATATCAAAGATATATTAGTGATGTTAATAATATAAGCGCATATATCGAAAGCGGAAGTGGGTATTCAGGAGGAGATGTAGGAGGATATCTAAAAAGCGGAAAAACCTATTATGTAACTATTACGGCAGTGTATAATGATGGCAAATTTACAAGCAATGTACTTAGAATTACTATGCCATAGGATTTTGTTAATAAAAAGCATCCAATAAAATTAAAGGCTTGGAAACTCTGTTATCAGAGTTATCCGAGCTTTTAGTATAATGTGCTAATTAATGTATGGGTAAAAACAACCGATTTTAAATGGGTATTTTTTGGAGTATAGATAGTCAGGTGTTTATGGTATAATAACTAAATAAACAGGAGGTGTTCTATGAGTAATAAAAAGCCAATTCATATTTTTGGACACATGAATCCAGATACTGATTCAGTATGCTCTGCAATAGGATATGGATATTTGAAAAAAATTATTGATACTGAAAATGAATATATTCCAGCCGTACTTGGAGCTATTAATGACGAGACGAGCTATGTGCTGGACTATTTTAAAATAGAAAAGCCGACATTATTAGAGCATTTAAAGCCTCAGGTAGAGGATATTGATTTCAGAGAGGTGGTTAGTGTTCATGAAATGGATTCTATTAAGAATTGTCTTGACGCTATTGCAATACAGGAGGGGCGATCATTGCCTGTAGTAGATGATAATGACAGACTTATGGGCATTGTTTCTTTTTTCGATTTGCTACCAGTACTAAGAATGGAAATTGACATAGAAAAATTAAATCAAAGAAATATACCCCTTAAAAACATACTAGATACCTTGGATATTCCTTTGGAGGAATTGCTTAAGGTTGAAAAAAATACTAAAGCTATTCGAGGCAATATTTATTTGTATTCAGACTTAGAAAATGATAAGAAATTAAGAGAAGAAGATTTGATTTTGCTGAGTAATAAAGAATTTAAAAGCATTAATCTAAGAAATACAAATGCTGGATTTATAGTTGTTGCAAATTCAGAGCAAAATGAATTAAAAAGCATTGACAATAAGTGTATATTTTATACAAGCAAAAATGTTTTTGAAACAATACAGGAAATAATTCAGGCGTATCCAATCGATACAATTGTTGCCAGAGATAATTTAGAGTATTTTACGACCTATGAAACGATAGATGATGTAAAAAAGAATATGCTTACCTCTAGATTTAGGAGATTTCCGGTTGTTGACGAACAAGGATATATCAAAGGAATGATTTCCCGCAGTAATTTGTTTGAGGTTGAGCAAAAAAAAGCAATTTTAATGGACCATAATGAAAAGGGTCAATCTATACAAGGTATTGAAGATGTAACAATTGTTGAAGTAATTGACCATCACAGAGTGGCAGACATACAGACTATGAGTCCTTTATATTTCAGGGTTGAACCTGTTGGAAGTACTTGCACTTTAGTTTGCAAGATGTTTTACGAGAATAATGTTGAAATGCCTGATTCAATTGCAGGGATTCTTTTAAGCGGAATACTTTCAGATACCTTGGTTTTTAAATCTCCTACCTGTACACAAACAGATAAGGAAATAGCAGAAAGACTCGCAAAAAAACTTGGGCTTAGTATTGTGAATTATGGAATGAAAATGCTTACAATGGGAGAAAGCTTGAAGGATAAAACACCAGTGCAGATAGTTGCTACAGATAAAAAGAAATTTACCTTTGGAAAATATAAGGTAATGATTTCACAAATCAATACTGGAGATTTCGAGGGACTATATCAGCTTTATCCTGAGATTAATGAAGAAATGCAAAAAAACTGCGAGACAGAAGGTTTCGATCTCGCAGTTCTCTTGGTTACTAATATAGTAATAGGAGGAACAGAAGTAATTGCTGTAGGAGAGGCAAGGTGGATTGCTGAAAATGCATTTAGCATGGAAAAGAGTGATGCAAGTATTTTCTTAAACAATACCTTCTCCAGAAAAAAAGAAATTGTGCCAAAGCTAATGAAGGCAGCTCAGCAATAGCCAACTCTATACGGATAGGTCTACATGATGAATTGTTCCTGCTCCACCGTCTTCTTTAAGGAAAATTCCGGTTTTTTGGATTTTTCCATGAAGCTCGTTGGAGGAGGACTTTAATTCATAAGGGGTATTAAGAGAACCAAGGAAAATGGCTCCCACACCCTTTTCACCAAGTGCAAAAAGCTGGTCATTTCCGTTTTCGTCTTTTGTCCATATTCGAAGGCTGTTATATATTTCATCATTTTCATCTATCCACATATTCTGATCACTATCAAAAGCCGAAAGCTCTAAAAAGCCATCTCCGCTTGCAGGACCAAATAGCTCGCTTCCGTTATTTATAATACCATCCTTGTTTTTATCAAAGGCAAGAAAACCACTTCCATTTTTTACAAAAGAAATGGAATTTTCTTTACCATCATTATCGATATCAAAGCTTATTTTTTGATTATCCAGGGAAACTCCACTGCCATCATAGTTAATAACTAAAGGATCAATTAAGGCATCTCCTGCTTTTATGGAAAGATGGCTTTCAGAAGCAAAGCTTCTGGACATATTCAAATTAAGCTGAAGAGAAATACTTTTTCCATCAGCAGTTTTTATAGTGCCAGTGGCTTCAAAGCTTAAAGAAGCCTGTTCGCTGTAGGACTCGTGCTTTTGATAGCTTAATCCCCAGCCCTGACGTTGCTGAGGCTGTGCTTGCTGAGGTGAAGGAGCCTCATAAGTAGGCTGATTTGAAGCAGCTCGTTTAAAGAACGCTTTTGGAATAACAAACTTAAACTTTTTGCCCGTGAGGCTTTCAAGCAGTTTGTTCAAAAGCTTTATCTTGTTTTCATCCTCAGGAGAAAGCTCGAATAGGGCTTCGGCTTGTACTTCTTTAGATGAGGCTAGGCTTAAGGAGTCAGTTATTGTAATTGCATTTGCGGTTTTGTTTGCATCAGCTGCATTTTTATCGACCCAAATTTCAAGCTGTTCGGAAACAGAAAGAGTTTTCTGCTGGGTGGTTTGGGCAGCCATTTGAATATTGCTGCTTTCAATTTTCATATTTACACCTCCAAAGGTTTAAGGAAATTAAAAAAATGTACGATAAGTATAGTGTATTGTTTTATAATTATCGGACGATATGCAAAAAAAAATAATGATTATGTACAGTATGTGCAAATATTTCTGAAAATATAAAAGGATTTGTTGATTATGTTCAAAAATTAAACTATAATTATTATATACGAATAGGAGGGTGATGAATTTGGAGCAGATATTATTTCAGAACGAATCAATTATAATTGAAACGGCAGATGAAAATGTATATATTAAGGTTTTAAAAAAAGGTTATGACCTTCAGACTTTTAATAGTATTATTAAAGGTTTTCCCAGAGTTTCCATAACCCTTTTTGTTGCTCTGAAATCAGCACTTGACAATGGTCTTTCGACGGGTATAAAAATTGGAGAGCTCCGACCAAAGATTGAGGTTAATGTAAACAGTGACAAGCTATCAGCTTACGCAATTTTAAGACTAACAGATAAAGAATATGAAGAACACAATAAAAAACAGTTGGTTTCTGAAATAATAGACGCAGCCTTAACTCAGAATATAACCTTTGGAATAGATATTAACAGGATTGCAGAGAATATGAAACCAATGGAAAAATTCGAGGTGGCAAAGGGCATTGAACCTGTAGCTGGTAATGATGCTGTAATTACTTATTATGAAGTCAAGAAATCAGAGCCAGTGCTTTTTCAGGATGGCAGTGTTAATCACTATGAGTTAAACCTGATTAACAAGGTTGAGGAGGGTCAGTGGCTGGGAGAGAGAATAGAACCGACAGAGGGAACTCCGGGTAGGAATCTTTTCGACGAGGAGGTAGTAGCTTTAAATGGAAAGCAAGAGCGCTTGAAATATGACAGACTTTCGGTAAAAGAGGTATTTGATGAAAAGAATAATGTAACAGTGCTTTTTGCGAAAAGAACAGGAGCAGTTGTTTTTAACAATGACCAGATAAGTGTTAGTAATTATATTGAAATTGATGGTGATGTTTGCTTTCATACAGGGAATATTGATTTTGATGGATTTGTTGATGTAAAAAATACCGTAGAAGACAATTTTTCTGTTGTTGCTGAAAATGATATACAGATTTTGGGAGCAATGGGAGTTGGTGGAGCAGACAGGATTGAAAGCCGTGAGGGCAATATATATATAAGAGGTGGAATTGCTGGCAAAAATAAGGCTAAAATAATAGCTAAGGGTGATGTTTATACAAAGTTTGCTTCTGACTGCACGATTGAATGTGAAGGAACCTTAAATATTGGTTATTATGTAATGAACTGTACGATAAAAGCCAAGGAGGTAATTATGGAATCTACCTCAAGCAAAATAATAGGCGGAGAGGTTGACGCTAAAATTCGTGTAGATGTAAGTGAGCTTGGCAGCAAGGCAGGAATACCTACAAAAATAAATGTTGAGGGCTTTAATAGACTTGAAATGAAAAAAGAATATGAAGATATGGGAACAATTATTGAAAACCTAAAAGAAAAGATGGAAAGCTTAAAAAAGACAATGTCTAAATTCAAGCTTGATGATATGACTAATGAGGACAGATTTAAGATGGATGTTCTTGATGCTGAGTATTATGAAACAAAGAACAGACTTTCAAAGCTTATGAATATGAGAAAAAAATACTCCAGCTTCCTAAAAACAAAGGGAGAAGGAGAGGTTAAGATAAGAAAAGCAACATATCCAGGAGTACAAATAAAAATTAAGGATGAAACTATATTTATCAGGGAACAAAAAAATCTTCAGGCAGACTATTATTGGAATGGAGAAAAGATTATTGAAGAATAATTATCAAAAATCATGCGCTTATTTAATGAAAAACGGTGAAACTGCTGAATAACTTTAAGATAGTTGTAAAATAGGCATTTATATGTTATAGTAGACAGATTGCGACAAGAAAAATATTGCAAAAGAAACCAGATGATAAAGATTTAGAAAAGTAGGATGATAATAATATGATATTTAATGAAATGAATGTTTTACCAGAAATTAGAAAAGCGGTTGATGAGCTAGGATATACAGAGCTTACATCAATTCAAAAGCAGACAATACCACTGATTATTGAAGGGCATGACATTATTGGACAATCACAAACAGGAACAGGAAAAACTGCTGCTTTTGTTATACCGATTTTACATAAAATTGATATGCAATTAAGAAAACCACAAGTATTAATTATGTGCCCGACAAGAGAGCTTTCCGTTCAGGTAGCTAATGAAGTTAGAAAGCTTACAAAGTTTTTACCAGGCATTAGAACTGTTGCAGTTTACGGAGGGGAGCCAATTAATCGCCAGATAACAGCGTTAAGAGGCGGAGCACAGATTATTATTGGAACGCCAGGAAGAACTATTGACCATATTAGAAGAAAAACTATGAAGGTTGATGATATTCATACAGTAATTATGGATGAAGCAGATGAAATGCTCAAAATGGGCTTTAGAGAGGATATTGAGTTTATTCTTTCTGATATTAATGAAGACAGACAGACCATTTTGTTTTCTGCTACCATGCCAAGAAGTATTTTAGATATTGTAAACAAATACCAAAAGGATCCAAAGCATATTAAAGTTAAATCTGCAGTTATGACTGCCGATACCATTGCACAGGAATACAGTCCAGTTGCTGGAAAACACAAAACAGAAGCATTATGCAGAATACTTGATGTTAATAAACCTAATAGATGTATTGTTTTTTGTAATAAAAAGGTTACGGTAGATGACGTAGCAGATGCGCTTATGGCAAGAGGCTATATGTCAGAGAAAATTCATGGTGATTTAAAGCAAGAGCTGAGAATAAGTGTACTTAAAAAGTTTAATGAGGGTCTTGTGAAGATTCTTGTTGCAACAGATGTTGCAGCCAGAGGTCTGGATATTAAAAATGTTGATTTAATTATTAACTTTGACGTTCCAGATAAGGAAGAATATTATGTACATAGAATTGGAAGAAGCGGAAGAGCTGGAATGAAGGGCCGTTCCATAACCTTGGTTTCAAAGCCTGAAAACAGACTTTTACAAAACATTATGCAATATACCAAAAAAAGTATTGCTAAAAATAAGATTCCTACACTTGAGGAAGTTAATGAAAGCAATATTGATAATTTTTTTGAAACTATAAAAGAAACAGCAGGACAGGAAGATCTAGAAAAATACTTAAAGCTTTTAGAAAAGCTTGACAGAGAAGATTTTACCTTAGAAGAAATAGCAGCTGCTTTAATTAAAATGAACCTAGAGCTTCATGAAAAAACAGATTTAAATGATATAAATGTATACTACAATGACTTAAGTGCTACAACAAGAACTAGTGATTCTCAAAGAAAGAGACCAGGAAAGGTTAGAACAGAAAAGGGAATGGTTAGAATGTTCTTGAATGTAGGTAGGAAAGACGGAGTTAAGCCAAACCATATTTTAGGAGCTATTATCTCGGAATTTGGGGTTAGTGCACAAAAGGTTGGCTCTATAGACATACTAGAAAAATTCTCATTTGTAGATATTGACGAGATGAGTGCAAAGAATGTGCAAAGCAAAAAGGTGAAAAACATACGAATTAACAATAAAAAGGTTAATATTGAAATAGCTAACATTAAGTAATATTAAGCGTTAGGAAGTGAAATTATGTTTGATATTAAGGAAGAGCTTTCAAAGCTTCCCATAAAACCAGGTGTATATCTGATGAAGGATGCCAGGGAGAATATAATTTATGTTGGGAAAGCTATTGTGCTTAAAAACAGGGTTAGACAATATTTTCAGGCATCAGCTAATCATACTTCCAAAATAAAAAAAATGGTTTCGCAAATTCAGAGCTTCGAGTATATTGTAACGGATTCTGAAATGGAGGCCTTGATATTAGAGTGTAATTTAATAAAGAAGCACAGACCAAGATACAATACTCTGCTTAAGGATGATAAAACCTTTCCATATATTAAAGTAACTGTTCAAGAGGAATTTCCAAGAGTGATTTATACAAGAACAGTGGAAAGGGACAAGGCAAAGTATTTTGGTCCATATACTAATGCATTAGCTGCAAAGGATATCATAGAATTACTGAGAAAAATATGGAAAATTCGATCCTGCAGCAGAAAGCTTCCAGAAAATATTGGCAAGGAAAGGCCTTGTCTTTATTATCATATTGGACAATGCAATGCGCCCTGCCAGGGGTATATAGGTGCAAAAGAATATAAAGCCAACATTGATGAAGTGATTGGCTTTTTAAGTGGAAATTTTAGCCAAATAACAGCACTACTTAAGGAGAAAATGGAGGCTGCTTCAGAAAATCTTGAGTTTGAGAAGGCAGCAGAATATAGAGATCAGCTTAAAAGTATAAACGTAATAGCTGAAAAGCAAAAAATTGAAAAAGCTAATAATAAAGATCAAGATATAGTTGGATGCGCAAGAGATGAAAAATCATTTCTTATTCAGGTTTTCTTTATCAGGAATGGTAAAATGGTAGGAAGAGAACAGATTTCTATTAAAAACACTGAGGAAATGGAGCAAAAAGAAGTTCTGGGTATTTTTATTAAGCAATTTTACTCGGGTTCGCCCTACGTTCCAAAGGAAATTATTCTTCAAGAGCAAATTGAGGAAGCAGGAATTATTGAAGAGTGGCTTTCTGACAGAAAAGGACAAAAAGTCTCGCTTTTAGTACCTCAAAAGGGTGATAAAAGTAAGCTTCTACACCTAGCACAGAAGAATGCAGAAATTTCACTAAAGCAATTTGGAGATACCTTTAGAAAAAAACAGCTAAAAACAAAGGGAGCTATTACCCATTTATATCAGCTTTTGAATTTAGAGCAGGATAACTTTAGAGTTGAAGCTTATGATATTTCTAACACACAAGGGCTTGAATCTGTCGGGGCAATGGTTGTTTTTGAGGAAGGGGAGCCTAAAAAAAGAGAGTATAGAAAGTTTAGAATAAAAACGGTTACAGGTACAGATGATTATGCAAGCATGCAAGAGGTTGTGACCAGGAGATTTCAAAGAGGCTTGGAGGAACAAAAACAATTGTTAATAAAAGGTCTGGACAAGGAGTATGGAAAGTTTTCCAAATTTCCGGGATTATTGCTAGTAGATGGAGGAAAAGGTCATGTTTCTGCAGTCACTGAAGCGCTAGAATTAATTGGTATGGAAATTCCTGTATGCGGAATGGTTAAGGATGATACACACCACACAAGGGGATTGATTTATAATAATTTAGAAATAGATTTGTCAAAGCATCAGAACGTTTTTAATTTAGTTACAAGAATTCAAGATGAGGTGCATAGATTTGCAATTGAATATCACAGAAATCTTAGAGGTAAGGCACAACTTGAATCGGTCTTAGACCAGATTAAGGGTATAGGGCCTAAAAGCAGAAAAGCGCTGCTGCTAGATTTGGGTTCGGTGGAAGCTATTAAAGAAGCGACGCTTGAAGAGCTTCAAAAGGTTAAGGGTATTAATATCAAACAGGCTGAAGCAGTTTATTATTTTTTTAGATAGCATTAAAAGGTTTTTGTGATAAAATGATTAAGAAGGGCTATGCTTATTTATAGGATAGTACCGTTAAAATTAGAGACTAGGAGGTCAATATGGCAGCATCCGTTGAATTAGATAATATTATAGAGAAATTAAGATTAAGTAATCTTACACCTGATATTCCTACTGAAAACATCAAAATATTAATTAGTGATGTAAACAGACCAGCACTTCAATTAACAGGGTTTTTTGAGTATTTTGACGCAGACAGACTTCAAATTATCGGTAAGGTAGAATACACTTATTTGGAAACCTTAAAGCCAGCTAAGAGAAAAGAGGTGCTTGATAAGCTGATTTCTAGCAAAATACCATGTTTAATTTTATCTAGAGAGCTTGAACCGATGAAGGAGATAATGGATTCAGCTAAAAAATATCAGGTCCCAATATTGCAGACCAGCAAACCAACCTCCTATTTTATGTCAGAGCTGATTCGTCATTTGAAGGTAGAGCTGGCACCTACGGTATCAATACATGGAGGACTAGTAGATGTTTTTGGGGAAGGAGTATTGATTACAGGAGAAAGCGGAATTGGAAAAAGCGAGGCTGCACTTGAGCTTATAAAAAGAGGACACAGATTGGTAGCTGATGACGTAGTTGAAATTGCAAAGGTCTCTGATGAAACGCTGCTGGGAACCTCACCGGATGTCATCAGATATCTTATAGAGCTTAGAGGAATAGGAATTATTGATTGCAAAACATTATTTGGTGTGGGCTCTGTAAAAGAAAGACATTCTATTGATTTGGTTATCAAGCTAGAGGAATGGGACTCTAAAAAAGAATATGATAGATTGGGATTAACTGAGGAATATACTGAGATTCTTGGAAACAAGGTTATTTGCCATACTATTCCAATTCGTCCGGGAAGGAATTTGTCAATAATTGTTGAATCAGCAGCAATTAATCATAGACAAAGGGCAATGGGATATAATGCTGCTCAAGAATTAAATGACAGGGTAATGGGTAATTTAAAGAAAAAAGCGCTTGAAAAGGAAAAATACGGAGAATCATAGTATTAAAATATAAGGCGCTTGAAAAGAAAAAATATGTAGAATTAGAATATTAAAGCATAAAGCAAAGGAGAGGCTTGTTTATGTATACAATTGGGATTGATTTAGGAGGCACTAATATTGCGGCTGCAATAGTATCTAAGGAAGGCGAAATTCTGATTAAAGAATCTGTGCCAACTCATCGTGAACGAAGCGATGAGGAAATTATCAAAGCAATGGCAGAGCTTTCAATACATTTGATTGAAAAAGCAAAAATTGAACAGTCGCAGATTCACTCTATTGGAATTGGAAGCCCGGGAATGGTGGATTCTGAAAAAGGAATACTAATTTATGCAAACAATCTTAATTTTAAGAATTCTTCTGTTGCAAAGGTTTTCCAAAGCTACTTTAATATTCCAGTTTATTTAGAAAACGACGCAAATGCTGCTGCATTTGGTGAATATGAAAGTGGGGCAGGCAAAAAATACAGAGATATGGTCGCAGTAACTCTTGGAACGGGTGTAGGCGGTGGAATAATTTTAGACGGAAGAATAATTTCGGGTAGCTTTGGTGGTGGAGGAGAAATTGGACATGCAGTAATTTTGGCAGATGGTGATGATTGCTCCTGTGGAAGAAAAGGCTGCTGGGAATCCTATTCCTCTGCAACAGGATTAATAAAGCATGCAAAGCAAATGGCTTTAAAGCATCCAGAGTCCCTCTTAAACAAGCTGGTTAAGGGAGATTTGGAAAAAATGAATGCAAAGATTCCATTTGATGCGGCACAAAAGGGAGATGCTTGGGCGGGAAAGCTTATAGATGAGTATATTAAATATCTTGCTGTAGGACTGACAAATGTTATACATTTTCTCCAGCCACAGGTAATAGTATTGGGTGGAGGAGTATCAAAGCAGGGAGACAATCTTGTAATTCCTTTAAAGAAAAAAATAGAAAAAGAGATTTATGGAGGCAAAGAGTTTTTCAAAACTGAAATTAAAATTGCAGAGCTTGGAAATGAAGCAGGAATAATAGGAGCTGCAATGCTTTATAAGCTTCATGAGTAATATAAATGCCCCAGCTAATAATAGCTGGGGCATTCTTGTAGCTCTTTTGTTTTTTGATTTGACATTGAAAGACTATTTTTTATAATCTGAGCTTACGGATATCATCTTTTAATCTATTAATATCTGTAATAAAATCTTCAATATCGTGTTCGTGCTCAAGTTCATCATTTAATATTTGGATAGCCATCTGGTAGGTGCTATGATCTTTTCCGTTTGTAAATTCAGCAATTTGCTGATATCTTTCAATTGCACATCTTTCTCCGCGTAAATTCTGCTCTAAAATAACCTCTACATAAGGGTCGTTTGGCTCTTCATATGAGCATTTTGCATGCTTTGTCCATTCAGCAGGATTTAAGATAGGAGTTCCGCCAAGCTGAAGGATTCTGTTAACAACTAATATTGCATGACCAAGCTCTTCATCGGCATGAACTAAAAGCTCAGGCTCTATTTCACTTCTCATTGGACCTTCCATCAGACGAGCGCCAATCCAATATTGATAATATGCTAACCACTCCTCAGACAAAGCTTCATTTAACATTTGAATTAGTGCATCTACATCTAAATGTGATATTTCACGTGCTACCTTTCCCATTAAATACCTCTTTTCCGGGTTTTTCCCGACAATTATATTGTTGGTTTCTTTGTTTGTGTCTTTCAATGTCTGTTAAAGGTATTGTAACATAAGAATAATTTTAAAAGCAAGCGCAATTGACTACTAAAAAGAGGAAAAAGATAAAGATTTCTAATAAAAACACTAAAACAAGGATATAAATAATCTTAATCGGACATACTAAAAAGATGTGTGATAATTTGTAAATATTACATTTTGAAAATAAATTTAACTTACTATTGAAAAAGTATTATAAATAAGATACCATTAAGAAAGTGGGAATAAGGGCTGGGGAGAGAAACCTGTCTGGATGTTTTCGAACAAAATCCCAAACATTGAATTTTAATAATATACTAATTTATCATTTGTTTTTATTTGAAGAAAAGCTCTTTTGGGGAGAAAAAGGAGACTTTGCTTGCAGGTAAAAATTTTTGATAGGCAATTGTAATTAAGGTTAGAGCAACTATGCTTTTAGCTTTTTAAGCATTTAAAACGAAGGGAGAAACAGGGATGGATAATAGTGCAGGGGAAAGAAGCTTTTGGGATAATGAAAGAGAGGCCTATTGTGATATTGACAAAAGCAAATATCTACGCAAAAAAATAAGAAGGATAATTTTACTGTTATTATTTGAAATAACAATGGTGCTTGCTTTTTGGGCTAAGCTCAATGGCGGTATGTGGATGCTGTAATAAAGTATAGCAGGTATGAATTGTTTTACTAAAAAGCAGTTTGTTTAGTATCGGGATTATATGTCGGATAGATATTGATGATTTCCGTTTTTTTGAATGAGGTCTTTTAAGAAAAACTAGAGACTTCTTACTAGAAATGAACTGTTGATTTAACTTGCAATAATACTCTTGATTAGGTAAAATATAATAAGAAGTTTAGGAAGGAGGGCTAGAATGGACGAATATATTATATGGCTTATAATCATGGTATTTTTCTTGATTTTTGAAGCAATTACAATGGGACTGACAACAATATGGTTTGCCATGGGTGCTTTTGTTGCTATGCTGTTAGCACTTTTTGATCTTCCAGTAATTGTTCAGATTGCTACTTTTTTGGTGGTATCAGTTGCTTCATTGGTTTTTGTTTATCCGATAGTTAAGAACAAGTTTAAAATTGGTAAAGAAAAGACTAATTTTGAAGCGCTTGCTGGTAAAACAGGAGTAGTAGTCGAGAAAATTGATAATACAGCAGGTACCGGGCAGGTAAAGGTTGGCGGACAAATTTGGAGTGCAAGGACTGTTTCAGGAAAAGAACTTCCTGAGGGAACTCAAATTAGAATTGTTAATATTACAGGGGTAAAAGCCGAAGTTGAAGAATTAATTAAGGGAGAGGAGTAATAATAATGGAAGGATTAGTTACATTAATAATAGTAGGATTGATATTTTTGATTATTGCAGTAGCAAATATTAAGTTTGTGCCACAAGCACATTCATATGTTATCGAGAGGTTTGGAGCCTTTCAATCAACATGGTCAGTAGGGCTTCACTTTAAATTGCCATTGGTTGACAAGATAGCTAAAAAGGTTACATTAAAGGAGCAGGTGGTTGATTTTCCTCCACAACCAGTTATTACTAAGGATAATGTTACTATGAGAATAGATACAGTAATTTTTTATCAGATTACTGACCCGAAGGCCTATGCTTATGGAGTGGTATATCCTCTGGCAGCGATTGAAAACTTGACAGCTACTACTCTTAGAAATATAATTGGTGATTTAGAGCTGGATGAAACACTTACCTCCAGAGAGATTATTAATACTAAAATGAGAAGTATATTAGATGAAGCTACTGACCCTTGGGGAATAAAGGTTAATCGTGTAGAGCTTAAAAACATCATTCCACCAGCAGAAATTCAAGATGCCATGGAAAGACAGATGAAAGCAGAAAGAGAAAGAAGAGAATCGATTTTAAGAGCAGAGGGTGAAAAAAGATCTGCAATACTTGTTTCAGAGGGTAGAAAGCAATCGGCTATTCTTGAAGCAGAGGCAGAAAAGCAAGCTGCAATTCTAAGAGCTGAGGCTAAAAAAGAGGCAGCTATAAGAGAAGCAGAGGGTGAAGCTGAGGCAATTGTTAAGGTTCAAACAGCCGTTGCTGAAGGAATAAAGCTAATAAATGAATCAAATCCAAGTCAGCAGGTGCTTACAATTAAAGGGCTTGAAGCCTTTGCAAAAGCAGCAGACGGAAATGCAACAAAAATTATTATACCTTCAGAGATTCAAGGCCTTGCAGGCTTGGCATCATCACTGACGGAAATTACAAAAGTTAAATAGTTGAGGAAAATAGGGCCAAATTTAACGATTTGGCCTTATGAAATAGAGGGGTTATTTATGGGGACTAAAGAAGGTAAAGACTTTTTAAAAGACGCACTGTTTTTTATAAGTCTGATTGCTAAAATTGCGTTGTTTTATTTGACAACTTATATTTCTGAAAATAGTATAATGGTAGGGTTGGTTACCTTTGCTGTTGTTATAACTGCATATTATTCCTATCTTTATCATTATAAAACATCAAGCTGGAAGAGGTTTTTTGGAATATACTTAGCACTCTCAGTTCTTATGTTCTTAGATGCAATGTATTACAATTATTTCAATCAGCTTATATCAATTAATCAGATGTTTCAGGCAGATAAACTTTTGAGTATTGTAAAAAGTATTCGTCACGCTTCCTTGTCTTTAAATATATTTTTATTGGCAGATTTGCCCTTTGTATACAAATATGTTAAGCATAAAAGCAAGAAGATAGATATTAATTATAAGAGCTTTAAAAAGATTGAGTTATATAAAAGAACTGTTAGTGCAGCGTTGGCTTGCTCTATAATTGTACTGGTAGTAAATCCATTTAATGCAGACGCGGTTAAGTCAATTAACCGTAATGAGGTAATTACCTATCATATACACGATCTTTATACTAATATTTTCGGAGATGCTGATTTTTCTGTTTTTTCAGAGGAACAAGCAAGTAATATTTTTAAAGAGAATAGAGAGGTTGTTTTAGAAAAGCAGCTTTATGGAGTTGGAAAAAACAAAAATCTTATTGTTATTCAGGTTGAATCGATGCAGAACTTTGCAATAAACAGAAGCTATAATGGTCAGGAGCTTACACCAAATCTCAATAAGCTTTTGCAAGCGGATTCAATATATTTTGATAATTATTTTCAGTCTATTGGGAAAGGCAATACCTCAGATGCTGAATTTGCAACTTTAAATTCCTTATATCCCAATCTTATGGGAAGCTGCTATGAAAAATATGCGGACAATACTTTTTATGGATTGCCTTGGATAATGAAGGAAAATGGATACAAAACAATATCTTTTCATGGATATAAAGGCAAATATTGGAATAGAGAGAAGGCTCATAAAAGCATGGGCTTTGATGATTTTATTAGTGAAGAGGATTTTAATGTTACAACAGATATAGGATTTGGAATGGCAGATGAAGAAATGTTTGAACAAGCAACAGAGCATATCGCACTTATGGAAAAGCCGTTTTTTAGCTTTCTGGTAACCTTATCCTGTCACCATCCGTATGATATTCCAGAGGAATTTTCACAGTTTAGAATATGTGAAGAGGATGAAGAAACCGTTTTTGGAAATTATATGAGGGCAGTAAATTATTCGGATAAAGCACTAGGATTATTTATTGAAAAGCTTAAGGAGAATGGAATATATGAGAATAGTGTTATTGCTATTTATGGCGATCACCATGGTTTAAATAGAAGTATAAAGGAAAACCATGAAAAAATGACTCGATTTTTGGGAAGAGAATACGGATATGAGGATATGCTGAATATACCTTTGATAATTCATATTCCGGGATATGGGAAAAGTGAAACCAAGAGAATAACAGGAGGGCAGGTGGATTTCTTGCCTACTATTGCAAATATTATGGGTGCAGAGATTAAAACCCCTTATATTGCAGGAAGGGATTTGAGTAA
The DNA here is from genome assembly GCA_002381865.1 of Clostridiales bacterium UBA4080. GTDB lineage: Bacteria > Bacillota > Clostridia > Lachnospirales > Vallitaleaceae > UBA4080. Next base: position 52,158 of record DFYO01000049.1, on the reverse strand, counting down.
TTCAGAGGAAGGCTTTACTGCCTTTGTTACATACCTGTTTAGAGGCTCATATATTACGGACTCAGTACTTTTTCAGTATTCAGAGGACATGATTTATGAAGAAAGTGAAGCCTTTAACAGAAAAGATAATTTTTTTGTTGATATAAGAGAATGTAGAGAAAAATATGAAAAAGCTAAAAGGCTGATTGATGCTTCAAAGTATGTACTTGATAATAATTTGATAAAAAGACATTGACAGGAGAAAAATATGAATAATAGGGTTGTAATATTAACTGCTTCCACAGGGTACGGACACAATCAGGTTGCCCTTTCAATGAAAAATGAGCTTGAGGCAAAAGGCTGCAGGGTATGGGTTATTGAACCTTTTAAAGAGGTCAGCAGGTCCTTGAATATTTTGCTTTCAGACGGCTACAGACTCCTTGCTACAAAAATGCCAAAGGTATATGGAAAAATGTATCACATTAGTAACAAGAGATTTTTTGGCAAACCGGTTGATGTATTTTCATCGAAGGTTATCGAAAATAAACTAGAAGAAATAGTTAATGAATTTGAACCAGATTTAGTTATAAGCACTCATCCATTTATAGTTAAGGCAATGTGCAAGCTTAAAAGAAAGAATATTTATACTAAGCCTTTTGTTTCGGTTATAACAGATTACATGCCGCATAAAAGCTATTTAAGCCCCATTGTAGATGCTTATATTGTTGGAAGCAAGTATACAAAGGATAAATTAGTTGAAAGAAAAATAGAATGTGAAAAAATATTTGCCTTTGGAATACCAATAAACAGAGCCTTTAAGGAGTTTAAAAATTCCATACAAAAGGAGAGTGCCTTTACTATTTTGCTAATGGGTGGGAGCATGGGCATGAATGGGATTAAAAAGGCTTTTAAGGAACTTCTTAATATTCAGAAGCCTTTAAAAATAATTGTTGTATGTGGCAATAATGAAAACCTTAAAAAAACCTTAGAGGAAAGACTTCAATTAAACAATACCAATGCAGAGGTTTTGATTCTTGGATTTACAGATAAAATAGCTGAATATATGGATTCAGCAGATCTAATTATTACTAAGCCAGGAGGCTTAACGGTAACTGAAGCCTTTGCAAAAAATCTGCCAATGGTAATACCATTTTTTATTCCAGGGCAGGAAGAGGAAAATGCAGAAATGCTTACTGATATAGGAGCAGCTGTTAAAGTACACGGACCTAAAGCTTTAAGAGTGAAAATTGAGGAATTTATTGAAAATCCTATTTTACTTGAAGCAATGAAGAAATCGATGTTTAAGGTTTCAAGAGATCACTCCTTAGATAAAGTAACAAATCTTTGCTTGAAGCTGATTGAAGAAGGTCAAGAGCAGGAGAAGCTAAACTATGCAGAGTGAAGTAAACCTCTTGATTTTAACTGCTGGCTTTGGAAGTGGGCATATAGCTGTGGCAAAAGCAATAAAGGAACAAGTAGCAATTAACCAACCGGAAATAACGACTGAAATTGTAGATATATATAAACTGCTAAATCCTTTAAAATACAAGATGATATATAGAGGCTATGAAATATTTGTTAAACTGACTCCAGGATTATACAACTGGTTTTACAGTAGAAAGAATAAAGAAAACTCTTCGAATACAAGGAAAAAGCTTGCTTCGAGAAAACTCTTAAGGCTAAAAGCTTATCTCAAAAATAAAAACCCTAAAGCTATTCTTTCGGTATTTCCGGAGTGCACAGCAATTATTGCAGATTATAAAGATCAATTTAATAGCGAGCTAATCCTTATGACCTGTATAACCGATTTAGTAACTAAAAAGGAATGGTTATATAAGAAGAATGACATTTATTTTCTTGGAACACAAGAACAGAAACAAATTTTAGTTGATAAAGGATATCACGAAAACTCTCTGTTTGTTACAGGTATTCCAGTTAGAAAACAATTCTATATTAATAAAGATAAAATTTGCTGTAGAAGAGAATTAAAGATAAAAAATGAAGACAAGGTTTTTATGCTTATGGGAGGAGGCTATGGAATATTTCCAAAGGAGGAAAGCTTTTATAGATGGCTTTTGGACAAAGGGGATACAATATTAGTAGCTCTTACCAGCAATAATAAAAGGATATATAATATATTATATAAACTAAAAATGGAATATAAGGACAGGATAAGATTGTATAAGTTTTGCAGACAAGTTCCAGAATATATGAAGGCCTCAGACTACCTTATTGGTAAATCAGGAGGAGTTACTTTATTTGAAGCTATTTTAAGTGAATTACCAATTATTGTTTATCAGCCAAGGCTAGGACAGGAGATTGAAAACAGTAAATATATTATTGAGAATAACATTGGTTATATTTCAGAAAATACTGAAGAGCTTAAGCGATTAATAGACACAATAATTAATAGTGAGCTAGTTAATGTAGAAAACCAAGGCATTAAACAGATAAAAAGCATTATTAATATAGAATTAATGTCTGATACTATCAGAAAAGCTGTTTTCTTCAATGAAAAGGAGGAAAAATATGCAAAAGGAAATAATTGCGGCAATTGATGTAGGTTCGCATGCGCTGAGAATGAAGCTAGGGGAGCTTAGGGCAAATGGAGATTTTAAGGAAATAGAAAGCTTTAGAAAGGTAGCTGCTCTTGGACATGATACCTTTACAAATTCTAAAATAAGCTTTGAATCTGTTGATAAGGTATGTACAATATTAAAAGCATTTAATAATACAATGAATGATTATAGCGTTAAAAACTATAAGGCATTAGCGACTAGTGCAATAAGAGAGGCATCAAATAAAGAGTATATAATTGACCAAATAAGACTAATGACTGGAATAGAGGTAGAAGTAATTGATAATTCTGAGGAACAGTATCTAACTCATAAGGCAATAAAATATAAGATGGAGAATTATGAAAAGCTGGTTGAAGAAGGAGCGGTTATTCTTGTTGTCGGAGCAGGGAGTATTCAGATAACACTTTTTAAAGAAGGCAGATTGATATCAAGCCAGAATGTTAAGATAGGTGCACTCAGAATAAAGGAAGTGATTGGGTGTCTGGAAAATAACACAATGGATTTTAGAAGAGTGCTGGATGAATATATTAATGTTAATTTAGAAGGGCTGGATTTCTTTAAGGGCGACGGGAATTTCAAGCATTTTATTGCAGTTGGCGGAGAAATTGGCATGGTCAAAAAGCTTATCGGAATTAATGAAGCTCAAGCTTACGAGGTAATAACAATTCAGCAATTTGAGAAGCTATTCAATAAAATAATAAATAAAAATACAGAAGAATTATTATTAGAATACGATATTAAAAGAGAAAGAGCTGAAGTATTAGTTCCTTCGATGATGCTTTTTTATAAATTCCTCAAGCATACAAAGTCACAGGACCTATTAATACCTAATATATCCCTTGTTGACGGAATTATTCGTGAAATATTTGAAGAGCTTAATAAGCTCAGCAAAAAGGATAAAGCAAATGCTGACATAATAACAAATGTAAGAATTATTGCAGAAAAATTTCAATACAACAAAGCACACATTGAGAACGTTGAGGAAAATGCAATAATTCTCTTTGATAAGCTTAAAAAAATGCATGGGCTTGAAAATGAAAAAATATTATTAAGATGTGCTGCTATTTTACACGATATAGGAAAGTTTGTAGGTCTTGACCAAAATTATCTACATGCCTATAATATTATCCGTTCATTGGAGATTTTCGGACTATCAAAGGAACAAATGGAGGTAATAGCTACTATTGTAAAATATCATGGGTCAGATATGCCGTTTGGAAATGATAGCAGCTTATCTGAAAAAAACAGGGTAATGGCCTCGAAGCTAATAGCAATTTTAAAGCTTGCAAATTCACTGGACAAGAGCCATAAACAGAAAATAGTTATTCAGACTGTAAAGCTTAAGGAAAGAGAGCTTCAGATAAAAGCTGAAAGTCAGGAAAAGACGGTTCTAGAGGAATGGGACTTTAAGATAAAAGCAGTTTTTTTTCAAGAGGTTTTTGGAGTTACACCGGTTTTAAGAATAAAAAAAGAAATAGAATAGAGGTGGAATAATGAAGGAAGCAAAGGAAATCTCTTTTAAAAACAGTCAGTTTTATGAAAACAGAGAGCAAAGCTGGCTAGAGTTCAACCAAAGGGTATTAGATGAAGCAATAAATAATCAAAATCCATTATTTGAAAGACTTAAATTTTTAGCTATTGTTAGCTCGAATTTAGATGAATTTTTTATGGTAAAGGTTGCATCTCTCAAAGAACAGGTAAGGTTAGAATATGAAATTGAAGACTTTTCAGGGATGTCCCCTAAGAATATATTAAAGATAATTTCTGAAAGAGTACATAAAATGGTTCAAGATCAAGCTAATCTTTATAAAAGAGTCTTGATTCCTGGACTAAAAAAAGAGGGGCTTTATATTAAGGAGCTTAATCAGCTAAGCAAGGAGGATATTGCATATCTGGAGGAGTATTTTACGGATATATTATATCCGGTTTTAACACCGCTAGCAGTAGATTCGGGAAGACCCTTTCCGCTTATTTTGAATAAGAGTCTTAATATTGCAACCCTTTTATCCTATGAAGAAAAAGAGGTTTTTGCCACAGTTCAGGTACCCTCTGTACTACCTAGATATATTAAGATTCCCTCGCGTGAGGGAGGTAAAACACAGTATGTACTCTTGGAAAATCTTATTATAAAATTTATAGACAGATTATTTATTGGAAGTAAGGTTATCTGTGCTTATCCATATAGAATTACTCGAAATTCAGATCTTTCATTTGATGAAGAGGAAGCACATGATCTTTTGATTGAAATAGAAAAATCAATTAAAAAAAGAAAATGGGGCGAGGCAATCAGGCTTGAGGTATCTAGTGATATTGATGAAAGGCTGATTAAAATATTGGTAAATTCTCTAAATATGTTTAAAAGAGATGTTTTTTATCTGGACGCTCCGCTAGATTTGACTTTTTTGATGAAGCTGTATCATTTAAAGGGCTTTGAGAAACTCAAATTCAAGTCGTACACACCTAAAATTCCAAAGGACCTTTTGGGAGAAGAGGATATTTTTGAGGTAGTAAGTAAAAAAGATATTTTTTTATCACATCCCTATGAAAGCTTTGAGCCAGTAATTGATTTTGTAGAAAAAGCAGCAAGGGATAAGAGAGTTTTAGCGATAAAACAAACACTTTACAGGGTAAGTGGACAATCTCCAATTGTAAAGGCTTTAGCAGAAGCAGCTGAGGCAGGAAAGCAAGTTACTGTGCTGGTTGAGCTAAAAGCAAGATTTGACGAAGAGAATAATATTCAATGGGCTAGAAGACTCGAGGAGTCGGGCTGTCATGTAATTTATGGATTAGTTGGATTAAAAACTCACAGCAAGGTTACATTGGTTGTTAGAAAAGAAGATGCTGGAATAAAAAGATATGTTCATTTAGGAACTGGAAACTACAATGATATTACAGCTAAGCTATACACGGATATGTCAATCCTTACCTCCAATGAAAAAATTGGTGCAGATGTTTCGGCAGTCTTTAATACTCTTTCAGGCTATTCAGATACGCCAAGGCTAAATAAGCTGGCACTCGCACCTACAGGGCTGAGAAGAGCCTTTGAAAGACTTGTAGAAAGGGAAATTGAGGCAGCAAAGGAAGGCAAGGAAGCAAGAATTATTGCTAAGACCAACGCCCTTTCAGATCCAGATATTATTGAATTATTATACAAAGCATCAGCAGCAGGTGTTGATATTGAGCTTATTGTCAGAGGGATTTGCTGTCTGATTCCGGGGATTCCCAAAATTAGCGAAAATATTAAGGTGAGAAGTATAGTAGGTAAATACCTTGAGCATAGCAGAATTTTTTATTTTTATAACAGAGGACAGGAGGAAATATATCTATCCAGTGCAGATTGGATGCCAAGAAATCTTAACAGAAGAGTTGAACTGCTTTTCCCGATTGATTCAGTAGAAATTAAGGAAAGGCTTAAAGGAATACTTAATATAATGATGTCTGATACAGTTAAAGCAAAAATTAAGGACTCGGAGGGAAACTATAAAAAGATTGACAGGAGAGGAAAGATATCCCTTAATTCTCAAGAGGAGTTTGAGCTTTTATCTGAAAAAGCTGAAAAAGAGTATATTAGGGAAGCTGAGAAGGATGTGTTTATTCCAATTGAAAGTCCAGAGGTGAAAGCAATTAAGCCTTGACAAATTCTAAAGATAAGAATAGAATAAATATTATAAAATATGAATAATTATACAGAGGTGATAATATGGCAATAAACTTAAAGGGAAGAAGTCTTTTGACATTAAAGGATTTTACACCACAGGAGATTAACTATCTTATTGATTTGGCAATTGATTTGAAAAGCAAAAAGAGAATGGGAATTAAAGGAAACCTGCTTGAAGGGAAAAATATTGCATTGATTTTTGAAAAACCTTCAACCAGAACAAGATGTGCCTTTACAGTAGGCTGTATTGATGAAGGAGGACACCCTGAATACCTTGGGAAAAATGATATACAGCTTGGGCATAAGGAGTCTATTGAAGATACAGCAAGGGTACTAGGCAGATTATTTGATGGAATAGAGTTTAGAGGCTTTAGTCAGGAAACAGTTGAAAAGCTAGCTAAATACAGTAAAGTTCCTGTATGGAACGGCTTAACAGATGAATATCATCCAACACAGATTCTAGCTGACTTGATGACTATTAAGGAAAAATTCGGGCATCTTAAAGGAATCAAAATGGTATATGCAGGTGATGGTAGAAACAATATGGCTAACAGCCTTATGATAGGTTCAAGCAAGCTGGGATTAGATTTTACCATTTTTGCACCTAAAAGCCTTTGGCCTGAAAAAGAATTAGTTGATATTTGCAAGGGATATGCAAAGCAATCAGGCTCTGTAATTGAATTTTCTGAGGATATCAGTTGTGTTAAGGGTGCGGATGTAGTTTATACAGATGTGTGGTGTTCTATGGGAGAAGAAGAAAAGGCAGCAGAAAGAGTTAAAGCGCTTAAGCCTTATCAGGTTAACAAAGCTCTTATGGAAAAAACAAAAAAAGAAGAATCTATTTTCTTACATTGCTTACCGGCAGTTAAAGGCAATGAAGTAACAGAGGATGTCTTTGAAAAGCATGCAAATACTGTGTTTGACCAGGCGGAAAACAGAATGCATACAATAAAAGCAGTTATGGTTGCGACAGCAGGCAGATAAGTCGATTAAGAAATAGTACGCTCTTTAGGGAGAATATATTATGAAGGAAAAAGTGTTAAAGCTTTTAATTGAAGCGAACGATTTTTTGTCCGGTGAAGATATCAGCAAAAGCTTAGGGGTTTCTAGAACTGCAATATGGAAGCATATTAATAAGCTTAAGCAAGAGGGATACTTAATCGAATCTGTAACAAATAAAGGCTATAAAATCAGTTTACAAAATGATATTTTAAATGGAGTTGAGCTTGCGTCCTTGATAAAGGAAACAGGCTTAATTCGTGACGTTTTGGTATATGAGCAGATTGATTCAACAAACAAGGAAGCTAAAAGAAAAGGAATGGAAGGCAGGGGAAATCTCCTTATAATATCAGAGGAACAGCTTTCGGGATCAGGAAGAAGAGGAAAGGGATGGGTTTCCGCTAAGAATACAGGCATATATATGACCATGCTTTTAAAGCCTGACCTTACGCCTTCGCAAGGAGCGATGCTTACCTTAATAGCAGGAATTGCCGTACTAAGAGCAATAAAGAAGCAAGCTGATATGGACTGTAAAATAAAATGGCCCAACGATATTGTTTTGAATAATAAAAAAATATGTGGAATTTTAACAGAGATGAGCTCGGAGATTGATTTTATTAATTATCTTGTTATTGGAATAGGAATAAATGTAAATCAAAGCAGTATGGAGGAGGATATTAAAAAAATAGGAACCTCTTTAAGACTTGAGGGCGGACAGGAATATAGCAGAAAACAGCTTATTATTCAGGTAATTGAAGAATTCACACCTCTTTATAATAAATATTTAGAGGATAAATCTCTGGAGTTTATTATTGAGGAATATAATAGAGACTGTATAAATATTGGGAAAATTGTTAAAATAGAAGAGAATAAAAATATATATTTAGGGAAAGCACTTATGGTAAATAATGAAGGAGAACTAATTGTTGAGCTAGAGGACAAAACTATAAAAACAATAAGCTCTGGAGAGGTTTCGGTACGAGGCTTATACGGATATGTAGAGTAGCAAGATTTAGGAATTATAAGAATAGAGCCGAAAATGGCGTGAAAATGGGTTTTGCTGCAAAATAATGTTATAAGCAGTTACTATATAAAATAATAGGAGAGCAGAATGGATACGGAGAAAATTATACTGGCGGCAGCCAGCACCTATGATAAAAAGTTTTATTTTAATGAGGATTTTGATATGCTGCCTCAAAGAGTTAAGGATGAGCTGAAAATTATCTGTGTTATGCATACTGCAGATGTAGGAGGAATAATTACGATTCTATTTGACGAAGAGGGTAATTTGTTAATAGAAGCTACTGCAGATGAAGAGGATATACTATATGATGAAATAGGCAGCCACTTAAAAATCAAAGAAATTCTTAAAGAACACAAGGAGCTTTGGGAGTCCCTAGAGACCTTTTATCAAACCTTTTGCTAGTAAAAAACGGGCTATAGTGCTTAGTTAAAGGCTTTTTGACTAATAAAAATGATTGTGATATACTGAAAATATAAAGATGTCTTGTATCCAAAAGGAACGAGAACAGGAGGACGATATGCTTTTAGTAGTAGATATTGGCAATACGAATATTACCTTGGGAATTTATGATGGCGATAATCTGGCAGGGAGCTTTAGAATGACAACGAAGACTCCGAGAACGTCAGATGAATATGGAGTTTTTATTCTGTCCTGGCTTAAAAACAGAGGGATTGAAGCCAATATGATAAAGGATACAATTATTTCAACTGTAGTTCCGAACATAATGTATTCCTTTAACAATGGGATTGTGAAATATCTTGGGAGAGAGCCGCTTATTGTCGGGCCTGGAATAAAAACGGGAATATCAGTTAATACGGAAGCACCAAAGGATGTAGGTGCAGACAGGATAGTTGATTTGGCAGGAGCCTATTATACTTATGGAGGACCTGCACTTGTAATTGATTTCGGTACAGCAACAACCTATGATTTTATTTCAGAAAAAGGAATTTTTGAATATGGAGTCACCTCACCAGGAATAAAAATCTCTGCAAATGCACTTTGGCAAAAAGCAGCAAAGCTACCTGAAATTGAGATTAAAAAGCCGGATAGTATTTTAGCTAAGAGTACAATAACTAGTATGCAGGCTGGACTTGTTTACGGCTATATCGGACAGGTGGAGTACATTGTTAAAAAAATGAAGCAGGAGTTAAAGGTTGATGCAAAGGTAATAGCTACAGGAGGCCTTGCACGAGTAATTGCTGGAGAAACAGATGCGATTGATATTTATGATAGAGATTTGACCTTTAAGGGATTAAAGGTAATATATGAAAAAAATTGTAAGGACAGATAATAGTATAACTGCTTTGATCTTAAGAGACAGGGACAGCACAATAAAGATATATAATAGGTGCCTTTTTTTCTCGAATGAAATTAGCAGATTCATTGTAGAAAAAAAGGTATTTTTTATTATAGAAGGGAGAAACAATGAAGATAGGTTTTATTGGTGCAGGAAGGGCAGGAACTGCTCTTGGTATATATTATAAGAGCAGGGGAGAAAAAATAAGCGGTTATTATAGCAGAGATATTGAAGATGCTGTAAAAGCATCAATGCTGACAGAATCATTGAGCTTTAGTAGTATTGAGGAGCTTTTACAAAAGACAAATATAGTAATGATTACAACAAATGATGATGAAATAGAAAAAACTGCTGAGTATATATCAAAGGTAAAGCAGCTTAGAAGCGAACATTTTTTTATTCATGTAAGTGGTTCGCTTACCTCAAAAGCATTAAACAGCTTAGCTAATAAAGGCTGTGAGGTTTGCTCCATGCATCCTATGCAGTCAATTGCAACTGCACTTCAAGGAGCAAGGACATTACACGATACAGTATTTACAATAGAGTCGGATTCGGAGGCTGCAATTGAAAAAGCAATAATCCTAGTTAAGCGACTAGGTAATAGTTTTCAAGTATTAAAAGCAGGGGATAAGACAATATATCATGCAGGAGCATGTTTACTTTCAAATTACATGGTAACCTTGGCAGAATCCGCCTTTTCTTATTTTCGTGCGGCAGGAATTAATAATGAAGATATTCTTAAATTGACAGAGCCTTTAATTCGTTCGACAGTAGACAATATTCTGTTAAACGGAACAGATAAAGCACTTACAGGGCCTATTGCAAGAGGAGATATAAAAACAATTGAAAAGCATCTTGAAGCTATCAAGGAAAAAATACCAGAGGAAGAAGAGCTATATAAAGTAATGGGTAAAAAAACTATTAAAATAGCAGATAGAATTAGAAATGAAAAGGGTCAAAATCCTTTAGAAATAGGAGGTATATTTGATGAAAAATAGATTTACAACAGCTGATTTTGCCCAAGCAAAGCAAAAAAACAAGAAAATAACAATGCTCACAGCCTATGATTATTCAATGGCGAAAATAATAGACCAAGCAGGAATTGACTGCTTGCTTGTTGGGGATTCCTTAGGAATGGTGGTTCAGGGGTATGATTCTACACTTGAGGTTACGATGGAGGATATGATTTATCATTGCAAGGCGGTAGCCAGAGCGGCTCAAAACAGCTTAATAATTGCAGATATGCCTTTTTTGTCCTATCATATATCAGTTGAAGAAGCCGTAAGAAATGCGGGAAGACTTATTCAGCAAGGGAAAGCGCAGGCGGTCAAGCTTGAAGGTGGCATAGAGATGACAGAAAAAATAAAAGCTATTATTGGTGCACAGATACCGGTATTAGGACATATAGGCTTGACACCTCAATCTGTAAATGTATTTGGAGGCTTTAAGGTACAGGGTAAGGAATTAGAAAAAGCAAAAAAACTAATTCAAGATGCAAAGGCATTGCAGGAGGCAGGAGCCTTCGGAATTGTACTGGAAGCAGTTCCAGAGGAACTAGCCAGGATAATAACAGAATCAGTAAAAATACCAACTATCGGCATCGGAGCAGGCAGGTATTGCGACGGACAAGTACTTGTAATCAATGATATGCTGGGAATGTATTCGGACTTTACTCCCAAATTTGTAAAGCAATATGCAAGCCTTTCAAATGCTATTCAAACGGCAGTAAAGGATTATGCAAAAGAGGTTGAAGAGGGAAGCTTCCCTGAAAAAAAACATAGCTTTACTATGGAAGAAGAAATATTAGAGAAATTATATTAAATTGATATTTGGCTGAAACACAGGAGGAAAAATATGAGCTTAATAGCAAGTATAGATTTTTTGAAGGAAGAATTGAACAAAGAGAAGAAAAAAGGTCATCTGATCGGGCTTGTACCAACCATGGGCTATCTGCATGAAGGGCATTTATCTCTTATAAGGAGAGCAAAACAGGAGAATGATATAGTTGTAGTAAGTATTTTTGTAAATCCGACACAATTTGCACCCAATGAGGACTTTGAAAGCTATCCCAGAGATATTGAAAGAGATTACGAAATGGCAAGGGAAGCAGGAGCGGATATTATTTTTAATCCCTCTGTTCAGGAAATGTATCCTCAGGGAGCATCCACCTTTGTAATTGTAGAGGGAGATATTACTCAAAAATTATGCGGAGGCTCAAGACCAACTCATTTTAAGGGAGTAACAACAGTGGTTGCTATGCTGCTGAATTTGATTTTACCTGACTTTGCATATTTTGGACAAAAGGATGCACAACAGGCAATTGTATTGAAAAAGATGGCAAGAGATTTACATATAGCTACAAAGCTGGTAGTATGTCCTATAGTAAGAGAGAATGACGGACTTGCGCTAAGCTCTAGGAATGTCTATCTAAATGAAATTGAAAGAAATCAAGCCTTAATTTTAAGCAGAACTCTTTTTGAAGCACAAGCCAGAGTAGACGAGGGAGAGATTAATGTAGAGGAATTAAAGAGATTTATGATAAGCAATATTAATACTATGGATTTGGCAGAAATAGACTATGTAGAAATATTGGATGAAGACACACTTGATAATATTGAAATAATAGAAAAGAAAGCATTAGCAGCAGTAGCTGTAAGGTTTGGGAAAACACGATTAATAGATAATGTAATATTAAAAAGAGGTGAATGATATGTTACTGACAATGTTTAAATCTAAGCTTCACAGGGCAACTGTGACAGAGGCAAATATAGATTATGTGGGAAGCATTACTATTGACGCTGAATTAATGGAAAGGGCAAATATTTTAGAAGGTGAAAGGGTTCAGATTGTTAATATCAATAATGGAGAAAGACTTGAAACCTATACCATTACAGGTGAAAGCGGCTCAGGAATAATATGCTTAAATGGAGCAGCGGCAAGATTGGTACAGCCAAAGGATAAGGTTATTATTATTGCTTATGCACAAATGACGCCAGAGGAAGCTGAAAAATTTGTGCCGAATGTTTTGATATTGGATAAAAATAATAAAATCACAGACATCAAACATAAGGAAATTCATGGGATGATGTAAGGAGGGACTATGCTACATTTTATTGTTACGGCAGGAGGAACGGTAGAGGATATTGATGAGGTAAGAAAAATTACTAACACAAGTACAGGGCAGCTTGGGATTTGCCTGGCGGAAGAAATAATCAAATATATGGAGCAGGCAGGAGAACAGGATTATCAGATTCATTATATTGTCACTTCTACAGCTATAAAACCAGATCTTTTTAATGAGGAAATGGACCATGTTACCTTATATGAAGTAACAGATACAAAGAGCGTACTTAATACAATTAATGAGCTCTTTGACAGGTATACTATTGATTATTTTATTCATAGCATGGCAGTATCTGATTTTACAGCTAATCATATGATACCAATGAAAAAGCTTGCAGAGGAAATAAAGCTTAAGCTGGAAAGCACAGATAAAGAACAATGGCTTGAAGCAATAGAACATACATTGAAAAATCCAAAAGCCATTATGGACAGAAGTAGGAAAATTTCTTCAGACGACGACATGATATTAGCTTTAAAGAAAACGACTAAAATCATCAGTCTGCTAAAGGAAAAAAACAAGGAGCTATTTCTTGTGGGCTTCAAACTACTAAAAAATGTATCTGAAGAGGAATTAATCAGAACAGCTAATCTTCTAGCAGAAAAAAACGAGTGTGATTTAATGCTGGCAAATGATTTGGAAAGCATTAATCAGGGAATTCATCAGGGAATTCTTATAAAAAATAAAGAGGTGCTCGGTAAATACGAAGGGAAAAGAAATATTGCAAAAGCAATTGTATATCAGATGCTGAAAAACAGATAAAAAGCTAATTATGAGGTTTTAAAGGAGGCAGGCTATGAAAAGGAACATTGTGGTTGGAATAACAGGAGGAATTGCTGCATATAAAGCTGCTGAAATTATAAATGATTTAGTCAAAAAGGGATATGAGGTAAATGTTATAATGACTAAAAATGCGACAGAATTTATTACTCCGCTTACCTTACAAACTCTTTCAAATAATAAGGTTGCAGTTGAGCAGTTTGATCACATTGACAAATGGGATACTGAGCATATTGCATTAGCTAAAAAGGCAGATTTGTTTTTAATTGTTCCAGCAACGGCGAATTTTCTTGCAAAGCTGGCTCATGGTATTGCAGATGATATGCTTACAACAACAGTGATGGCGACAAAAGCAAAGGTATTAATTGCACCTGCGATGAATTCGGGAATGTGGGAAAACCCAATTGTTCAAAGCAATGTAAGTATTTTGAAAAAATATGGGTATATGGTTTTAGATACAGCAAGTGGAAGGCTTGCATGTGGAGACAATGGAAGTGGAAAGCTGCTGGATTGGAAGGAGATTTCACGTCTGGCGCAAGAACAATTGAAAGAATAAAAAAGAGCAGCATAATAAAAATACTATTAGAAAGACGCAGGTTAATTATATGAAGATAGGATTATTTGAACCGGATAACCCTATTTTTCTTGCGCCAATGGCAGGAGTAACTGATATGCCCTTTAGAGTTTTATGCAAGGAAATGGGATGCGGATTGGTATATACGGAAATGGTAAGTGCTAAAGCCTTATTGTACAATAATGAAAAAACAGGACAGCTGCTGCTAACCTCAAAGGACGAAGAGCCAGTTGCAATACAGCTTTTTGGAAATGAGCCTTTAGTTATTGCAGAAATGGCAAAAAAAATTGACAGTGATAAGGTTGCTTTGTTTGATATTAATATGGGCTGTCCTGTACCGAAGGTTGTTAATAACAGAGAGGGCTCGGCGCTTATGAAGGAGCCAGGCTTGGTGGGAGAAATAGTAGCGGCAGTTAGTTCTACTGTGCAAAAGCCCGTTACCATAAAAATCCGAAAGGGCTTTAGAGAGGACCATATTAATGCGCTTGAGATTGCACGTATTGCAGAAAAAAACGGTGCAGCAGCAATTACTGTGCATGGGAGAACCAGAGAACAGTATTATTCAGGAAAGGCTGACTGGGATATTATTCGTGAGGTAAAAGAAGCGATAGGAATTCCGGTAATAGGAAATGGAGACATTTTCAATGCGGAGGATGCAAAGAGATTATTTGAGCATACCAAATGTGATGGAATAATGGTAGCTAGAGGTGCGGAAGGAAACCCGTGGATATTTAGAGAAATCAATCATTATCTTAAAACTGGAGAAATACTTAAAAGACCTGAGGCAAGAGAAGTTGTTGATATGATTTTAAGACATGCAAGGATGCTGGTTGAACATAAGGGCGAATATATTGGTATCAGAGAAATGCGCAAGCATGTAAGCTGGTATACTAAGGGAATGAAAAATGCAGTATGTATAAGGAACGCTGTTAATAAGGTTGAGAGCCTTTGTGAGTTGGAAAACTTGATAATCAGCAAAATGTTATAATTCGAGGGAGTGCTATGAAACAAATAGTAAAAGAAGCTAAAATTGAAAACATTAATGATATGATTAACTTTGTTCTGGCAGGAATGCATGAAAAAAAGTCAGGTTCAAAAAAACTGATTTTTGAAATCAAAATAATCTGTGAAGAAATACTTACTAATATTATCAAATATGCATATCCCTTTGAGAAAGGGGAAATACAGCTAGGATATTATATTGATGAATTTGAAAACAAAATTATTTTGAGGTTTTGCGATAAGGGGATAGCATTTGACCCTACAGCTGAAAGCATACAAAATATCGAAAGAGACTGTATAGGCAGAGAAATTGGAGGACTTGGGATTAATATGTTAAAAAATCTTGCTAATTCAATGCTATATGAAAGAAGAGAAGGAATAAATGAATTAACAATAACAAAAATATTGGATGAAGTATTATAATACAGTTTTTGTAAATCTTGACAATTGGATAGAATGGCTTAAGATTAAGAAATAACGAGTTTGTAAAAAGCGATTGCTCTTGACAATATAAGGAAATATGCGTTATAATAGCAAGAATAATTATGAAGTTATCAATATAAGTTCGGTATATTTCGCCGGACTTATAGTATTGAAGTAGAATAGTAGACTAGGAAGGTGTAGGAGAATGGCAGAGAAAAAAATTATACTCACTTACAGTGGCCTTAAAGAGCTTGAAGAAGAATTACAGAATTTAAAGGTGGTTAAGAGAAAAGAAATTGCAGAAATTATCAAGGAAGCAAGGGCTCAAGGAGACTTGTCTGAAAATGCAGAATATGATGCTGCTAAGGACGAACAGGGAGAAATTGAAGCCAGAATTGCACATCTTGAAAAAATGCTGAAGAACGTGGAAGTTATCGATGAAGATGAAGTGGATTTAAGCACTATTAATGTAGGGTGCAAGGTTAGATTATTTGACTTTGATCTTGATGAAGAAGTAGATTATGCTATAGTTGGTTCAGCAGAGGCGGCACCTTTAATGGGTAAAATATCTAATGAATCACCAGTAGGAGAAGCTCTTCTTGGCAAAGCAGTAGGAGAAGAAACGGTTGTTGATACTCCAGCGGGAGCTTTGAAATTTAAGGTATTAGAAATACACAGATAAGCAGAAATAAAGGAGTGTTACATAGTGTCAGAAATTAATAACCAAATAGAAGAACAGGATTTAAACCAACTATTAAAAATCAGAAGAGCAAAGCTTAAAGAGCTCCAGCAGGACAACAAAAATCCATTTGAGATTACTAAGTTTAAGGTAACTCATTTAGGCAATGAGGTTGTTGAAAATTTTGATAGTTTAGAAGGACAAAAGGCAAGTATTGCAGGAAGAATAATGACTAAAAGAGTAATGGGAAAGGCAAGCTTTTGCCATCTTCAAGATAAGACAGGCAAGATTCAGGTCTATCTTAAAAAAGAAGGCGTAGGAGAAGAAGCCTATGATATGTTCAAGCATTATGATCTTGGAGATATTATTGGAGTTGAAGGAGAAGTCTTTAAAACTCAAAAGGGTGAAATTTCTATAAAAGCGGCTAGTATTACTTTGCTATCAAAAAGCCTGCAAATATTACCTGAAAAATTTCACGGTTTAAAGGATACAGATACAAGATACCGTCAGAGATACCTTGATTTGATTGTCAATCCTGAGGTTAAGGACACTTTTGTAAAACGTTCTCAAATTATAAAAGAAATAAGAAACTTTCTTGACGGTAAGGACTTTTTAGAGGTTGAAACGCCAATGCTTATTGATATTCCGGGTGGAGCGGCAGCCAAGCCTTTTGTTACCCATCATAATGCCTTGGATATGAAGGTTCACTTAAGAATCTCCTTAGAGCTTTATTTGAAAAGACTTATTGTTGGAGGCTTTGACAGAGTATACGAGATAGGAAGAGTATTTAGAAATGAAGGATTATCTGTTAGACATAATCCTGAATTTACACTTCTTGAGCTTTATCAAGCATATACAGATTATTATGGCATGATGGATCTTACAGAAGAGCTTATTAGATATCTTGCTACAAAGGTAATAGGTACTACAACAGTTTCCTATGACGGAGTAGAAATAGAGCTTGGGAAGCCGTTTGCAAGACTTACAATGATAGAAGCAGTTAAAAAATATGCTGATATAGATTTTGATTCAATACAAGGCGATGAGGAAGCAAAGACCCTTGCTAAAAGCAAAGGCATAGAGGTTAAAGCTCATCATAAAAGAGGAGATATTATTAACCTATTCTTTGAAGAATATGTTGAGCATCATCTAGTGCAGCCAACCTTTATTATGGATCACCCAGTTGAAATATCTCCGCTTGCGAAGAGAAAGCCTGAAAATCCAGATTATACAGAGCGCTTTGAACTTTTTATTACAAAGAGAGAATTTGCAAATGCGTTTTCAGAGCTAAATGATCCAATCGACCAAAGAGGCAGATTTGAAGCACAAGAAGAGCTTAGAGCAGCAGGCGACGAAGAAGCTAATATGATAGATGAAGACTTCTTGACCGCACTTGAATATGGAATGCCTCCGACAGGAGGACTTGGAATAGGAATTGACAGACTGATTATGCTGTTGACAGATTCTTACTCAATTAGGGATGTACTATTATTCCCAACGATGAAGAACTTGGATAAGTAAAGTGGCTTAAATATTGGGGTTGTGAGCTTGTGAAAGCTTGGAGATACGCCCAATTTACGCCTAAATAATCAAAAATGACAGAAAGTTGACTTGAAACCGGTAGATTATCTGCCGGTTTTGTTTTATAATGAGTAGTATGGTTGGGATCAGGATGCATATCTATTGGAGGTATTCTAAGTTATGAAAATTGCAAATGAATATAATCATCTAAATGCTAGGGAATTTTTAATAGTTAATAAAAGCAGTCAATATGATGAAATTAGGAATAGCATTATTTCTATAGATGCTAATAAGTATTTAAAGCTAAGCTATGATGTTGCAAAATGGGGAAAAGTATTTTACAGTCAAGCTCATCTTAATAGTGCAATTAAGGAAAAATTATATGCAGCTGCATGGCACGATATGAGAATTGATTATTATGTTACAGGTGACGAAAACACAACAAGAGATATTATAAATGTTCTTGATAAAAACGAACAGCGCAGTATTATAAAAAGCCATGGATATGATTACTTTCCGACATATAATCAAGTTGATTATTTAAAAGATAAAATTGCAGTAGAGGTTCAGTTTGGAAAATACTTTAGCGTTGCTTATGATTTACATGTAAAGCATACATTCTTTTATTCGAGAAGTGATATTGATGTCGGTGTTGAAGTTATACCAACAAAAGCAATGGAAGAACACATGGATACTGGTGTGCCGTGGTTCGAAAATGAAGTTACTAATGTTATAAGAGAAGGAAGGACAAATCCTCCAGTTCCGATATTAATTTTAGGAATTGAGCCAGATGATATACTGAGTGATGAACCGACAGATTTTTCGGATGATGACTTAATTCGTATTATAAGAAATTCTGATTTAAAAAAATTGAAGTCTAAGATGATTGATATCATGAGCAAAAAAAGGCGAAGCGATGCAATAGTTACTCGTATTGAAAAGATATCTAGATGTATTAATATTATGGAGAGTTGAAATGATTATAAATGATTATCTATACCTTAAACAAAATGCATTGGATTTTTTGAAAACATTGCCTGATGGAAGTGTAAAACTTATAATAACATCACCACCATACAATATAGGCAAGGAGTACGAAGCAGTTACATCTTTGAAACAATATTTGGATAATATGCGTCCGATCATTACTGAATTATATAGAGTATTATCAAATGATGGTAGCATTTGCTGGGAAGTAGGGAACTATATTGATCCGAAAAATAGTGAAGTGTTTCCATTAGATATTTATTATTATAATCTGTTTAAAGAATTTGACTTGCAACTAAGAAATCGAGTTATATGGCATTTTGGTCATGGGTTACAATGTGAGAAAAGATTTTCGGGACGCTATGAGTCTATTTTATGGTTTACTAAATCAGATAATTATATTTTTAACCTAGATGATGTTCGTATTCCTGCTAAGTATCCGGGTAAGAAAGCATATAAAGGTGCAAAGAAGGGGCAGTTATCAGGAAATCCAAACGGGAAAAATCCCGAAGATTTATGGAAAGCAACAATTGAACGACTTTATGATGATTGGGATTCTTGCGTGTGGGATGTTCCTAATGTTAAATCTCAACATCCAGAAAAAACACCACATCCTTGCCAATTTCCAGTTGAATTGGTGGAACGGTGTGTACTTGCATTAACCAATGAAAATGATATTGTTTTTGATCCATTTGCAGGAGTGGGAAGCACACTAATTGCATCTTTGAAAAACAACCGAAAAGCTTATGGAACGGAGCTTATACAGGAATATATTGATATTGGTTTGAAGAGAATTGAGAAGTTAGAAAATGATAACTTGAAAACAAGACCAATATACAAAAGAATATATGAACCTTCAGGAAAGGATTCTGTTTCAAAATATCCTACAGAGTGGCTAGAACAGAGACTCCTAGAACTAGGAGAAACACAGAAGATGATAAAAAAAGAATTAGCAGACATTAAAAAAGAAGTTTCATCTAGAAATCAATAATCAAAACTTAAGCGATTCTTATTTAGTAATTATATATTTCGATGAGGGGGAGAGTGCAGATGCGTGCAGTGAATATATATATATTAACAAGATTGTTGTGCTTAAATTTGTATTCTTATTATGAGAAGGCTTTATCTCTGAGAGACGAAGAGATAAAAGTTAGACCTGAAGAAATAGATATTATAAGGGTATTGGTTAATAATTTTAGGTTTCATAAAGCTTCATTCGAAATTATGGATGGTTGGTTTTATTCTTTTACTATCCCACAAATAGGAAAAGAATTTGATCTTTTGAAAATAGACAAAAATGGAGTTGTTGTAAACCTAGAACTTAAGAGCAAGTCAGTCTCACAAGAAAAAATTGAAAAACAACTAAAACAAAATAGGTATTATTTGTCTCACATAGCGCATACAATTTATAGTTTTACTTATGTAAAAGAAAATGAAACTGTTGCACAATTGTATATTTATGATGGCAGCTTAAGAAAGAGTTCTTTTGAGGAACTTATAGAAAAGCTATCAGAGATAGATACCCCTGTAACTCAAAACATAGAATCGCTTTTTAGACCGAAGGATTACCTGATTTCTCCTCTTAATAATCCAGAAAAGTTTTTGAATGATAGCTATTATTTAAATGCTCAGCAGGAAAGTATAAAAAAGGAGATTATTTCTAGTTCAGAAGGAATTAAAAGTATGTGGGGAATAAAAGGATCAGCAGGAACAGGAAAAACGCTATTGCTGTATGACTTGGCAAAGTCATTGTGTGATAGAGCAAAGGTTTGCATAGTTCATTGTGGGATACTATCAGATGGCCATAAATATATTAATTCGCATATAAATAACATATTGGTAATTGATGCAAAATCGCTATCGGAGCACATAATAAAGGGTTATTCAATCGTATGCGTAGACGAGACGCAAAGAATATATACCCGCGATTTGGACGTTATTCTAGATGCATTCAGCAATGGAACTGTTGAAACGTGTATCTTTTCATATGATTACGCACAAGTACTTTCAAAAGCTGAACGCAGACGAAACAATCCCAAGAGGTTAAATGAGATAGTTGGATTTCAGGAACTAAAACTTACGGATAGAATTCGAACAAATAAAGAAGTATTTTCGTTTATAAGAAATATGCTAGATTTGAGTGATAAACCTCTAAAACAAATTTCATATGACAAGATAGATATACTTTATGCTAATGATACCAAAGAGGCAGATGCAATAAGTAAATTTTATAGAAAAAGTGGGTATACATTTATTACTTTCACACCATCTCAATATGTTTACAGTTCGATAGATCATTACTCAGAGCACATTAATTCACATCAGGTTATAGGGCAGGAGTTTGATAACGTGGTTATGGTATTGGACAAAAATTTTAGATATAGCGCAGAAGGAATACTTGAAGGACGCAAGCATCCAAATCCAGATTATTTATTTCCTCGTTTATTCTTTCAGAATATTTCTAGAGCAAGAGAAAAGCTATGCATAATCGTTCTTGATAATTCAGCTTTGTTCACAAAACTACTTTGTATTAAAGAGCACATTAATGTAGAAGATGTTACAGAATAAAACGCAGATTCCTATTGATAAGTTGGGCGTGGTGTTAATGTATGAGTTAGCATTTGCATTCCCACATTATGAATTTATAGAAAAATACATTATTGGATGTTTGCTGACCGGGACAGGAACATAGCTTATGCTCTTGTAAAACTATTTATAATTTAAATCAATACATAAATAAAGTGGCTAAAAAGCGATCATTTTGAAGGTGATCGCTTTTTTGTGGGGATTAATAATATTATATGAGATAAGGTACCATGTACTGCTCTGCAAAGGAATCTATCTTATGCGCTATATCAGCGGAAATTTCAGCCATGATATATATTATTTGATTTAGAGACTCATCAGAGTTTATCTCAAATACACCATCCTTATTGAAATTCCCAAACTTTGGTGACTCTATAGCGGAGAAGAAACAAGGATCATCAAGAATTGGATGAAGGTTTTCAATAATAAAACTGTTAATTTGTTTATATACCTCTGATGGAAGTGCAATTTTGTACCGTTCAATTTTTTTGATTGCAGAATCGATGAACTCGAAGTCCTCAATGTGTTCAAAGTTTACACAATCCCTCATTAGGTTGTAGCAGTCATAAATACACTGCTTATTAAAATCTGTTAATCCTTTCATATGATTAACCTCCTGTTATAGATTTGGAGCTACCGATCAAATCCGTGCTTCATGTATAGAAGATTAACACAAATAAGGTGGGAATTAAACATGGCACAATTATTCCATGACGGTATAATAAATACCCCACCTAGATGTTGCTCCTATTTTCTATATACTCATTTTGATATTCTTCTAGTTTGTCTATGTACTCGGATGATGTATTAATTAGTCTTTCACAAATTGTATTATAATCCTGAGGAATAAAAACGAGAGCTTTCATCTGAGACAAATCTCCAAGGACTATATTCCGTACTCGCAACCCTAACGAGTCTTCCCTCGGAAGATATTTCTCAAGGGTCTTAATAAATTCCGGATAAAGTAATAACTCATATAATTTCTTGTCTAAACAACTAAAGGAATCGGCTTTTTCAGAAGATATAAAATATGTAAAGGCAGTAAAAAATGCCGCTTTTAAGCCGGGCTTTATAAATAAAAAATCTATAGCATTATCTCTGGCTATATCAATATATTCAACTACTTCATCTTCAAAAATTCCATAAAAAAAAGCAGGCACTGAGTTATCAGAATCAAATAATATATTCCAGTATGCATGGTATTTAGAATATTTAACATGATCACAAAGAATATCCTCAACACTGAAAGGAATATCTGATGGATTTTCAATTAAGTCATACATAAGAGCACGAAACAATTCAGGTAAGTATTCGTTTATTTCAGAGGATGTGCCCCATAAAACGGATTTCTTATCATCTTTATACCCTAGTATTGGAACAATTCCAACGTGTTCATATATTTCCTTTCCGTCTTCATCCTTAATTCTATGATAACTGTCTAGTACAGCATCCTGTATAAGATAAGGATTTTTCTTTTTGTATATTTTGCAGTTTAATATTCGACTTATTATTTTTTCATCTCCAGGGTATATGTCAAAGTGAGATTTTCCAGATTCTTTAATTTTGGATCTAATCCTATCAGCAGTTTTTTTATATATTAAATTTTTTGCATTAATAAATTCCATGAATCCTCCTTAGGTGGGGTATTTTTTATGTGAAGAAGCAAAATCATTAGACCGTTTACCACCCCCCTATTATAAGATAATATGATATCAGAAGCAAGAGCTTCTACATACATGTATGAGTTGATCAACGAAATAATATGGTGGATGCGACCAAAGACGGCATCTGAAAGGAACAGGTAATTAAAAATGAAAAAACTAAATATGTTTACTTACTTTGATTTTGATGAATTCGCGAAGGGAAAACGATTCACGAGTATAGGCAAACAGCCATGGAAGGATTACGACTCTGGAAAAATAAAAGGAGTTAAAGTCGAAGCTATAATTGCACAGGATAAGACCAATTATGGAGATCAAGAAGGAGAAATAATCAATAACATATACGAAAAGCTGACATTTAAGGTTCCTATGGACATTGATGTGCCTATGAATGTTGAGATTCGCCCGGTTAATGCTATTGCGACTGTATATGGCGAATATCGAAATCAGTTAAGTATTACAGCTGAGAACATTGAGGTTATTAGTAAGTAATGGCTGTGCGCCCCCGGCTCCGTAGGAGCCAGGGCGTGCGCCTTAAGGTATAGTATTACCCTTAAGGCGTTACTGTTACATGTTTGAATTCTAGGGGATTTGATCATGTAACAAATACTATAATTGTTACAAACAGGAGGAAGGACATGGCACAAGATACAGTTAGTAGATCATGGTTTGCAGTCTTTCCAAATCCCGAGCAGCATGGATATTTAGGAAGGCCGGAAGATATTATTGAACAACTTAAGAATGAATGGATCGATGGGAATAATTGTCGAAAAGGATCTTGGGCATATTGTATATCTGATAAAGGGATGCCACATGTTCACATGGTGCTTGAAGGTTCTGGATCAATGAGATTTAGTGCTGTTAAGAAAGCGTATCCAACAGCACATCTGGAACCCACAAAAGGAAACAAGAAGCAAGTATTAGCCTATATCAAGAAGGAACCACCTTTTGATGAAAAAGGTGAGCAAGTCATTGTATTTACTTCATATGGAAACATTGAAGGTAACAAACGATTTGCTCTTTCTAACACTAACGATACATTGCAAACGATTGAGAAGTTGATCGAAGAAGGTATGACACCATCAGCAATCATGGCAGAAGATATCAGACTTAGAAAAGAAGAGAATCTGATACGAAAAGCATATTTTGCAAAACGTTATCGTGAGACACCGCCACAGAGGACTGTGAGGGTTGTATTTCATCTCGGAGGTTCGGGAAGTGGAAAATCATATACCTATGTCAAACTGTGTGAGCAGTTTGGGGATGATAATGTATATTTCTTTTCTGATTATGCAAACAGAGGTGTAGGAGGATTCGATGGCTATAGTGGAGAACCCATCCTATTCATGGATGAACTGAAAAGAGAATCATTACCTTTTGAGTTATTACTTACGATCATGCAAGGGTATCGAACACAAATTCATTGCAGGTATTCCAACTGCTATGCACTTTGGAATGAAGTACATATTACATCAATATTTAGTCCGGAAGATATCTATGGTGGGATGGTTAGTAGGGAAACGCAAGCCAAAGATACAATAAAGCAACTATTAAGAAGAATTACATTGTTTGTCTATCATTATGTGGACAGACAGGAATACAAATCATTTGAATTACCTGGAAATCTGTACCGGGATTACTCACAACTTAAGAGCCTGGCAATAGGAAGTGATGTATTAATGACGGTGGATAATGATGAAGATATACCATTTGACTAAATTGGAGGTTAATACATATGAAAAACGAAAAAATGATAAGGATCACGTCTGGTATCAAGAGTATATGGCAAAATAAGTGGAAATCACTGTATCCAACAGTCTATTTGCTGATAATGTATGTGATATGGGAAGAGGGAAAAGGACATTTACCTGAATTTAATTATATATCACTACCAAGGCTATATTTCTGGATATTTGGTATATTTATGCTTGAAATTGCGGTTATAGGGTTAATGCAGATTCTTACACAACTTGGTACTCCTGCTAAGAGTAAGGAAACTGAGAAAAGACTAGCTGATATTGGGTTTGTAGATAATACAGGAAAAACACCAAAATTGTTATCAAAGAAAAAGGAAAAGAACAGAATGATTTTGGAGTTTTATTCTCCAAGATTGCCTTTCTATGAGTATGAAGAACATAGGGCAGAGATTGAAACAGCTATGAATATTAAGGTTGTATCAGTTAATCCTGGAAAAGACATGCAACATGTAATCGTTAGAGCATTAGCTACTGGGGAATCAGCACCACAAATGATTATGTGGAAAGATTCATATCTAGATAAAAATGATTTTATTTTGAAACTTGGAGAAAGTTACTTTGGAGGTGAAAGCATTGATCTGGCTGTCGTACCACATGCTTTGATTGGTGGAGGTTCAGGATCAGGCAAGAGTAAATTGCTCAAACTTGTTTTGATGCAGAGCATAAAGAAAGACGCTGTTGTATACCTTGCAGATTTTAAGGGTGGGGTTGACTATCCCAAGATATGGAATGAAAAGTGCTCCATCATAGTAGAGGCAGAAAAACTATCAGATCAGCTATCGGACATTTTAGTAATAATGGAAGAAAGGCGTAAACAGTTTGTAGAATCCGGTGCACCCAATATAGTTGAACATAACCACAAGACAGATTCAAATTTACAGAGGATAATTGTGGCATGTGATGAAATTGCAGAGGTGCTTGATAAAACAGGCTTGGAGAAAGATGAAAAGGCTTTGATCAGTCAGATCGAAAGCAAGCTGTCTACAATTGCAAGACAAGGTAGAGCATTTGGAATTCACCTTATCTTTGCTACACAAAGACCAGATGCGGATGTATTAAAAGGGCAGATAAAGACAAATATTGGTATGAGAATTTGCGGTAGAGCAGATAAAGTTTTATCCCAGATCATTCTTGATAATTCAGAAGGAGCAGACAAAATATCCCCTAATGATCAGGGCATGTTTCTGACCAATACCGGAGTATTGTTTAAGGCATATTATGTTGAGGATAATTGTCTAGTAGATGAGGTGTGAGGAGTATGATTGAAAAGCCAGAAATAAAAGATAAACCAACGTTAACTATAGAAGAAGCGGCTTCCCTATATAATATAGGGGAGCATAAACTAAGAGAACTTACAGATTCAGATAGTTGTACTTTTGTGCTATATGTAGGGCGTAAACGACTTATTAAAAGAAAACAATTTGATGACTACATTGCAAAATCTTTTTCGATTTAATATGTTTTTTGAAAAGCTGATATGTTATTATTATAGCAAGTCAGCTTTCTGTCATAAAAAAGGAGATTGAAATTACAATGGCGGAAAGAAGAAAAGATAATAAAGGTAGAGTTTTAAAGGAAAACGAGTCACAAAGAAAAGACGGATCATATGATTATAGGTGGCGTACATCAGATGGTAAGAGACATTCTGTATACGCTTCTACGCTTGAGGAACTTCGTGAAAAGGAACAGACAGTTTTCAAGGATAAGAGTGATGGTATCCGGACGGGTGCTCAAAAAGTTAATGTAAATGATATATATGATTTATGGGTTCAGCTAAAGAAGGGATTAAAGGAAAATACCTTTCAAAATTACATTTACATGTACGAGCAGTTTGTAAGGGATGATCTAGGACAACATAAGATTGCAACACTTAAAAGATCAGATATTCGGAGATACTATAATCACCTGATTGACGAACGGTGCTTAAAGATTACCACAGTTGACAATATACACACTGTTCTTCATCAGGTTCTCGATGTTGCTGTTGAGGATGGCTATTTAAGGAATAATATCAGCGATAATGCCCTTAAGGAATTGAAACAGTCTAGGAATCTTTTCACAGAAAAGAGAAAGGCTCTAACTGTTCAGGAGCAGGATATCTTTCTTGATTTCCTCAAGAATAGCAATGTGTATCAACATTGGTATCCAATCTTTGCATTGATGATCGGAACTGGACTTAGAGTTGGAGAAACTACTGGATTAAATTGGAATAATGTGGATTTTGAAAATAATACCATCAATATAAATCATACATTGGTTTATTTTAATCATGCAAAAGGTGGATGCTATTTTGGAGTAAACACGCCAAAGACAAGAGCCGGAGAGAGAACTGTTCCAATGATTGAAAGTGTGAAGGATGCACTCCTTAAAGAGAAAGCATATCAAGAGGAAAGTGGCATAGCATGTAACGTTAGGATCGATGGCTTTAAAGACTTTATATTTATTAATCGTTTTGGAAATGCACAGCATCAAGGAACACTTAACAAAGCACTCAGGAGAATCATTAGAGATTGTAATCAGGAGATACTGGATAAGGCAAAGGTTAATGATCAAGTGATATTGCTTCCTAGATTTAGCTGTCACACTTTGAGACATACGTTTACAACTCGGCTTTGTGAGTCTGGTATTAATATCAAGGTAATTCAAATGGTTCTGGGGCATGCAGATATAAGCACAACATTAGATATATATGCTGACGTTACCAAAGATTTTAAAAAAGCAGAAATGCAGACATTTGAGGATTTCATGAACAATAAAAAGGATGCAATTTGATCTACGCCCATCATATGCCCAACTTACGCCCGTTTTGGGATAACTTATGAAAAGTAATGTAAAGATTGGTGATTAAGGGATGTTAGGAATGTAGAGAATAAAGTCATTTGAGAGTTTGTGAGCGACTATGAAACAGCCGGGATGGATTTCCCAACAATGAAAAGTTTGGATAAATAAAAAACAGAAATTATCTTACCTTTGAGCTTGTTTAGCTACGGATTAAAGATATATTATATTCATACAAAACATAAGATATTCAAAATAGAGCAGAGATAATTCTTTGCTCTATTTTTTAGAATAGGAAAGTTCGTCTTGCTTGCAAAAGACCAAACTTTCCTATTCTACGAGAAATGTGTTCACCGAACGCTATTCTTGTTTCATAGGAANNCTATGGTAATGTGTAAAAGTATCTTTCCTATGAAACAAAAAAGGCACTGCGTGCCAAAGATGCGCACCTCGCGGATAAGAAGGTATTGCTTCGCAAACCGCTCGGGCGCGTAGTGTCTGACTTGTCAGACACTTTGTTCTAACAGTAAAGACTGACATGTTATTTCTGCTTTTTGGGGTGCAAATAAAATGCAGCTTGTGTTATAATAAATAAAGTGTTTGTTTAGACATAAATTGACGGAAAAATGGCGGGTGAGATAATGCAGAATTCGAATGATAATAGGGCTGACAACAACAATATTATTGAAAATGTTGAAAATGGTGGGGCTATAAGCAGTATCACTGCTAAAGATAAAAGTAATAACAAAAAAATTATATTTGTAAGTATTTTTGTAATAACTATTGTTGCTTTTTTGTTCTTTTTTGGTACTGATTTAAAAAATGGAGTATCAAGGGTACAAAACTCAAGTAGCGAAACGGTGGATTTATCAGATTATAATGTGTTGAAGCAAGGAAAAGTTAAACCCTATAAAGCTGAACCTATTAAAGGAATTTTCTTAACGGCGAATACTGCGGGAATAAGCAGTTCGCTGGATGCCTTGATTCAACTGGCTAATCAAACGGAAATAAATGCATTTGTAATTGATGTTAAAAATGATTTTGGAAATGTAACCTATAATATGGACATTAAACAGGTTGATGAAATAGGTTCAGAATATATTGCCATCAAGGATATTAATAAAGTGATGGATAAGCTTTATAATAATAATATTTATCCGATAGCTAGAATCGTAGCCTTTAAGGATCCTTATCTTTCAAGCCATAAAACTGAATATGCAATAAAAAATAAGGACGGAAGTCTTTTCCAGTACAAGAATGTATCATGGGTAAGTCCTTACAATCAGGATGCATGGAAGTACATTGTTGATATAGCTAAAGAAGCGGCTTTATCAGGGTTTAAGGAAATTCAGTTTGACTACATTAGATTTGAAGCGACATATTCTCTGGAGAACGCAGATTTTGGTCATGAGGATTCATATGAAAACCGAATGAAGGTTATTGCTGATTTTATAGACTATGCAAAAAAAGAATTAGAGCCTTATGGGGTTGTTGTATCTGCGGATGTTTTTGGAACAATAATTGTAAGTGAAATTGATGCAAAAATGATAGGGCAAAATTATCTTGAAATGTCAAAAAATCTTGATGTAATCTGTCCAATGGTATATCCTTCTCATTATGGCAGGGGTTATTATGGGGTACCTGCATCAAAATCTCCAGATTTATATCCTTATGAAATAATATATGGTTCAATGATGGATTCTAATAATGTAATCAATAAAATAACCTCAGAGAACGAAAGACCAGTTGTTAGACCATGGCTTCAAGCTTTTACTGCTTCATATCTTGGAGGCGGAAATTATATGACCTATGATGGGAAAGCTATTCAGGCACAGATAAAAGCAGTTAAGGATGCCGGCTTAGAGGAGTGGCTCTTATGGAATTCAGGAAACAGGTATTCGAAGGATGGACTATCTGCTAAATAGGCGGTGATTTAATGTTAGATAATGAAAAAGTCAGGCTTATGACAAAAATATCTATGTATGAAGTAGGAAAAGGAAAAGCTGACTTAAAAAAAGCTCAGTTTTATGAAAAGGACTATGTATCCTATCATAATTTTAATACCCAGATTTCTATTACTTTCGCAGTTTTATTAATAATGGGGATAGAGCTTTCAAGCTTAATATTAAGTGATCTTTCAGCACTGCCAACTGTTAATTACAAATGGTTTTTAATAAAATACGGTATAATATGGTTGTTAGGTATAGTTGTTTATACAATTATTAATACAAAGATAAGTCGTAAAGAATACTCAAAGGCAAAGGAAAGAATCGAGACCTATGAGAAACTGCTCAAGGAGCTTGAAGAAATTCAGGAATAATTAACAAATAGATTGCTTGGTTTTTGCATTTTTGAATGTCTTATCAGCATATAATAATGTAAGATGCATAGGAGGAAGACATGACTATATTTTTTGAATTTAAGGAAATGATAAAAGAATTTTATCAAAATCATGAAAGATATATTGTGCCAGGAGGAAAGCTTATATTATATCTTGTATTGTTTTTTATGCTTAACAACAAGATTAGCCAAGAACTGACAGTGATTTCAGGAATTATTATTATTGTACTATCAATCTTAAATACCTTCATTCCGCCAAACTGGGCAGTTTTAACAATAATTGGATTTATTAGCGGAAGGATTGGATATATTTCTCTTGAAGCTAGCATACTGATTACGGCAATACTATTGATTTTATATTTGTTATGTGTAAGGGTGTTTAAAAACATGGCATATTTTGCATATTTGACACCTTTGTTATTTGCATTTAGGTTAGGCTATGCGGTACCAGTAATAGCTGGGATATTTTTTGGGCCGGCAGCGCTTGCTCCAATGTGTGCAGGTGCATTTGCTTTCAAGCTTTCAAAATATTTGCCAGAGCTACTAAAAATGAGAGCGCAGAATATATATGATATGCCAGAAGCTACAATTTTAATGTATAAATATATAGCAAATATTATGATAAAGGATACGGCAGTTTTAATTACTGTAATTGTTATGGCAGCAACCTTGGCAATAACCTATTTTATAAGCAGGAGAGATTTCCATTATATATGGTATATAGCAATTGCGGCTGGAACTGCAATTCAAATATTAGCATTTATCATTGGAGTAATTCTATTAAAGGCAGAGATTTCAATGCTAAGTGTAGTTCTTGGGAGCATTGTGGGCGGAGCAATCGCAGTAGTGGGACAGTTTTTGAGATTTTCTTTGGATTATCCAAGAACAGAAAAGGTTCAATTTGAGGACGAAACATATTATTATTATGTTAAAGCAATACCAAAGGTGAAGGTTTCAAAAACAGAAAAGGCAATTACTAAAATAAAGTAATAAAATATAAAGAGGTGCTAAAGTGCTTACATTTTCAGAAATATGGCAAAATATAAAATTATTAACATACCAGCTTCCCATAATCAGAATCAATGATATTATTGAGATAAGCATGATTGCTTTTGTAATATATCAGATTACTAAATGGGTAAGAGGTACAAGAGCTTGGATGCTTGTAAAGGGAATAGCTGTGCTATTTGTTATTGCAATAATTGCAATGGTATTTCAGCTTAATACAATTCTCTGGATATTTGCAAACACGATTAGTGTCGGAATTACAGCATTATTAATTGTATTCCAGCCAGAGCTTAGAAAGGCACTTGAACAGCTGGGAAGAAAAAATATTTTTGCTTCGATTTCAGTGTTTGATGAGCAAAGAGAACGCTCAGAAAGACTTGCAGTTGATGTAATAGACGAGATTATTAAAGCGGTTCTTGAAATGGCAAAAACAAAAACAGGAGCACTTATTGTAATAGAACAGGATATTCGTTTAGATGAATATGAAAGAACGGGAATATTAATTGATGCACTTGTATCTAAGCAAATGTTAGTTAATATATTTGAGCATAACACTCCACTTCATGATGGAGCAGTAATAGTAAGAGATAACAGAATAGTTGCAGCTACCTGTTATTTACCTTTGTCAGAAAATATGACCTTGAGCAAAGAGCTAGGAACAAGACATAGAGCAGCTATTGGCCTTACAGAGGTAACTGATAGTATTATCATAGTGGTTTCTGAGGAAACGGGACATATTTCTATGGCTCTAGGCGGAAACTTAATCAGAAATATTGATGCAGAATATTTGAAAAACAAGCTTTTGTATGTACAAAAGAAAACCGTTGATGTTAACAAATTCAAGATATGGAAGGGTAGACATAAAAATGATAAAAAAGATAACGAATAGTCTGGGATGGAAAATAGTATCTGTTATCGCTGCATTTTTTTTGTGGCTGCTAGTGGTTAATTACGAGGACCCTATTGTAAACAGGGACTTCTCTCAAATACCTGTTGAAAAGCAAAATGCAGACAGTATTACATCTCAAAACAAAGCAATTGAATATTTGGAGGGAGAGTTTGTCGACCTTACAGTAAGAGGGAAAAGGTCAATTGTAGACAGGCTTACAAAAAGCGATATTAAGGCTTATGCTGACTTATCCAAAGTATCTATTACGGGAGCGGTGGATATTGAATTTGATATTCCACAAGGAGTTCAGATTCTGAATAAGAGACCGGGGGATATGAAAATAGCTCTTGAAAATATGATTTCTGTGCAAAAAGAGGTACAATATTATTTTGTAGGTGAAACAGCGGAAGGGTATGTTGTTCTGGCGCCGACAATTACACCTAGCGTAATTATGATTTCGGGACCAGAATCTAAGGTTAATGCAGTATCAAGCGTTATGGTTCCAGTTAGTATTCAGGATGTAACTAAGGAAATGACAATATATTCTGTTCCGCAGGCAATGGATAGTCATAAAAAAGTAGTTGAGGATGTTGTTGCAAATGTCGAGAAGGTTCAAATAACGGTACCTGTAAAGCAGAAAAAAGAGCTTCCGATTACCTTTAAAAAGCTTGATGACGTACAAGAGGGCTTTGTTTTAGCAGATGTAAGCTATAGCAGAGAGGATGTAACCGTTATGGGCAAGGAGGATGCACTTAAATCAATTGACAGTATTATTATTGACAATATATCACTTGCAGGAAAAAGCTCTGATTTCAGTGTAACAGTAAGTCTTGAGGACCTTATTACTAAAGAGGGAATAGATGTTATAAGTGAGGATAAAACCCTTATAATATCCTTTAATATTGAAAAGCTAGAGCAAAAAACAATTTCTATAGATCCTAAGGATATTAAAATAAAAAATTTATCAAGCGGGCACAAGGTTACTATATTAAATACAACTCCAATAACACTGACCTTTAAAGGAGCAAGTGGGGAGCTTTCTAAGATTTCACTGCTTACCCTAGAACCATCAATTAATCTGGCAGAGGTCGGAGCAGGAGCAATTACACTTCCATTAAACTATAGCGTTGAAGAGGGAATTAAGCTTGTAAACCAGCCAACTGGAATAAAAATAAATGTAAGTACAAAATAAATAAATATTAACTAAAAAATAGCCTCCAAGGTTAAATTGGAGGCTATTTTTGTAGTAGTGTGCATTAGCATAGAATGCTCTGATTTTGCAGGAACAAGACTAGCTTATTAAAGGCTGGTGATTTAGTTCATGCTTAATAGTATCATTTTATTACTATTATATAAGCTTTTTAAGAATTAAATTGCTACGTCCAATAAAGGCAGTCATAGCATCTGGAGAAAGCGGCTTATGGCTTAGCATTGCCAAATCATAGAGCTGCTCGCAGAAAAGCTTAATATCTTCAGTTTTATCTTCTTTATCTGCATTGTTTATAATATATTGAACCAATTCGTTTTTCTTATTTAAAAGGAGAGTTTCGCCTGACTCGAACATGCTAGCATCTAAACCATACATGCCATACATTTTTGACATTTCTTGCATTCTTCGAGATTCCTCTGGAAGTATAATAATAGCAGAAATATCTTCTTGCTTTAGACTTTCAAGCTGAAGCTTAAGACTATCCTTATTTAAGGCTTTTTTAAAAGCATTTTCAAGAGTTTCGACAAGTGTTTTTGTTTCCTCTTCGTTTGTTTCCTGACCATCTTCCTTCATGGTTTCGGTTAAATCGGCATCAATACGTACGAATTTAATATCCTTTTGTTTCATCTCAAGCTGTGAAATAAATGGATTATCAATATTATGCTCTAAAATTACGGCTTCCATATTATGATCTCTGAACATTTTAATGTACTGAGCCTGCTGCTTTTCATCAGAAACATAATATACTTTGTTTTCATGCTTTTCTTTATTAGCTTCAAGATATTCATTAAGGGTTAAATATTTGTTTTCAGTTGATTTATATAACAGAATATCCTTTACCTTCTCCTGAAAGCTTTCATCTTTAAGACATCCAAATTTAATGAAAGGATTTATATCATCCCAAAAGTTTTCGTAGGTAGTTCTTTCAGTATTATATAAGGAATTAAGCTTATCAGCTACTTTTTTAGAAATATAGGTAGAGATTTTTTTTACGAAGCCGTCATTTTGTAAGAAGCTTCTTGAAACGTTTAAAGGTATATCAGGACAATCAATTACTCCCTTTAAAAGAAGTAAAAATTCAGGGATTACCTCCTTGATATTATCTGCAACAAAAACCTGGTTATTATAAAGCTTAATCTGACCCTCCATATTATCAAACTCATGATTAAAGCGAGGGAAATATAAAATACCCTTGAGGTTAAATGGATAATCCATATTCAAATGAATCCAGAAAAGAGGTTCTTTAAAGTCCATAAAGGTTTTTCTGTAGAATTCCTTGTATTCTTCATCGGTACATTCATTAGGCTTTTTAGCATAAAGAGGATTGACTGTATTTAAAGCCTTTAATTCTTTTACGATAATATTGCCATCTTCATCCTTATCAGGTTCCTTGTTAGGATTTGTTAAGAATATCTCATAAGGCATAAAGGAACAGTATTTTTCGATGGTAGTGCGAACATTGTATTCATTAAGAAAATCCTTGCCATCCTCACCAATATGAAGAACTATCTCAGTTCCTCGTTCTGATTTTGAGCCGTTCTCCATTTCAAATTCAGTACCGCCCTCACAGGTCCATTTTACAGGGGTATAATCCTCTAAATAGGACTTAGTATTGATTTCAACCTTCTCTGCAACCATAAATGCAGAATAAAAGCCTAAACCAAAGTGTCCGATAATCTGATCATCGTTGGTTTTGTCCTTGTACTTGTTAAGAAAATCCTCAGCGCCTGAAAAAGCAATCTGATTAATATATTTTTTTACTTCCTCATCGGTCATTCCAAGACCATTATCCTTAAAGGTAAGGGTTTTGTTCTTATCATCTACAATTACCTCGACCTTGTAGGGAAGATCATCAGTTATCGATATTTCACCAAGATTTTTAAGCTTTTCCAATTTGGTTATTGCATCACAGCTGTTTGATATTAACTCTCTGATAAAAATATCATGATCAGAATAAAGCCATTTTTTAATAATTGGGAAAATATTCTCGCTATGAATAGACAAGCTGCCTTTTTCTTTTGCCATTTTTCTACCTCCTAAAATCCTATAACAATATTTATTTATTATGTTTTCTTCTAAAAAATATGATACAACCAATACAACTAAAAGTCAAGAAAAAATTAGCACTCACAACAAATGAGTGCTAACAAGGAAATTGCTATATAAAAGGAATTTCATTTTTTATTAAAAATTTTAAAATAGAATCATCGAAATAGCTTTCAACAGATTTATCCAGGGTGAATTGTTTGTAATTTGTTCCTGTAATCACCTTTAAACCATTGCTATCAAAAAGAATATTAATATAGAAATCATTTATTTCGTCAGGGTCAAAATTTGAGTTGCTTTTAATAACAAGATTCTGCTTGCTTTTATAGCTGACTGCAAATACTATTTTCATAAGGCTTGGAGTTTTATTGCCTTTAATAATAGAAAAAACTAGATTTTTGTAGTCAATCCAGCTTACATAGGCAGAAGTCGGAAGAGTTTCCTCGGTGTAAAAATCAGGGTTGATTTTGCCATCCAAGGTAAAAATAATACCTTGATGAATTGTTGCAGAAACCAAGTCAAAATCATCAAAGGTATCCTCTTTAAACATCTTACCCATAAAAAGCTTAATATCATCTATCTGTACAGCAATCACTTTATCACTCCTAAAATAGCATATTAAAAGCAGTCAAACAATTATAACCTAATTATCATATCACATGAGAGATAATTCTTCTATACTATTTGAAATATAATAATTAGAGTAAAAAAAAAGAGAGTAGCATTATCGGATTGTTTATCGGGGAGTAGCTTATGCCTTGTAAATATCAGATGTAATATGGTTGCTAAATGTAAAAATGAGTTGAAATGCAAAAAAAAATGTGAAAATATGTTATACTGTAGTGTAAGTGAGGTGTTAATGTGGCAAAGCTTAAAAGGGAATTTTATCAAAGAGATACGATTACGGTTGCAAGGGAATTATTGGGAAAAATATTAGTCAGAGTAATAGATAATATTGAGTACAAATGCAGAATCATTGAAACAGAGGCATATACAGGAGTAGAGGATAAGGCTTGTCATACCTATGGTGGACGTAAAACCTTAAGAACAAAAACAATGTGGGGAGAGGCAGGGCATGTGTATGTATATATGATTTATGGCATGTATTATCTGCTCAATATCGTTACAGAAGCTGAGGGAAGTCCCTGTGCTGTATTAATTCGAAAAACGGAGCCAATTGAGCCACTTGAAGATATGAGTATATTAAGGTATAAAAAACCTTATACTATGCTTACAAAAAGTCAGATAAGAGGTATGGGAGATGGTCCGGGAAAGGTATGCAGACTTCTGGATATTAAAAAAAGTGAGGATGGTACAGACTTACTGGGAGAGGAAATATATATTTTGGATTCACCAGCAATAGCACAGGAAAAAATACTGGCTGATAAAAGAATTAATATCGATTATGCTGAGGAAGCTAAGGATTATTTATATAGATTTTATATTTTGAAGTAAGTGACACATTTATAAGGAGACTGATTATGGACAAAGTTAAAGATTTTTTTGAATTCTTAAATAACTCAACAACATCCTATCAAACGGTTATGGAATGTGAAAATAGACTTATACAGGCGGGCTTTATTAAGCTAGAAATGCAGGAGGTATGGAGTATAAGCGGATGGGGTAAATATTATATTAAGCCCTATGATTCTATGCTGGTTGCATTTACAGCTGCAAAGGAAATGCATTTTTTAGATAGATTTAAAATTATAACCACACATAATGACAGCCCTTGCTTTAAGATTAAGCCAAATCCTGAAATAAAAGAGGGGAATGTTATTAAGCTTAATACGGAGGTATATGGAGGTCCTATTTTAAATACATGGATGGACAGGCCACTTTCGATAGCAGGAAAAGTAGCAATTTGCTCAGAGGATATATTAAAGCCTCAAATCAAGTACTTGGACTTTGAAGCCCCGCTTTTAACTATACCTAATCAGGCTATTCATCTTAATCGAAAGGTTAATGAAGGGATGGAGCTTAATAAGCAAACAGATATGCTTCCGGTACTGGGTATATTAGATGAAAGCGAAGAAATAAAGGGATATTTTAACAAAAGGCTGGCAGAACTTTTAAGTATAAATGCAGAGGAAATATTAGGATATGATATGTATCTTTATTTAAAAGAGGAAGCAGAGCTTACGGGAGCTAACAAGGAAATTATTTGCGGTCCCAGATTAGATAATCTTGCAATGGTGTATGCAAGCTTTTATTCTTTGATTAATACAGAGCCAAACCCAAAGGATATTCAAATGGCAGTATGCTTTAATAATGAAGAAATTGGAAGCACTACAATTGAGGGTGCGGATTCGAATTTACTTTCAATTATAACGGAGCGAATAGTATTATCCTTTAATAAAAATAGAGAGCATTACCATAGGATGCTAAAAAATTCGTTTATTATATCTGCTGACGCAGCTCACGCTGCGCATCCAAATGCTTTAGGAAAAAATGATCCTACAAATATAGTTTCACTAAACAAAGGAATAGCGATAAAAAACAGCGCAAAAAAAAGCTATGCAACTGATTGTGAAACAAGTGCGATTATTATGCAGCTATGCAAGTCGTGTAATTTAAGGTATCAAAGCTATGTAAATCGTTCAGACATTCCGGGCGGTATGACACTAGGTCCAGTAACTGCAAAATATCTGCCAATAAAGACAGCAGATATTGGGGTGCCTATGTGGGCGATGCATTCAGCAAGAGAATCAATGGGCAAAGAGGATTTTTTGGATATGATTAAATTGATGGAAGTGTTTTATGGTTTGTAGATTTACAAATAAAGCGCCCAAGAAAAGGAATATAAAAAGATATATAGGTTAGTATTAGAGAAAAATTTGTTAGTGAGGAAAGGTAATGAAAAATAGTATTGGTTTATTTAAGATATTTGTAGTTTTTTTTAGAATGGGAGCGATGACCTTTGGAGGCGGATTTGCCATGCTTCCTATAATTGAAAGAATTGCAGTTGAAGAAAAGGGATGGTTTAAGGAGGAGGAGGTGGTGAACAGCTTTGCATTAGCTCAATCAATTCCTGGGATTATTGCTGTAAACACCTCTGCACTATTAGGCTATAAGCTTAGAGGAATTAAGGGAACTATAGCTTCCTGCCTTGGAGCAATAACACCTTCGGTTATTGTGATTTTAATTATTTCCAGAGCCTATGAAAGCTTTTCGCATAATATGTATGTTATTAATTGTCTTAAGGGAATAAGAATTGCGGTATTAGCACTGCTTATAAACACCTTATGGAATCTAATAATTAAATCTATTCAGGATAAAACAGGAGCAATAATGGCAATATCAGCCTTTTGTGGAATTAGTTTTTTGAAAATATCTCCTGTTTATATAATATTAGCTGGAGTTCTTTTAAGCTTTATCATATATGGGAGGACGAGCAATGGAAATATTGATAAAGCTGGTAATTGAGTTTTTTGTTATTGGATTTTTTAGCTATGGCGGAGGACTGGCAGTTCTTGTATTGCTACAAGAAAGGGTTATTAATTTGGGGTGGATGAATCTTAAAGAATTTGCAGATGTAATTGCGATTTCACAGTCTACACCTGGGCCCTTAGCAATTAATCTGGCAACCTTTGTAGGGTTTTTTCAGGGCGGAATCGAGGGTGCTGTTATAGCTTCGGTCGCAGTCGTAATCCCAGGGGTTGTATTTTCAATGATTATTGGTAGATTTATGGAACACTTTGATGAAAATGAAAGAGTGAAGAGTATTTTAAAAGGATTAAGAGCGGTAGTAATTGGACTGGTTGCAACAGCAATTTTTAATATTGCACTAGTAACCATTTTTGATATTGACAGTTTTAAGAAAACAGGAAGTATTACTAGCTTTTTTGATATTAAAGCATGTATTGCAATGGCTATATTTTTTGTATTTACATTCAAGCTTAGAAAAAGCCCTGCTCTGCTTATAATAGCTGGAGGAGTAGTGGGCATTCTTTTGGGTAACTTTTAAGGGAATAAGTTTACAGGAGGAAATTAAGATGAAATATTTATTTGATTTACATACGCATACAATAGCAAGCGGTCATGCTTATAGTACCTTGCAGGAAATGGTCAGTGCAGCAAAGGATAAGGGTATCAAGCTGCTTGGAATTTCTGATCACGCACCAGCAATGCCAGGAAGTGCTTATATATACCATTTTCACAATACAAGAGTAATACCTAGGAATATGCAGGATATTAAGCTTATGATTGGTGTAGAAGCAAATATTATAAGCCATAATGGTAAGCTGGATATGAGTAAGGAAGATTTGAGAAATTTAGATTATACGATTGCAAGCTTCCATCCCCCTTGTATTAAAGCAGGCTCAAAAAAAGAAAACACAAAAGCGCTTTTAAGAGTAATGGAAAATCCTTATGTAAATATAATAGGGCATCCAGACGATGTAAGGTTTACAATGGATTATGAAGAGATAGTTCTTGGAGCAAAGGAAAACAAAGTGCTATTAGAGGTTAATAATGCATCTTTAAACCCAAAGGGATTTAGAGTTGATGCAGTAAAAGCTACAAGAGAAATATTAAAGTTTTGTGAGAAGTATGATCAGCCAGTTATTCTTGGAAGCGATGCGCATATTTCTTGCGATATTGCAAACTTCTGCTATGGTGAAAAGCTTGTTGAGGAGATTGGTTTTCCACAAGAGCTTATAGTAAACCTGAGTATGGAAAGGCTTAAGGGCTTTATGAAAAAAATATAAATTAATTCTTTACGTTATAGGATTAAAATGTTAATATCATAATAGAATAGATTATTATGTAACAAAAAAGGAGCTGACAAGGTGAGCAAAAATATAAAAAGTGAAGAAATTGATCATTTATTCGAAGCTATACTAACTTTAAAGGATATAAAGGAATGCTATAGTTTTTTTGAAGATATATGTACTATTAATGAACTTCATGCTCTTGCGCAAAGACTCCATGTAGCGAAAATGCTCAGAGAGCAAAACACGTATCTAGAGATTGCGGAAAAAACGGGAGCTTCAACAGCAACAATCAGCCGCGTAAATCGTTCTTTAAATTATGGTAATGACGGATATGATATGGTTTTTTCCAGAATAGAGAACAAATAGAGATAAGTAGTATTTAGATTGAAAAGCGTATATACAATTTGCAAAATTGTATTGACATTAATGAAAATAGATATGTATAATATGCATATATCAATAAGACAAAGAGGAGGAAATATCATGGATAAGTATGTATGTGTAGTTTGTGGTTATGTTTATGATCCAGCAGAAGGGGATCCAGATGGTGGAATTGCTCCAGGAACAGCATTTGAAGATATTCCAGATGATTGGGTATGTCCACTATGTGGAGTTGGCAAAGAGGATTTTGAAAAAGCAGAATAAGATGATAATAATTTAGGGGAGCATTCGCTCCCCTATTTATGTGCTTTTTTAGGTTTTTCTTTTTTTGATTCTTTTTCTTTAGCTTGCTCTAAAGGTTTAAGATAGTTATCAATAAGATGAGTAGCAATGCTTTTTTGCATTGAGGCTTGAAGTGAAAGCATATATATTATACTTATAACTGAAAGCAGCTCATTATCCTTATTGGATAAATCATTAAATAATTCCTGAGAAAGCTTAACTGTATCGATAACCTGTTGAGAGAAGCTATCAAAATGCTCTGCCTGAGTTCTTGAAAGAGTGTCAAAATATTCCTCAAGAGAAACAGGAAAGTTCTTATCTAATAATAGCTCCTGAATTGGTTTTAGTGTACTTCCAATATCGGGAATTGAAAGGCTTGGTTTAAGATAAAAAATAAACAATAAAAGAAGTATATGATCCTTGGAATACTTTTTCTTATTAGTAGGGGGAAGAAGATGAAACTTGCTATAATTATTAATCATTGTTTTTGTAAGCGTTTTATCATCTTCAGAACGCTTGAAAAGCTCGAGATGATCATCCATAAATGTAGTAACCTGATCCATATATAAATCAATATTTGGAATGCTAGATGCATCCAGATATGTTTTTTCTTTAAATCCCTGCATTATCTTTTCTACCAGCTTATCATATTCCATATCCATACCACCTCATTGAGTGCTTTGTTTTATAATATTCATTATGTATTATTTTATATTTTTAGGTTAATGCGTAATAACAAATATATTATATAGTATCTAATTGCAAAGTACAAGGGAGATAATCATACTAAAGCGCTTAGATAATATTTAGATGCTGCATAAGCAAGCTTCAGAAAAAATACTCTATTATAATATAGAAGAAAGCTTGTTCTTATGGTATGATAGATATTGAACGGCAAATTAGGTCAATTAATAATAGGTACCTGTTTTTTCTATGAAGCAGGAGATATTTGAATAAGAGGTGCCAGGTTTTAGGTGCCAGAAAAATATATATAAGTAAAGGCTATAGGCAGAAAAAAAGAATAATGCAATACAGAGAAATTTTTTGCGTATAATAAAAGGAGCAGTTATGAGCAAATATGATTTATTAAATCCAATGCAAAAGCAGGCAGTTGTAACAACGGAAGGACCTCTGCTGATTATAGCAGGAGCAGGTTCGGGAAAAACAAGAGTGCTTACCCACAGAATTGCGTATTTAATTGAGGAAAAAAATGTGAAGCCATACAATATTATGGCGATTACCTTTACTAATAAGGCAGCAAAGGAAATGAGAGAAAGAGTTGATTCTCTTATCGGACAAGGAAGTGATGTATGGGTTTCGACCTTTCATTCCTCATGTGTCAGAATTTTAAGAAGATATGCAGATAAATTAGGCTTTGATAAGTATTTTACTATTTATGACAGTGATGACAGTAAGAAAATTATTAGAGAGTGCATTAAACAGCTTAATTTAGACCCAAAACAATATAAGGAATCTGCGGTACTAAGTGCTATAAGCAGTGCAAAAAATGAAATGATAACTCCTCCGGTATTTGCAACAAATGCCATGGGTGATTATCGTAAAGAAATGATTGCAAAAATATATACGCTTTATCAGGATAAGTTAAGAAAATCCAATGCAATGGACTTTGGAGACCTCTTAACAAAGGCGGTTGAG
The DNA here is from genome assembly GCA_002381865.1 of Clostridiales bacterium UBA4080. Lineage (GTDB taxonomy): Bacteria > Bacillota > Clostridia > Lachnospirales > Vallitaleaceae > UBA4080. The sequence goes on along the minus strand of DFYO01000049.1, from coordinate 10,226 downwards.
CTGTTTACATATCATCCAGAGGTATTAAAGCAATATCAACAGCTATTTCAATATATAATGGTGGATGAGTATCAGGATACAAACAGTGTACAGTTTATGCTGGTGGATTTACTTGCCAGAGAGCATAAAAACCTCTGTGTTGTAGGAGACGATGATCAATCAATTTATAAATTCAGAGGAGCAGATATAAAAAACATTCTGAATTTTGAAAAAAACTATAAAAATACAAAAATTATAAAACTTGAGCAAAACTATCGTTCTACAAGTAATATTCTTGAAGCAGCCAATCAGGTGATTAGCAACAATAGCAAAAGAAAGCTTAAAAAGCTGTGGACAGAGGCTGAAGCAGGAGAGAAGCTTGTGTATAAAAGGTTATCCTCAGAAAAAGAAGAGGCGGCTTATATTGCAGCTCAGATAATGCAAAAATCAAAAGAAAATAGTAATTATAATGAATTTGCGATTTTATACAGAACAAATGCACAATCCCGTGTTTTAGAGGAAAGGCTTATAAGCTTAAATATTCCTTATAGAATCGTGGGAGGAGTTTCCTTTTATCAAAGGAAAGAGATTAAGGATGTGCTTGCTTATCTGCGAGTAGTTGCAAATGAAACAGATAATCTATCCGTTAAAAGAATTATTAATGTTCCAAGAAGAGGAATTGGTGATGCGACGGTAGATAAAATTGAAATTTATGCCAATGCAAATGATATGAGCTTTTTTAAAGCACTCTCAAATGCAAGCTTTATCAGTGATATTTCCAGAGCTGAAAAGAAGGTTACTGATTTTTATAAGCTAATAATGAGCTTTGTAAATTATGAGGGAAGCTTAACAGAGTTATTACAAACAATTATGGAAAAAACTGGATACAGAAGAGAACTAATTGAAGAAAACACTGACGAAGCTAAAGACAGATTAAACAATATTAATGAGCTTGTTTCAAAACTGGCGGATTATCAGGATAATACAGAAGAGCCAACCTTAAATGGATTTTTAGAGGAGGTATCTCTTGTTGCAGATGTAGATCAGTATGATGAAAATAATAATAGCGTGGTATTAATGACACTTCATAGCGCAAAGGGGCTTGAATTTCCTTGTGTATTTTTATGCGGAATGGAGGATGGCTTGTTTCCTAGCTATATGTCTATGTCTACTGGAAACGAAGAGGATATTGAAGAGGAAAGAAGACTTTGCTATGTAGGCATTACAAGAGCAGAAAGACAGCTTTGGCTAACAAGTGCAAGCTCAAGAATGACAAATGGTCAAACCATGGCGAATCCTGCATCAAGGTTTTTATCAGAAATACCTTCAAGTCTTATGATTAAAGAAGATAATATAAAAGATGATAGTAAAATTCCTATCAGCTATGCTAGAAAGAACAACTCGTTTTTCAAAAGCCAGCCCTATCAAATGGCAAAAACAGGAGTTAAAACAGCTATTCCTGTGAGCAACTCAGCAGTATTAGAGTATGGAGAGGGGGATATTGTTAAGCACAAGGTTTTTGGTATGGGACAGGTGGAGAAAATCGAGCATGGAGGAAAGGACTATCAGGTAACAGTTAATTTTCCTAGTGTAGGCGTTAAAAAAATGTTTGCAGGGCTTGCAGGTTTAAAAAAATCTTGATATTATTTGTAAAAATCTGTTCAAAAAATAAATTTGATGTTATAATGAAGTCATTAAACGTGAAGGGAAGTGTGAGAATATGTACGATAGAATGATTAGAGCAAAAAATATTACAGCGAAGCAACTAGAGGATATTCTTGATAAATTCCACAAAAAGCAAGTGGAAGAAAGAAAGAAAACTTACACATGGCTAATTGCAGGAGCGGTACTTGTTGGTCTTGCGGCAATTGGATTTGCAGTTTACAAATTCTTTTTTGCACCAATTGATGATTATGATGATTTTGATTATGAAGATGATGATTACGACGATATAGACTTCGATGAGGTTTATGATGATGAAGAAGAGGATGATACTGCAGGAATTGAAGAATAGCATTATAAATAATAAGTAATTAAATCAGTGGGAAAAATCCCACTGATTTTTAAGGTATAAAAGGGTTTTTATAGGGATCTTTTTGTTAGTTAAATGCATAGAAATTGCTCGGTTTGACCGGATTAAACGAGCACAAGCTTTTCAGCTTACATGAAAAGCATTCCGATTAATGCTATCCTAGTGAGTTAACAAAGAGTAGTATAAATATTTGAGGATAATATTACTGAAGGCTATTCAATTACAAATAGTATTTCGGAATTACAAATGGTAAATAAAAAAGCAAATTATAATAAATAAAGGAAAAATGATGAAGAAAAAAGATTATTTTGAAGGCATAATTGAAAAGGTTGATTTCCCAAATAAAGGAATTGTTCTTACAGCGGAGGGCGAAAGAGTGCATGTAAGTAATGTTATAGAGGGACAAAGGGTTAAGGGAGTTGTTACAAAGAAGAGAAAGGGCAAAATGTCGGGTGTTATTTTGGAACTGCTAGAAAAATCTCCTGATGAAATTGCTCCTCTATGTGAAGTTTTTGGAAGCTGTGGTGGCTGTCTATATCAGACCTTGCCATACGAAAAACAGCTTGCCCTTAAGGAAAGACAGGTCATAGAAATGTTAGACAGCTTAAATACTACGTACAATTATGAAGGTATTTTAAAAAGTCCAAAGTTAACTGCTTATAGAAATAAAATGGAATACTCCTTTGGAGATTCCTTTAAAGATGGGCCATTAGCCTTGGGCTTGCATAGAAGAGCCAGCACCTATGATATTGTTGATACAACAACTTGTATTCTTGTAGATGAGGATTTTAACAGCATTTTAAAAGCTACAATTTATTTTTTTCAAGAGGAAGGGCTGGATTATTTTTCTAAGAAAACACATATTGGCTATTTGCGCCATTTGATTATCCGCAAGGGAGAAAAGACAAATGAGCTTTTAATCAACCTTGTGACGACTTCTCAAAATAACTATAGCTTAAAAAAATGGATTGATATGCTTAACAGCTTAAGCTTGAATAATAAAATTGCGGGTATTCTTCATACAATTAATGATGAAGTAGCTGATGCAGTAAAAGTGACTGAGCTGCGTTTATTATATGGAAGAGATTACTTTTATGATAAGCTTTTTGAAATGAGCTTTAAAATATCCCCATTTTCCTTTTTCCAGACAAACACTTTAGGAGCAGAGGTTCTTTACTCAAAGGTTAGAGAATATGTGGGTGAGACCAAAGATAAAATTGTATTTGACTTATACAGTGGAACGGGAACTATTACACAGATGCTTGCACCTGTTGCAAAAAAAGCAGTCGGGGTGGAAATAGTGGAAGAGGCAGTTGAAGCAGCCAAAGAAAACGCAGCCTTAAATGGACTGACAAACTGCGAATTTATTGCAGGGGACGTGCTAAAGGTACTAGATGAACTTACAGACAAGCCAGATATAATTGTACTTGACCCTCCAAGAGACGGCATTCACCCTAAGGCACTAAAAAAGATAATAGATTTTGGAGTAGACCAGCTAGTATATGTCTCCTGCAAACCGACTAGCTTGGTAAGAGATTTGGAGGTGCTGCTTAAAAATGGGTATAAGGTTGAAAAGGTATGCTGCGTAGATATGTATGTTAACACCGGGCACGTTGAGACAGTAGTACTTTTATCCCACAAAAAATCACAGGCATCCTCACCGTCTTTATAGACAGGGAAATTGAATAAAATCGACTTTAAGGGCAGTTCTGCCTCGTCGCGTGGAAAAATCTCTATTTCTTTGATTAACGAAGAAATCAGGGATTTTTTCTCGTCATCGGTGATTTTGTCGAATACGATGTCGAAGTTGGCCAGCAGAGTGTAGATGTTTTCCAAAGTGATTGCATCTTGCTCTACGGCTTTGCGGCGCAGTAACACATCTTCAATCTTTTCTTCAAGCTCTACGATAATGTCATATAGTCCATCAAGTCTGAGGGTCATGTCATGGATTTTGCGTTCCCTGAAACGAGTATCCTCAGGCAAACTGTCAATTTCATTCTCAAGCCGAGTTTTATTCAGTTCGATCTCTCTCAGCTTGGATTCATAATTTTTTAGCTCTCTGTTCAAAGTGGTGGTGTCTATCTCTTTTCCTATCCTAGATTTGATTTCACCTGCAAAATGCTGATTTTTAATCAGTTCTCTGATCGCTTCTATGACAAGGGGTTCGATGTCCGTTTTTTTGAGCATTGGTGTATAATCGCATGTTTTTCCTCGTGCGGCTCGAGCTTTGCTACATACATAATAATAAACTTCTTTATATGTACCATCTTTGTTTGTCCAGGCGTGTTTGTTGGTATACATGGGGCCGCCACATTTCGGGCACTTTAAAATACCGCTTAGCAGGTGGACTCTGTCCCGTCCAATTTTTGAAGGAGACTTAACGCCTGTACGTTCTCTTTTTTCATGTACTGCATTCCATAACTCTTCACTAATGATTGCATCATGTTGACCTTCTGCTAAGATGTAGTTTTCTTGTGGTATTTGCTTATATTCATTCTTAGTGCCTTTTACCTTTTCGCGGGCACGCCTGCCAAAAGCGATTTTTCCACAGTAAACAGGATTATCAATAATCATCCTGATAAAATGTGTGCCCCAAAGGGAGAGTGTACCGTTACTTCGTTTGATTTTCTGGACACCTTGCAAGTTTAAATACTTGGCGATTTTAGTAAATCCCATATTTTCATTTAGATATTTATTAAAGATAATCCGTACAGCTTCAGCCTCATCTTCTTGAATAAAAAGCTGCTTCTCTTTGAGGAAGTAGCCGTAAGGTGCAAAACCGCCGTTCCATCCACCCTGACGGGCTTTTTCCTTTCGTCCATTCATTGTCTGTTCAATGATGTTTTCACGTTCTATTTCAGCAACTGCGGACAGAACAGAAATCAAAAGTTTTCCGCTTGTTTGGGATGAATCAATTCCTTCTTCGATGCAGATTAAATTGACGCCGTAGGATTGAACGTGCTCTAGTGAGTTCAAAATATCAGCTGCATTTCTACCAAAACGGGATAGCTTATAAACCAATATAAAATCGATCTCTAAGCCGTTTTCAATATCAAATAGCATTTGTTTAAAAGCAGGTCTACCATCTATTGATTTACCAGATTTGCCTGCATCTTCATAGATGTTTACAATCTCCATTTCTTCTCTATCAGCAAAACGCTTTAAACTGTGTTTCTGTCCATCCAAGCTGTAACCATCAACTTGCATTTCGGTGCTTACACGAGGGTAAAGCACACATTTTTTTCCACTCCTATTCATAGTCATACCTCCAATATAATATTGGAAAATAGCGATGTTTAAAATACAGTCATTTACTCGCCACGGTTTATTTCATTCAGTACTTCTGCGCCATGCTTTTTAATAATCTGCGAGAGCACATTGATAAAATCCTTAAATGATTTAGCTGCCGTTGCCTCATGCAATTGGTGAGGGTTAGCAGTTTCGACTGTAGTTTCGGGTAAGTTCTTGATATTTTCCATTGACATCACCTCCTTGGTGAGGCGCTTATAATGATTATAAGCACTTATTGTTTTTATGAGAAGTTTGTCGCGGTAGCAATATATAAGCACACCACAAATTGCTTTGTGCAAAATGTGGTGTGCCTGTTTTTTTGTTCATGCGCCATATTTGCCACACACCCAGGCCAGGGGATATTTTGAGCTGCCATAGGCATGGCATCATAGCCCCGCAATACCGATTAGCCTTGTCCCTTCAAGAGGCTTCAAATATCGCAGGAACTCCCCCTCAAGTCTATGGGAGGTCGTGAGAAAGTATCATTATCACTTATGTGTTTCGTCGCACCAATCGAGCCACCAATTGGTCTAATGGTTACATTTTATCGCTCAGGATGTGCAATTCTCTCAAAATCTTACAAGAACATTGCAGTACCGATCATGGCGATGCCCATTATGTTGCTTTGCTTTTTCAGCTACATAAGATATGTACTCAAAATATCGTATATTTAGTTGTCAAGGTTCAATACTTTATGAGGCTAAAAGTACATCTCACTAATCAGGACAAAAAATAGGCGAAAGTAAGGGTTGATTAAAGAAATTTTTAAAAAACTTTTTAAAAAATTTAGGAAAAATTTTCTATTAATCATAATACTCTTCGATAGACTCTGATTTTGTAACTTTTCAAGAGCTCATCAGATTCTCAGTTTGAAGGCGATGGGGGATAAAAGTGTGTATAGTTTTTTTGATAAATAGTATATATAAAAGCAGTGACCAAGTTTTAATTCTTGATCACTGCTTTAATAATTTCCGATACAAGTTCTTTGTTTAGGGCTACATTGGTTCAGTAGGGATGTTATTTCAGAATCTAAATAATTTGAATCAGCTTGATCACTGCTAGCTAATAATCTTCCTATTGAAAATTGAGCCGTATATTAAAACAATATTGCGTCAAATAATAACTTACAAGACATAGAACTATGGAATAATTCATTGAATGATGAGTTGCGAAATTATAAAATTGATTGCTAAATTTAAAGGTAAATTTAAAGTTTTGATTGACATAATTCAAATTGCTAAAAACCAACTTGAGAGATTAGTATGCATGTGATATAATAACTAATAGGCGTTAGTTTGAGAGGTGTACTATGGATAACAATGATATTTTAGATTCAACAGAAGCGTTATTTGCATCGAAGAATATACATTTTACACTCGCAGAATTATCACAAAAATTAGGTGTTAAACCACCATCTCTTTACAATCATTCTAAGAGTAAAGAAGAAATCATTCGATTCACGATCTTTAGAGAGATAGACAATTTCTTTGTTTATGTCAATCAAGTCATTGAAAGTTTATCTGACGAAACTTTAGAAGTTTGTTTAGAAAAATTTTTCAAACAAACACTTAGTTATTTTAATTCACTTCAAAAGGCTAGATTCTGGAGACAGCTTAGTCTCCTAGAGCCTGGTTTTAAAGTGCAATTCAGCGTTTACCGAGCAGAACGGGAGGCGACTATGAAGAAAAAGCTTGATGAGATTTTCGACTTACTAGCATTTGAATTAAAAATGACAGTTCAAAAAAAGCAAGGCGCATTCACCCTTATGTATATCATGATGCAAGGGCTCATCGAAATTAGAGTAATGAGTGACAGTGTACATTTGACAGAGACCTTATTAGATTTATCATGGGACAATTACTTGCAAGGGTTGAAAAATAAGCCTGAACTGGATGTGTATTGATAATTTAGTAGAATCAAAATTGAAAGCCAAATTGGGATTGGAACGATAATCAGTTTTGTGCTACCTTTAAAAAGGGTAAAAGGGCATGCGATTAATATTGAACAGAATAATTCGATAAATTGCTTGCGCTCTAACCCAGAAATAAGTATTTTAGTTGCAGAAGATGATGATGTAAGCGGACTATTGTTAAAAAAAATAGCTGCAAATAAAGGATGGAACGTCGAAATTTGCAAGAATGGTGTCAAGGCTGTTGAAATGTATTCGGAAAGAAGCTTCGACATTGTTCTAATGGATGTACAAATGCCAGAATTAGATGGGTATAAGGCGACAGAACAAATAAGAAGACTTGAAGGCATTAAAAATACGAGAAAACCAATTATTGCTATGACTGCAAATGCACTAAGTGGCGACAAGGACAAGTGCCTAGCTAATGGAATGGATGACTATTTAAGTAAACCAGTTGATTTCAATGAGTTCTATAAGATGATTGAAAAGTGGATTAAGAGATAATAAATCAAAAAATGGAGGTTGCTAGTATGAGATTATTATTTAGACCAGCAGTAAAAATTATGGACCACATGAAGTTTTCTAGAAAGTTTGTTTTGATTTTTGTTCTGTTTCTGATTCCACTAAGTGTTTATTTGACGCTACAACTGAGGGATTCACAGGAGACCTATTCAATTAAATTCAATCAAAGTAAAGGTATAGAAGTTAATATCTTATTAAGAACGATGATCCAACACACTCAAGAGCATCGTGGAATGTCTTCGGCCTATTTAAATGGGAACAAGGATTTTAAAAGTGACTTGGATCAAAAGGGTGAAGAACTTACACAGGACATTAGTCGATTAAACAGCGAATTGAATAAAAATGAAGATTTATTCAAAATTACGAATGAGTGGGAAACAATAAAAAAGGATCTAGATCAAATCAGATCCAACTTAGAAAGTATGAAGCCTGCAGAATCATTTGCAGGCCACACGGATTTGATTCGAAAGATGCTAAATTTAACCCAAACGATAGCTTATAACTCCTCAGTCTTTTTGCAAGATGATGATTCCTCGTACTTGTTGGTTGAAATGACGGTAAAAAACTTGCCAACTATGACTGAAATGATGGGTCAAAGTCGAGCAAAAGGGTCAGGTGTTGCAACTAAGAAAGCCATTGCAGTAGAAGAAACACAGCAATTACTAAATTTGGTACAACAAATTAGTGCTAATCTCAGCGAAGTTGATAAAAACATGACCATTCTCTTAGTGGAAGATTCTACTAGTGGGAATTTAAAAGATGCTTATGAAAAAGCTGTGCAATCGACAAACTTGCTAACAGATACAATATCTAAAGAATTTATAGAGTCAGATCAAATCAAAATAGACTCAAAGTTCTATTTTGACTTAGCGACGGCTTCGATTAATGATGTTTATGGTTTTTTAAATCAGTCAGCTGAATTTTTAGATGATAAAGCGCGCCAAGAGGCAATGCAAGCTAAATCAGCTATGAATTTATTAATAGCAATGAGTGTCGTTTCATGTTTATTAATCATTTATTTGTTCATTGGATTTTATCTATCAATAAAGCAGACTATTTCAAGCATCAATAGAGTAGCAATGCAAGTCGCTAATGGGGATTTAAGGCAAAGAATTTTATTGACGAGTAAAGATGAGACTCAAGAAATTGCTGCTGCCTTTAATAAAATGACAGATGCCTTTTATCAATTGACCAAAGAAGGTAAAGATATGGCATCCACTTTAAATGAATCTGCTATTGATTTGCAAAATGTCACAGAACATACAACAGATGCCGCACAAAAGATAGCAGAGTCAATGGCACTTATTATGGAGCAAACACAACTACAGCTTAAGAGCACTAATGATGTTTCGCAAGTGATGAACCAGATAGCTGTTGGCGTACAAGAAATAGCAGAGAATTCCTCCGAGGTAGCCGCAGCTTCAGGAGATATGGAAACGGCCGTAGATAATGGTTATGAGAGCCTTCAACTTTTAGCGAAGAAAATGGACAGTGTACAAGAAAAGGTAGACGAATCGAGTTTAGTCATTAATCGATTGGGAGATCGTTCGAAAAGTATTGGTGAAATCCTTGAAACAATAGAAGCCATAGCATCTCAAACAAATCTATTGGCTTTAAATGCGGCAATAGAAGCAGCACGTGCAGGTGAGCATGGTAGGGGATTCTCAGTTGTAGCCGATGAAGTGAGAAAATTAGCGGAACTATCACAACTTTCTACTGAGAAAGTATCAGCATTAGTAAAAGGTATTAAAGACGACGTAACGTTATCTGTTAGCAAAATGCAAATTGTCAAAACAGAAACTTTGCAGGGCGTTGAGCAAATCATTGAAACAGAAAAGGTATTCAAAAAAATCAATGAATCAACAAGTTATGTAACCGAGCAGATTCAAGGTATTTCTGCTTCGACGCAGGAGATTTCCGCAAGCGCAGAAGAAATCACTTCTACACTGCTTGAAGTAGGCGCAATGGCAGAAAGAAATTCAGAAGAGTTAAAGTTAATTTCGGACTCTACACAAGAACAACTTGGTTCAATGGAAGAAGCAACGGCTTCTGCGATTAGCTTAAGTAATAGTGCTGATGAACTTGGGAGAATGACTAAAGAATATTTGGTATAAAGGATATGAATTATTAAGCATAACACGATAATATTTTTGATCAGACGGAGGGAATTGTATGTTTTTATGGAAAAAAGAATTTGAACTTGGTATTGATTCTATTGATGAGCAACACAAAAAACTTCTCGAGATTGGGAATAGAATAAATGATTTACTCTCCAGCCATGATGATGGTGACGATAATTATGATGAGATTTATACAGTCATAGAAGAGTTAAAAGATTACACGGTTTATCATTTTAAAACAGAAGAAGACCTGTTCATAAAGTACAAATATCCAGAATATTCAATTCACAAAAAGGAGCATGACGACTTTATCGCATATGTAGAGTCAGTAAATCTTGATAGCATAGATGCGGAATATGTCAATATAGTTGTC
>DFYO01000066.1 GCA_002381865.1 Clostridiales bacterium UBA4080 | reverse complement strand
GGAGAAGGCGAAAAAATACTATCTAACAGGCAGAAGGTATACGAATTGGCGCGAAACAAGCATCCAGAGAGGTGGAGCAAGGGTATAAAGAAATGGACGTTGCCAGAGTATGTATCGTTGAATCCCATCAAGAAAAAAGAGGCCGAAGAGATCCTCTCAGCTAAATAAGGAAATTAATGAAATGCGACAACTATATTGACATATTCCGATTACTTTTTCAAACGAATTCCTAATATATGCTCGGTGAAAAAATAATAAAATCCTTTTTCAGTCACTTTTCCGATGTAAGTATCTACGTTCCAATTAAAGAAAAGGCTTGTTTTTAACTCTTTTTGCAATATTTCTTTAACTTCACTAGGTCTATACTTCGTTTTATATAATAAAAAGCTCATGATCTCTCCCTAATTAAATACTTAAAAATATCTTCATACTTGTGTTATAGAAGATTGCGTATAACGGTTGCGTGTTCACGACGTGACCTCCTTACTTGTTCCTGTCATGTCGTGAACACGCTGTTAGGCGATGTTTGTTATGGAAAACTACTTAGATAAACCTTGGATTTCACTTGATAACTTTGCTACTGACATATTATCTACTTGAAGTATCTTGTCACTATAAATGCGTTTTATTTCTACCTTCTCACCTAATAAAAACGAATAATCCTTTTTCATATTCTGGTGCGCCTTTCTAATTCCATTATAAAGAGTAAAACTTTGGTTGTACATGTCCTCAACATACTCTAAAGAACAATAGTTAAAGTATGTAATTTCAATTGGATTTAATGAAAGTTTAGGTAGCTCTTCTTTTTTAATCAACTCAATCTGTGCCGTTAGTAGCGATTCAGGGACATGATTAAACCAATTACGAAGCAAATTAAATTCTAGTAATTCTGATTGATAGTCCTCATCTAATTCTCTCATCTTAAATTGTAGTGTACCTTTTCTAGTTCGCTTTTCAATAATACTTCTTAATTTGAAATAAGAAATCGATGAACTCTGACCATCACCAACTAAATTAATCTCATAAAACTCTATCCCAGATAACATACTTAAAAATCGATGATATACATCCTCTGAAATACGAATTTTAGATAAATCAATACCTTCATTTTTCAACTTTTGATCGTAAATAAAGATTTTTAATTCTTCTAAAAATCTTTTATGTTTTACAATACATCTATCTAATCTCGATATTAATTCATTCAAATAAACAATAAAATCCTCTTTATTCTCTAGTTTGAATTGAATTAATTGTCTTTTCTCTTTTTTCATATTTTCTCCTCTTTAGTAAAACTAATAACAAATGTCGCCTAACGTTTGCGTATTGCCGACTTTCATCAGCAAAATTATATCTAACCACATCAGCCAAAAGGCTGATGAATGTTGGCAATATATTGTTAGGTGAAGTAATCCACGGAAACAATAATTATCAAAAGTTAAATCAATGCTTCTATCATTCTAGGTTCTGAATTATCCTGTTTCTACAGCTTTTACGAGCATCTTTAATTGCATTATAGTATTCATTATGATTATTAGCATGTTCAAGATTAAATGCTGGATAATTAAATCGTTTAATCAGGATTTTCTCAGTTTCCTTTAAATTAAATTGGGTATTATCACATGAACAAATAGCTATACTCAAGTTATTGAAGATAAAATGCGATATTCTTTCTTCACTAATATGATTAAACTTAAAGTTAGAAATATTGCTTTTAGTTGGATTAATACCCCTCATAATTGGTTCCAACTCAAGTTGATTAAGCAGTATAGCACCAATACTTCTTCTAAATGTTGATTTTCCAAAATCCTTGAAATGTGCCTCTTTAATCCTCTTAGAAAGAGTCTCATCCTTAGCAATACCAATATATATACAATCATATTCTTTAATCCCACTTAATTTAGAAGTATCGAAAGAATTGTTGTTCACATAAAACGCATAGAATCCTGTTGTAGGTGGTACTTGCACATCAAATGTTGGTATGTAATTCTTCAACTCAGTTATCACTCTTTCCATATTCAATCACTCCGATATTAATAGAGGCAAAATCTAGTGGATTATTTCACCTAACGTTTGCGTGTTCACGACTTACATCGGCATAATGTACTTGTCAATCTTGCTCATCTTCATGCCGATGAATGTTGTGAACATAATGTTAGGCGATGGAATCAATGGAAATTGCGATTAGCCATTAACCAATACGCTACAATATATAGCACTCCAATACCTTGCAATGAAAACAAACTTAAATTTGTCTCCACTTATATATTCTCTGAATCTAATCTTAAATAATAAAAAATCTTAAGCCAATCCGGCTGATTCTCTATGGATTCTTTTATAGACGCAATGGTTCTTTTTCCAATTCGCCTATCTAAAATAGCAAACATTCTTTCTATCGGATTTTCGGAATTTAAACTATCTTTAATGCTTTGATTTCGATATTTTTCTAGGGCATCAGCAAATTCATTATCTGTATATTCCAGTCGTGATTGCATGGGAATAGTATCCATTAGCGACCAAAACTCTTCCCAATATTCGCCAATACCAAAAATATTTGGATTTCTTTTAAATCCATTATTAATGAAATAGGTATTAACTGTTTCCCAAGAAAATTGCTTTACCAATTTGTTATCAATGTAAACCTCAAAGATTCGACATCCATCCATTCCAACATACGAAGTACAGTTATATCGAACTCTTTCATGTAGACATTCGGCTAGCATTTCGTGTTCAAGATATTTTCGCATACCACTCCAAGAACCTAATATTTTCCCCATTCAATCACCTACCGAATTAATATTTTAAAATTATGTGACAATCAAAATTGCATGTACAAACCTAATTGATTTTTTCGCCTAACGGTCGCGTGTTCAGGACGTTCATCAGCTAGATAACTTATCATCTAGTCCAACTTTAAGCTGATGAATGTTGTGAACATATTGTTAGGCGATGGAATCAATGAAAGCTTCCAACAGCCATTATTTAAAATTGCTACATAAAGTGCTCAATGCGTTGATTCTATTAATTCTTCGAAAAATTTTTTTCAAGATTAGAGAGGAAAGCTTCTTTATTAAATGGCTCATCTCCAACGCACTTAAAATCAGCCCAACCAAGCATGAATGAAATGTCATTATCTTCATTTGCTTTGTAGCCAACCCCAATAACCGGAATGCTACTATAATCGAATCCTTCGGAAATGTATGTACTACCATTGAATATTCTTCCATACTCTTGTCTTTTTATTGGAAATGACGGTATGGCATTAATGGCCGCCTCTACTGCATCAGCAGTCTTTGATAAATCATCGAAATCAGAAACTGTTATTATATAGTTATAATGATAAGATGAGTTAATACAACGTTGAATTTCTTCCTCATCCAAGTAAAACTTATCTTTTTGTATATGTTGTGATAATGCGCTTTCTATCTTCTCACGACTAGCAAGAAAAAGAACTGTATGATAGTCGCATTGACTTTCTTTTTGAGCAACCAATTCGTACCCGCCCCAAAAAATGTACGATGAGATGACCTTAAACTCTATACCATTTTCATCTACAAATGTATAAATATTCTCACGAACGCTACTGGAGACTGACTCTTTATACTTTTCTGTAGATACGTATTTATAATCTACCAAAAGGGAGTTATTCAATTTGTTCTCAACTTTCTGTCTACTGTATGGAACACCTCCCTCATGTCTTATAAGTATAAAGATTCCAAACAATAATATAGGGACAAAAATAATCGACAGAGTAACTAGTAAAAACTTCTTTTTCATCAATTTCACTTCTCCTTATATATTCGACTAAAAATTTTAACTGATTAATAAAACATTGATTAAATCGATCATCTAAATATTCTCATTATTAGCAAATATTATAAATATTTCCTAAATAACCGACAGTTAAAGATTATCGACTGCTTCAAATTTTTCTATAAGAACAAATTGATTCTTTCGCCTAACGGTTGCGTGTTCACGACTTGCATCGGCACAATGTAATTGCCAATCTTGCTCATCTTCATGCCGATGAATGTCGTGAACATATTGTTATGTGAAGTAATCTATGAAAACTGCCAATAAACACAAACCTAGCCTCGCTCTTATATCAGCAAATAAATATTTCATTAATAGGAAATTATTTTTCTTCACCCTTACCCCAAGAACCAATCTCAATTAAGTTCTTTTCTGGATCAAGGACAAATGATGACCTCATACCCCAGGGTTCATTCCTAGGTGGAAAAACCGGAGTCGCACCTAATGAGACAACTCTTTCATATTCTATGTCTACATCCGAAAATCTTGGTAAATCTATTGCTAATTCAAATGTTCCATTAATTCCACTAGGATATGTAACCTCCTTGCCTAAATATCCTTCTAACTCTTTGCGCTCATACATCATAAAACGGATACCTTCATGCTTGAACTCACAATGTGGTCCATTACCATCCCATTCAATCTCAACGCCTAATACGTCTCTATAAAATTCAACCATTCTACTCAAATCAACAACAAATATCCCAATAGCCTCAAATCTTAACCCCATTACATTCCCTCCCCATATTCATATAGCGATAAACTTGCGTGTTGCCAGAAACCTAATAGATTATTTCACATAACTTCCCCATTCCCGATTGTTATGTCGTTATAAATCTCTTACAGATATGTATCCCGTATCTTATTTCGGGAAAATCGTTTATGGATAAGTGTATATTGTATAAGCGTTTTGCATTTAATCTAGTGGGCTCTTGATATTCTTAAGTGCCCTATTGCTCACGTGAGTATAGATTTCTGTTGTTTTTGAGCTCGCATGGCCTAATAATTCTTGAATATAGCGAATGTCTACACCACTCTCTAGTAAATGAGTTGCAAAGCAATGCCTAAGCGTATGTACTGTTGCCTTTTTATTTATTCCTGCCTTTTTAAGTGCGCGTTCAAAAACGTGTTGTACAGAACGTTCAGTAATATGCTCATCTTGCTTTGCGCCTTCAAATAGCCAATCTTTAGGCTTGTATGCTTGGTAATAAATTTTCAATAATGCAAGGGCTTTTTCTGAAAGAAGTGTATATCTATCTTTTCTTCCTTTGCCTTGATTAACCTTAATCATCATGCGATCTTTATTAATATCTTCAATTTTTAATTTAATGACTTCCCCAACTCTTAAACCCGACCCATAAACAAGATAAAGTATAGCGCGATGCTTGACATTTGTAATATCATTTAATATTTTATTGACTTCTTCTTTACTTAAAATATTGGGTAAATGTTTATCCTTAGAAGGTCTAGGTAAATCAAGAACCCATAAATCCTTATGTACTAGCTTATTATATAATTTAATACTATTAATTGCTTGATTAATATAACTAAATGAAACATTTTGTCCTTGAATTAAAACAGCAATATAAGACTTCGCATCATCTTCCTTAATATAGTTTATTTTTGAATTACTAAAATGATAAAATCGCATAAAATGATTTTTATATGATTTAATTGTTTTAGCAGAATACCCCCTCAGCTGCATCTCTAAGATATATTGATTAATGGCTTTTTCAATCTTATTATTTTCTGCAAATAATGCTTTGAGCAGCAATTCATTTTGAGCATTTTCTATAATGTAAAAACAATTCTCCTCATCGTTCCAAGTTGACCCATCAATCTGACTGATTTTGTCATATAAATACGTGTTTCTACTAATAGCTATTCTAAATAAAATGCCATTACGCGCGATCATTGTCTCCCCCAAAGAAATCGCCTCCATATTTAATTTTTTTACAGGAAATAATAAAGAAAATTTATTTAAGAATATATTATAGAAATGTTTATACTCTATCCCTCATTATTAATCCCTCATATTTTTATATCTCTTTATATATTATAATAATATATCACAGTTTTCAACTATTTTATTGCAATTACAAAAAATGTCTTACTATAAAGCAAAAGAATCATTTTACAATAAACAAGCAGTGCTCACCCTCGACATTGCAAGCAATGTCTCGTGTGCGGGCTGGCGCCCTATGAAAACAAACGACAAAAAATCCTCTTGAGAGCAAGCTCTCAGAGGACCTTTTATCATTTGTTTTCGCACTGCTTGTAACCTTCGCGACTATTCCCACTCGGTAACTCAAAGTTTTAATTAAACTTATTTGTTTATTTTTTCATTGCTTTTTGTATCAGTTACAGCTAATTTATTCGTATTATTCTAGTTTATTGAATTTTTTAATATCAAATTAATATCAGTGACCTCAGCTGAAACACCAAAATTAATACGACCTTAATAGCCGCCATATTTCACTCAGTGAATCACCAATTGTCTTCCATGATATTCCAGATGCATAATTATATTTATTATGATATCTACTCCAATGACTTTCCATAACACTGTCCGATAAAACTTCATTGATAATCATTTCGGCCTCACTTAGTAATTGTATTGTACCTCGCTTAGTTGCTGTTGCATTTAATGCATTAGATAAAACTTCAAAATCAATGTTCTCCTTGTGCATTTCTAATAGAATATATATATCATAAAAATCCCTCATTCTCGTATTTGTTATACTTCTTGAAATAATGGTTTCCATTTTTTCAGCTAATACTGATTCAATATTATATGCATATACATCAATTACCCTATCTTCTAAAAGCAACTTATAAGGATAAACCACTTCTTCAGGTGTTATTGCATCACAAACAGTTATGTCAATTTTCAAAGGAATTTTTGCAGTGCCAAAGTTCGCGGTTATTGTAACTCTGAAACCTGAATTCTCATCTTCATCTCTTATTTCGTCAAGTTTTATATATTCAAGGGTCACTCCATCATCAATATCTAATGATAGAATCGAGTCAAATGCTGCTTTTACAGTTTCTGCTGAAACAGCTTTTCTTTTCATAGTTGTGTCCATATCTACCGTTGATCGACTTTCCATACCAACGAGTGATGTTACTAACATTCCACCTTTCAAAATAAAATTATCTCTGTAATCAGATAAAGCTATTCGCTCTAGTATCCTTTCCATCATATAATTTTTTAGTAAAATTTGAGCATTTATGTTTTTATCTTTTGCCAAATTATTAATCAAATCTTTGACTTGTCTTAAACTTCTCACATTAGCACCTCCAGATATTGCCTCACTATATTATCTACTTTTAAAAGCTTTGCGTATTTCATCAACAAAGCAATATTTTTCTCTTTACTCCCAATGTATCTTTTTACGCCTTCATTCAAAATATTAATATCCATAGTGCTTCTATTTCTGATCATATCACATATAGTCCGCTCCCTATTATACATCCTTACCGGACTATTATGTACCGTTCTAAATTCTACTAGTCCTAATTCGAGTAATTCACTATTCACAAAATATACTTTTACTCCATCTGCTTTAAATCTTGTTGCATTATACCCAGAAGGCAATGTAATTACCCATTCTAAAGGATCTCTATCAGATAAGTCATGATAAAACAAAGCTGTATCATGTGAAAAGACAGCTTTACTGCTTCTTAATTGCAAAACATACATTTCATCTTGTAATGCATCTCTCGACAAATAAATACCATGTGCAACTCTCTCTAAGTAACCTTTTTGGAGGTATTCATTCAGTGTTTTTTTAGAGATACCGGCTTCTAAAAACTCTTTAGTTAGCATTAATCCATTATTCTTTTTAATCAAGCTTTCTAACACTTCTAGATTATTCATGACATCACCTTCCGAAACTTTCATGCTTATATTATAAACTATATAAGCGCAAAAGTAAATCTCATCAAAAAGTTTCGCTTTAAATCTTACTCAATATTGCTTAGCTATGAGCATGATCATGTATTTTATAAAGTTTAGTAGAAAAATACCGAGAAAGTTATGAATTGATTTCATAGTCCTTCTCGGTATTTTCATATACTTGATATTAATTAACTCTTCAAATATAGATAACTTAAATATTGCAGATAATAGTGATAACTGAAGCTACTAGGATTACACTGAGCTAAATCGAATAGGCTTATGATTATTCAAACTCGATAGTAGCCGGTGGCTTACTAGTTATATCATACACAATTCTATTTACATTGTTTACCTCATTTACTATTCTATTGCTTACCTTTGCAAGAATCTCGTGTGGGATTCTGGACCAGTCAGCGGTCATAAAGTCTGAGGTGTCTACGGAACGAAGGGCTACTGTGTAGCTGTAGGTTCTTTCGTCTCCCATTACTCCTACGCTTCGAAGGTTTGTAAGTACTGCAAAGTATTGTCCAAGACCGCCTGCGATTCCTGAGGTAACCATCTCTTCTCTAAAGATTGCATCTGCATCTCTTAGGATTTCAAGCTTTTCTTTGGTGATGTCGCCAATTACTCTGATTGCAAGGCCTGGGCCTGGGAACGGCTGGCGGGCAACTAGGAATTCAGGGATGCCAAGGGCACGGCCTACATTTCTAACCTCATCCTTGAAGAGATCACGAAGGGGCTCGATAATTTCTTTGAAATCAACATGTTCCGGAAGTCCGCCTACATTGTGATGGCTCTTAATAACTGCTGCGTCCTTGGTGCCGCTTTCAATAACGTCAGGATATATAGTTCCTTGAACAAGGAAATCCACTGTTCCTATTTTTTTAGCCTCTGCTTCAAATACTCGGATAAACTCTTCTCCGATTATTTTTCTTTTGGTTTCCGGGTCGCTTACTCCTGCAAGCTTGCCTAAAAATTGGTCCTCACAGTTAACTCTAATTAAGTTCATATCAAATTCTTTAGAAAAAATTTGTTCAACCTCATCACCTTCATTTTTACGCAGAAGACCATGGTCTACAAAAATACAGGTAAGCTGTTTGCCAACTGCCTTATGAATCATTACTGCTGCAACTGAAGAATCTACTCCTCCGGATAATGCACAAAGTACTTTTTTATCTCCAATTTTTTGCTTTAATTTTTCAATTTGCTCATTTGCGAATTCTGCCATAATCCAATCTCCAGAGCATTCACAAACATTGTAAAGGAAGTTTTTTAACATATCCTTCCCTCTTGGCGTATGATTTACCTCTGGATGGAACTGAACTGCATAAAGCTTTTTATCTTTGTTTTCCATTGCACCCATAGGGCAGGTTTCTGTAGTAGCAGTTACCTTAAATCCCTCTGGAAGGGTGCTCACATAATATGTGTGACTCATCCAGCATACTGTCTGCTCTTCAATTCCTTCAAACAGTAAGCTTTCAGTATTTAGCTTAACATCAGTTTTTCCATATTCTCTGCTATCCGCTTTAGTAACTTCAGCCCCAAGTACATATCCCATAAGCTGAGCACCATAGCATATCCCAAGAATCGGAATGCCTAATTCAAAAATTTCTTTATCAACAATAGGAGCATTCTCCTCATAAACTACACTTGGTCCACCGGTAAAAATAATTCCCTTAGGATTTTTTGCTTTTATTTCTTCAATAGGTGTATTATAACTCATTACTTCACAATACACATTGGTTTCTCTAACACGTCTGGCAATCAATTGATTATATTGTCCGCCAAAATCAAGTACTATAACTAACTCATGATTCATGAAACTGCCTCCTAATAGAACAAAATAAATATGTAATTTCTTATCGACTTTATAATACATTAATAAAATAGTAAATGCAATTCTTTTTTAAGTACAAGGCTATAAATACAAATATTTATAGCCTTTAAAAATAAAAATATATGATTTTTTTATCTGCCCATATTATTAATACGGCAGCCTTATGCTAATCTTTGTTCCCTCTCCAAGCTTACTTTCAACCTGAATTCTACCATTGTATAATTCCACTATATGCTTAACAATTGAAAGTCCAAGCCCAGTTCCTCCAGTTTCCCTTGACCTTCCTTTGTCCACTCGATAAAATCTTTCAAACAATCTAGGAATATGCTTTTTGTCTATTCCTATGCCTGAATCCTCTATTTCAATTACTGCAAACTTAAACTCTTCCTTCAAGCTTACCTTAACAAAGCCAGAATCGGTATATTTGATTGCATTTGCTATTAGATTAATCAATAACTGTTTAATTCTATTTTTATTACACTTAAAGGCCTCTAGATTTTCCTTGCTTTCTATTGTAAGAACAATACTTTTTTTATCTGCTTCCGGTCTTAAAATATCTGCAACCTCATTAGCAATTTCTTCCAGCTGATAGCTTCCGATATTGCTTTCGCCCACCATAGTTTCAATCTCCGAAAGCACTAATATATCATGTATAAGACCCTCTAATCTTTCAGCCTCAATATCAATAATATCTAAAAATCTAAGTGCCACCTCCTCATCCTCAATTGCTCCGTTTTTAAGTGTATCAACAAAGCCTCTTATTGAAGTAAGCGGGGTCTTTAGCTCATGGGTTACATTAGAAACAAAGTCACTCCTCATACTCTCAAGCTTTCTAAGCTGGGTAACATCCTGAACAACTAAAATTGCACCAAGTATCTTTTTATTATCCTCAATAGAACGAATTGGATTAGCATATATCAGATAATATTTTTCTTGGTTGTCTGCTTCAATTCTTGCTTCCTTAACAATCATTTCTCCTAGCTCCAAGGATTGCTCTAAAAGCTCAAACACGATAAGATTTCTGGTAACCTCATAAAAAAGCTTTCCTTTAATATCTTGCTCTTCAATATGAAATAACTTTCTAAACACATCATTATACGTTCCAATCTTCAAATCTGGTGTCACCGTTATAATGCCATTGCTCATGCTTTTAAGTATTGATTCCAGTTCTGAATTTCTTTGTTCTAAGTTCCACATATTAATATTGAGCTTATATGCCATGTTATTAAAAGCATTTGCGAGCGTTCCTATTTCATCTTTCTCCTGAACATATATCTTGTCTTCATAATTGCCTTCACTTATTTTGTTTGCTGCTAGTGTTAATTCTGAGATAGGCACCATCATCTTCCGTGTAATAAAATATGCAATAATAAGTGCAATTAAGATACCTACAAAAAGCCCATTAAAAATTACAGAAACTACATCTCTTAAAAAGGTATCCTTTTCCTTAATAGGTGCTGCAATCCTTAAAACGCCTTGAAAGTCATCAAACAAAATTTCCTTTGCAACATATTGATAGTATAATCCCTTTGTGTCACTATATCTTAGGCTGTTGTATATCCCTCCCTCTTTTAATACCTTGCTTACCTCCTCCCGGTTTTTATGATTATCCATTTCATCCGGATTATTATCAGATTCAGCTATTACATTTCCTTTTTTATCTATTATAGTTATTCGATTGCCTGTTTCGGCAGCAAAATCAACTACAAATTTTTGCATTGATGCTTTGTCATGCTTTTGCGTTTTTAAAATATCATGCAACAGGGTAGTTTTTATAATTGCTTCATTTTTTACTCTGTCAAAAAAATAATCCTTTGTTTTCCCCCATGAGAATAACAAGGTGACAAATATTGTAATAAATATTATCAATAAATAGGTTTTAAGCAACTTATTGCGCATATCTTCACCCCTTTTTTTGTGTAAATTTATATCCAATTCCTCTTACCGTTTTAACGTATTCAGGATTGGAATTATCTTCTTCAATTTTTTTCCTAATATTCCTAATATGTACATCTACAGTTCTTGTTTCACCAAAATAATCATATCCCCAGACCTTTTCTAGCAAGTATTCCCTGTCAAAAACCCTGCCTCTGTTTTTTGCAAGAAAATATAAAAGCTCGAATTCTTTATGAGACATTTCTATAACTATTCCTGATTTTTTTACCTCATAGG
Organism: Clostridiales bacterium UBA4080; assembly: GCA_002381865.1. Taxonomy (GTDB): domain Bacteria; phylum Bacillota; class Clostridia; order Lachnospirales; family Vallitaleaceae; genus UBA4080. The sequence continues at coordinate 18,510 of DFYO01000066.1, read as the reverse complement.
TTTCCCTATTAATCTCTAAATTTCCCACCAGAATAATGTTATCTGTTTCTTTTGGTTTTTCCTCTGGCTTTTGTTTTGCTTCAATCCTTCTGGCAACAGCCTTCATTCTCGCTAAAAGCTCATGCACTCCAAACGGCTTGCACAAATAGTCGTCTGCTCCAAGCTCTAACCCAATTACCTTATCAATTTCCTCTGATTTTGCAGTCAGCATTATCACAGGCAGATTCTTAATTTCTTCGTTGCTTCTGATAGTCTTTAATACCTCTAGTCCGTCAATACCTGGCAGCATCAAATCCAGAATTGCCATATCAAATCTTTCATTATTTATTTTTTCGAGTGCCTCTTCTCCTGTTGACGCTTCTTCAACCTCAAAGCCGTTCTTTTTTAGATTATATCTTAATAGCTCCAAAATATTTGCCTCATCGTCAACAATTAGTATTTTTTTCATAGTGTCCTCCAAGAAAGCACATAATATTTTATACAATATCAATCTTAATTTTCTTAGTAATTCTAATCATTCCCATATATGTACTTATTCATGATTACCAGTAATTGTGTAGATAACCCATTCTGCAATATTTGTTGCATGGTCTCCCATTCTCTCCAGATATTTAACTATTAACATTAATTCCTTACATTGTCTGATGCTATTAGGATTCTCTTTCATAATTTCTATCAGTTCTTCAATAATAAGCTCAAAATAATTATCAATTTCATCATCCTTTTCTGCGATACCTCTGGCAAGGACTAAATCTCTTTTTACAGAAGAATCAATTGCATCCTTAACCATAGACTTAACCTTTGCAATCATCTCAGGAATATGAATAAGAGGCTTAATATATTCCTCCTTAGACAGATTAATTGTGTATTTTGCAATATCTGCACAATGATCAGCAATTCGTTCAAGGTCAGTAATTATCTTTAAAATCGCTGCAATATCTCTTAAATCTGATGCAATAGGCTGTTGTCTTGCAATCAGCAGAATGCATTCCTTTTCAATAGTAAGCTCCATATTATTAATTTCGTCATCTCTGTCAATAATATCCTGTGCTAGCTTTACATTCTGAGTAATTAAGGCTTCAACCATATCGTCCATTGTTTTTTCAATTACTGCACCCATTTTTGTCAAATCTCTGTGTAAAATATCAAGCTCTCTTTGAAATTCTATTCTTTCTGGCATATTACGGCCTCCTATTTTTTTTTATCCAAATCTTCCAGTAATATAATCTTCAGTTTTTTTGTGATACGGGTTACTAAAGATTTTTTCTGTATCATCAAATTCTACTAGCTCTCCCATTAGGAAAAATGCTGTTTTATCTGAAATTCTAGCAGCCTGTTGCATATTATGTGTTACCATAATTATAGTGTAGTCTTTCTTTAACTCAGATGCAAGGTCTTCTATTTTCAAAGTTGAAATTGGGTCTAATGCTGAGGTTGGCTCATCCATTAATAACACCTCTGGCTCAACTGCTAAGGCTCTAGCAATACATACTCTTTGCTGCTGTCCTCCTGAAAAACCAAGTGCATTTTTTTTCAATCTGTCTTTAACCTCATCCCATATTGCTGCCTTTTGCAGGCTGCTTTCAACAATTTCATCCAGTATACTTTTCTTCTTTATCCCATGAGCCCTAGGTCCAAAGGCAATATTATCATACACACTCATTGGAAATGGATTTGGCTTTTGAAACACCATACCTACCCTTGATCTTAGCTTAATAACATCAATATCTCCGTAAATATTTTCGCCATCCAGCTTGATATCTCCTTCTACTCTTACTCCTTCAATCAAGTCATTCATACGATTAAGAGTCCTTAGAAATGTAGACTTTCCACAACCTGAAGGCCCGATAAAGGCTGTGATTTCATTTTGCAAAATATTCATATTAATATTTTTCAGAGCGTGTAAATCTCCATAGTAAAAATCCAGGTTATTTATTGTAAATTTATTATTTTGCATTTTTTCACCTCAAATATCTTTTATATTTTAGAATACTTTCTTGAAACAATTTTTGAAACACTATTTAAAACCAGAATTACAACAATTATAACCGTACCTATTGCACAAGCCATTTCAATATTACCTTCCTCTTTTGCAATAGTATAAGCTTTTACAGTAAGTGTAGAGGCTCCCGTGAAAATACTATCTGGTATTTTTGCAACTGTTCCCGCTGTCAAAAGCAAGGCTGCTGATTCTCCGACTATACGTCCAATACTTAGTATTATTGCAACAATAATACCTGGAACTGCACTTGGCAATACCGCCTTCCATATCGTTTGAAGCTTATTAGCACCAAGACCTAACGAGGCTTCTCTAAAGGATTGCGGAACTGCCTTCAAGGATTCTTCGGTTTGTCTTATAATTACCGGCAATAGTATTATGCTTAAGGTCATTGCCCCTGCTAATAAGGAATACCCCATTTTCAGAGTTGTCACAAAAAATATCATTCCAAAAAGTCCGTAAATAATAGATGGAATTCCTGCCAGACTTTCTGTTGCAAATCTTATAATATTTACAACCCTTCCAGCTTTCGCATATTCTGTAAGATATATAGCTGCAAAAATTCCAATCGGGCAAGCAATAATAAGTGTAAGTGCAATCATAAGCAGTGTAGTAACCAGCATTTGAAAAACTCCGCCTCCGCTTCTTACGATTTTTAGCTTAAAGGAGTCCTTATTTTGGTTTAACATATTGTTTGCCTCTTCAAGCGAAATGTCCTTAATTGTTGTTGCTCCAATCTTAGAAATAATATCTTTTTTCTTAATAGATATGGTATTGCCTTTTAAGTCCTTTGCATTTGAAACTGAGGAATTTTTTTCAAAATCTTTAACGATTATTACTTTTTCCTTGCCTTGAAGCTCTTCCTCTAAGACTATTCCCAGCTTGTTTGATTGTGTCTGAGTTGAAGAAGGCACCATTGCATAGAAGGTTTTAGATTCATATTCTTTAATAAAAAAATCAAAATTCACTTTTTTTATTCCATTTGCAAATATAAATCCGATAATAAATACAAGAACACCTACAGTAATAATTGTTGCTAGTCCAATTAAGCCATAAGCAATCTTATCCTTTGAAACGAATTTTGTATTTGTTTTTTTTAGAGAGTTATCTCCCTTATTAATAAACTGCTTTGCTTTTAATTCCATCTGTTCACCTCTATTTCGAATCCATTTTAGCTACAGCTTTTGTCAAAATAATATTTATAAGAATAATAAACACAAACAGTACAACTCCTGTTGAAAAAAGCATTTCCTGATGTAATCCAAATGAATATCCCATTTCCATTGCAATATTAGTTGTTAAAGGTCTTACCTTATCCCATATACTAGAAGGCATTCCTCCAATCGGATTTCCTGCTACTAGCATTACAGCCATTGTTTCCCCTATTGCTCTGCCTATGCCAAGTACTACTGCTGCTAAAATACCTGACTTTGCAGATGGAAGAATAACCTTGAATATCGTCTGTATTTTTGTTGCTCCCAAGCCCAGCGAGCCTTCTCGATAGCTTTGCGGAACACTTCTTATTGCATTTTCTGATATCGTAATAACCGTGGGCAAAATCATAATTGTTAAAACTATTATTACTGCTAATAACGACTGTCCCTGAGCCTGAGGAGAAATTTTCATAATATATGGAACAATTACTCCAAGTCCAAAAACTCCATATAAAACTGAAGGAATACCAGCCAATAGCTCAACTGCAGGTCTAACTATATTTTGTAAGGGTTTTGGTGCTATTTCCGAAATAAATACTGCTGTAAGTATACCAATGGGAACTCCCAAGATAATTGCTCCAAAGGAGCCTAATATCGAAGCCCCAATCATAAAAGAAATTCCGTATTTTGCCTGAGATACAATATCACTAGGTCTCCATTCAGTGCCCGTTATAAATCTCATAAACGAATAAGTGCCTTCTGAATTATTTTGCATAAAAGGCTGAAGTCCTTTATAAAAAACAAAAAACCCAATTGCAATTACACTGATAACAGCAATGCTTGCATTGAATAAAAACCATTTTTCAAATATGATTTCAAGCAATTCTCTTTTTTTGTTTGCTTTCATTTTTGCTTGTTCATCTGACATTTTTTCAGCTCCTAATATCATTTAAACACCTGCAAAAACAGCCCTATGGACTGTATCTGCAGTGTATTTAATGTAATGATGTAGTTTATTATTTTACTGGTATTCCGCCATTTTCTTTAACAATTGCCTGACCTTCTTCGGAAAGAATAAATTCAATATAAGCATTTGTTGCTTCATTCATATTTTTTTCATGATACACCATTAAGAATGGTCTAGAAATTTTATATTGCTCTGATAGTACGTTGTCTATTGTTGCTTCTACACCTTCAACTGTTAATGCTTTTATTGATTCATCCATTGATGTAAGGGATACATATCCGATAGCATTTTCATTTCCAGCAACTGAGCTTTGTACGTTCCCATTTCCTTCTGCAATTAGTGCATTTTTAGTTAGAAGCTTTTCAAAATCTAATAACTCTTCAAATGCGCCTCTTGTACCTGAACCATCTTCTCTCGATACAACAACGATAGGCTTATCACTTCCTCCAACCTGTGACCAGTTAGTAATTTCACCTTTGTAAATTGCAGCAATATCTTCCATAGTTAAATCTTTTACTGTGTTACTTGGATGAACAGCTATTGCAATTCCATCATACGCAATTACTACTTCCTTCATTCCCCATGATTTTTCTTCTTCTTTAAGATTTCTTGAAGCTGAACCAATAGGTGTTACACCTTCGTTTGCGTTTTTAATTCCGCCTGATGAACCAATTGCTTCATAAGAGAACTTAACATCTGGATTATATGCTGCAAATTCTTCTCCTTCAGCGTTCGCAATTTTCTCTACTGAAGTTGAACCTGATACCTTAACGTCGCCTTTAACCATTGACTCCTGAGCTGTTTCTGATGTTGCTTGCTGATCTTTGTTTTGAGTATCTGTATTTTTACATCCTGCAAATGCAAAAATCACTGATGTTGCTAATAACACACTTACTAAACCCTTTATTCTTTTCATTACTATTCCTCCGTATGTTTTCTTGTTTTCATATCACTTCTATACTTTAACACCACTTAGTAAAAGCGAAATAATGCAATTGTAAATTCTATGTAAAGTAATTAGGGAGCCGCTCCTAAGAGCTGCTCCCTAAAAAATAATAATTGATTGGTCTTCAATATGCTGTATATTAACCTTTATTTTATAAACCCGAAAGATATTCTCTTCTGTAAGAACCTCATTAACGCATCCATTCTTAAATATTTTGCCTTCATTAATAAGTAATACCCGATCAGCAAACTTCATTGTCAAATTCAAGTCATGCATAACACATAGTATAGTTTTGTTCTTATTTTCACACAAATCCTTTAATAAATTAAGTATTTCCAGCTGATGGTGAATATCAAGATGTGATAGCGGTTCATCCAACAGCATAATTGGCGTATCCTGAGCAATTGCTCTGGCTAGTATTACTCTTTGCAGTTCTCCTACACTAAGCTCATTAACCTGTCTGCCTTTCAGCTTTGTAAGCGAGGTTTGTTCGAGTGCATCTCTGATCATTTCCCAATCTTTTATACTCATTTCTCCAAAATCCTTTAAATGAGGATATCTTCCCATTGCCACAACCTCTTCAACTGAAAAGCCATGTGAAATATGAAACATTTGTGGTACAAGACTGGTTTTTCGAGCAATTTCTTTGTCCTTGTATTCATTTAATTCTTTATCGCATACAAAAAGCGAATTTTTTTTGCTTTTTAAAAGTCTGCTTAAAAGCTTAATTAAGGTAGTTTTACCTGAACCATTGGGTCCTACAATTCCATATAGTTTTCCTTTCTCAAACTCAGCATTTATACCCTTTAGCACTTCGTTATCCTGAAAACAATAATCTAAGTGTTTTATTTTTATCTCCATAATATCACCTATGCAATGCTTTTTTTATTTTTATATATTAATAATAGAAAAAATGGCACCCCGAAAATTGCTGTAATAATACCGACTGAAAGTTCTGAATTACTTAATATACTTCTTGCCAGCGTATCAGAAAAAACTGTAAATCCTCCTCCTGCAAAAATAGATGCAGGAATCAGAATTTTATGATTTGCTCCAAATATAATCCTTACTCCATGCGGAATAATCAGTCCAACAAAACCAATAACCCCGCAGAAAGCTACAATAAGTGAAACCATTAGAGAGCTTATTATTAGGAGCTTTTTTTTGATTTTTTCAGTAGATACTCCAAGGCTTATTGCCTGCTCTTCATTTAGCATTATCATATTAAGCTCTTGATTATATTTCTGTATTATTATTAGTGAAATTGCAACTACTACAAATAATGTTATTATTTTAAAGGAGTTTGCATATTTAAAGCTGCCCAAGGTCCAAAAATAAACACTTTCTAGTGCCTCCTTGTTAAATAGCATCAGCAAGGCAATTATTGAGGAAATAAAATAATTTACAGCTATTCCTGCTAGTATCATGGTAATTGCCGGAAGCTTACCTTTATGTCTTGAGATTGAAAATACAAATACCATAACCAGCAATGCTCCTATAAAAGCAAATATGCCAATAGGCCCATACTGAAGATATTTTTCAGGTATTGGCAGCAGCATAGAAATAGTTGCACCAAGTGCCGCACCTGAGGAAATTCCAATCAAATATGGATCTGCCATGGGATTTGAAAAAATTCCTTGATATACACAGCCTGAGGCTGCAAGTCCCATTCCAGCAAGTAAGGCCAGTAGTATTCTTGGCAATCTCAAGCCCATAACTATTGTACTATATGAGGGTTCTATGCCTTCAATACTGATATACTTTCCCAACAATGGTATCTGTGAAAAAATAATTCTTACACTTTCCCATACAGATATTTTCACAGTTCCAATTGCTACAGACGCTATAACAATTCCAATGCACAATGCAATAAGAATTATAAGCTTAGCCTTATTGCTTATTCTATACAATTTACTACCTCCTGATTCTTTTCATTAGTTAAATGCTTCAGGGTGAAATTGCTTTGCCAGCTCTAAAATAGCCTCTGTCATTCTAGGCCCCTGACGATAAAAAATATTTTCATCTACCTCAATAATTTTTCCGTTTTTTACTGCTTCTAGGTCTTTATAGCCTTCTGTTTGCATAATCAGTTTTTTTGTATCATAAAGCTTTGAGCAAATAATAATATCGGGATTTTTTTCTAGCAGCTTTTCAATACTATACATCCAGTTTGTGCCATCCTTTGCTGCATTTTCAGCTCCCGCAAGCTCAAGCAGCTCTCCAATAAAGGTATCCCCTGTTGCTCCTGAATCATATTCACCTGCTGAAACAACAAAATATACAAGTGGTTTATCTAAGGATTTAGTTTTATTTTTTATTTCTTCAATATCCTCTTTCATCGATTTAATAAGTTCTTCTGCTTTATTTTCTTTGTCAAAAATTTTACCAATTGCTTCAATATAGGTATAAACTCCCTCTGCAGAAGTATCTGCATCAAGCTGAAGAGCAGTAATTCCCTTACTGTTTAAGCTGCTCACCAGCTCCTTCGATGCCATTGAAGATAGCAGCACTAAATCAGGTTTCATTTCCATAACGCTCTCCAGATTAATATTCAATATATCTCCCACTGCTTTCACCTTTGTTATTTCTTCCGGATAATCGCAATACTCTGAACGTCCAATCAGAGTGTCTCCTGCTCCGATTGCATATAGAATTTCTGCTAGCTCCGGCGAATAGCAAATTACTTTTTCAGGTTTTTGAGATATAGTAACTTCATTGCCGTATTTATCCATTAGAGAAACCTGTTGCTTTTCCTTCTTAGTATTCTTATCCCCATCAATTGCAGTGGCAATAAAATAAATAGCAATTGCAAGTGCTATAACCACTATAGCTGCCAAAATAAATTTTTGATTTTTGTTTGTTTTTTTGTTCATCTTTTAACCCTTCTTATTATGATATTTTCTTTGCTTGGTTGTGTATGGCTATCATATTAATTCTTTAGCTGTTTTCATATAAATCTAAAGCTAAAAAACCACACCCTTTATAGGCGTGGCTGAGTAAGCATATATTTTATGATTACCATCCTTTCCCACCGAAAGAATAATTATACAAATACATGGCAGGTTTCCTGGCTAATAACAATATAGACCTCTTCCTTCTCAGTTTCCCAATGGATTATTGAAGTCTTAAGTTAATTACAGTAGCGGGGGCTGCAACGGATTTTAACCGTTTTCCCTATTATCTTAATAAAAGCACCTATGTATTTATTGAGTTTAATTTTCTCATTAATTTCCATGTATGTCAATAACCTAGTTGATAACTGGAAGCAGAATGTCAAAGCAAGTTCCTTTATCTACCTCACTCTCAACAGTTATTGCTCCGCTATGTGAAACTACAGTTCCATAAATTGCAGATAATCCGAGCCCAGTGCCCTTGCCAATCTCTTTTGTTGTAAAAAAGGGTTCAAAGATTTTCTTCCTGTTTTCATTTATAATCCCAAAGCCTGTGTCTTCAACCTTTATTAAAATATATTTTCCCTTCTCTAATACAAATTCCTTTATATTGTAATTGTCATCGTTAATCTCAATATTTTTTGTGAATATTTTTATATAACCGCCCTCAGGCATTGCATCTCTAGAGTTCAAACACATATTAATAAAAACATTCTGAAGCTCTGTGCTGTCTCCAATAACCCAGTCATTTGGTGCAGTAAAATCCAGCTCTATATGAATATTTCTATCTATTGTAATGTTTAGTATTTCAAAGGCCTTGCATATGCATTCATGTATACTGGTTTTTGTTTTAATCAAGCTATCTTTTCTGGAAAAAGCTAATAGTTTTTTTGTCAGTTCTGCCGAATTTATAGCAGAGTACATTATCTTATTGCAGTATTCAATAATTTTCTGATCAGTACTGTTATATTTTATTAGCTCTGCATATCCGCTTGTAGCCATCAATATATTGTTAAAATCATGGGCAATTCCACCTGCCAGCTGTCCTACTGCCGTCATCTTTTCTGCCTGTCGTAGTCTTTCTTCAAGAGAATTTCTATCTGTTACATCCTGAAAGGTTCCCATAATATTAATAAGTTTTCCTTGTCTATCATTATTTCTTACTGCTATTACGTGAAATTTTTTGGTTCTTAAGCTTGTATTAAGATAAAATTCATCTTCAAACTGTTCAAGCTTCTTCATATTATTAATAAATCTTTGAAGCTGCTCCTTTTGTTCTATTCCAAGCATGTTTTCAAGCTTTGAGAGCGAATAATAATCTTCGCTTAAAGGTAGGTCCAAAAGTTCTGCTGCTTCTTCGCTAAGCACAAATTTATCATGCTCAATGTAATACTCCCATCCGCCCAAATGAGCTATTTTATGTGCAAGCTTTAAGCGCTTATGGCTTAATACCAATTCCTGTTCTCTTTCCACTCTTTCAGTTATATCTTGGGTAATTCCTACTGCACGTGTTACATTCCCTTTAAAATCTCTTTTTATTACCCTTCCGTTATTGCTTACCCATATTTCCCTTTGTTCTCTTGGACTATAGATTCTGTACTTGGCATTAATTGTATTGTTCGCTTGAGAATTAATACTGTTAATTTGCTTTATAAAATCACCAGCATCCTCTTCGTTAATGCGCTCAATATGCTCAGGTAGCAAGAAGGATCTCCTGCTGCCTCCACTTGAAAAATCATTATACGATCTAAAGGTTATTAGGTCTGTCTCAGCATCATAATCCCACAAATCAATTCCAGCATTTCTCATTCCCAAGTCCAGCATTTTTACAAGCTTTTCAATTTCTTCCTTGGATTTTCTTTCATCATCTATATCCTGATGAATTCCAATAATCAGCTCTCTTTTATTTGTTTCAGAATTTAGCACAAGTACTGAGTTATGCCTAATCCAGATATATTTTTTCTTTTTTTCATGGTATATTCTGAATTCGCATTGATATTCCGAAAAATGCTTGATGCTTTTCATGTCAATAGACAGCCTTTCTAGGTTATTTGGATGAAGATGAGTAAGAAAGTACTTATTGATATCGATAACCTTGTTTTTTGCTCCAATAAGATCATACCAATAATCACTAACGCTAAGCTGTCTTTTCTCAATATCATATTTGAAAAAGGCAATTTTTGCTGCCTTTGCAGCAATATTATTCCTTATTACCTCTTCCTTTAAAAATTCCCTATGCAGATAATCCTCGGTAGCATCAATAATCAAGGTTACAAATTTGTTTTTTTCATACGAATAAACATGTACCTTTAAGCATTTTTCAAGTCCCTTCTGATAGCGTTCAAAATAGCTCTCTTTCCCACTTTTTACAGCCTCACCAAAAATTATTATCCATTCCTCTTCAATATCAGGCATAATACTTCTTATTGTATTTCCAATTACCTCTTCTTTTTTAAAGCCTGTTATTTTTTCGAAGGTAGAATTCAAATCAATAAATCTATAATCCACAGGTTTTCCTTGTTTGTCAAAAATCATTTCGTGAACAGCAATACCAATATATCTGTTATTTAACAATTTCTCATAGATCTCATTGTGTTTTAGCGACATAGTATCCCATTCCCCTTTATAATCTTTATGCCATCTCTAATGCAATTTCCATCATCTTATTAAATGCTTTTTGTCTTTCTTCACTTGTTGTAACAGCTCCTGAAACAAGAGAATCAGAAACCGTAAGAAGACATGCCGCTTCCTTATTTAATACCTTAGCATTTGCAAATAGTGCAAAGGATTCCATCTCAACAGCTATACACTTTTTGCTATCTCTAATTTCTTTATAATCTTCAAAATTCTTTCTGTAAAATACATCTGAAGAATGAATCCTCCCTTTATGTATAGGAATATTTAACTTTGAAGCAGCTTCCTCCGCTTTTAGATTAAGTTTTTGTGATGCTTCAATTACATCCAGCTCATAGCCTCCCTGAACCTTTGCATAGGTTGATTCTGACCAGCAGTCCTCTGCCAGTATAACATCATAAAGGTTAAGTTCTCTGCTATATGCTCCACAAGATCCAATTCTGATAATATTAGACACATCGTAAAAAGCAAATAGCTCATAGGAATATATTCCAATACTTGGCATTCCCATTCCTGAGCCCATTACAGATATTTTTTTACCCTTGTAGCTTCCTGTATATCCAAACATATTTCTAACATGGTTAAACTGAATAACACTCTCTAAATAATGATCTGCAATATATTTTGCTCTCAAAGGATCTCCTGGCATTAGTACCGTCCTTGCAAGCATGGATTTATCTTTTGCTTCTATATGTGGTGTAGGTATACTCATATTTATCTCTCCTCTTTTTAATTAATCAAATAACATTTTTAGGTAAGGATTAGAAAGAATCTTGTTATTTTCTTTAAAAACTCTTACTTTTGGATTAAATGGGTTATCTTCAAAATTTTCTATTACTATTGCCTCCATGCCTTCTGCCATTGTTAAGCTAAAGCCTATTGGATAAGGTGATACCTTTGAAACAAACAGCTTGACAATTTTAGGATCAAAGGCTTTTCCAGAGTTATTAATCAAATGCTTAAATGCCAAAACCGGTGACATAGCCTCTCGATATTTTTTAGGGGATGTAAGTGCATCAAATACATCCGCTACGGCTACAATTCGACCAAACAAACTAATTTCTTCCCCAATTTTTTGGTTTGGATAGCCAGTTCCATCAAATCGTTCGTGATGCTGAAGAATTGCAAGATAGCTTGTTGTAGGTAAATTAAAATTATCCTTTGCATATCTGTATCCCAGTTCAGCATGCTGATTCATTATTTTATAATCTGCTTCTGTATATACATCGTCTTTGTTCAATACATTGTCCGGAATAAACATTTGTCCCATGTCATGAAAAAAAGCACCTACCCCCAGCTTATATAGGTCATAAGCATTTAAACCAAGGGCCTTTCCAAGTACTAAAGAAATAACTGAAACATTAACACTGTGTGCGTATTTATAATTTTCTAGCATTTTTACGTCAAAAAAATCTACTAAAGAAATATCGTAGGATATAATATCATTAAGAATATCATCGATACTTCCTAAACAGCTCTGCATCTGATTGTGAAGGATTTTATCATATAAATTCAATCCTTTCTCATCCTTTGTTGCCTTTTGAATAGTAATATATAATGCTTTTATAAGCTGTATAGCCTTATTTCTTACCTCATTAGAGATAGCTCCCTTGATTTCAACATCTTTTGAATACTCATCGTCAATATACAGATATTCCCAATATGACTCTTTAAGCTTAAGCACAACTCTGTCGCTAAGCTTGGAACCTTCCTTAACCATTATTTCGCCGTTAGCTCCATATATGGTTTGTCCAACCAGCATGCCTTCCTCCGCTTCTGATAAAGAAATCAGTCTCAATATATTCACCTCTCTCACTTTACTTTTTCTTATCTATCTAATATAATTATTTTATCTTATATAATAAAATTATACAAGCTTTATGGGGACTTACAAATGCTTAATTGGCTAAAGAAACGATTTATTATAACAATTTCCGCTATTTTTCTTATTATATTATTAGTCATTATGACGTTTCTTTATTTTGCCATTGAAAGCACTCTCAAGGGAAGTGCAAAGGCTTCTGCCTATTCCATCTCAAACTCCATCTATATTGCCTTAAATGACACAATTTTTAACTCCGCACAGCTTACAACCTTTATAGGCAATGACCCCTATATTGCTGACAATATTTTTGACTCCTCCACTGAATCCTCTGAAAAAATAAGCTCCTATCTAAATAACATAAAAACTATATATGGTTATGACATTGTTCGAATTATTTCCTTTAAAACTAATAAAAGCTATTCCGAAAAAGGCTTTGAAAAGCAAATGGATGCTTCAAATACAGAAGACGGATGGTTTTTCGCTATGAAATCAAACAAATCCACCCGGGCTTATCGACCATTAGTTGTTAATGAAAATGACCATTTGTATTTCAATAATCTTTTTACTATAAAGGATTCCTCTGGCAATCCTCTCGGAATTATTATGATTGGATTAGATTATACAAACTCTCTTATCAAAACTAGAAACTCCGTTTCTCAGCTTAATGCATCTGTATTTGTAATTGATTCTTCTGGAAAAATTGACAGCACTGTATTACAGGCACTTAATCAGGATTCTTCTGCCATGCAATCAAAGCTTTCTAATCTTGATATTGCTCAAATTACCAAAAATCAATCCGAGGATTTCTCCTATTATACAGAAAGTAATAGGTTTGTCAGCTTCAAGTTTATCAAGGAGCTAGATAGCTACCTTATTATTGTTCAGGATTTATCTACTCAAATACTTAATACCTTTGTTTTTACTCTAGTTATTGTAGTTATGATTCTGTCCATTATACTTCTCGTAACCATTAAGCTTCTTGATTATTCTAATGAAAAAATACTTGACGAGGCTTCCTTAGACCCTCTTACTCAGGTTTATAACCGCTCTGTTTTTAATTACAAATTAAACGAAGCCTTAGAGCTTACCTGTCATTATAATATTGACTCAACCTTTATATTTATTGATATTGACGATTTCAAAAAAATCAATGATGAAATGGGACATAGTACTGGCGATGAAATAATAATCCGTGTTGCCCGTCTGCTTGAGGAATGCAAAAGAAATAACGACATCCTCTTTCGATGGGGCGGAGATGAATTTGGTATAATAGTCAGATCTAATTTAGAAAACACAATGTTTCTTGCTAACAGAATACTTGAAAACGCAACACAAATACACTGGAAGGAAAATACTTCTGTCAGCCTAAGTATTGGTGTTACTGAAATATTAGGAAGCGATACAAAAAAGCATGTTTTTGATCGTGTAGACGAAGCTCTTTATCAAGCTAAATCCAAGGGCAAAAACCAGGTTATTGCTAAACTTGTCTAAGGATTATTTTATCATATTTGCAATAATATCTATATGCTCTTTATCTATTAACAACGCCCTTGCAGGTGCAGCCTCCATACCATTTAGCTTTATTGGTAATACCAATAAAACATATTCTCCTTCAGCTATACCTTCTAATCTTATGCCTTCTAAAATCATAATTTTCTTGTTCATCAGTTCAATATGTGTATCATGTTCTGGCTGACTTCTTTCTATTCCAAGCGCATCAATTCCAACGCCCGAAATATTTTTTTCAGCTAAATACTTTGCTCCGGTGACATCTAAAAACACAAACTCCTGATTGAAAGCACTTTCAAAGGAGTTCTTTGTTTTAAGTAAAATAAAATCTCCTGAAGTAATCGTATGTTTTTCTAAATGCTCTTTACTAATAGCTCCATTAATATGTGTAAGCTCAAGAACCTTTGCCTTTCTAATAAAGCTATCAGGACTGTAGCAGCTCATAGTTTCGGCATTTTCAAGCATATGCAGTGGTGCGTCAATATGAGTTCCCGTATGCAGATTCATCTTGAGCTCAGTTTCATAATGTCCGTTTTCTTTATGATTAGAAGCTTGATAAAAAACAGGTTTTTTTTCTTCCTTATTTTTATATACCATCATATCCTTATTAATATCCATAGAAATATCAAAGATTGCCATTTCCTTCTCCTTCTCCTTGAAGCTGTCAAAAATCAAATTTTGCTCTTTCCAAATCTTCAACACTCCACCACTGTCTGTTATAATTAGCTATAAGAGTTTCTGCGCCTTCAGGCCCCTTGGTTTTTTTATCATATATTTCTAAGCACTCTTTATTCCTGCAATGCATTATTATTGACTCAACAAGCTTCCATGCAACTTCAACCTCATCCCATCTTGTAAAAAGAGTTGAGTCTCCTTGAATTATATCCCACAATAGTCTTTCATAAGCCTCTGGGGAACGGTAATATATATTACAGGATTGACAATAATCCATGCTCACAGGCATAATCTCTCTTTCAGTCTTTGGTTTTCTGGTATTTATTTTAAAGTAAATTCCCTCCTCTGGCTGTATTTTAATAATAAGCAGATTAGGTTCTATACTCTCTTCCTCTTTATTCATTGAAGTCTTTTTAAATTCGATAATAACCTCTGCCTCTCTTTTATCTAAATATTTCCCCGTTCTTAAGAAAAACGGCACACCCTTCCATCTTTTGTTGTCTATTTCGCATTTCATAGCTACAAAGGTTTCAGTTTTTGAATTTTTTTCTACCTTGTCCTCATTCAAATATCCATTATACTGACCAAAAACTATATTTTTTGCTTCTATATTCTGAAGCTCTAGCTTAACATTCTCTAAAACCCTCACCTTTTCATTCCTTATTTGCTCTGTCTCAAAGCTTTCAGGTTTTTCCATCGCAACAATAGCAAGTGTCTGAAACAGATGGTTTTGTATCATATCTCTCAAGGCTCCTGAACGGTCATAATAACCTCCTCTGCCTTCAACTCCTTCATTTTCCTTAATTGTAATCTGAACATTGTCAATAGATTTATTATCCCAAACATTTTCAAAGATATGATTATAAAATCTGATAGTCATTATATTTTGAATCATTTCTTTTCCCAGATAATGATCAATTCTAAAAATATTCTCTTCCTGGAATATCCTTGTTAATACCTTATTTATCTCTTTAGCAGAATTCAAATCATATCCAAAGGGTTTTTCAAAAACTGCTCTTTTATGTGCGGTTGTTTCAAGCACCCCGCTATCTTTAAGATTTTGAGAGATAACTGAAAAGTCTGAAGGTGCTGTGGCAAGATAAAAAATCCTATTTGCCTTTTCATTGATATTAGTATCTAGCTGTTCAAAAAGATTCTTTAATCCCTCGTAAGAGTTCTTTTCTTGAAAATCCATCTGATAGTACGTTATTTTTTCCAGAAACTCCGTCAAAGTATTATGAATATAATGCTTTAGCTTATTTTGAACAGACCTTTCAACCTCCAAAAGATACTCTGTCTCAGAAATATTTTTTCTTCCAATTGCAACCATTGAAATATTACTCAGCTTTTTATCCTGATAAAGCTGATACAAAGCTGGAAAGAGTTTATTAAATGCAAGATTTCCCGTTGCTCCAAAAATCGAAAAAACAAAAGCCTCTGTCATATTCTCACCCCTATTTTAAATGTAATTGATGCCCCCCAAATTCATTTCGAATAGCAGCAACTACTTTGTCCGAAAAAGCTTCATAGTCCTTTGACGCATATCTTACAAATAGCGAATTCGCTATTACAGGAGCACTTACTCCCAGCTTCACTGCTTCTTCCACAGTCCATTGCCCTTCTCCCATAGCATCAATTACTGGTAATATTTTTTCTAAATTACCATTATCCTCAAAAGCCTTTTGAGTCATTTCCATCAAGTAGCCCTCAATAATCGATCCGTTATTCCATACCTTAGCTACCCTTTGAAAATCCATATCAAATCCCGATTTTTTTAATATTGCAAAGCCTTCTCCTATTGCCTGCATCATTCCATACTCAATACCATTATGGACCATTTTCACATAATGGCCAGAACCTGTTACTCCGACATGAAGAAATCCATCCTTCACACAAATAGCTTTAAGCGCAGGTTCAACTCTCTTAATTGCTTCTTTTTCTCCACCTGCCATAATACATGCACCATATCTTGCACCGTTAATTCCTCCACTGGTCCCAGCGTCAATATAAAATATTCCCCTTTGCTCTAAGTACTCATTTCTCCTTATGGTATCTGCAAATCTTGAATTTCCTCCATCTATTACAATATCCTTTGGCGAGATATATTTTAATAATTCAGTGATTACATTATCCACTGGCTCTCCAGCTGTAACCATAATCCAGATAATCCTTGGAGTTTTCAATCCCTCCACCAGCTCCTGAATACTTGAATATACCTCTATGCCATCTTTCTCAGCCTTTTTAAGGGTTTCCTTATTTCTAGCAAAAGCTTTTATATCGATATTATTGTCTTTCATATTAAGTGCAAGATTATAGCCCATCTTACCTAATCCAATTAATCCTATCTCCATATTCTTCCTCCTAAATACATCATAATATTTGAATATACTTATTATTTAATTATACTATTATTATTAGATTTGTAAACATTGTTTATATCTATTTTTTAGGCTTAATTTTTTTTCTAGCTTCCCTCCATATAAATATTCCTGCAACTGTCAAAACAGACAGCATTACAAGATATGGAATTGCGCTAATAAAAAATACAATAAAATTAACAATGAAATCACCAACATTTGAAAGAGAATTAGTAAATCCTTTTAGAATCCTTTCTCCTATTGTAATTGCTGGCTTTTGTAATTCAGTTTGCTTAATTACTTCCTTTAGCTGAAGATTTACATAGCTATACTGAACTTGATTTTCTATGTTGGTTTTTGAAGCCATAAATGATTCTATCTGATATCTAACATCTGACAATTTAGTTTCAATTTCAAGAATATCCTTAAGGCTGCCACTTTTTTCAGTTAGCTCAAGCAGTCTTTTTTCCTGTGTCTTTAAGCTGATCAGTCTTGCCTCTATATCTACTAGCTGTGAAGTAACATCCTCCTTATTGGTTTCCTCTGTAATTATATTTCCTATTTTTTTTATTTTTTCCTGAAATATGCTTAACTTATCTGACGGTATTCTAAATACATAATATGCTCTTCGCAGCTCTGAAGAATAGGTATTATTTATTTCTTTTCCCGAAATACTAGAACTCTCGATATAACCAGCTAAACCTGAAGAAAGCTCCTCTAATTGCTTCATTGAATTGTCAAACTCCAGCGTTTCCATTATATAATTCTTTCTTTGGATAATTCTTCTTTGGTCTATAGCTTTATCCTTCATTTCTTGATTATTAGCTGTTAGCTCCTCTTCTGCTTCCATATCTCGGCTGCTTGCAGCTTCTTTGCTAATATCATATACCGAATCTTTTGCGGGAGCTGAATCTTTTGTCAATTCATCGCTCTTACCTTTGCAGCCCCCCAAAACAAAGGTAGTAATGATTATTAGCCCTATAATCTTTGTAATTATGTTTTTTCTTAAATTCATTATCCTCATCTCCTTAAGTAAAATTTTAATAGTTACTTATTCTGACGATTATTATTATATATTGTTCCACTGTTGATTTATTAATCCTGCAGCAATTATTGCTTGTCGGATAAAAAAATCTTCCTCCCGTTGAGTATTAGCTTATGTATTAGTCTTTGCACATCATTTTTTTCAAAATACAAAATATTATTATATACAATTAAAACACGTACAATTTGCACGTGTTTTAGTCCTTTAATATGAGCAAACCGATAAGCCGAGTTCTGTCTTGGACGATCATCTCTCTACTCTTACTGTCGCCAGTAAGCTCTAGCAACCTACCAGAAGACACGACGGGCCACCGTATCGCCTCCTATATGATCTTGCTCCGAATGGGGTTTACATAGCCTCTTTTGTTGCCAAAAGAGCGGTGAGCTCTTACTTCACCTTTCCACCCTTACCAAATTTCTTTGGCGGTATATCTCTGTTGCACTAGCCTTGGAGTCGCCTCCACCAGACGTTATCTGGCATCCTGCCCTATGGAGCTCGGACTTTCCTC
>DFYO01000045.1 GCA_002381865.1 Clostridiales bacterium UBA4080 | reverse complement strand
TCTATATATTAGAGGTCAGTTTTTTTAACCTTAAAATTGCAATTGTAGATGAATAAAAAGCATTTCTAAAGGAAAGTTAATTTTTATTAGAATTATTTTTAAAGTAATAATTATCATCGGTAAAAGGGAAATAGCTTTGATTATTTGACAAAATACAATATAGCATGTTAGTATAGTTTATAATTTAATAAGGAAACATTAAAGGTCTAACATAGCTTTTGGCAGAACAAGTTTTTGCTGGAATTTAAAAGTTTGAGGAAGCTGTGTTTAGTTAAAATGGAAGCAGGTGTAATTCCTGCACGGTCCCGCCGCTGTAATGGGGAGGATTTCACAATACCACTGGATAATACCGGGAAGGGTGAAAATTCTATGAACCAGAGTCAGAAGACATGCCTTTATTTGTACACTAAAACTCTACGAGCGATAGGGGGTGTTTGAATGTATAACAAGGTTTTGTTGTGCTGAAAAAATCTCTTTTCTCAATAATAGAAAAGAGATTTTTTTATGGGAAATTATGCTGAAAGGTTAAAATTCAAGAAGCCATTATTCCTAAAAAAGTATTCTTTAAACTAAAGATATACTTAAATTCTATGAAAAATATTATACTATGAAGGAGCGTACAATTTATTTTGTACTAAGAAGATATGAAAAAAAATCTATTAGTAATAAACAGAGCGTTAGCTATATTTATGGCTTTAATAACAGTAATATTAAGTGTTAATATTACATCAATTGCAGCGGAGCAAACCTTGCCGGAGCAAGTTGTAAACTATTATAAAAATAATGATACAAAACTTGATTCCTGGTGGGAGTTAGTTGCAATTAATGGAGCAGGAGAAAATCTTAAGGAAAGTCCATGGGAGCCTATAGAGTGGAAAGAAGAGGATTATCCCTTAGATGCAGTAAGTACCTCGGATTATGTTGGTATGATTTTAGGAACCTTAGCCAAGAATGATAATCCGGAAATTTTGTTTGAAGAAAGAAATATTGTAAATGAATTAATAGATAAGCAAAATCAAGTAACAGGTCAAATAGATCAATGGCTAAATCTGCATATCTGGGCTATGATTGCCTTAAATCAAACAGACAAAGAATATAATGATGATTTAGCAGTTGATTATCTTCTTTCACAGCAAAAGCAGGATGGAGGCTTTAATATATTTGGAGATAATGGAGATCCTGATATTACAGGGATGGCATTACTTGCTTTAGCTCCATTTATTGAAGAGGATAGTGTTGAGCAAGCAGTAAGCAATGCAATTATTCACTTGAAGAGCATTCAAAATCCATCAGGTGGCTTTAGCTCATGGGGGACTGAAAATTCAAATAGTATTGCAACTGTAATTTCAGGATTAATTGCTGTCGGAGAGGATATTGAGGCAGCAGAGTGGCTAAAAAATGGCAATTCAATGATTGATGCTCTTTTAAGCTTTCAGCTACAGGATAAATCCTTTTCCTATGATATATCCGGACAATCAAATGCTAGCGCAACGGCACAGGCTTTAATTGCGATTAATGATGCCGAAATAAATACAAGCACATTTTTAGGGTTAAGATATCAGGAAGCAATTGAAAACAACATTAATATTAACTTGTGTGTTGAAGGCAGTGAAGCTAGTTTAATAAATAAAAATACAGAAGTAGTTTATTCAGATGAAGCATTAACAGCAATGGATGCTTTAAAGCAAGCCTTAACAAAGGAAAATATTGAATATAATATTACCTCTAGCGCTTGGGGAGAATATATAAATTCAATAGGAGGAGATACTGCAGGAAAATTTGGAGGCTGGGATGGCTGGCTTTTTGCAATCAATGGAGAGATGGCTTCTGTAGGTGCTGATAGCTACTTGATTCAGGAAAATGACCAGATTACCTTTTATTATGGTATGTATCCGCCAGATACATATTTTCCGGAAATAACTATTGATTCACAAGAAATTACCCTTGGTCAAAATAACAAATTAACAGTTGCTACAAGCTACTTTGATTGGAATACCAATTCACAAGTAGAAAAAAAGCTTCAAGGAATTAAGATTGAGTTTAATAATAAAGAATATATCACTGATATTAAGGGAGAAGTAATTTTAGAAAGCCCCTTTTTAGCTGGCGAGTATATTTGTAATATTAGCAAAGAAAATGCGGGTTCATATCCTGGTATAGTGAGACAAAAAAGGATTGTAAGTTATATAGAAGCTGAACAATCAGAAATTGATGAGGAACAGTTAAATGAGAATGACCATAAAGTAGAAGTTGATCAAGCTTTGAATTTGAGACTTGCAGATACAACTAATCCAATTAAGCTAGAATTGCAGACTAATAGTGAAGATGAAATAATCAGTGCAGAACTGCCTTATATTAATACTGTATCAGTAACTCAGGCAGGAGATATTAGAATGACAATACCTGCAGCTACAAGAGTTGAAGCAGAGAATGGATGGGATGGAACAATTGCACTACCAAGGCTTATATCAAACTCCTTGATAAAGGTTAATAATGCAAATGTAAATCAAATAATTGAAGTAGGCAGTACAGATTATTCCTTAAGCTTTGATAAGCCAGTAAGGCTTGTATTTCCTAATCTTGCAGGAAAGGCGATTGGCTTTGCAGATAAGAATGGAAACCTACAAGAAATAACTTCGATTTTGCCTGCTGATACCTATGAGGAGGCTGAAAAGCTTCAGCCTGGAAAGGATGCAAGAATTGATGTAGGAAATGATTTGATTGTTTGGACTAAACATTTCACAAAGTTTGTTGCATATACAAAAGCTTCAACAGAGGGCAATGCTCAAGACGATGAAAAAGAAGAAATTAGTATTACTGTTAAGGGATATGATTCCACAATGCTTGGAAAAACAAAGCTTGCTATAACAGCAAATGAAACAGCCTATAGTGCGCTAGCAAAAGCAGTAGGAAGCGGTAAAATAAAGACTAAGGGATCGGGCTCGGATATTTATGTAATTGCAATTAATAATCTGGCGGAATTTGATAAAGGACCTAAAAGTGGCTGGATGTATAAGGTTAATGGGATATCTCCCAATAAAGGAGCAGGAAGCTATAAATTAAAAGCTGGGGATAATCTTATATGGTATTATACTTCAGAAATAGAAGAGGAAGAAGAATTGGAGCCAATACTTCCTGCCGGAGATATAATTAACACTAAAAATATTGAAACAGAGAAAAACCTCTTGAGCAGTTATTTATATAATGAAAATCCTACCCTTTGGAGTATATTTGCTTTAGCAAAAACAGGAAAAGATGTGGAAAAATATAAAGCTATTATTTTAAATGATATTATAGAGAGTAAAGGAAATTATAATAAAGCAACAGACCTAGCAAAAATAATATTAGTAGCAGGGGCAGCAGGTTTAGACGCTGAGAAAATTGAAAATATCAATTTAGTTGAAATTCTTTTAAAATATGAAAAAATTGATAGGCAGGGAGTGACAGGTCCAATTTTTGGGCTTCTTGCACTAAATTCTGCTAGCTATAAAATTGAAGATGATTATCCGTTAAAAGAGGGAGAGCTTTTTAATTTAATTATTAGTTATCAGAATAAAGATGGTGGTTTTAGCTTATATAAGGACGGAAAAAGCAGTATAGATATTACTGCTATGGCCTTACAAGCCCTTGCATACTACAAAACTAATGAGTTGCCTGAAAATGCAGGTATCAATAAAGAACAATTAAATATAATAATTGAAAATGCAGTAAGCTGGCTTTCTAAAATGCAGCTAGATAATGGAGGCTTTAATGAATGGGGAGTATATAGCAGTGAGAGTATTTCACAGGTTATTATTGCGTTAGCTTCATTAGAAATAAATCCTCTGTCAAAGGAATTTATAAAAGAAAAGGGCAATCTAATCTCAGCGCTAATGAGCTTCTCAAATGAGAAAGGCGGATATGTGCATGTAATAGGAGAAAAAGCCAATGAAATGGCTTCAGAGCAGGCATTAATGGCTTATGAGGCTTATAGCAGATTAAATGAAAAAACAGAAAAGCTATTTGAAATTGCTGATAACAAAAATTTTCAGGACCAAAGTGAATTTTCAAGCTGGTCAAGAGATTATATTATGAAGTCCTCGAAAAACAATCTGATGACGGGTATTAAGAATACAGATGACAAGCTTTATTTTATACCTCAAAAAGAGATTACTAGAGCAGAATTTACTACTGTGCTTATAAGACTTCTAGGTGAAGAGCCACAAGACAATTTTAATAAAGTTTTTAAAGATATAGAGCCCGGTTCATGGTATGAGAACTATATTTATAAAGCTTATGAAAAAGGAATTATTAAAGGAACAGAGGAAAAGCTATTTTCACCTGAAAAAAATATTAGCAGAGAAGAAATGGCAACAATGATTAACAGAGCTTTTATATTAAAAAATGATAATGCAGAAATAAAAATAAATGATGCAAATATGATATCTGGCTTTGCTAAAGAAGCAGTAGCCGCAGTATATAATAACAATATAATGATTGGTGATGGCATTAGCTTTAAACCAAAAACAAAGGTGACTAGAGAAATGACGGCGGTTATTGTTGTAAAGCTTTTTGAAATGCAAAAAGCTTTACAACCTCAATAGAGGATTAATAACTCTGGCAATGCAGGAGAAAAACATGAAAATAAAACATAATAAAAAAAAGAAATTAAAAACCTTTTCTAAAAAGATAAGTTGTATTTTTTTTATACTGCTGTTATTTAGCGGATGTGCAAAGAAAAGTGATATTAATTCCTCTTTTACAAAAACAGAAGCAGAAATTTTACAGTCAGTTAGTTCAGGGGAACAAGCCCCTGAACTAACAATTGATAATACAGAGGATATCAATTATATTGAAGGCATTGATGGTAAAAATGAAAATAATGAGAATAAAGATATAAAAAATATAGAATCTAAATTATCAGAAGATAAAAAAGCTGTCGCTATTATAGGTGAAATGCCCGATAAAAGCCATGAGGATAAGAATAATGATAGTATAAGCACAGAAGCAGAAAAGACAATTAAAGAAGGTACAACTCAAACAAATTATAATACAATTACACTGTCAATTATGGGCCCTAAGGACAGGGGAAGCTTTATGATGCCGGAAATAGTTAGAATAAAATCGGGAGATACGGTTTATGATATATTGAAAAGAGTATTAGAGCAAAAAAGAATTCCTTTTGAATATAGCGGCAAAAAAAATTCTATTTATATTGAAAGTATTAATAAT
Organism: Clostridiales bacterium UBA4080; assembly: GCA_002381865.1. Lineage (GTDB taxonomy): Bacteria > Bacillota > Clostridia > Lachnospirales > Vallitaleaceae > UBA4080. Next base: position 534 of record DFYO01000045.1, on the reverse strand, counting down.
GTTGGTGAATTTGATTACGGGCAACAGAGCGGATGGATTTACAAGGTAAATGGTATAATGCCCAATATAAGCGCAGGAGAATATGAGATAAAGGATAAGGATATTATTGAGTGGTTTTATACCGTAAATTTAGGTAAGGAATATATAGGAAAATAAAAGATATTCTATAAGTCAGATGTTTAATTATTTGTAAGAACAGATGTAAGAACAGATGTAAGAACAGATGTATAGAAAAAAGTTATATTAGAACAATAAGTTTATAAGCGATTAATCTCGTAATTAGCTTATAATCAATAGGTATATTTTTTATAAGTAATTTCTAAAAGTGTATTGACATAAGGGCATATTTATCGTATAATTTTTTTTGCTGTTAAGTATTTTAACAGCTTATGGGCTACTAGCTCAGCTGGCTAGAGCACTAGACTTTTAATCTAGGTGTCCCGGGTTCGAGTCCCGGGTGGCTCATTTTTAAACAAGTAAGCAGTTGTGGCGGAATTGGCATACGCGCTAGACTAAGGATCTAGTCCATATTAC
>DFYO01000026.1 GCA_002381865.1 Clostridiales bacterium UBA4080 | reverse complement strand
TAACGAGGCGAAGCCTCTTTGTTCTGCTCATTAGCTGAAAGGGAAAAATTATGAGAAGCAAAGAATATGTATTATTAATGACAGGCTTAACAAAAGGTGGAAAGACAACAATTGCAACGGCATTGTGTCACCCTAATTACAGAGGTAAAATGTTTTCATTGAGTAACTGTAGAACTCAACTTACGGTGGATTGGACTTATGCTTCTGAAGCAAAAGATATTGTTTTGAAGGAGATTTTACTAAACTATAAGGGAGTATTTGGAACTGACTTTAAGGAAAGGATTAGCTGCGAGAAGTTTTCAGAGGTGTTGGATAGTGAGGAAGGAAAGTATTTACAAAACACGTTCGGACTTGTAAAGCAGGTAAACTTATCTAACACTGAACTTGAGAAATATGTGTTAAATACAATTGCGGATTATGTAAACTCCTGTGATGACAAGGGATTGGAAAATATTATTAAGAATAGACTTAGCAATAGGTTTTTACGCAGAATTAAGGTGGTTGTACCTCCAGTTGATGAGTTTGTTAAGTTCCTTAAAGAGAAAAAGGTTTCATTGGTATTACGCGATACAAGAGGCCTTTGGGATATGGATCCTGAGGAAGCGACTAAAGTTAAGTTCAGAACAATGCAGGAATTGGGGATTGATGGAATAGATGCAGTTTTACTCTTGGGAACAGCAGCACCATTTGCTGACACGATAAAATGGTATAAAAATGCATATAAGAGTGCATTTGAATCAGTGCCAGTTTTTATTATGACACGCCCGGATTCAGTATCTACATTGTATGATTTGATGTATGGCATTGATGAAGAAAATGTAACTATGGAGAACGTTCGTGATTTTTTGGATTCTGCCAAGAAAGGAAACGGAAAGGGATTCAAAGAGTTTCCTAATACTTATTTACAATGTTACAGATTGCTCGAAATGTTTGATATTGGTAAGATTAATGGCGCTGATTTCAAATACAACTATGAGGTATACAAGAATGAAGAATTACGCTATATATACCCTAATTCAACTATCTTAGTGCAGGGTGGAGGCAAGCTAGATTATAATTCTGCAGACTATCGGTTGTATGAGCTTATTGTGTTTGAAAATCTAAAGGATATGGTAAATAAGATGGTTGAACATAATAATTTTGTTGAGGCAATTTACAATCAGATTAAGACTGATTTTGCAAATACTATCCAAAGTAATGTAAGAGTGTCTATGTATCCTAAATATCGTAAATATGACAGAAATGATGTGTGCGACAGCATTAAGAGAGGAGATATATTGGGAATGCGTGATGGAATTGTAACTACAGAACACGGAGATGTGAAATATCTTGGTGCAGTTACAAGTGGAGTTTCTTCAAGAATATGGATAAGAAGTACTGTTTATTCGTATACATATTCAGGAGTTTTGAAAAATCCAGATGGATCAAATATGATTCTTAATATTCCAAAGTATTGTTGTGATAACTTAGTGAGAATGGCATTGTTTAATGTTATTGAGAAGAATACAGACTATCAGGCGTATTTTCAGGGATATTATTTTATCAATCGTTATCGTGTAAGTGATGCTATCTCAAGTATTAGAAACAATATTATGCAAGGGGATGCATTAGATAATGCGTCAAAGGAGATTGCTAGAAATATGTTTTAATCCGAGGACTGTGATAATTTGGACTGGTGCATTGCAGATATTATGATGCACCAGTTTTTTAGCAGTAAACACATCTAGCGTTACTACTAATTTTACTACTAACAGGTAGTCACAACTTGCTAAAATCTGATATAATTTGCCTGGTTGATAAACAAACAAAACATTTCACAATAACCCCAGAAAACCATGAAAAACAAGGTGTTTCAGGGCAAAAAAGAGCAAATGATAACTATGATTAAAGTGCTTTTCATCTGCCACGTCAGGTTAGTTAGATGACAATTCAGACCTTCCTACACTTGGGAAAAGTGTGGGGAATAGGCCAGAAACAAAGATGAATACTACTGTTTAGATTACTAACGGAGATAGTAATGCGCATGATAAAAGTGTTGTTTGTCCGATCATAAAAGGGAAAGGGATAAAAATATGAACGCGAAATTGTATCTTGCATCATTGGATAAGGAAAAAACTAATATGTTTACATTGCAGCTAGCAAATATGAAACGAGTAAAAAAAAATAAGGCAGTGTATATCTTTGATGAAGTCGGAGCCGGAAAGACAATCAGTTCAGGTTTTTCCATTATTCAGCTGTTATTTCAAGAGATAAAACAAGAAATTAAACATGTTCTGATTGTCACAGCACCATCTGTCGTGGAGGAATTTAAATATAAACTAGAAAATGTTTTGAACCTTAAGGTGGGTGAAGAAGGAACATTTAATAAACAAAAATATAAAATTGATATTATAAATTATGATTATAGAAACATTGAAAAGAAGATATTTAAAAAAGAGGAAGAAAACAAATATGATTTTATTGTTGTTGACGAAGCTCATGAGTTTTTAAACGAAGACACACAGCGTTATAAAGAGCTGATACAATTAAAAGCAGAAAAGATTTTATTTATGACTGCAACACCTATAAAAAATAATGAAAAAGATATTAACCGTTATCCTGAAATTGCACAAAAAATATTACTTGAAGAAAAGCCTGAAAACAAGCTTGAAGATAAGCTGAAGGAGGCATATAAAACTTTCAATCCTGAAGCTGAAGTATCAAGGTATTTTAAGGAAACAGTAATAAATATTGAGAAAGTTGAAGGAAATAATGAAAATGATTTTGCGGACAGAAAATCAAGCAGATTGTGGCCGGAGATTTGGGAATATGAAAACGATGCTAAAGGATTTATTGCAGACAAAATAATTAAAACAATGGAAGGTGATGAAAACAATAACAGTAGATTTATCATTTTTGTACGATATATTAAGGATGCTTATGAAATTGGTGAAAAGTTAGAGGAGAAAAAATTTAATAAATTTGAATTAGATAAGAAAAATGCGAATAATACATATTGTATAGTAACAGGAAAAACGGCCGACAGGAAAAAACTGCTGAATAAATTCAGCAGCACCAAAGGCAAAGATATTCCACAAGTACTGATATTGACATATCAGATTGGAGAACAAGGGATTGATTTTCCATCATATAATTATGTGATTAACTACCACATTCCAGCGACTCCTAGCCGTTTGGAACAGCGTTTTGGAAGAATTGACCGCCTTAACAGTATCCATAAGGAACTGAAAATTTGTTATGTTATAAAGAAAAAAGGTTTTGATTTGAATACTCTTAATTTTTATATTGCTATGGGAATATATATCAAAAGGTTTTTGCCATTACTGCCATCAAAGAATTGCTTGATTGGTTTGGACGTTTTAATGATACTTAAAAACCCTAAAGGCATCGATGATTTGAAGAATGTTCTTAAAAAACTTGAAGATGATAAAGTTAAAGAAAAAATTCATGACAGAGAAAAAAAGAAAGTAAGTACAGATGATAAAGAGCATAATTCTTACATAGATGAAAGAAATATAGAAATTGATGAAAATCGTGAAGAAGATGAAGATAAAGATCTTATGTCTTTGGTAGACGAGAGAGATATAGAATTTGATGAAGATTATAAAAAATTTGCAGAAAAAATAATCGATAAAATAAAGGAAGAAATTAATATAATTGAATCACTTGGAAAGGATATTGAGAAATGCGGGATAATTAGTACCAAAGGAAATGCAAATGAAGTAATAGCGGGTCATATATTCAGTCGAACTGCAGAAGGTAACGGGAAAATAGAAACAATTGCCATAGATGAAATAGCAATAGATATAGCAGATGGTGAAGAATACAAAGAATTCTCAAAGGAACATGATGAAACTATGGAGCTTATGCGGAATTGGAATGATAAAAAAGCAAAAATTGAAATTGATATTGAGGGATTTTTTCTAGTAAATAAATTTGAGTATATTTTCCCCAAAGACAATGATTTTATATGGGTGAAAGATAAATATTTCAAAGGAATTGAAGAAGTTGACCAAAATACAATTAATGCCCTTATGTCAACACTCCCATTTTATGACAAATTTTGCTTTGAATACAAGAAAATAATACATAGTTATGCATATACTAAAACTAACAGCCGTTGGTGTAATTCGTTGAAAAAATATCAATATGATCCAATGGAAAAATCAATTCGCGAAATATATGGAAAAAGGAAAGAGCTGTCTTTGAATTTGGAAAACGTTATTTTTGAAAGATATGAAATGCTGGATCGCTCTGATTATAGCGGTACAGATTATGAAAAATGGATTCAAAAGAAGCTGGGAGAATGGTTTTATATTAAAAAAGAGGATGATATAATTGTATCTTCAAACTGGATTAAGCTATTCTATAAATATTCAAGCAAAGAAGAATTTCCCGAAGATATTGGTCTTTTCCCTAAAAACAGGTCTTTGTTTAAACATATTCTTTATGATAATGGAGGCAAGAAAAGAAAACATACATGGAATATTTTTAATGTAAAAGATGTAGAAAAATCTGGTATTAATAATACGAAGATTGATCACGAAATCACTAAAAAAATAATTGAAGATATGTAAAACACAAAAACAACCAGAAGGTAAAATTAGGAGATTGACAACTACATCCTTGACAATATATCAAAAAATAAAGTGGTTGATTCTGAATAAAACAGCGAAGTTGTTAACGTTCATCTTTCTGCTGAGAAGTATGATTTTTGACGTTTTGGGAAATTTTCGCATTCTTATCAAATACAGATTTAATACAATTGATGTAAAAAATATTATTTCTGTTCATTTGGGAGGAAACATTACTTATTAATTATCAACAGGGTTAAGCTGTTTGATGATTTGTTTTTGAAATGAATTAATAAAAAAACATGAATTAATAAAAAATCATTTACTACTAAAGTAAAATATGGTATTATTAATAAGAAATTATTGGTGCTTTAACATTATATAAAATGTTTTAGAAAGATTTTTTTGTAAAACAAATTGATAAACTTATAGAATAATATCATAATCGTATAAGCTAAAATTGCTTTAAATAGTATGAAATGAATAGAAATTTGCGTGTTTTATAGAAAAAATAGTGATTTAAAAGAAAAAACAAAGCTTTTTGCTATTAAAACTTGAAAAAACTTAATAAAAATTAATTTTAAGCAGCCGCTCATTGTGAGAGTATGGCTGCTTTTTTGAGCAAAAAAGTCGAAATTACAAAAAATGTAAAAATGAAAATTTAGGGGCAAAATTTAAAAATAAAGCCATAAAAAACGGCTAAATGCAGAAAAAACAGAAGAAAAAGGAAAAAAAAATAAAAAAAACACAAATAAACGAATATAACAAAATAAAGAATAAAATAAAATAAAAAATGCTTGACTTGGTTCGAGGGATAGGTTATTATATAAATATAACAACGGCTAGGTTATATAGAATCGCCGTAACAAAAAAACAAATGGAGGTTTACAAATGGGAAAAAAGAAAAAGAGTACTTTGACTAGGGAACAAATTGCAAAAGCAATTGAAGAAAATCGAGTGGTTTATGTGGCGAGTGATTATGTACCAGAACTTGATAGGTATGTTGACGAAGATGAATTCGGTGATGTTGATGAATTCGGAGATGTTGATGAAGATGAAGAAGATGAAGAAGATTTAGACTAAAAAGGAGGAAAAGAAATGATGGATAATAAAAAAAATGATATTTGGAAAGAGCTTTATCAAAACCAACGTAATAATGAGCTAGAGGCTAAAAAAGTACTAGAGGAAAAACTTAATAGTATTATTGACGGAGTTGAAGTTGAAGACGGTTGCGTAAGACTATCAGATTGGTTAGGTGCAAATGATTACGTTAGTGCTGAAGAATTTGCAGATGATTTGATGGAGCAAGATCCGTATATCGGCTTTGAAGAAATAGAAACACAATGGGAGGAGGTGATATTGGAGTTTACGGAATGGGCAGAAGAAAATGACCTTGATACAATAATTGACGCTGAGATTCTGGAGAAAATTATTATTGACGGGGTTGAAGTTAATTATGGTTCTGCAGAACTATCAGACTGGTTGGATGCAAGTCTTTATGTAAGCCTTGAAGATTTTGTAAAATCTTTGCGTGAGGAGAATCCGGATATTGGCATTGAAGAAATAAAAGCAGAATGGGAGGATGTAGTGACGGAATTTACGGACTGGGCAGAAGAACATGATGTTCAACCAATAATTGACGTGGCGATTCCGGATGAATGCTAAAAAATAATTATTAATAAAAGGAGGAAGAAAAGTGAAAAGAATTATTGTTAGTTTAATTTGTACTGTATTAATGATGACACCAATTTCATCATACGCATTAACTCCAGCAGAAAAAGCAACTGGAGATATGCTGGAAAGAATTAGACAGCATAGGCTTGCATCACAGATACCAGTAATTACTGAAGAAAATATCAGCATCATAGCTGAGGGTGTAAATGTGGATTTTAGTCAGGTAAAGCCCTTGAGATATGTTAATGATTATTTGCAAATGAATATACTAACGGTACCTGTTAAGCCGATAGCTGAGGCGCTAGGCTTTAAAGTAAGCTACGAACCGTTAACTCATACTGCTGTTTTCGAAAGGGAATATAAATATACTGCAAGTGAAGATTTGCCTTGGCTTAAACAACCAGGAAAAAACAAAATAAAGGTTTATTTAGGTGGAAGAAAAGTAAGCTGGAACGGATACGAATCTGCAGTTTGGGATTTTAACCGCGTCCGAAATGGAAGCACATATATGACTTTGTCAGCAATTTCGGATATTTTTGGAGTAAATGCAACAAAAAATAAGGATGGTACCTTTTCAATTAATCAAAAAATCAATTGTTGGGGACAGCCAGCGTTTTCTAATAGTATAGCTATAACAGTTGACTGGGATCATGATGGGATAAGTGATTTTTTAGAGGATGATAACCTAATGGTTTTTGGGTCATATTGCGAGGCAAGCGTAGGGTTTTATGCAGAATCTATACCGGAAGATTTTGAAACAGGCGTTTTTGTTGATTGGGGTAAAGCTGAAGAAGATTCAAGGCAGTATTGATTGCTAAAGAATGCTGCTATCTAAAGTTAAATCAGGGCTTAATGGAAAGAGCAGTTAAGCCTTGCCCTGATTTAAAAGTAAAATACAAAAAACGCACGGAATTATTTTAAGAAAGGGAGTGGAGAGCATGAGTAGGTTTATGATTTTTATATATACATATATAGTATTTTTTTTCCTTGGCACATTAATCAGCGTGTTTCATTCAGAGAGAATAATATGTGACCTAATAGAACACTGGTTTGTAAATATTCATATTAATAACAAATACTCAATTTATGTTATATTGCTTATACTCGTCTATACTCTATACACTTTATTGGTTCTGATAATGAATAATTTGGAAGGAATAGTTAAGTCTTTGGTTAAGATATATATGTATAAAAAAAGAAAACCGAGATTTAAGTATTTGATTAGGGGTTTGGAGTTTTTTGGATGTTTAGCACTAGTTACCGATTTTTTTGGAGCGTTTTATTTGTATTTAGCATTACTGAAACCAACAAAAGCGTTTTTCTTTCTTCAAGATTGGTATTATGTTAATGTTTATGATTTACAGTCAATAAAGTATAAGGGTATTATTTATTTACTTCTTATCATGAGCTATTATATTTTAAAAAGAATTGCAGCCAGAAAGCTCGAGGCAATATCTAGTTAAAATAAAAGAAAGAATGAATAGTTTGGGAATATTGAATAGGCAGTAAAAGTAAAGTACTATTAAAATAATTCATTTATATGCTTATTTCTATACAATTAATAATTTTACTGTATTTTATTACTAAAACACTAAGATTTAAGCAAGGCTAAAGAAAGAATTAGTAGGTAGCTAAAGGAGTATCAATAAGTAAAAAAGGAAGAGGGTAAAGTGATGATAAGTATTATTGTGAAAAGAATTCTTTTTTATTTTACCTGCGCTGTTATATGGGCGGGATATATTGTAATGAGACAGGCTTTTTATAAGCCGGACAGTATGGAAACAATGGCACATGAATACTATAAAATACTAGATGGTATTATTAAGGATTATGGTATATGTAAGAATAATATGTTTCAAAATGATGATGCTATTGGCCTTGCATATGCAGAAATGATTGATTTTAACAATGATTATAGTAATGAGCTATATTTATTTTACATATTGCCTGGGACAGGAAGAGAAGATGAACTGGCTGTAGAAGAAATATGGTGTTTTGACAAAAATAAAGCAGTAAAAGTGTTTTCAAAAGAACATATGTCTACAGGTGCACACGCAGGAAGTGGCAGCAACGGTAGAAGACTAATTAAAGGAATGGATAAAAAAGTATATTTAGGAGAGGAATTTGTCTTTTCAACTGGTGCAGGGGATTATATGCTAGAGGAATTTAAGAACTTTGAAGTTTTTGAATTTGATGGTGAAAGGTTTAATAAGAAATGTGATTTACAAGAAACAAAAGGAACAGGAAAGCCGATATATAATGGGGAAGAAACCACATTGGATGAAAAAATTTATTATAATTATAAGCTTTCCATTGGAGATTTTTGTAGTCAAGATAGTGCTGTATATAGTGAAAACAAATCCTTTGAAGAGGTTGAACTTCCGGAAGTGAAAAACTTTAAAAAGGATTATACAAAATTCAAACAAGTCATTATTGCAGGCTCATCTTTAAATCTTGGATGGGAAACAAACAATGTAGAGGAATTAAGAAATAAACTGAAGAGTATGTCAAGCCGCTATATTGGGTTTAAGTTTCAATAGGAAAGCTTAAATTTTTAAGGGTATTAAATGACAATGTATATTGCAAACAATAATTTTGCAACAAAATAAAAATAACTTATGCAGTTAAGATTTAAGTGTAGAAAAAGGAGGTTAATACCATGTACGATAGCCATATTTATTGTAAAGAATACAGAGAACTTAAAAACTATATTGTTGATATTATTAATGGTGATATTGAAGAATATGATGTTGAGGGAATAGCAAATCAGATACAGGAATTATATGATGATAGTAAAATGTCATCAAGTCAGTATGATGATTTGATGAGGTATGTCCAAGATTTATAGGGGTGCGAAACCGAAAATGCATATAACAGAGAGGATTTGTTCTGCTGAACACAAAATCAACAAAGATATGATGTACAGATAGAGCATAAGACCAATTTCATACAAAAAAATGAAGAATGGGAGTTTGCTGATATATTTGCTGATGATGGTATTTCAGGCACGAATACTAAAAAGCGTGATGAATTTAATCGGATGATTGAGGAATGTATGGCTGGTAACATCGACATGATTATTACTAAGTCCATCAGCAGATTTGCAAGAAATACCCTCGACTGTCTAAAATACATCAGACAGCTAAATGAAAAAAATATTCCTGTATTTTTTGAGAAAGAGAACATAAACACAATGGATTCCAAGGGCGAGGTTTTACTAACAATTATGGCGAGCCTTGCCCAACAAGAATCGGAATCCTTAAGCAAGAACGTAAAGCTGGGATTGCAGTTCCGTTACCAAAACGGTGAGGTGTAAGTCAAGCATAATCGTTTCATGGGGTATACCAAAGATAATGAAGGGCATCTGATTATTGAACCTACTGAGGCAGAGATTGTAAAACGCATCTATTTGGAGTATCTGCAAGGAGCATGTTTGAAACAAATCGGAGAAAGTTTGGAATCAGATGGTATCCTAACTGCAGCTGGTAAAGCAAAATGGAGACCAGAAACTATAAAGAAAATCCTAAGTAATGAGAAATACATCGGTGATGCCCTTTTGCAGAAGACATATACAGTGGATGTTCTGACCAAAAAGAGAGTTAAGAATAACGGCATTGTTCCACAATATTATGTAGAAAATAGCCACGAGCCAATTATTCCCCGTGACCTTTATATGCAAGTGCAGGAGGAAATGTTAAGAAGAGTAAATCTCCATAGTGGCGCTGACTGAAAGAAAAGGGTCTATAGCAGTAAATACGCACTTTCCAGTAGAGTCTATTGCCAAAAGTGTGGAGACATCTATCGCAGAATTGCTTGGAATAATAGAGGTAAGCACTCTATTGTATGGCGATGTTGTACAAGAGTGGAACATGGTCCAGAACGCTGTGATACACCTACAGTCCAAGAAAAGGAACTTCAAGAGGCTGTAATAAAAGCTATTAATATAGCACTTGGTGGCAAGGATGATATGCTTGTAGGTTTAGAGGAAAATATAGCATTGGTACTTACTTTGGAAGATGAAGGTTCTATGGAAAGCATCAATGCCAAACTGGATGAATTGCAAAAGGAACTATTGAAAAGAGCCAATGCTAAAAAGGATTATAATGATCTTGCTGACGAGATAGATCATCTGCGAGAACTAAAGCAGAATGCTATGGCTGATAATGCGGAACGAGAAGGTTTGAAACAGCGAATTGCCGAGATCCAAGAGTTCCTTACAAAGCAGATGGAGCAGATAGAAGAATATGATGAATTCCTTGTGAGGCAAATGGTTGAAAAAATAACAGTTTATGAGGAAAAGTTCATGGTAGAGTTCAAGTCAGGCATGAAGATTGATATTGAAATTTAAGTAAAATATGAAAATAAATATGAATGATTTCCTTATTAGGCACTCTGCAAATATAAACGCAGGGTGTTTTTTTAGCGGGAATAGGTAAAAAACGCTATATAGGAAGACTTTGATAAGTTATAATTTATTAATAATAGGTACTTCACAAAAACACACAAAATCCTTACAAAGGCTATTGACATTAAGATCCATGTATGATATTATCACATAAAGTCACAAAATATCACAAATACACACGGCGGAGGTTTTTTATGAATAATAGAACAATTAGAATGAATGCAGAAATAGCAGTTGGAATAAATGAAATAATGGAGCTTAATCCAAGAATTACTAAAGAGAGTGAAGTTTTTCCATATGCGTATCATCAAGTTGCTACTAATATTTTATCTAATAGTGAATCAGTTATGTGGGAAGAGATTTCATTATTAGATTTCAAAGATAGGCAGGTACAAGCCACTATTACTTTTTCTGAAACTAGAGGAGTTTCAGTAGACGAAGAAGATTATAACGTAGTTTTAGATCATTATTCAGCAAGGCCAGGTGTAAAAAGGGTTCAGTTTGCTTATCTTACACGACTAGTGCTTCTATATACGAGAAAGAAACTGCGCGAAATGAAAGGAGTAGTGATTGGAACTGAATCAAAATCTGAAGTTGAGGTTGAAAAAATGAACACTCCATTGGTAGAAAAATTACGCATAGATGGGGTTGCACTTATTTTTAAGTTAGCGGAGCTATTATTAGAAGAGACAGAAAAATCTAAGGAAAAGATACTAAGAATCAAGTATATAATGGACGAGGAGTAGCAAATGACATTAGCAAAACAACTTGCAATTAATGTTAGAAATGATTTTAAATTTGAACCTTAAAAGGCAAGACTACAGTTTATATCGAATAAGTGCCTAATCAACAACGGGTAAGATAAGTAAATAAAAACAACTGTTACAATTATTAAACAAGAGTAGATTTGTTATCTGCCACATCAAAAATTGGAGGTAATACATATGAATATAACTTTTAAAAAAACAGCTGAAATTTTGTCAGCAGTCAATAATCTGTCAAGCACAAATAATGTTGAAGAAGCGATTAGTGTGGCTTGTGAAATAATAAAAGTATCAGGAAAAGAGGATCTCGCGTTAACAACCAGTTGCAAAATAAATGAAGGTATAAAATCAGAAAAGGAATATGAAATAATGACCCTCTCTGATTCGCAGAATGATATTTTAAATGTATTGATAGAAAGAATCAAAAATAAAACGGGAGTTTCAAGAGTAAATCAGACCTATTTAGTTAAGTTGCTTTTAGCAACAGCCCTACAGGAACAAAAAAATAAGTACAGTATTAATGAAATAGTTTCAGCAAATATCTGAGGAAGAGCATTTAAAATATCAAATGAAAAATATTCTTCCAGACTGAGAAGAATCGCTAGTTGGATTACAGCTATTGGAACTCCGGATATTATAGCTACGCAGGAATTCCTTGTGGGGAAAGAATTTAAGTATTTAAAATTGTTCTTAGAATATTTAAGTGACAATTACGAAGCAATTCTCCCTGTTGGATTTGAAAAGGAGTTTATTTCAGGGATCAATATTGTTTTTATCAAAAAAGACAAAATCGATACATATAATCGTTTAGAACTTGAAGGTAATAAAGCATCAGAGTACGCTAATCTATACAACTATGTCCTGATACGTCTAAAGGGTAGACAGGAGTATAGAATCCTTAATTTACATTTGCCTCAACTTTCAAACAGCCATATGGGATTGTCATATCAAGAGTGTAGAGCAGAACTGTCAGATGCAATGTGGGAAGCAACACTAGCAGAGGCACAAAGATTTGGTAATGAGGAGAAGTTTTATATTTGCGGTGACTTGAATGCAGATAAAGACACAGAAAACTCGGAGAATCTTATAAAACTTAGACATATAATGATAGATACTTTAACTGCTAAGGATAGAAGCAATGCTACTTATGAGAACAAAAAAAAGGGGATTACTGGGAGATTCGATTATATTTTTACTACCAAGTCCAATGTTGCCAAAAATAGAGTACATTGTTCGTTCATTGATCCAACGTTATTGCAGGAAAACCTATCTGATCATGCATCAGTAAGACTCAATTTAGCATAACTATAAAAAGAACAAGAATGATAGTACAAATTTCCTACACATATACTGAAAGTACTTATGCCGCGAAATTCTCTTGATAACTAAGTTGGTATTTTAGACATATCATGCTAGACATCATGTAGATATATCGTGGACAATCATTCGCATCTTTTTAAAATTTTGCGTGTGAGTATCTCGAAAACTCATTGATTATATATCAGAGAACAAACCATTACCTTGTCATGTTGGAGTCAAAAGGTAATTTCCTTATGATTTCACATAGGATATAGTAGTCGGCTGAAAGCTCTAAACACTATATCCTGTGTGAATCAACTCTACTTGACCTTTTGACCACAACATATTATATTAGAATATGCTGAAGTAAGTAAGGGAAGATAATCCCCTAAAATAAATAATGGCATGCATCATCAAGTAAATTGCATACTGTTACAAAATCACTTAGATGAAGAACTGTGTCGCTTTTTCTGTGCTCCCAATTAGCGATTCTACTTCGGTCTCCGAAGTGTAAGGCCTCAGCAAAAGTATATTGAGTAAGCCTTTTTTCTTTCTTGCCTCACTTAAACTTTTTTTAAATGCAACAATATCATCATCGTCATTTAAATCGACATAATATTCCCCCAAAATAATTTTTAATGTAATGAAAAAGACAACTGAAAAGACGTACTGTTTGATGTATTATAACATTATAGACAAGAAATGTAATATAAATTACAGGAGGAAGAACTATGATAAATTACAGGAGGAAGAACTATGACAAACATAAGAGCTGCAATTATGCATGAAGCAATTAGCAGACTTGAAGAACTGGCATAAAAGTATTACCTGAATCCTAACATATTAAAATACTTTATGGATGGCCGAGTATATTACAGCTATCTTACAGCGGGAGGTCTTATAGGAAGTATTGATGCCATTTCATATGACCCACGTTATCAAGTAGCTGTTGAAGAATTTGAAAGCAAGCATGAAGGGTGTCTTGTATTTCATGCCATTGAATCTCAGATGGAATACGGTAAGATGCTCTCTCTACTGTATGTGGGAAATGATAAAGAAAATTGGGAAGGGGAAAGACTTTTTGATGGTTATATTGCTGCCTATACAATTAATTTCACTCACCCCGATTTATCTGTTTTGGAGACATTGTTGTGGGACGCTTTGAAAATAGTGGAGCTTTAATTCGTATAGGCTAAGTAGATAGTGTGACTGGGAGCAAGTGCTACTTTTCGATGATTTAATTTGTATGAATATAAATTTTATAATATAAAAGATATACCTAAATGGTAGGGTAATTAATGAATTAATATGAAGATTTTAACTCTTTTTACAATGTATCTCAGAAAATCAGGAAAGGTTTTACAGTAGGAGGAATACAATATGTCATTCGTTTATGCGATGTCAGATATTCATGGTTTCTCAGATCCGCTGGAAAAAAATCTAAAATTAATAGATTTAACAAATCATGAGAACAAACTCATTTTTTGTGGTGATTATATTGACTATGGCAAGGATAGTTGTAAAGTACTATATAGAATTAAAGAGCTTACTGACAAATATCCAAATCAGGTAATAGCGATTTTAGGAAACCATGAATATATGTTTTTAGAGTTCCTTTTTTCAGAGAATAAAGATCTTCAAACCTTTGAATGGTTAAGATCAGATGAGGATTTTATCACAATCAATAGTCTAATATCCTCTGAAACAAAAACAGAGATTACTGCTATCCTTAATCAATACATTAGTGATAATTACTTTTCTAACTATGAAAAATGTGTACCAATAATTAAAAGGGATATTCTCACAAATCACACTGAACTTATTAAATGGTTAAAAAAGTTGCCATATTATTATGAAACCGATACTCAAATATTCGTACATGCTGGTATAGATGAAGAGGCACAAGATGATTGGAAATGGGGAACATCGGAGGAGTTTTTCGTAAGCAAGTATCCTGCAACGTATGGTAGATTCTACAAAGATATAATTGCTGGTCATATTGGTACAAGTACTTTGGCAAAGGATGAGAATTTTCATGGCATTTTTTGGGATAGGAGAAGTCATTATTTTATTGATGGAACAACAAATATAAGTGGTATAGTACCATTGCTTAAATATGATACAGATACTAAAAAATATAGTAGCTTAAAAAGCACTAAATCCAAATTTTGACTTACAGGATTATTAAAGGGTGTTAAATAAGCTTATTGCTGAGTATGTGGGCATCGGAAAAATTATATTTGCATCTATGCATCTTTAAAAGTTATTGATCAAGAGTATATATTTCTTGCGTCTAATCAATTTTTTAGCGATGAAACTGAGATTGTTTAAAAGTTTGGTGATTTCTAAGCTTGCATAGATAGCAGTGTTTGAACAATTACAGATATAGTTTATAAAAATCAGTACTTGGCAAAAGCTTTTGAATAATTGAGGAATCAGGAAATGTTAAACGCTAGTTTCTATCAAACCTAGTGCAAATAAATGTATCATTATTAAGAACTTTATGTAAGGGAGGAATATTATGGAAGAACATATGAATTTGAAATTTGGAGATTTTAGAAGATATATCTCTGCTACCGACCGTGTATCTATATGCATACAAGAAACATCAGAGTATAAAAATTATCGATTTGTGAAAGATGTTCCGACGCAAAACGATAGCTATTTTGTATATGGAGTTGGACTAATAGATAGCGAATTTCCAATTGTTGATTACATGGAGGGTATTGATAGAGATAAAACAAATTTTAGTGACAAATTTATGCTTGAAAAGTGTATCGAGGTTATGCTGTCTGAAAAGCCACGTTATTAGTTAATTGATTTGAGGATGGTGATTCCAATCTTAGAAAATTGTCTATGTACGAAAGGACGCTTTTGTGAAGAAATGATAAAATAATTTCATGTATCAATATGTTTCATTACGGGGCACGTGGAAACTATGCTTCTGGATGGGTAAAAATATTTAACCAATAAAATAAAATAGAAAACTAGCTAGGTGTGAAATTATTTTGGCATCCTCGAATTAGTTGCTAAAAGCAAAGGTTGACATTTAAATGTCTATCATGCACATTTTTTTAAAAGACCCGTTTGGATACATTAATATTTTATAGAGTATTTATTATTAAAATATGATAAAATATTTTTGTAAGAGTTATACTTGCGGAGGAGGCAAAAAATGAACAGAATAGCTAAAAGTATTATTTATTTAATGGTATTTGTTTTATTAACAGCAAATTTTTTAGTACAAGCAAGCATTGTCAGTTTTTCAGATATAAAATCAACGGATTGGTTTTATAATAATGTGAATGAAGCAGTTGGAAAAGGAATCGTTTTAGGTTATGAAGACGGTAGCTTTAGAGCAAATCAAGAAATTAGTACAGCCGAGTTTATAAAAATGGTTGTAATAACCTTAAATGGTGGGGATGTTGAAGATAATGGTTCAAAGAATTGGATGGATAAATATTATGCTAAAGCAATGGATATGGGGATTGTAAAGCAATGGGAATTCTTAGGCTATAATAAGAGCATTATAAGAGAAGATGTTGCGCTTATATGTGACCGAGCTATAAAAATGTTGGAACCCAACAATAGTTACGACAAAGGAAAGCTCTGCCTGTGGTAAATAGATGATTATAATGAAGTTACTTACAAATATTATACGGATAAAGGGATAGAATTCAGGGACTATTCTAGACAAGATGCGATATTGAGAATTTTTGAGTTAGGGATTATGAGAGGCTATAGTGAAAATCGTTTTAACCCCCAAAAACCTCTGTCTAGAGCTGAGGCATTAACCATAGCATTAAGGCTGGTAGATAGTTCAAAAAGAGTTCCTTGGGAAACATTAAAACCAAAAACTGGATATAATACATTAGAAAGCTTAGGAATTAAACCAGTTTCAGTAGACAACTATGGAAACACATTTAAAAATCCATCTTATCCACAAGAATATATGCCAAAAGAAGTGCACATGATAACAAAAGCACAATTACCATTACAATTAGATGAGTATATTTTTATACATGATTTTGACTTATCAGCAGACAGCAAGTATATCATTATGACAATAGAAAACACAGGAACTTATAAAGCAAGACCTTATATATACTTAGCAGGTAAGGAAATTGGTTTTGTAGCAAGTAATCCTATAAAATATCGTGAGAAGAGTTTAGGAGGTAATAAGTACCAAACATGGCATTTAGTATATGACAACACAGTAAAGCCTATTTTGTCAATAGACAAATTCGAATATTTCGTAGTGCAACAATATAAGACGGGTAGAACAGGAGAGTGGGTAGCAATTTCTAAAGCTGAAGCACTTAAATAGTTATAAAACATAGTGGTATTACATCTTTGTAATACCACTAAAGTTATATCCAATTATTGATAAAGTCCAGCGGTGTGATGTCAAGTGAGAAATGAAATAAAATAATATATTTTTGACCTATTTCTCAAAAGACAAAAAACAACCACCTAAGCCCTGTCGAACAGTTTTTTTAAAAAGAGCAGGACGTATTCATCAGCAAATAGATTGTTTAGTGCATAATAAAACTGTA
>DFYO01000037.1 GCA_002381865.1 Clostridiales bacterium UBA4080 | reverse complement strand
AGAACAAAGAGGCTTCGCCTCGTTAAAAAGTCGGTTGCTTTAGCAACTGGCTTTTCTTTTGTTCTTCTCTTGCTTTATTTCTGATTTTTTGCTATAACATCTTTGGTGATATTTATGAGCAAACAATCAATTAAAATCAAAGACATTTTCTCTGACCATTGGCCAGCTTTTCTTGAACTAGGTTACCCTATTCGTCAAGTTGTCCTTGATAATGTTCAAAAAATTATTAACTGTGGCGACCCATCCATGGGTCATGCCCTTTACTATTGCCCTGATTGTGGCAAACTTAAATATGTTGGATTCACATGCAAAAGTCGTTTTTGCAATTCTTGCGGTGCCAATTACATTCAAGACCGTGCCTTATCAATATCTCGTAAATTAATCAACTGCCCACATCGTCATGTGGTTTTTACCCTTCCAAAAGAGCTTCGCATTTATTTTCGTAAAGATCGCAACCTTTTAAACGTTCTTTTCGAGGCATCTGCTAAAGTTATTCTTTCATGGTTTCATGAACTCAACAAATCTGAATCCTTTAAACCCGGTTTTGTTTCCACTCTTCATACTTTTGGTCGTGACATCAAGTGGAATCCTCACATTCATATGCTTCTCACCGAAGGTGCTTCCGGTAACAAAACTGTTTGGCGTAAAATTTCTCATATCAGTTTTATTGCTCTTCGCAAACGTTGGCAAGCAGCTTTACTTGACTTACTTTCCAAACATCTTCCTCCATCTTTTTATCAGCTGAAATCTTTTCTTTTTTCTTCTTATCAAGATGGCTTTTATGTTAATGCTCCTAAAAAGGAATATTCAGATCCTTTTGAAGCTATTAAATATATTATTCGATACACCGGCCGTCCTGCTATGGCTCAGTCCCGCATTCTTGACTATAAAGATTCGTCTGTTTCTTTTTATTATGACCGCCATGAAGATGATGAACGTGTTGAAGAAACCATTCCTGTCTTTGAATTTTTTAAACGTTTAATCATTCATATTCACGATCATCAGTTTAAAACGATTCGTTACTATGGCCTTTATGCCAAAAAATATAAACACTCTAACAAACTTTTTCTCATGCTGTCTAAATCTAAACGTAAGTTCTACGAAACCCATTCTCACTGGCGTGCTCGTATTCTTCTTTCCTTTAAGATTGACTCTCTTTCCTGTCTTCGCTGTGGCAATACGATGAAACTTCTGGATATTATTATTCCAGATAAAGTTAAACCCTACCTTGCTATTGGGCCCCCTCTTGCTTATAATAATGCTTAACAAGCATATGGAGGTCACTATGAATATATTAGAAGGTTTCACTAAAAACGACGATCTTATCGAATTCGTCTGTAAAAAATGCAACTACTCACTTTGGGTTCCTCGTTTCATTGTTCAGCAACTGGAACAAGACAATATCTTTGATGGTCTTGATCCTTCTGTACCACCTACTCCTGATTGCCAAGTGTGTGATGGTACAATGACTCCAAAAAATTATACTGGTATTCGTGGTTTTACATACAATCATGAATAATTAATTTTCTAAGTCTATAATCCTTGGCTATTTTATATGCCTTGGATTATTTTTTTTGTTTTAAACCCTGTATTTTAGAAAAGTAGAACTTTCCTAAAATATAAAAAAAGATCATACAGTGACGTATGATCGACTTACCTTAACAATATTCCAATATGCCTAAATATCATCACGAAAGCGATCACACCAATAGCAAGAACGAAAGCTCTTTACTATTTGATATAAGAATAACAGCAAACACTCTCATTGTCAATGCTTATTTTAATTCTTGTGCTTATTTTAATTCTTGTTGTTAACTTATTTTAATTCTTGTTGTTAACTCTGACTCACATATGATAATGTCCTAATGTACCACATTTGATTATTGTACTGGTATAATATAGTTGTAACACCTAGTACGAATAATATATAATAAAAATAGAACTAGGAGGATTATAAAACGAGCAAACAATATGATGTGGAATTTAAGAAGTTTTGTTTTCTCACCATTCTTTGCTTCAAACATCTTCCTAAGAACAGACTCATCAGAAAGATAACTTCCCGCCGGTCTGACCTTAGGTTCCTTTACTTTATCAGCATTTGGTCTGACCATGTACTTTTCAACAATCTCTGCAAATGCCTCCGTGCACTCATTAACATCCTTTCTGTTAAGTGCATTTCCAGTGGTTACAATAAACTTATTCTTAACTCCTGCAGGATATACTTCCATGTGAGCTTTCTGATTATTGATGTAATAGCGCTTGGTGTCATACACAAAGCCTGGTGCCTTAATCCACAGATGAATACCTGTACCGGAGATACTGTACTCGACATAATTATCAAGTGCCTCCACAACCTCCGTAACCATAGCATTAAGCTTTCCGTCTTCAACACAGCCATCTATATCAATTGCAATGACATCGCCAAACATTCCTATTCCAATGCTGTCATAACCGCCTTGGTCATACACCGTCTACACAGTTGCTAAGTCTGTGAAGTGATTCTGATTTGTAGGGTCAGCTCTTGCGCCATTCACTCTGTACGGAACCTTATCCTTTTTTGCTTTGCCCGGCTTCTGCTCCAATCTCATCAATCAGAAATAAGGTTTTCTTTTAAGCTTGTCTGGAATTTTTGATAAATCCATTTCGTATTCCTCCTTCTATCGCTTCTAATCCCTATGTAGAGAAAACTGTCGTTTTTCCCCTTTTTAAGAAAAATATTTTTCCGCTCAATCTTCCTAATTACAGTTAAGTCGATTTTGAACGAGAAATTTTTAAATTTCCTTCTCTATTTGGTTAAGGACAGTTATCCGTCGATTGACCGGATTTATTTCCTTCTAACTTCCTAAGGGGATATGAAACGTGCTTTTCCGTGGTAAAATGAAACTTTTTTGAAAAAAGAGCATAAAAATAAGGAGCAACCTTTTGGTTACTCCTTATTCAAATATTTTATGATTTGCGAAATTTATTGTTGTTTTTAAGCAACAATTGTGTTATGCTAATTCAGTAGTAAATCGAAAAGGATGATAGTAATGAAAACTATATTAAAATGGCCAGGTGGAAAAGAAAAAGAATTGCCTGTTATTAGAAAATATACCCCTATATATACAGGGCGCTTTGTAGAACCTTTCGTGGGAGGCGGTGCAGTATTCTTTGATACAGCAACACCTATTTGTTGCATCAACGATAAGTCAACAGAGTTAATTAACCTTTATAATTGTACTAGAAATAAAGATGCCGACTTCATCAAATACCTACAAGCTGAAATTGACGAGTTCACCTCACTAAGTACGTTTGTGGATGAGCATCATTCAGATATTCTTTCGTTGTATCATTCAGAAATATCTGTTGATGATTTTATCCAAAAGTACAATACAATTTTTTCCAAACTTGCAGATAAGTACAATAGAGTATTCATCAAGGAATTAAAGAAAAACCTATCAAGTAAAATAAAGCGTTCTGAAAAGCTTGAAAAAGAAAACGGAGTAATACCAGATAGTGATAGAATAGACAATATTGAAGCAGCGTTAAAATCTGCCTATTATATGTTTGTTCGCTATCTTCAAAATCACATGAGCGAACTAAGTAACGGAAGACAAGCTGCCGTATTTTTCTTTATCCGAGAATACTGCTACTCTTCCATGTTCCGCTATAATAGCAAAGGCTACTTTAATGTCCCTTATGGTGGTATTTCCTACAACAGAAAAGATTTTCAAAAGAAAGTTGATTACCTATTTTCCGATGAAATGACACAAAAACTTTCGGGAGCAGATATATACTGTGAAGATTTTGAAGAATTCATTGAAGGACTAAATCTCACAGAAGAAGATTTCATTTTTCTTGACCCACCATATGACTCTGACTTTTCAACATATGCTCAGAATGAGTTCGGTCGCGAAGAACAAATCCGCCTCTGTGAATGCTTAAAAAGAACTCGCGCAAAAATCTTACTTATAATAAAAAATACAGATTTCATCTATGATTTGTATAAGGATGATTTTACCATAACAAGTTTTGACAAAAAATATATGGTTAGTTTTATGAATAGAAATGACCGAGACGTTGAGCACCTAGTTATTACAAATTATTAAAAAGTCCATCGGAAATAATTCCGATGGACTTTTATCCGTTATATTGCCTTTTCTTTAATATATTCTTTCAGTTCTTCCTTTCCTGATGGTGTTATATTTAAGACTCCTCCATTATAAGAAACTAAGCCCCTACAAATAATATTATTTGAAGAATCTCCTCTATGACTTATGATATTTCTCACAATTTGATCAATTGCAGTATCATTTCTGTCTACAAGCGGAGCTAAATTAACTCCTCCTGGCTCTGTATATTCCCAGATATATTGTTTCAGAGTTGTTGTATCTATTCCTGGATGATTGTTCAGAATATATAGAACAATAAAATCTAAATCTCTTTCTCCTATTTTACCATTATTAGGCATACTTTTTTCCTCCATAAATTTATTTTCGTTTATTCTTTTCTTTGCTGCTTCAAAAAAAATAGCATCTATCTCACACCCAATAAACCTCCTTCCTAATTCCATTGCTGCCACTCCCGTTGAGCCCACACCCATAAATGGATCAAAAACAACATCTCCTTCATTACTTGCAATTTCAATCAAATGCCTCAATAGCTTAAGTGGTTTTTGGGATGGATGCTTAGGTTCCTTCAATCGTTCCTTACCCATGCAGATTGGACACTCAAAATAATTGTGCATCTCATTCTGTGTTGAGAAATTCCATTTATGTTTTTTATTCCATAAACAGACAATCATCTCACAACTATTGAGAAACCCATTTTTAAATATCTTTGGCATAGGGTTAGTTTTATGCCAGATAAAATACTGAAAGGTATCAAACTCCGGGTCAAAGGCTTCATGCCATTTACCTATCAGGTTGTAACTAGTAAAAATAAAAATATTACCATCAGGCTTTACTATACGTTTAAACTCTTCTACAAAGTCGAATGGATTTATTTCTTTCAAATCCCATTCACCTAAATCATTGTTTACCGCACTACGACCTGGCAAAGGGATATTTCCAGTAGAATATTGGGCAATATTATAAGGCGGGTCCGTGAGAATTAAATCGACCGAATTATCTGGGATGCCTTTTATATATTCTAAGCAATCAATATTAGCTAGAGAACTATTAATTTCCGTTTGCAATTATCTCTCTCACTCTCGCATTAAAAAATGCTTCAGAATACAAAGCAATAAAATCTTCATATAATACCTCATCTTCAGGTAATATTTCCTCCCAAAAATAGCGCCCAATCGCTTTGTGATCTGCATCTAACATACCAAAAATTGCTCCATCAGGGGAATTGCCCTCTCCTCTGTTATTATAACATGTATCAAACTTAGCCTTATTCTCACCGAACATGGAAAAGACTTTTTCGAGACGTAATACTTCGTTTCTGTTCTCAACTTTATTTTTTGTATCAAGATTTCCGCCTGCTTTAATCTCATATGCATGTGCATTGCTTTCTTCATCAATATAAAACAAGTCCATTGGCATTTTTCCTCCTTGACCATTGATTATTTCTCTTATTTTATCCACATCAATTCCTAATTCACTTAGTTCTTCTTCATCAAACTCACGACTATTGAATTCAAATTCCTCTGGATTGTCATTATATCTTCTCTTACAAGGAGCACTCAAATAATCGCTAGCTTCTCCGCCCCAATATAAACATTGAGTCATCCCTTTATCAATTGGATATGATAGTCTCTCAACAATTAACCTTTCTTGATTTCCTTTGATAAAAACAACATTCGGAACATTAATAAAACCATATGTGTATCGTGTACAAAAAAAGGCAATTTTCTGTAATCTAGTTCCCAACTGCGAGTCAAGACTCCTTCCTACTGCCATATACTTTTCTTCATCGCCTTCGAACAAACTGAAAGGATTGAACTCTCTATTTGCAATATTACCAGCAGACTTGCTTACTACATTTCTAGCCATTTCATTTAACTGCCCTTCAATAAACTGATTCAAATCTTCTCTAAACATTATTTTACAGTCCTTCTAATCATTTCTTTTATTCTTGAGTTAATGTCAAGTTCCTCCAAAGCCATTTTATACAATTCTGTAAAACGCTCATATGTAATACCCTCAAGAAGGATTGTATTCCAGAATTTCTTACCAATTAAGAACATCTCAGGAAATGCCATATGCTTCTTTACAGCACCTGTCCAAGTATTTCCTTCTCCATTCTTATTGTATAAGGTAACAAAGTATACCTTTGAATTAGGTACATTCATACCTGCATAAATGGTCAAAAGTTTTTCTACATTTGCAGGAGCATTTGAACTATCCAAATCACCACCAGCCTTCAATTCCAAAACAACCCAGTCTTTACCATCAAAAAAAACAAGATCAACCGGCTTTGTA
This sequence comes from Clostridiales bacterium UBA4080, assembly GCA_002381865.1. GTDB lineage: Bacteria > Bacillota > Clostridia > Lachnospirales > Vallitaleaceae > UBA4080. The sequence goes on along the minus strand of DFYO01000037.1, from coordinate 2,291 downwards.
TGGTAACCAGATGACTTATATCTCTGAGCCATTGGGAGTAATGATTTAATACTACTTTGAGTAACTCCACTCTCTGAACGTGAACTACCTTTTCCAGCTGCTACGTTCGATGCTCTGAACTCTGAAATTGCTCCTCTAAGCGCACCGTTATCTGTATCAATATCTGTGACAATAATCTGACCACTTATTGAAGCAGGATTAATATTGTGTTTAACGTTTCTTGGATTAACAATTGTAGGAACATTTTCTTCACCAAACTTTAATCTTGCTATTCTCTTCGCACAAGTTTCAATTGCGAAACCACTTTTTGACTCAAAACTACTCACAAAAACCATGTTGGCTGTAGTTGTCTCATCTAACTGACTTAGCAAAAAGTTGTATCTTTTCTTTACAAAATTTGTCTTGAAATCGCTTTCAATATTACTAATTAACTTTGAAAACTCCTCGTATACTATTCTTTTGATTTTCTCCTCTGTGTTTGTCACTTGTCCTTACCTCCTATACCTTCAAATAACTGTGAAATCGAAATACCAAGCCCATCCGCTATCTTCTCAATATTTAGAAGTGATATATTTCTTTTCCCGGATTCGACTGTTGCAAAGTAAGTCCTGTCCATCTCTATTTTCAAAGCAAATTTTTCTTGGCTAAGACCTGTTTCTTTTCTTAATTCCTTTATTCTTTCTCCAAGTTCTTTTGTTATCATTTGTAGACACGCCTCCTTTATAAACAACATAAAAATTGTATAACAAAGGTGGCTTTTGTAACAACGGTTTTTGAGCAACATTTACAAAGAAGCTACTATTCGTTTATTGGCTGCATCGACATATTTTGTATCTAATTCAGTTCCAATAAATCTTCGTTTATTACGTACAGCAGCTACGCCTGTAGTACCAACTCCCATAAATGGATCATACACTACAGCACCTGGATTAGAAGCAATACTTATAAAATGATCCATTAGTTTTAGAGGTTTTTGAGCGGGATGAAAAGGTTCTCTTAATCGCTCTGGATAGGAACATATCGGACATTCAAAGAAATTATGCATTTCATCTTGAGATGAAAAATTCCACGTATGACCTTTATTCCACAAAAAGATTACAAATTCACAGCTATTACGAAAGCCTGTTTTATACATTTTAGGAGCAGGATTTGTCTTATGCCAGACAAACATTTGGAAGGTGTCGTACTCTGAATCAAAAGCCGAATGCCAATCTCCAATTTGATTGTAACCTGCAAAAATAATAATATTACCGCTAGGTTTAACGATGCGTTTAAATACATCTACATACTCAACTGGATTAATTATTTTCTTATCCCAGTCAGCAATATCGTTATTAAGCGTTTTCTTTCCTTCTCGTGGAATGTTTCCAGTAGAATACTGTGAAATGTTATAGGGAGGGTCGGTTATAAGTAAATCCACCGAATTGTCTGGCATCCGCTTCATAAACTCTAAACAGTCCTCATTGAATAGTTTATAGATACTAGGGTTATTAGAAATCAATAGTCTTCCTTTCCCCAGCTGAGTAATTATAATTATATCATTTTCTGCTTTTCATACAACGGATTATATGCAACATTCAAATCACAAAATAAGCCACAATCTCGGTAGTCTTACTACCAACGATTGTGGCTTTTAATCCCGATATTCACTTAATCATCTATTCCCGTCTCTTAGTAGCAGGGACGATTGTATTGCCCTCTATATCTGCCTTATTATGCCGTACTCTGCCCCACTTTACAAAGCCCTGCACCCTTATCCAACTGACCTGCCGTGACAGATGAAAAGTACCTTTGTCATAGTTATCATTCGCTCGATTTTACCCTAAAATGCCCTAATTTGAAAGATTTTTCGGGCTTATGTGACAAAACTCATAATATTTCTTTTAAATACTGTAAATCTTCCTATAATACGCCCTTTTCTCGGCAATAATCAATTTTACCTATAAGCTACGCTCGTAATAAAACCCACAATAAAACTTAAAACTAACATAATAAAACCTCTATAGACAATTATTAATCGATTATATTTATTTAGAAATATATTTTTTACGTAGAGCTTTTAATTTTCTCTAATATAAAGCTCAAAATGTGACCGTAATATTACCCAAGTTAAATCGTAATAACCCCCTTAAGTACTTATATAATATATTTTTGACGATAAGCAAAAAAATATTAAGAATCATAATATAAATTTGACGATAAGTAAAAAAATATTAAGAATCATAATATAAATTTGACGATAAGTAAAAAAAATAGGAATGTATTTCCTAGATTCTACGTCAGTACTTCAA
>DFYO01000050.1 GCA_002381865.1 Clostridiales bacterium UBA4080 | reverse complement strand
GACTGTCCTAATATTGACAATTCCACTGAACAAAAAATCAGAAAGTACCTAATTGATAATAACTTTGTTGAAACTGTTATATCTTTAGCGACCAACCTTTTTTACGGTACTACAATAGCGGTTAATATTTTAGTTCTTTCTAAGCATAAAAGCGATAATAAAACGCAATTTATTGATGCAAGTGGCGAAGAGTTTTACAAAAAAGAAACCAATAACAACATACTTACGGATAAACATATTGAAAAAATAATGAAAATGTTTGACAGTAAAGAAAATATTGATCATATTGCAATATCTGTTGATTATGATGCAATCGTTCAAAATGATTATATTCTATCTGTAAGTTCTTATGTAGAAGCCAAAGACACGAGAGAAGTTGTTGATATAAATGAGTTAAATGCTGAGATAACAACGACTGTAGCAAAAATAAATAAACTGCGTGCCGAAATTGACGAGATTATTGAGGTGATTGAATCATGATGAAGGCCAGTTTTATGGAGAAATTGCTAGATGGAGTTAACTACGAGCGAAAAATATTGGGAGAGATTTCGTCTATTTCTATTGGTGAGTTTGTTCACAAGAATAATCAAAATCCATTAGGGAAATACCCCGTTTATAATGGTGGTAAAGAGCCAACTGGTTATTATGATAAATATAATAATAGTGGAGATAGAATTATTGTTAGTGCCCGTGGTGCAAACGCTGGTTTTGTGAATAAAATATCTACACCATATTGGGCTGGAAATAGCTGTTATTCTATCGATATACAGGAAACAGCACACTATCATTGGGAGTTTATTTTTTATTATCTAAAAAATCATGAAAACAAAATGATAGGTGATCAGCAAAAGGGGAGTATACCCTCTGTTTCAAAGAAACAAATGGAAGCAATTACAATTCCAATCCCTTGCCCAGAAAACCCAGAAAAATCTCTTGAAATTCAAGCCGAAATAGTTCGTATTTTGAACACTTTCACAAAGCTTACAGCAGAGCTTATAGCAGAGCTTATAGCAGAGCATACAGCTCGTAAAAAGCAATATATTTATTATCGTGATCAGTTGTTGACTTTTAAAGAGGGTGAAGTCGAGTGGAAGGCATTGGGGGATATAGGTGAGTTCATGAGGGGGAACGGATTGCAAAAAAAAGACTTAGTAGAGAGTGGTGTAGGCTGTATCCATTATGGACAAATATATACTTACTATGGAAATTTTGCATATCAAACAAAATCCTTTGTTTCACAAGCACTGGCAACTAAGCTTAGAAAAGCTCAGAAAGGTGATTTAATTATTGCGACTACAAGCGAAAATATAGAAGATGTTTGTAAGCCACTAGTTTGGTTAGGTGAGGATGAGGTATGTGTAAGTGGAGAGACTTATGTTTTAAAGCATAATCAAAACCCAAAGTATTTGGCGTATTATCTACAAACCCCAATGTTTTTTGACTATAAAAAGAAAAATAGAACAGGAACAAAAGTTATTAGAGTACATGGTGATAAGTTGGCGAAATTTGAAGTCCCTTTACCATCTCTATATGAACAGGAGCGTATTGTTTCAATTCTTGACAAATTCGATGCCTTGACATCCTCAATCACTGAGGGGTTACCTCATGAAATCGAGTTGCATCAAAAGCAATATGAATATTATCGGAATATGCTTCTTAGCTTTCCTAAAGAGGAGGTAGAGGAGTAAAATGGGTGTATCTTTAACTGAAATTGCTAGGCAATTAGAGAATAATGATAAAAAAGTTCAATTAATCTATGCCTTTAACGGAAATGGTAAAACTAGGCTTTCAAGAGAATTTAAGTTATTAGTAGATCCTAAGATTGACGATGAGTCCATTGATGAAGGATTGGCAAGTAAAAAAATAATTTATTACAATGCCTTTACTGAAGATTTGTTTTATTGGGATAATGACTTAAATAACGATATTGAGTTAAAGCTAAAAATACATTCAAATTCCTTTACAGAATGGGTCCTCACAGAACAAGGTCAAGATCGAAATGTTATAGGTCATTTTCAAAATTATACTAATCGAGCATTAACACCTAGATTTAGTCCTGATTTTAGTGAAGTCACATTTTCCTTAGAACAAGGCGATGACTCCTCTTTTAATAATATCAAGATTTCAAAAGGTGAAGAAAGTAGCTTCGTTTGGAGCATTTTTTATAGCTTACTTGATCAAGTTATTAATGTATTGAATGTACTTGATTCAATTGAGCGAGAGACGGACAAATTTAATCAGCTAAAATATGTGTTCATTGATGATCCGGTTACCTCCTTAGATGATAACCATTTAATTCAGTTAGCTGTGGATTTAGCTCAACTCATTAAGAAAAGTGATTCAGCATCTGGATTAAAGTTTGTAATTACAACACATAACCCGATATTTTATAATGTTTTACACAATGAGATCAACCAAAAAAATTGTTTTATGTTAGATAAAGATGAAGATGGCACGTTTGAACTACAGGTAAAACCAGGTGATTCAAATCAGAGTTTTTCATATCATCTACATTTAAAGAAAACTATTGAAGAAGCAATAGAGATCAATCAAGTGCAAAGGTATCATTTTACTCTTTTAAGAAATTTATATGAAAAGACAGCTAGCTTTTTAGGATATAAAAAGTGGTCTGAGTTGTTGCCTGATAATAAGGAAACTTATTACAATCGCATTATTCAGTTTACAAGTCATTCAACTTTAGCAAATGAAAGTGTTGCAGAACCATCACCACAAGAAAAACAAACTGTTAGGCTTCTTCTTAAACATCTAACGGATAATTATAGTTATTGGAAGGAGGCATAAAGATGTGCGATTACAAAACTATTGCAGAATTCAACAATTTTATAATACTCGACAAATATATCAAGTATTCAGAAGTGCATGAAGCCCCTGCAGGCTATCAAACGGAATCGGCACTTGAGCGAGAGTTTATCCAAGATTTAGAAAGTCAAGGCTATGACTATCTGCCTGGTTTAACCACGCCTGAGAAAATGCTTGCGAATGTGCGTGTACAACTACAAGACCTTAACAAAGTGACATTTTCAGACGCGGAATGGATGAGATTTTGTGAACAGTTTTTAGACAAACCAAGTGACAATCACATAGATAAAACACGTAAAATTCATACTGATTATATTTACGACTTTGTTTTTGACGATGGCCGTATTCAAAATATATATCTAGTGGATAAAAAGAATGTCGCGCAAAACAAATTGCAAGTAATTTCTCAGTTTGAGCAAAAGGGAACTCAGGCTAACCGATATGATGTGACGATTCTGGTTAATGGATTGCCTTTAGTACAAGTGGAATTAAAGAAGCGTGGAATCGCTATTCGTGAAGCATTTAATCAGGTACATAGATATAGTAAGGAGAGCTTTAATTCAGAGAGCTCACTATTTAAGTATTTACAAATCTTTGTGATTTCTAATGGAACGGATAGCCGTTATTTTGCCAATACGACGAAACGAGATAAGAACAGTTTTGACTTTACTATGAACTGGGCGAAATCAGATAATACCCTGATTAAAGATGTAAAGGATTTCACAGCTACATTTTTCCAGAAAAATACTTTATTGAATGTATTACTACATTACTCAGTTTTTGATACAAGTGATACTTTACTTGTCATGCGTCCATATCAAATTGCGGCAACGGAAAGAATTTTGTGGAAGATAAGAAGTTCATATCAAGTAAAGAAATGGAGTACCATTGAAAGTGGTGGATATATTTGGCATACAACAGGTTCAGGTAAAACGCTGACAAGTTTTAAAGCAGCCCGTTTGGCTACTGAGCTTGATTTTATCGACAAGGTATTTTTTGTGGTTGATAGAAAAGATCTAGACTATCAAACGATGAAAGAGTATCAGCGGTTTTCTCCTGACAGTGTGAATGGTTCAGATAATACTGCCGGTTTGAAGCGTAATATAGACAAGGATGATAATAAAATCATTGTCACTACGATTCAAAAGCTGAACAACTTAATTAAAAGCGAAACAGCTTTACCCATATATAATAAGCAGGTCGTATTTATTTTTGATGAAGCACATCGTTCACAGTTTGGCGAAGCTCAAAAAAATATTAAAAAGAAATTCAAGAAATACTATCAATTTGGGTTCACAGGCACGCCTATTTTTGTAGAAAATGCATTGGGTTCTGAAACTACTGCTTCTGTATTTGGTCGAGATTTACACTCTTATGTTATTACTAATGCAATAAGAGATGAAAAGGTTTTAAAATTCAAAGTAGATTACAACGATGTGCGTCCTAAGTTCAAGTCTATTGAGATGGAACAAGATGAGAATAAGTTAAGTGCAGCCGAGACAAAAGAAGCATTACTGCATCCTGAACGGATCAAAGAGATTTCACAATATATCCTGAATAATTTTAGAATAAAAACACATCGGTCTCATGCTAATGGAAAAGGCTTTAATGCTATGTTTGCGGTGAGTAGTGTTGATGCAGCCAAACTTTACTACGAATCGTTAAGTAATTTACAGAAGGATAGCTCAAAACCTTTAAAAATAGCCACTATCTTTTCTTTTGCTGCCAATGAAGAGCAATGCTCTAAAGGCGAAATTCTTGATGAAACCTTCGAACTTTCAGCAATGGACAGTAGTGCAAAAGAGTTTTTAGATATGGCAATTAAAGATTATAACACCATGTTTAAAACGAATTACGGTGTGGATAGTAAGGAATTTCAAAATTATTATCGCGATCTTGCTAATCGAGTAAAAAGGCAAGAGGTTGATCTACTAATAGTGGTTGGGATGTTTCTGACAGGTTTTGATGCACCAACACTGAATACACTATTTGTTGATAAAAACCTTCGTTTTCACGGATTGATGCAAGCTTTTTCACGAACTAATCGTATTTATGATGCCACTAAAACTTTTGGGAATATCGTTACGTTCAGGGATCTAGAACAAGCTACAATAGATGCCATTAAAACTTTCGGGGACGATAATACTAGGAACGTGGTACTTGAAAAAAGCTACAAAGAATATATGGAAGGGTTTACCGATATTGCTACAGGTGAAGCACGTCGTGGATATGTAGATGTAGTTAAAGAGTTAGAAGCACGTTTCTCGAATGTTGAGGACATTGTCACCGAAAAAGATAAAAAAGACTTCGCCAAACTATTTGGTGAATATCTACGTGCAGAAAATGTCTTACAAAATTACGATGAGTTTTCTAGTTTAAAAGCCTTGCAATTGTTAGATATTAATGATCCAGAAGCCATAGAAGAATTCAAATCTACTCATTATCTAAGTGATGAAGATATTGCTGTTATGCAAGAAATAAAGTTGCCTGAAGAAAGAGCAGTACAAGATTATCGATCAACTTATAACGATATTCGTGATTGGCTTCGACGCGAAAAAGAGGGTAAAGAAAAAGAAGAATCAAGCATTGATTGGGATGATGTTGTTTTTGAAGTAGATCTTTTAAAGTCTCAAGAGATCAACTTAGATTACATTCTAGAACTGATATTTGAGAAAAATAAAAATGTAAAAGATAAAGGACTATTGGTCGAAGAGGTGCGTCGCTTAATTCGTTCTAGTGTGGGAAACCGTGCAAAAGAAAGTTTAGTTGTTGATTTTATCAATCAAACAGACCTTGATAAGATTCAGGATAAAGCAAATATTATAGATGCCTTCTTCTCATTTGCTCAAGCAGAACAAAAACGTGAAGCAGAGGAATTGATTACCTCTGAAGAACTTAACGAAGAAGCTGCAAAGAGATATATACTTGCTTCATTAAAAAGAGAATTTGCTAGTGAAAACGGAACAGAACTTAATGAAATTCTGCCTAAAATGAGTCCTCTGAATCCAAAATATTTAACAAAAAAGCAAAGTGTATTCCAGAAAATATCTGCATTTGTAGAGAAGTTTAAAGGCGTAGGTGGAAGAGTTTAATTTTTATTGATAATTCAAAACTGATAAAGTGAGGTAATAAATCATGGCAGAAATTAAATACGAGATTAAAGAAACTATAGGAGTTTTGTCTGAAAATAACAAAGGCTGGTCCAAAGAATTAAATCTAATTAGCTGGAATGACAGAGATGCTAAGTTCGATGTCAGAGATTGGTCACCAGAACATGAAAAAATGGGTAAAGGTGTAACTTTGTCTAAAGAAGAATTGATCAAGCTAAAAGAGATATTGAATGGTATGGATTTATAACAAACAAATTAATTGACATCATTGACGGGCACTCTGATAAATTGTGATTTTATTTGAGTGCCTTTTTTTGAAAACTTATGATGGAAAAATAATCTATATAATGAAAGGTGTGAAGAATATCGGGACTGTAATTGTCGAATTTATAATGAATAATCCAGTTGAAGTATTTGTAATTGGACTTGTCGCATACATAATTGCTGGTATTATCATGCGATCAGCTAATGATTATTTTGGTATTTGGTTTGGTAGAAGAGGTGGCAGGTTTTTATGGCTAATAATAGCTTTGATTATTAGTGGATCATACCACTGGATTCAACAGCTTATATCATGAGTTTTAGAGAACGGAGGACACATATGGCTGCAAATTCAAAATTAAAGTTAAAGCCGTTTTACCTTATGAAGATTTTAATGGAACAAACAGATGAGCTGCATCCGATGACTGTTAATGAGCTTATTGAAGAACTTTCGAAATATGATATTACTGCAGAAAGAAAGTCCATCTATGCTGATATTGATCTGCTCATTGAATTTGGTCTTGATATTATCTGCCTAAAAGGGAGAGCAAATCAGTATTTCATTGGTGTTAGAGACTTTGAACTTCCAGAGTTAAGATTGTTAGTTGATGCTGTGCATTCCTCAAGATTTATCACCTATAAAAAGAGTGAGGAACTAATTGAAAAACTTGAAAAGCTTGCAAGCATCCATGAAGCAAATGAACTGCATAGCAATGTGGTTATATCTAATCAGATCAAGACATTAAACGAGTGTATTTATTACAATGTTGACGAGATCAATAAAGCTATACAGCTGAACAAGCAGATTCGATTCAAATATTTTGATTACAACTTGGACAAGCAAGTTGAATATAGAAGAAATGGCGAATGGTATTATGCAAGTCCCTATGCCTTTACATGGGATGATGACAATTATTATGTTATTGCATATTATGAACGTTATGAGGACATAAGCAATTTTCGTGTTGATCGAATGGAAGCAATTGAAACATTAGATGAAGATCGTATGGTCATTAATGATGGTATGGAATTTGATGTTGCTGATTATACAAAAAAGATTTTTAGAATGTTTAGTGGTGATTCTGAAAAAGTGAAGCTACAATTTGATAACTCACTGATTAATGTCGTTATTGATCGATTTGGGATAGATATTGATATCAACATACAGGATAATGGTACATTTATGATTGATGTGGATGTCGTTGCAACAAATACATTCTTGAGTTGGCTATTTATGTTTGGGGATAAGGTTGAGATTGTCGAGCCGCAGTCACTCAGATGTACTTTTGAAAATATGATAAACAAGATAATTAGTTTGTATAAGATGTAAATATGCGTTGGGAGTGAGGTAGTAGATGAGAATAATTACCAAATTAAAAGTAAAAAATTACAAAAGATTCGAAAATACTGAACTTGTATTCAATGACGATCTCAATATAATTGTCGGAGATAATGAGTCCGGTAAGAGTAGTATATTACAAGCAATCGATATTGTAATTAGTGGGAGTAGAACAAAAGTAGATACCATTGGTCTTGAATCATTGTTTAATGCTAACATTATTGATGCTTTTATGTCAGGGGATAAGAAATATAAAGATCTCCCTGAATTATTTATTGAATTGTACCTTAACGAGCAAAATAATTTTAAGTTAAACGGACAAAACAACTCTGATGGAATTATTTGTGATGGGTTAAGTTTGATTTGCAAGCCAAATGATGATTTTAGTGAAGAAATAGTAGAAATATTAAATCAAGATCATGTATGCTTTCCTTTTGAGTATTATACAATATCCTTCCAAACTTTTTCTGGTCAAAGTTATACTGGATATAGAAGATTTTTAAAGAAAATTTTCATTGATAACTCAGCAATTAATAACGAATATGCGGCTAGAGAGTATATTAAGGATGTTTATGCTAAACATGTAGCTCCAAAGGAAAGAGCTAAATATGCCAATGAGTATCGTAGATCAAAATCCAGCTATGTTAATGAAATACTTGGTTCTGTTAATGAAAAGCTGGGAGATTATAGTTTTGACATAAAGACTGATATTAAATCCAATCTCAATAATGATCTTTCAATAAAAGAAGGCGACATTTCCATTGTAAATATGGGGCAAGGGAAGCAATGTTTCATCAAGACAGAATTCGCATTAGCGAATGGGACTCCGCAGAATGATGTAGACATTTTGTTGCTTGAGGAACCAGAGAATCATTTAAGTCATATTAATATGCATAAATTAATAGATCGTATTCAAAAAACACATTCAAAGCAAATGTTCTTAACGACGCATAGTAATATGATATCAACTAGGTTAGATTTAAGAAAAGTGATCATGTTGAATAGCAATGACGAAAATTCACTTAAGCTTAAAGATATACCAGATACTACTGCAAAATTTTTTATGAAATCACCAGATAATACTGTGTTAGAGTATATCCTTTCTAAAAAAGTTATCCTTGTTGAAGGAGATGCAGAATATATTCTGATTGAAGACTTCTTTAAAACGGTTATAAATAAAGAATTATGTGAATCTGATATACATGTAATATCTGTTGGTGGTACTAGCTTCAAGAGATACTTGGATATTGGAAAACAGTTGGGCATAAAAACGGCTGTTGTTCGTGATAATGATAAAGATTATCAAAAAAACTGCATTGATTTATACAGTGATTATCAAAATGATCTTATTGAAGTATTTGCAGATGCAGATAATACCAAGTACACTTTTGAAATCAATATGTATAGTTGTAATATGGATATTTGCGATGAAATCTTTACACCAGGTAGAGTTAGCCTAACTGTACAAGAATACATGTTAAAGAATAAAGCTGAAGCAGCATTTGAGTTGCTAGATAAAAAAGCTGGAGAATTAATTCCGCCCAAATACATTGAGGATGCCATAAAATGGATAGTAAGAGATTGATTTTATCTGTAGCTGGTTCGGGTAAAACAACGCACATTATTAATTCGTTAAACGCTGATAATCGCGCTTTAATACTTACCTATACAGACAATAACTATGAAAATTTAAGAATTAAAGTTGCTGAAAAATTTGGACATATTCCTGATAATATTTTGATTATGACATATTTCGAGTTTTTATATTCATTTTGTTACCGACCGTTTTTACATCGAATTGTTGGTGCTAATGGCTATAATTTTTCTGCACCGCCTAGATTCACAACACAATTGAAAAGAACAAATATGAAATATTATTTGGATCAATCAAATTGCTTATATCACAATAGGCTTGCGAAATTGTTGGAAGTAAAAGGTATAGTTCCGAAAATTAATGAGCGAGTAGAAAAATATTTTGATGAAATTTATATTGATGAAGTTCAAGACTTTGGTGGACATGATTTTAATTTGTTAACTGCTCTAAGTCAAGCGCAAAGTAATGTAATGTTTGTAGGAGATTTTTTCCAGCATACGTTTGATACAAGTCGAGATGGAAATGTAAATTCATCTCTTCATGATAATTACGAGAAATTTGTTAAAAGATTTATAGATATTGGCTTTTCTGTTGATAATGAAACATTGTGCAAGAGCCATAGATGCAGTAAATCAATATGTAAATTTGTTAATGATCAACTTGGAATATCGATTAATTCATACAGTGAAATTGATACCGATGTCATATTAGTTGAGGATCAAAAAGTGATTGATGAAATAATGAATAATTCAGAGATAATCAAATTATTTTTACAAAATTCAACTAAGTATTGTTGCTATTCCACAAATTGGGGAGCATCAAAAGGCCAAGACTGTCATATGGATGTTTGTGTAGTATTAAATGCTAAAACATATTCAGAGTACAAGAAAAATAAGTTGCATCAGATGAATACTCAAACAAGAAACAAATTCTATGTTGCTTGCACACGTGCAAGAAGAAAATTGATTTTTATTCCAGAGAAAGCAGTTAAAGCTTATAAAAAATGACGATCTATCTGTGTTTGTGGCTCTCAGGGTTGATGTTTATAAAATTGCAGACCATGTTAAGGAGAAGAAAACAAGAAATGGCGTTGAAGCATCAAGGTATATTTAAAGAAAAATGAAAGTGAGGTGACCATATGAGTGACATGATTTATACTAATCCTATAGAAAATGAGATAGTTAATAGTGAAGAATATTATTCAAATGTGGATGAACATTTCGTATTTGTACCAGAGATTGCAAGACCTTTACTCAAGAATGCAAAAATTGTATTATCCAAGATTGAAGAAAGTCTATATTCTACACCTGCATTTGTAAACGCAATTAAAGCAAGTATACCAGAGGAATATCTCCAAGCTATATTGACGGATGAACAGAAATCTAAGATTGCTAAAGGTGCTCTTAAATTGATGACAAAAAAAGATGGATCTTTGATGGCAAATTTAGTGAATACAAAAACTAAAAGAATTGTATCTACAGTATCATTAAAGAACATAAATGTTACCCCAGAAATAACTCAAGCCATGACGAATTTTGCAAATCAAATGCAGATGGCACAGATAGCAGAACAAATTCAAATTGTTCAGATTGCTGTTGAAGAAGTTCGTCAAGGCCAAGAGTATGATAGATTGGCTACAGCTTACAGCTGTCAGCAAAAATTATTACAAGCAATGACAATTAAAAATGCATCACTAAAAACAATGGCTTTATTGAGGATTGCATCTGATGCAGAAGATAGTAGAAATTTATTAATGCAAAGTCAAATTGCCAATGTCACATTTATTAAAAATCAGCCTGAATCATTTTGGGGAAAAATGATATCAGGAGCTACCATAGAAAAGGTAAATTTAAGAATGAATGAAATTCGCGAAAGTTTATGTGCAGTTAATATGGTTTCATTTGTAGAAGCAATGGCATACTTAGAAATGGGAGAAAATGATGCTTCTAGACTAAGTTTAAAATATTATGCAGGGTATATTCAAAAAACGTATCTTGAAGCCAAAGGTTTGGTAGAACGATTGGATTTGATAGACCCATCTCCACAGGATTATTGGTCGAAGACAATACCTGAAATTGAGACAAAAATAAAAGCCTTGCCTTATTATGAAGAAGAAAAAATTATGGGAGACGTATATGATGGAAATAAAGAAATGTAAGAACAAGAAATGTGAGAGATCTCTACCTAAAACATACAAACATAAATATTGTGAAAAATGTAGAAATGAGCATGTGAAGCAAATAAAAGATTTAGGTAAAGCCGCGATGGCTGTAGGGGTAATCGTTGTAGGACCTGCGGTGGCTGCTATAACAAAAGGGAAAATTAATATTAAGAAGTAATTTTAAATGATTAAGAATACCAACATATTATTACATGTGTTACTATTAGTCAAAAAAAATTAAGCAGTAAAATAGTGAAAGGTGATCAAATGCCATTTGAAATTGTAAGAAACGACATAACAAAGATGCACGTTGATGCAATAGTAAATCCTACAAACACCAAACTATTTGGAACAGCAGGTGTTGACGGTGCTATTCATAAAATTGAAGGTTCGTGGCTACGAGCAGAAACCGAAAAAATCGGTAACATAGCTCCAGGTCAATGTGTTTTAACTAAAGCTTTTAAGCTTCCAGCTAGTCATATTATCCATACCGTTGGTCCAATATGGAGCGATGGGAACAGTGGAGAAGAAGATATTTTAAGAAGATGTTATAAAAATTCACTTGAACTAGCAAAAAAACATAGATTTGAAAGTATTGCTTTTCCATTGATATCTTCAGGTTCTTATGGTTGCCCTAAAGACGTTGCTTTAAACGTTGCAGTTCGTTCTATAGGTGAATTTCTTCTCTTCAATGAGATGATGGTCTACCTTGTTGTTTATGATAAGAAATCATATCAATTATCAGAAAATCTGTTTTCATCTGTAGAAGCATATATCGATGATCATTATATTGATGAACATATGCTGCGAAGACGAAATAGTTCATTAGAGGAATCTAAATCATTTCTCTACGAAGAAGCATTATTAGAATCAAGTAGAATAGAGCACTTGAAACAGCCTAAACCAAAGAAAAAAACCCTTGATGATGTTGTAAAACACTTGGATGAATCATTTTCTGAGATGTTATTGAGGTTAATTGATGAAAAAGGGTTAAAAGATCCTGAAGTATATAAAAAAGCCAATGTCACAAAACAAACCTTCTCAAAAATTAGAAATAATATTCATTATAATCCAACGAAACAAACGGTATTAGCTTTTGCAATTGCCCTGCAGCTTAATCTTGATGAAGCTAAGGATCTGTTATTGAAATCGGGATATGCACTGTCAAAAAGCAGTCGTTTTGATGTGATTATAAGTTATTTTTTTGAGACAGAGAATTTTGATATTTTTGAAATTAATGAAGTATTGTTTGCCTATGATGAAAACCTGCTTGGTATATAGTTGTAATAAAATATAAGTCAATTCACAAGTTACCTTTTGCCATGCCAAAAGTTGTATCCTTTAGTTATCAAAGTGATTGGAGGAATCAAAATGAAAAAAGGATTAACGGAATTGGTTTTTATTTTAGATCGAAGTGGGTCAATGTCTGGACTTGAAAGTGATACAATCGGAGGTTTTAACAGTGTACTAACTAAACAACAGACAGAAGAAGGTTATGCAAATATTACCACAGTGCTTTTCGATGATAAATATGAACTGCTGCATGATCGGTACAATATTACTAAAATATCAAAGATTAGCGAGAAGGAGTATTTTGTTAGAGGAACAACTGCACTCCTTGATGCCATTGGAAAGACAATTCATAAGATGGGTAATGTTCAAAAATATTCGACAGATGATGAGCGAGCTGAAAAAGTCATGTTTGTTATCATTACAGACGGCATGGAAAATGCAAGTAGGGAATATTCTTATGATCGAATTAAGAATATGATTGATCATCAAAAGAAAAAATATGAGTGGGAATTCATCTTTCTGGGAGCCAATATAGATGCAGTTGAAACGGCAGCTCGTTTTGGAATTTCAGAGGATAGGGCAGCTAATTACCATGCAGATGGTGAAGGTACCATGCTCAATTATGAAGTTGTCAGTGAAACCGTTAGTATGGTTCGCTCAAAGCGTTCTATTGAGTCTACTTGGAAAGATAGAATCGACAGTGATTATAAGAGCAGGAAAAGGAAGTGAGATCGTGATTGGGGCAATAATTGGAGATATCGTTGGTTCACGTTTTGAGTTTAATAATCACAGATCAAAGGACTTTGAGCTGTTTAATGAAGATTGTTTTGTGACAGATGATTCTATCATTACACTGGCAGTTGCAAAAGCCATATTGGAAACAGATAGAGAAGTTATGTTAGGCATTTCAAATAAAAGGCAAGATAATCTTTATTTGAACAGATTGGCAAATAATACAGTTGCATACATGCAACAGATTGGCAGAAATTATCCAGATTGCGGGTATGGAAGCAATTTTGGTCAGTGGATATTTAGCGAAAATCCACAGCCCTATGGAAGTTATGGTAATGGTGCTGCTATGAGGATAAGCGCAGTTGGTGCAATAGTTGAAACTGTAGAAGATGTAAAAATATTATCAAGAGCAGTAACTATGGTCAGTCATAACCATGAAGAAGGGATTAAAGGCGCTGAAGCTACAGCGATGGCAATCTTCCTTGCAAGAACGAGTCATAATAAAGAGCAGATACGTAAATACATTGAAGAAGATTATTATACACTTGATTTTACGCTTGATGAGATTCGGAACACTTATCTGTTCAATGAGACTTGTCAAAAGACTGTCCCTCAAGCGATTCAAGCATTTCTTGAGTCAGATTCATTTGAAGGCGCAATTCGGAATGCTATATCAATTGGTGGTGACAGTGATACACTTGCAGCCATAACTGGAAGCATTGCAGAGGCGTATTATGGTGTTCCAGATGATTTGGTGGAAGTAGCTTTGACGTATTTAGATGATGAGTTATTAGAAATATATTACAAGTGGAATATTAGGTAAACATTAAGTGGAATAAAAAAGGAGTAGAAATGAAAAAATCAATAACATACCTTTATCCAGATGCAAGAAATGCAGCAAATCTAAAGATGTACCAAGATCGTACAAATCAAATAAAAGCTTTTTATTTTACTAGAGAAAGTTATAAGATGGTTTATGATTTACCTTTTTCAACAAATTATGCAATTTATTTTTTGTTTAATGACAGTGAGGAAGAGAATCTTGTATATATAGGGCAATCAATCAATGGCATACAAAGGATAGAAGAACATGTAAAAGGAAAGGAATTCTGGACGTATGCGATTCTTTTTGTTACAGATAATAACTGTTTCGATAAGTTATCTATTGATTATCTTGAATATGATTTCATTCAGAAATTTAAAGAAAGTAGTTATGTATTGACAAACAAGGATCTTAGACCCAATAAGCCTAATGTTAGCGTCTATGATCTTCCGAACCTCGAGGTGTTTATTGAACAGATTATGTTTTTGCTTAGTGCTGAGGGTGTCGATATTGATGAAGTTAAGGAAGCACCTTCTGAAGTAAAGTACTACTATCCATCTAACAAACATAATGCTAAATTATTTGTTCAAGATGGAAAATTTGTATTAGCTGCTGGAAGTGAGATAAAAAGACCACCAGTATCAACCAAAGAATGGAAGGATATCAGGCATTATGGAAGAGGCAATGAAATAATTGATAGCTATATTGAAAATGAGAAGGTAAAAGAGATTGATGGGAAGCTAATTACGCAAGTAAATATTGCTTTTAAATCACCGTCCGCACCAGCAGATCTAATTACAGGATTGTCTGAAAACGGTTGGAGGTTTTTTAAAGGTCTTGATGAGATTAGAAATCAGTAAATAAAAGAGGGATAGATATCCCTATGTGTTAGGATAGTTGTCG
>DFYO01000076.1 GCA_002381865.1 Clostridiales bacterium UBA4080 | reverse complement strand
CTAAAGGAATGCGCGTATCATATAAAACACGAGGATGACAACGTGTATATTGCTTTTGCTGAAAATGAAAAGATAATAAATTATGCCCAGTTTTCAGATACTCAAATCAATCCGCTGAAGATTTGTTTGGAAAATCTTCTTAACAATAAGGATATAATTAAGGTTACGACTAATTTAAAAGAACAGCTTCATTATCTGAGTATGGATTTGGATACAAATAACAAATCAATATATGAGCTTTCATTAGCAGCATATCTGCTCAATCCTTTAAAGGATACCTATTATCCAGATGATATTGCAAGGGACTATTTGGATTTCACTGTATTATCTGAAGAAGAGCTTGTTGGAAAAGGAAAATCCAAAAAGAAATATTCTGAATTAGAAAATGATATATTGGTCAATTATATCTCTCAATGTGCTCAAACCTATATAGAAAGCTATCCGATAATAAAAGAGCAGCTTAAAAAGGAAAATGCTCTGGAATTATACGAAAATATTGAATTACCATTACTATATGTATTAAAAAACATGGAAGCTCAAGGTATAAAAATCGATTCAGAAATGCTTAAGGAATATGGAAACCAGCTAGCACTTAAGATAAATGATCTTGAAGGCTATATTTATGAGCTTGCAGGGGAAAGCTTTAACATTAACTCACCTAAACAGCTTGGTATTATTTTGTTTGAAAAATTAGAGCTTCCGGCTGGCAAAAAAAATAAAACCAGTTATTCAACGGCTGCAGATGTGCTGGAAAAGTTAAAAAAACATCATCCAATAGTAGATAAAATTTTAGAATACAGACAATTAACAAAGCTTAAATCGACTTATGCGGATGGATTATTTGAATATATTAAAGAGGACAAGAGAATTCATTCTACCTTCAATCAAATGATTGCATCCACAGGAAGAATTAGCAGTACTGAGCCTAATCTTCAAAATATTCCAATCAGGTTAGAACTTGGAAGAGTAATTAGAAAGGTATTTATACCAGAGGCTGGATGTGTTTTCATTGATGCAGACTATTCACAGATTGAGCTCAGAGTACTTGCACATCTTTCGCAAGACAGTGGATTTATTGATGCTTTTAATAATAATCTTGATATTCATACCGCAACTGCCTCACAAGTTTTTCATACTCCATATGATGAAGTTACGACTTCACAGAGAAGAAATGCAAAGGCTGTTAATTTTGGGATAGTATATGGCATTAGTGCTTATGGATTGAGTGAGGATTTGAATATTGGAATTAAGGAAGCCTCGGATTATATAGAGCAGTACTTTCAAAAATATCCAAATGTAAAAACCTTCTTAGACAGTACGGTTGAAATGGCAAAAAAAAATGGGTATGTTACAACCATGTTTAACAGAAAAAGAATGATACCAGAACTTTCCTCAAGTAATTTTATACAGAGAGGCTTTGGTGAAAGAATTGCTATGAATACTCCTATTCAAGGAAGTGCTGCAGATATAATTAAAATAGCCATGATAAATGTATATAGAGCACTTAGCATAAAAAATCTAAATTCAAAAATGTTACTTCAAGTACATGATGAGCTTCTAATTGAATGCCCTGAGGATGAAGCGGATATAGTGCAAGAATTATTAATCAATGAAATGGAAAAGGCAGTTAAATTATCAGTACCATTAATAGTGGATGCACATAAGGGTAATAACTGGTATGAGCTAAAATAAAAAAGCTAATGGGGGATATAAATGAAGGTCATTGGAATTGTAGGAGGTATTGGCTCAGGAAAAAGTCTTATTTGTGAATATATAAAAAATAATTATAACGCTTGTTTTATAAACGCCGATGGGATTGGACATCAAGTACTGGAAAAAAACACAGATGTATACAACCAAGTTTTTGAGCGCTATGGAAAACAAATTTTAAATGCCGATGGAAGTATAAACAGGAAAGCTCTTGGAGATATTGTTTTTTCTGCATCAGAGGATTTAAAATGGCTAAATTCAGTTTCGCATCCGTATATCAAAAGTAAAATTATCAAAAAGATTGAGGAATACAAAGAGAAGAAGTCTTGTGATTTGATTATTTTAGAAGCTGCGATACTAATTGAAGCAGGCTGGGGACAACTAGCTGATTATATTATTCTAGTTAAATGCAAAGAAGATATTAGAGTTGAAAGACTTATTAACTCAAGGTCAATCACAGAGCAAAAAGCAAAAACTATTATTTCTAAACAAAGCACTGATATACAGCTGGAAAGGTTTTCGGATGAAATAATTGATAACTCATTGGATAAAAATAATTCATATAAGCAAATAGATATTATTATAAAAAAAATACTGGAGGATCATAATGAATAAACATATAAAAATATTGACAAGTTTATTAACAATACTTGTGATTATTAGTTTGACAGCCTGCAAAAGTCCAGAAGCTGAGCAAAAGGAAAGCCAATTGAACCAACAAAGCACTGAAATAGACAACAAAAAGCAATCTGATGAAAGTGATACGCTAAGGCTTTCTATAACCAATCCATCAACGCTTAATCCACTTACAAATATGGATTTAAGTATAGATCAAGTGCTTCGTCTTTCATTTGATTCACTATTTGTTATTGATAAGCAACAAAAACCTGTTCCAAAGATGGTTAAGAGCTATGAATTCAATGCTGACAATTCAAGCATAACACTGGTTTTGAAGGATGGGCTTAAATTTACAAATAATGAAGCTATTACTTCTGCTGATGTTGTTTTTTCTATCAATCAGATAAAGTCAGCAAAAGCGTCTATTTACAAAGAATGTACTAATAATATACAAAGAGCAGTTGCGGTAGATGATAAAACAGTAAAGCTTTACTTGAAAAGACCCTCGATTTTAACCTTATACAATTTGTATTTTCCTATTGTTTCACAAAAAAACTTTTTGTCAGCAGATTTTAACAGTTTTCTTCCGATTGGAAGCGGAGCCTATAAAATCAATGAATTTACTTCTATGAAAACAATGAAAATGACCTTAAATGAGAATGCGATGGCTAATTACAATATTAAAAGCATAGATATTACAATCACAAGAGATTCAGAATCCGAGGCAAATGCGCTTAAACAAAACCTTATTGATATGAGCTTTCCGATTAAATTTGATTGGAACTCATTTTCAGAGGATGCAAATAAAAAATGTTTGACTTATACGACAAACAATCTGGAAATTATGGGCTACAATTTTTCAAATGATAAGCTTAAAAATCCACATATTCGTATTGCTCTGGCAAAAGCAATCAATCGTAAGGAAATGTCAAGTAAGCTCTTAGTAGGAAAGGCTATAGTTACAGACAGACCAATTCATCCAGAAAGCTGGCTCAAGCCTAAAGAAAAAGAAGCACAAATTGATTATGATAAAGCTGCAGCTAGAAAAGCAATTGAGCTAATGAGCTTTGCTGATACAGATAACGATGGTTTGTATGACGATTTTTCTTTAAAGCTATTATTATCAAACGATAATTCGTTAAGAGTAAAGCAAGCCGAAATGATCAAGGATTATCTAAATCAGATAGGAATTAAGGTTGAAATTATTAGTGCCGGCAAAGAGGATTTCAACGCAAAGCTAGCTAAAGGTGATTATGATTTGTATTTGACAGGTTGGAAGTTAAGCGCAGTTCCTGATTTTTCAAGTATTTTACATTCTGGACAGATAAAAAACGGAGAAAATTATATAAGCTATAGCAACAAAGAAATGGATTCAGTTTTAACCAATATCATTACATCAAAGGATGATATAGAGCTTTATAATAATGTACAGCAATTTTATGCATTATATGATACAGAGCTTCCTTATCTACCTATATACTTTATACAATCGGCAGTTATTACTAATAAGGATGTAAAAGGTAAGCTTGAACCGGATTCATTTAATCTGCTTAATGGAATTGAAGAAATTACAATTCAAAAGGCCGATTAAATAGACTAATTAAGCTATAATTTTAACATGAAATATGTTATTATAAAAATAATACATATTGAGACAAATTGAAGCTTGGTGTATTAATAGTTAGTATAATTAACTACGGAGCATATTAT
The DNA here is from genome assembly GCA_002381865.1 of Clostridiales bacterium UBA4080. Classification (GTDB taxonomy): domain Bacteria; phylum Bacillota; class Clostridia; order Lachnospirales; family Vallitaleaceae; genus UBA4080. The sequence continues at coordinate 73,199 of DFYO01000076.1, read as the reverse complement.
GACTTATAGCAAAAACGAACAAAAAGAAAACTATATATTTGGTTTAGACATTGGGACCAGAACTATTGTCGGAATAGTTGGTTATCAGACAGCTGATTGCTTTAAAGTTGTAGCCGATTATGTTTTAGAGCATGATACCAGAGCAATGATAGACGGTCAGATTTATGATATTGAAAAAGTATCTGAATCTGTTAAGAAGGTACGCCACGAGCTGGAAAAACAGCTTGGATTTCAATTAGAAAAGGTATCGATTGCAGCCGCTGGAAGAGTATTAAAAACAACTATGGTACATGTAGAGCAAAAAGTGAATGGTAATACTTTGATTAATGATGATAGAGTTTTGGCTTTAGAGCTTCTGGGAATCGAGAAAGCTCATCAGGAAATTGCCGAAAACAACGATGTATCTGAGGGTGGCTTTCATTGCGTTGGCTATACAGTTTCCAAATACTATCTTAACCATTATGAAATTGGCAAGCTACAAGGACAAAGAGCAAAATGGATTGGGGCGGATATTCTCGCTACCTTTTTGCCTGCCGAGGTAATTGATAGTCTTTATCAGGTTGTAAATAATGCGGGATTAGATGTTTATAATCTTACACTTGAGCCGATTGCTGCTATTAATGTAGCCATTCCTGCACAGTACAGGCTATTAAATATTGCTTTAGTAGATATAGGAGCTGGAACTTCAGATATAGCTATTACTAAAGAAGGCAGCATAATTGCATACGGAATGATTCCAATGGCTGGAGATGAGATAACAGAAGCCTTGGTGCATGAATATCTTATAGACTTTAAAACAGCGGATGCGCTTAAGATAAAAGCATCAGGAAAATCAAAAACACTTAGCTACAAAGATATTATGGGGCTTTCACATACAATTAAAAGAGAAGATGTTAATACAATTATCCAATCAGTTTCATCCAATCTTGCAGATAAAATTGCAAAAGGTATTCTGGATTTAAACAATCAGATTCCTACAAATGCTGTTTTTTTAGTAGGTGGAGGAGGACAAACATCAGGATTTGAAAAACAAGTAGCGGATAAACTTAAAATACCTAAGGAACGTGTTGCTCTTAGGGGTAAAACAGTTCTTGATAAAGCAGAATTTTTAAGCAACAGACAAAAGACTCCAGAAATGGTAACACCAATAGGCATTTGTTTTAGTGCTTTAGAAAGCAATACTAAGGATTATCTTCAGGTTTATCTTAACGATGAGCCCATTAAAATATTTAATACAAATAATATTACTGTAATGGATATTGTTGCCTTTAAAGGAATAAATCCACAGGATTTAATTGCTAAAAAGGGAGATGATTTAGTTTTTTTCCTTAATGGTAATAAGAAAACTATCAAGGGTGACGCAGGAGAACCAGCCAAGATTATGATTAATAATCAACAGGTTGCTCTTAATGAAAGGGTTAATACCAATGATTATATTGTAGTTTTACAAACCAAGAAGGGTAAGCCAGGAGAGCTTTCTACAAATCAGCTTCAAGCAAAAATTGAATCCGTTAAAATACAAATTAACGGTAAGAATTATGAGTACAAAGAAAAGCTGCTTGTAAATAAAAAACCTCTTAATATGAATTATGAAATTTCTCAAAATGATAAGGTTGAAACTGTGAAACTAAAGCTTTATGAGATTCTTAATATGCATAGCATTTCTTATAATGGACAAAAGCTTTATGTTAATGGAGAAGAGGCAACTCTTAATTATGAGATATCTAACAATGATATTATTTCATTAGAGGACGAAAAGATATCAGCCTCAAAGGAAACACAGGAAAATTTTATGCAAGAGGTTGTAGTGGTGGTAAATAATCAAAAGCTGGTTTTACAGAACAAGAAAACCTATGTAATTGCAGATTTATTTGACTATATTGATTTTGACAGAACTCAGGCAAATGGATTTGTAATCTGTGAAATAAATGATGAAAAAGCAACTTATATAACAGAAATTACATCCGGAGATATTATTAAGATTTATTGGAGCAATGAAAATATAAATCCTGACACACTATTTGCAAACTAGAAAAAATAAACATAAGGGGTGCTGTTGATGGAACGAATAATAAATTATGACAAAAAATTCATGCTTATGTATATAGGTATGCTTAGCATTCTGTTTTTTAACATATTATTCAACTTTATCAGATTCAACAATACTCATAATATAAGCACAGGTATAATTGCAATATTAGCTATTTATATATTATCTATTCTTCTAAGCATACTAAATTACTTTAAAAACAAAAATTTCTATATTACTTTTAAATCCGGTATTCTAATGGTTTTAGCTGGGATACTATCTACAGAGAATTTGTTGCTTTTTGGGTCTGCTTTAACCTGCTATATAACTATATGTATAGAATTGATTTTTGTTTTCTCTGACAAAGAGCATAATGCTAAGAGATATATGCTGATATATACCTTTTTCCCTATTTTCATGAGCATATTTATTAATGCCTATAGGGTAGGGGTTTTTGATTCAATGAGATTGTTTTTCTGGATTCAGTATATGTTGATTTTTTATGGTATATATAGAGTAATTAGTGTTAATAAAAGGGTTATGCTTGATACCATAGAAAATAAAACTCAATTATTTGAATCAAGTGAAGAAGCAAATATCAAATTAAATAAGATTACTTCTGAAATGTATATTCAAAATGAATTGTTAAGATATATTAGTTCAACACTTGAGTTTGAAAATCTGATGGAGCTGGTTACGGATTCAATCGTTGGAGCAATGGGAGCAGACACATGCTCAATAATTATTATTCAAGAGGATAACAAGGAGTATTTTATTAACACTAAATCGAATTATCAGACAGATATAGTATCGCTGCTAAAGGTAGCTTTATATAATAATGAGCTCGATGATTATTTGATTGATAAATCTGCACATATTGATGGTAATGTTGATCTTGATGACTATCCTTTTATTGAAAACCGACCAGTTGGTTCGCTTATTATCCTTCCTCTTGTAAATGGAAGAAAAATCTATGGGCTGATAATTGCAGAGCATGCTTCGGTAGGTTTTTTTGGAGAAGATAATCTTAGCTTTTTCCAAAGTATAGCAACGCAGATAAATATTGCTGTTAATAATGCCAGCTTGTATAAAAAGATGGAGGATTTAGCCTCTAAGGATGGCTTAACCGGATTATATAACAGGTCTTATTTTCAAAAAATGCTTAATGCTTTAATAGAAAAATCTAAAAATGAAAATGAAATATTTTGTATTGTATTATTCGATATCGACCACTTTAAGCGTGTTAATGACACTTATGGCCATAGCTTTGGAGATGAAGCCATTAAAATGGTTGCCAGAATTACAGGAAAGTATGCAGAGGAAAACAATGGATTTGCAGGTAGATATGGTGGCGAAGAGTTTGTTATGGCCTTTGCACAAAAAGACATTCCGGAAACCTTGTTGCTTATTGAAAAAATGCATCAGGAAATACAGAATGAAGTTTTGTTTTTTGAAGAAACAAAACCTGTTACAATCAATGTAAGTATAGGAATTACAATATTTCCGGAGTTTGCACTCACGGCAGATGGACTTTTAAAAAGAGCAGATAATGCAATGTATTATTCGAAGGAAAACGGAAGAGGCCGAATAACAATCGACAATCAGGATTTATAGTTATAAAATTTGTGTAGGTATTATATGGATATTAAGTTATTAGATATAAGAGATTAAAATTATGGCTATAGAAAGGCGGAAATAAAATGCAGCTATGTAGTATTGCTAGCAGTAGTAGCGGAAATTGTATTTATGTTGGAACAGAAAACACAAGCTTGTTGATAGATGTTGGTATAAGTAAAAAGAAGATTGTTGCAGGTTTGAAGGAGATCGGAATTGACCCTAATGAAATTAATGGAATATTAATTACTCATGAGCATTCAGATCATATTAAAAGTATAGGTGTTATTTCAAGAGCATATTCAATTCCGATATATGCAACCAAAGGAACTATCGAGCAAATTAAAAATGATAAAAAGCTAGGTGATATAAAAAGCGAATTATTTATAGAAATAGTAGCAGATAAGGGCTTTGTTATAAATGATATTTTTATTGAGGCATTTAACATCTCCCATGATGCAGCAGAACCAGTATGTTATAATTTTCTTAAGGGTGACAAAAAAATCAGTATAGCTACTGACCTTGGATGCTATAATGACTATATAAAAGAAAAACTTAAGGGTACTAATATTCTTTTTATTGAAGCAAATCATGACAAAAAACTATTAGAAGTAGGGCCGTATCCCTACTTTTTAAAACGCAGAATTTTAAGCGATTTAGGACACTTATCAAATGAGGCATCTGGCAAGCTTATCGCAGATGTTTTGCATACCGAGCTAAAGCATATTATATTAGGACATTTAAGTAAGGAGAATAATTTTCCTGAGCTAGCGTTTGAATCTATTTCACTTGAATTAAAGGAAAGTGACTGTGAATACCTAAATGATATTAAAATAGCGATTGCAAATAGCGATGGTTTTATTAAGCCCGTTAAATTATAAAGAAAAGAGGATAAAAAAATGAAAAAAGGAATAATAACAGTAGTAGGAAAAGACAGAGTTGGTATAATAGCAAGTGTATGTACCTATCTAGCAGAAAAGAAAATTAATATTTTAGATATTAACCAGACAATAGTACAGGATTATTTTAACATGATGATGTTAGTAGACTTGGATAATGCTATATTGCCATTTGGTGATATTGTTGACGAGCTTTCCAAGCTGGGAGATGAAATTGGCCTTAGAATTACCCTTCAGCTTGAAGATATTTTTATCAAAATGCACAGAATATAGGAGATTACTATGATTAATTTATTTGAAGTAAATGAAACAAACAATATGATATTAAATGAAAATCTTGATGTGCGTACAATTACTATGGGAATAAATCTTTTAGACTGCGCATCTTCAAATATCGATACCTTCAATCAAAAAATATATGATAAGATAACTAGAAAGGCAGAAAACCTAGTTAAAATCGGAGAGGATATTTCAAAGGAATATGGTGTTCCTATTGTTAATAAAAGAATTTCGGTAACTCCTATAGCTTTAGCGGCTTCTGCTGTCAATTCTTCGGATTATGTATCGATAGCAAAGGCTCTAGACAGGGCAGCTAAAAATGTAGGAGTTAATTTTATTGGTGGTTTTTCAGCTTTAGTTCATAAAGGAATGACACCTAGCGATGAGAAGCTTATTCGTTCAATACCAGAGGCATTATCTTCAACACAGCATGTATGCAGCTCAGTTAATGTAGGCTCTACAAAAACTGGTATCAATATGGATGCAGTTAGATTAATTGGAGATATAATAAAAGAAACAGCCGAGCTTACAAAACATGAAGACTCATTAGGATGTGCTAAATTTGTTGTTTTTTGTAATGCACCGGATGATAACCCTTTTATGGCAGGCGCATTTCATGGGGTAAGTGAATATGATGCGGTTATAAATGTTGGAGTAAGTGGTCCTGGAGTTGTAAATAAAGCCTTAGAAAGCTGCAGGAATGTTGATTTTGAAGTTTTGTGTGAAACAATAAAGAAGACTGCATTTAAAATCACACGAGTTGGACAGCTTGTAGCACAGGAGGCTTCAAAAAGACTTGGTGTACCATTTGGAATAATTGATTTATCTTTAGCACCGACACCTGCAATAGGAGACAGCATAGCAGATATTTTATGTGCGATGGGACTTGAATATGTGGGTGCTCCTGGCACTACTGCAGCACTTGCTATGCTTAATGACCAGGTAAAAAAGGGTGGAGTAATGGCATCATCTTATGTGGGCGGATTAAGTGGTGCATTTATACCAGTAAGTGAAGATCAAGGAATGATAAATGCAGTTTTAGCAGGTGCGTTATCTATTGAAAAGCTTGAAGCTATGACCTGCGTTTGTTCTGTGGGACTGGATATGATTGCAATTCCTGGAAAAACTAAGGCTACAACAATTTCTGGAATTATTGCTGATGAAATGGCTATTGGAATGATTAATCAAAAAACAACAGCAGTTAGAATAATTCCTGTTATCGGAAAGGATGTTGGAGATGTTGCAGAATTTGGAGGCTTATTAGGCCACGCTCCTATTATGCCAGTTAACAACTTTGACTGCAGTGAGTTTGTAAACAGAAAAGGAAGAATACCGGCCCCAATTCATAGCTTTAAAAACTAATAGAGGAGGGATTTGTATGGATAAAAAGCTGGAAAAACTAATTGATAAAGATAGAGTAATATATTATTTTTCGGAAATAAGTAAAATACCCAGAAAATCAGGTAATGAAATGCAAATAAGCAATTATTTAAAGGATTTTGCAATTCGTTTTAAGCTTGAGGTTATTCAGGATGAATTTTATAATATTCTGATTAAAAAAAATGCTTCAGTAGGCTGTGAAAGCTTTCCAGGTCTCATTTTACAGGGGCATATGGATATGGTATGCGAAAAAAACAATGGGATAAATCACGATTTTTCTAAAGATCCTCTTTCTCTTTATATAGAAGATGATTTTTTGAAAGCAGAGGGAACAACATTAGGAGCTGATAATGGGATTGCAATTGCTTATATACTTGCGATTTTAGAAGACAATAAAATCCAGCATCCTTCGATAGAGGCATTAATTACTACAGATGAAGAGGTAGGACTTACTGGGGCTATGTCATTTGATACCTCAGTTTTAAAAGGTAAATATTTTATCAATCTTGATTCTGAAGAAGAAGGAGAAATTGTTATTAGCTGTGCGGGGGGGCTTAGAGCTAACCTTGAATTGCCACTTAATATGGATAAGATAGATAACTCAAACTATAGTAAAGTAAATATTAGCATTTCCGGACTTAAGGGTGGACATTCTGGTATGGAAATAGATAAAAACAGGGTTAATTCTATTGTAGTATTAGGAGAACTATTAGATAGCTTAGCTATAGAATTTGAAAATATGTATTTGCAGAAAATTAGTGGAGGCAAAAAGGATAATGTTATTCCTAGAGAAAGCAGTGCTGATATCCTGATTTCTTATGATAGTCTTGATGCCTTTAAAATAAAAGCTCAATCCATTGCAAAACAGATTAAAGAAGAGAATATAGCGGCAGACTTTGACATGAGAATTGATTTTGATTATTCTGATATTAAGAGCAATATTGTATTTTCAAAAATAACATTTAATCATGTTCTTTTTCTGCTGATGAACCTGCCAAACGGTATTCAGTCAATGAGTTCAGATATTGAAGGTCTTGTTGAAAGCTCTTTGAATTTAGGGAAATTAAAGCAAGAGGATAAATCAATTAATTTTGAATTTGCAATAAGAAGTTCAGTTAAAACAAAAAAATATAAAATTGTAAGACGCTTGGAATTGTTTGCATCATATACAGATGGAAAGCTAACAACTACAAAGGACTATCCGGAATGGCCTGTAAAAAAAGAGTCCAGCCTTTTAGAATTAGTCAAAGATATTTACAGAAAGAGTTACTTAAAAGAACCAATAATAAAGGGAATTCATGCTGGTCTTGAAGCTGGAGTGTTCTTAGAAAAAATATCTGACCTAGATGCTATATCTATAGGACCAAATATATTTGATGTTCATTCTCCGGATGAAAAAATGTCCATATCCTCAGTGCAAAGAACCTATAAGCTGTTGTTAGATATTATTGAAGGATTATGTAAGTAAGCTGTTCAATAATCGTACACTTATGCAATGTGCTTAATTTCACTAATGTATTTTGTATAGGTATTTTTCTAGAATATAGTTGCATTATGCACTGCTTTTATATAGAATTAAACATAGAGATATAAACTTTATATTATTTTAAGGGGCAGATACTCTTCAACCTTTGATTAATGGGGGATCAATTATGAGGAGAACACAAGAAAGGGGTGTGTCAGAGTTATTTTCTGATACAGAAGCACAAGATAAAACTTATAATGTGAAGCTTAATGAGGATGTAGTGCTTAGCAGTTTTGATGATGATTTAATTGAATTAGAATTATTGAGGAACAATTTTATGCCGATTAAGTCCAAAAACTTATTTGTAATTGTCGGATTGCTAGTCTTTACAAATCTATTGCTTGCAATTATGGTATTGGTAGGTTAATTCAAAATTTTATCTACAGCTTGAAGCCGTTATGGCTTCTTTTTTTTGTTTCATAGGAAAGATACTTTTACACATTACCATAGCAAGGTCTTTCCTATGAAACGAGAAAAGCGTTCTCCGAACGCTATTCTTGCTACTATATAAAATTTATTAAAGTTTAAATAATATAATATTTTTAATTTGTGTTTTGGAAATTTACTAAACCTTTCTTTAGTGTAAATATTAAAAATGCCTACTAAAAAAGGAAGTCCCGGCTTCTAACAACCTGGGACTTCCTTTTTTAATCAAAGCAATATTATTTTGTGGTAGCCTTTTTTGCCTTTTTTTATCATAAGTTCATTTTCTTCGTTAAAATCATTTTCAGTTACTATATAAGAAATATCTTTTATCGGATTATCATTTATTCGCACACCGCCTTGTTCTACAAGTCTTCTGCCTTCTGAACGAGTAGCAATAAGTGATGCGGTTTGAAGCAAGGTTAGAATATCCAAGTTGTCTGAAAGCGCTTGCTTTTCGATTTGTGTTGTTGGGATAGAACCCAAATTACCAGCGCCTGCAAAAAGAGATTTTGCCGCATCCATTGCCTTTTGAGCTTCTTCATCACCATGAACAATTTTAGTTAGCTCATAAGCTAAGACTTCCTTTGCTTTATTTATTTCGGCACCTTCAAGAGCCCCAAGTCTCTTAACCTCATCCATAGGCAAAAAGGTAAGAAGAGATAAACATTCCTCAACCTTTGAATCCTCTGTGTTTCTCCAATATTGAAAAAATTCATAAGGAGTAGTCTTTTCAGGGTCAAGCCATACCGCACCTTTTTCAGTTTTACCCATTTTTCTTCCGTCACCTGTAGTTAAGAGCTTAAAGGTCATTCCAAAGGCGGGCTTGCTTTCCTTTCTTCTGATTAGTTCAACGCCTCCAAGTATATTGGACCATTGGTCATTTCCGCCAAATTGCATTACACATCCAAACCTTCTGTTAAGCTCTAAAAAGTCATAGGATTGCATAAGCATATAATTGAATTCTAAAAAGGTAAGGCCTTTTTCAAATCTTGTTTTATAGCAATCAGCTGTCAACATTCTATTTACAGAAAAATGAACACCTATTTCTCTAATAAAATCAACATAATTCAAATCTAATAGCCAATCTGCATTATTAACCATAATAGCTTTATCTTCTGAAAAATCTATAAACTTTGACAACTGAGCTTTGAATCGATAAGCATTTTCATTAATTATTTCTTTTGTCATCATTTTACGCATATCTGATTTGCCGGTTGGATCGCCGACCATAGTAGTTCCGCCACCTATTAATACAATGGGTCTATGACCGTGCTGCTGTAAATGTGCCATTGCCATAACCGTTAGAAAATGTCCAACAGTAAGACTGTCAGCAGTAGGGTCAAAGCCTATATAGAAGGTTATTTTTTCCTTTTCAAACAAATCTATAATTTCTTCTTCATGAGTTAACTGCTCAATGAAGCCGCGTTCTTTTAAAACATCCAATGCTGATTTCATTATTATTCCTCCGTTACTTTTTAATAAATATCCTATCACAAAAAACTACATTCATCAAGAGCAAACTATGCAATAAAGGCACTTGTTTGTATTTACTTCTTGTGATATCTATATAAATGTATTATTATATATTAGATAGATTCAAGGAGGTTTATATGGACAAATTAAGGTTAAGCGATGAGATATTATTAAGTATTGACAAACCCGCCAGATATATAGGCAATGAAATAAACTGTGTATACAAAAGCAAGGAAAGTATCGATATAAGATTTGCGTTATGCTTTCCGGATATATATGAAATAGGAATGAGCCATTTAGGATTATCCATATTATATGATTTTTTAAATAAAAGACAAGATACATACTGCGAAAGGGTTTTTTCGCCTTGGGTGGACTTGGAAAAAGAGCTGCGCGAAAGAGATATTCCTTTGTTTTCTCTCGAATCACAAGACAACGTAAATGATTTTGACATATTGGGTTTTACTATTCAGTATGAAATGAGTTATACAAATATATTAAATATTTTAGAGTTATCTAAGATTCCCTTATTATCAAAGGACAGAGATAATACTCATCCGATAGTGTGTGCAGGAGGTCCATGTACATATAATCCTGAGCCTTTATCGGATTTTATTGATTTTTTCTATATAGGAGAAGGGGAGGTTAGATTAAATGAACTTATAGATTTATATAAAGATTTTAAAAAGCAAGGCTTAGATCGAAAACAATTTTTGCAGCAAGTTGCAAAACTCGATGGAATATATGTTCCTTCCCTGTATAATGTCAGCTATAGTGAAGACGGAACAATTGAAAGCTTTGAACCAAACCATCCAAATGCAAAAAAGTCTATAACCAAACAAGTTGTACTAGATCTTACAAATTCTTCTTTTCCAGAAAATCCGATTGTACCATTTATGCAGGTGGTTCATGACAGAGTCGTATTAGAATTGTTCAGAGGCTGTATAAGGGGCTGCAGGTTTTGTCAGGCAGGCTTTGTATATAGACCCGTGAGAGAAAAAGCTGTCGAAAAACTAAAACAGCAAGCAATTGAGCTAATTAACACTACGGGGCATGAAGAAATATCCTTGATTTCATTAAGTTCAAGTGATTATTTGCCATTATCAGAGCTTTCGGATAGCATTATTGAAAATATAAGTGATGAAAAACATGTTAATCTATCACTTCCATCCTTGAGGATTGATGCAACTTCCTTAGAGCTTATGGCAAAAATTCAAGATGTAAGAAAAAGCAGTCTTACCTTTGCTCCTGAGGCTGGAACTCAAAGACTTAGAGATGTAATTAATAAGGGATTAACAGAAGAAGAGATATTAAAGGGTGCAAAGGAAGCCTTTGAAAGCGGCTGGAACAGAGTTAAACTTTATTTTATGCTAGGATTACCAACAGAAACAATGCAGGATGTTGAAGGCATTTCTGCTCTATGTGAAAAAATAACCAAAAAATATTTTGAACTTCCAAAGGAAATGAGAACACAAAAGCTGAATATTGTCGCAAGCACTTCGTTTTTTGTTCCTAAGCCATTTACTCCATTTCAATGGGCAGCTCAAGACACTTTTGAAAATTTCAAAGAAAAACAAAGCAGCTTAAGAAGTATTATTAATAGAAAATATGTTAAGTATAACTCACACGATGCAGATACTAGTGTTATGGAAGGGGTAATGGCCAGAGGTGACAGGAGAGTTGGAACTGTAATCTTAGAAGCCTTTAAGCAAGGGGCAAAGTTTGATGCCTGGAGTGAACATTTTAAAAGGGAGCATTGGGATAAGGCATTTGAAATAGCGGGATTAACACCTGAATTTTATGCAAGCAGACAAAGAACAAAAGACGAAATACTGCCTTGGGATTTTATAGATATTGGTGTTACAAAGCAGTTTTTATATGAAGAATATGAAAATGCTATAGCTGAGAAAACTACTCCAAATTGCAGGGTAAACTGCTCAGATTGCGGAGCCATGGTTTTTGGAGGAGGTATTTGCTATGAAGGTTAGGCTTAAATTCACAAAAACAGGTTCAATACGATTTGTTGGACATCTAGATATAATGAGAACATTTCAAAAGATATTCAGACAAAGCTCAATACCAATTGCTTATTCAGAGGGCTTTAATCCTCACCAGATTTTTTCAATCGCCGCTCCTTTGAGTGTGGGAGTAACCGGTGAGGGTGAATACCTTGATATGAAGCTAATGCAGAGCTGTAATTTAGAGGAGCTTATAGAAAAAATCAATTTATCATGCCCCAGAGGACTATCTATTGTAGGTGCAGTTGAATTAAACGATAAAGAAACCTCGGCAATGGCTAGTGTAACAGCAGCAAAATACATAATCACTCAGAACAAATCAATTATTACACCAGAAATAATATATAAATTATCTCAAAAGGATAGTCTTATAATTACCAAAAAGACAAAAAAAGGAAAGCTCAAAGAAATGGATATTAAGCCTGGCATTTTAAATGCAGCTGTAATTGACGATAAGGTTGTATTAACACTTGCAACTGGAAGTGTATTTAATGTCAAGCCAGATGTTGTTCTTCAGCTATTAACGCAGGAAGCTGAAGTTACTTATAATCCTTTTGATTTTACAATTCACAGAGAAGATTTATATTGGGGAGAAGAGCAGCTGACTTCTTTATCAAAACCTGAAATAGAGGCTTTTTGATTTAATAGCTTTTAAATATAGTGAGCAATAAATGATTGATTTAACGCAACAAGCATATTATCGGTTTTTATTCCGTTAATATGCAAAAACAAAGAGATTAAAAAGGTTAAGCTATCTCAAAAAAAGGTAATAAAATGAATAATAAACTTATTATAACTAAAAACAATGGAATTATTTATAGTGCTTTTTTGGATAAGGAGCAGCAATTAACTGAACTTTATCCTGAATCCGAAGAAAAAAATTCTTTAGTTGGGAATATATATATTGGTAAGGTTTCCAATATTGCAAAGGGTATCAATGCTGTTTTTGTTGATATTGGAATTGAAAAGGATGTTTTTTTGCAGCTTGAGGATGGGGACCATATTCAATATATTAATGACAAGGAATCTAAGCTTCCTCCAAAAATCGGAGACGAGCTTCTAGTTCAAATTATCAGGGACAGCTATGGCTCTAAAGCCCCAGCAGCAACGGGAATGATAAGTCTTGCAGGAAGATATTCGGTGCTTACTTTTAAAAAAAGCTTTGTAGGACTTTCAAGTAAAATAACATTACCATCAGAAAGAAAAAGACTTAAAAGAATTTTTACCCCTTATATAAATGAGGATTATGGATTTATTATAAGAACAAATGCTGAAAATCTTGAGGAAGAGGTACTGATATCCGAAATCACAATGCTGATTGACAACTATAATAATATTATGTCAACGTATCGCTACAAAAAGCTGTTTCAAATCCTATATAAAGCTCTTCCAGACTATTTGAGAATAATAAGAGACCTTTATAAATCCGAAATATCGTCCTGTGAGTTTGACGACTATGATATATTTAGTAAAGCTACAAAATATTTTAAAGATAATTCGGACTGCCCGATAAACTATGATTTTGTTTTTGTTGAAGAGGGAGAAGGAAGTCTGTTTAAAAAATATAATTTTAAAAGCAAATTAGAGAAGCTTTTAAATGAAAAAATCTGGCTAAAATCAGGAGCAAATCTAGTTATTCAGCCCACAGAGGCCTTAGTCTCAATAGATGTAAATACCTCGAAATCAATTGGTAAAAGCAATTTTGAAGATACAATCTTTGCAATTAATATCGAAGCTGCAAAGGAAATTGCAAGACAACTGAGACTTAGAAATTTATCAGGTATTATTATTGTTGATTTTATAGATATGGGGTCAGAAACAAACAAAAAGCTACTTTTAGAAACCTTAAAAAATGAAATAAGCAAAGACCGAATAAAAACAACCTTAATAGATATGACACCGCTGGGATTAGTTGAGCTAACAAGAAAGAAAACTGATAATACGCTTTCCGAAAAGCTTAAAAATATTATTTAGCAATTTAGATTAAATAATCTTATTTTTACAAATAGTCGGGTTTCTTTGAAAATAAAAGGGTTATTTTCTTGACACAGCTCTGTATTTGTGGTAATCTATAAGACGGTATACCGCACGGAAAAGGTTTAAGTTCTATTTATTAGACACCGAATTTCGGCGAGTCTTAAAAAACGAGGAGGTGCCAGAATGTACGCAGTTATTTCTACAGGTGGAAAACAATACAAGGTTTCAGAAGGTGATGTTGTAAGAGTTGAAAAACTTGGCCTTGAAGAGGGTGAAACAGTAACTTTTGATCAAGTGTTATTAGTATCTACAGATGCAGGAGTAAATGTTGGAAGTCCATTAGTTGCAAATGCAACTGTTACTGCTAAGGTAAGCAGAAACGGAAGAGGCAAAAAAGTAATTATTTACAAATACAAGCCAAAGAAAACTTACCACAAAAAGCAAGGACACAGACAATCATTTACAGATGTAGTTATCGAAAAAATTAACGCATAGTTATGATTAAGATAATTTTTAAAACACATCAAGATAAAATAGCAGGCTTTTACATTAGCGGGCATGCACAATTTGCTGAGTATGGTCAGGATATTGTATGTGCTGCAGTTTCAGTATTATCAATAAATACAGTTAATTCTATTCAGGAATTTACAGATACTCATTTTACTTGTGAAACATCTGAAAAGGATGGGATAATTAATTTTTTATTATCAGATATGCAGGACGACAAAAGTCAGTTGCTACTCAGAGCTATGAAGCTTGGGCTCGAAAGTATTAGAAAACAATATACAAACAAATACATAGAAATCATCTTTGAGGAGGTGTAAACAATGTTAACAATGAACCTTCAGTTGTTTGCTCACAAAAAGGGAGTTGGTTCTACTAAAAACGGTAGAGATTCAGAATCCAAAAGACTTGGCGCTAAAAGAGCAGACGGACAATTTGTATTAGCAGGTAATATTTTATATAGACAACGTGGAACTAAAATCCATCCTGGAACTAATGTTGGAAGAGGTGGCGATGACACACTTTTCGCTTTAGCAGATGGCGTTGTAAAATTTGAAAGAAAAGGCAGAGACAAAAAACAAGTATCTGTTTATCCTAAAGCTGAATAGTATTGATATTACTATAAAAAGTTTCAAATGATACCATTTGAAACTTTTTTATAGAATAGAAAGGGTAGTTTAGCTTGCAAGTATACAAGCTTTTTTATTTTGTGATATAATATTTTTGTATTATGATATGTTAACAATGTAACTAATGGGTTTTTGTAAAGGAAAATGTGAATTATGATTTTTGTAGATCAAGTCAAAATATATATAAAATCAGGTAGCGGCGGGAATGGATGTATAAGCTTCAGACGAGAAAAGTATGTACCCAATGGCGGTCCTGATGGTGGTGATGGAGGAAAAGGCGGAAGTGTAATTTTCGAAGTAGATGATTCAACAAATACACTATACGATTTTCGACACAAGAAACATTATAAAGCTCAAAGCGGTCAGCCAGGAATGGGGAACTTTTGTCATGGAAAGGACGCTTCAGATTTGATTATCAAGGTTCCAAGGGGAACAATAATCAAAGAAGCAGAATCTGGAAAGGTTATTGTTGACCTTGCTTATCCAGACTCAAGAGAGGTTCTTTTAAAAGGCGGACGAGGTGGAAAAGGAAATCAGCATTACGCTACTCCTACAATGCAGATTCCAAAATATGCACAACCAGGGCAGTCAGGCAAAGAGCTTAATGTTATTCTAGAACTCAAATCAATTGCAGATGTTGGACTTGTTGGATTTCCTAATGTTGGAAAATCAACATTTTTAGCAAGAGTAACAAATGCAAGACCTAAGATAGCTAATTATCATTTTACCACTTTAAATCCTAATCTTGGAGTTGTGGATATGGGTCATGGAGAGGGATTTGTAATAGCGGATATACCTGGATTAATTGAAGGCGCAGCAGAGGGAATTGGCCTAGGCCACGAATTCCTAAAGCATATTGAAAGAACTAAGGTTTTGGTACACGTGGTTGATATTAGCGGTATTGAGGGCAGAGACCCTGTTGATGACATTAATAAAATTAATAATGAGCTTAAAAAATACAATGAAGAGCTTCTTAAAAAGCCACAAGTAATTGTCGCAAATAAAATTGACGCAATGTATGAAGATGAAAATTTAAAACGACTTATTGAAGCCTTTCAAACAGAAGATATAAAGGTATTTCCTGTTTCAGCAGTTACCGGTAAAGGCATTAAAGAGCTTTTATATCATATAAAAGGTATTTTAGATAATATGGATGACGAAATCACTGTTTATGAAAGAGAATATTTCGAAACAAAAGATGATACTCCTGAGCCGATAGAAATTGAGCAATTAGAAGATGGTTCCTTCAGAGTTGAAGGCAAGAGCATTGAAAAAATGCTTGGTTATACTAATCTCGAAAGTGAAAAGGGCTTTATGTTCTTCCAAAATTTCCTTAAAGAACAGGGGATTATTGAACGCTTAGAGGAAATGGGTATTGAAGAGGGCGACACGGTAAAAATGTATTATTTAGAATTTGATTATTTTAAATAGAGGAGAACATATGATTACAAGCAAACAAAGAGCTTATCTAAGAAGCTTATCAAATACAATTGAACCTATTTATCAGATTGGAAAGAGCGGAGTAACGCCTGAGTTAACTGAAGGAATAATTTCAGCTTTAGAAGCAAGGGAATTAATTAAAATAAATGTATTAAAGAATTGTATTGAAGATCCAAAAGCACTTATACAGCTGCTTTCAGAAAGAACTCGTTCGGAAATTGTACAGCAAATCGGAAGAAAAATAGTATTGTACAAGGAATCTAAAGACAACAAAAAAATAGAGTTGCCAAAATAATTACAACTAATATTTTTAAAAAGGACTGATTGAATGAAAAACATTGCGATTTTAGGTGGAACATTTAATCCGATTCATAATGCACATTTGCAGATGGCTAAAACTGTATATGCCACACAAAAATATGATGAAATATTATTTATTCCCACAGGAATTCCTCCACATAAATCCCGATTTTCCGATAGTATTGCGGATAATTATCACAGATTAAAAATGTGTGAGCTGGCAATAACAGAGTTTTTTGAATATAAAATTTCTACAATAGAAATTTATAGTGATCAGACTAATTATACAATTGATACGATTAAGGAACTTAAGCATAAAAATCCAGACAATAAATACAGCCTTATTATTGGTGCGGATTCACTAATGCATATCTTAAGATGGAAGGATGCAACTCAGCTAATTGAACTTTGTCAGCTGATTATTATAAACAGACCAGGCTTTGACAGTATTTTAGAGGGATATATTGAATTTTTGCAAAAAGAGTACTACGCAGATATTATAATTATTCCCATGGAAAAAACAGCTATTTCATCTACTCAAATAAGAAATCTCGTTTCTGATGCGAAATCGATTGAAGGATTAGTCCCCATAAAGGTTGAAGAATATATTGAAAAGCATCAACTATACAAATATAAGCATACACACAAGGGTGATTTAACCAAGCTTAAAGAAAGATTAAGCAAGAGACTGACTGAAAAAAGATATGCTCATTCATTAGCTACTATGAAAGCTTCATCTGAACTCGCAAAGTATCACAATATAGATATTTATAAAGCAGAAGTTGCAGCATTACTACATGATTGCGCCAAGTGCTATACCGATTCAAAAAAATTAGAGATGGCAAAGCGATATAAAATGGACATTACTCCTTCAGAGAAAGAAAATCCAGATTTACTACATCAAAGGCTTGGAAGCATTGTAGCTATGAGAGATTATGGAGTAACAGATACAGAAATATTATCAGCAATCGAGTGTCACACAACAGGAAAGCCCGATATGAATAATTTGGAAAAGTTGATTTTTATAAGTGATTTTATCGAACCTACAAGGAAATCATTTTATGCCATGGAAAACATCAGAGAGCTTGCAAAGCATTCTTTAGATATGGCATTAGTCGCTATACTTGAATCAACTATACAGTATTTACTAGACCAAAAAAAGGAAATTGACGAAAGGTCCTTAGAGACCTATCGCTATTATATAGAAGAAAAGGAGGAATTGAAATGGCTGAAAAATCATCTGAAATATTAAAATTGATTCACAAGGTATTAGAGGATAAAATGGCAGTGGATATTAAGGTTTTAGATATCCGAAATGTATCTGTTATGGCAGATTATTTTGTAATTGCACATGGTAATAATCCAAACCATGTCAAGTCTTTAATTGATAACACTGAAGAATTTCTTAGCAAATCAGGCTATGAGCCAAAGCAGATTGAAGGATACAACTCTTCAAGCTGGGTACTTTTAGATTACGGCGATGTAATAATACATATTTTCGGGAAAGATGATAGGATTTTTTATGATCTTGAAAGAATTTGGTCGGATGGAAAGCAAGTGTCATTTGACAGTGTTGAAACAGAAGAAAGCAAATAAAATTAAAAAAGTTATTTGTTTTAAGCAGTAACATTATTTTACGTAAAACAAAAGAAACTGACACACAATGAAATTGTGAAGCAGTTTCTTTTGTTTTGAAGTTATTTTTTAAAATTTAATTGTGAATTTTTACAATGAGTTTTTTAATTAAAGCTTTTTTAATAAAATCAATTGAGTTACATTAAGTTTCTGTATAATCCAACAACTCTTCCTAGAATGGCAACATCCTTAACTCGAATTGGCTCCATTGAATCGTTTTCGGGTTGAAGTCTAAAATGATCAGCTTCCTTGTAAAAGGTCTTAACCGTTGCAGAATCTTCAACTAAGGCAACAACAATCTCTCCGTTGCGAGCTGTAGTTCGCTGTTCAACTAGTAAAAGATCACCATCATATATTCCGACATTAATCATGCTTTCACCTTGTACTCTGAGCATAAAGCTATCATTATTAGGCACATAGTTAACAGGAAGAGGGAAGTAATCTTCAACATTTTCCTCTGCTAAGATAGGACTGCCAGCTGCAACTCTTCCAACTATAGGTATATTAACCATTTCTCTTCTTGCAAGCTGGAAATCATCATCAACAATTTCAATAGCTCTAGGTTTAGTTGGATCTCTTCTGATTAAACCTTTTTTTTCGAGCCTTTCCAAATGTCCATGTACTGTAGATGTGGATTTAAGTCCCACGGCTTCACATATCTCTCTTACTGAAGGAGGATATCCTTTAGAAATGGTTTCTTTTTTTAAATAATCTAATATAATTTGCTGCTTGTTGCTCAAATCTCTCGCCATAATATTCACCTCATATTTATTTGAATTGACTAAGCTATATAACTACTATTAGAATTATAGCACAGAATAACACTCAAAGTCAAACAAACGTTCTTATTTTTCTTGACACAGAACAAGCATTCGTATATAATGGATTTAACGAACATTCATTCGCTACAAATAAGCGATTACTATTAATTATATATATGACAATTACAGGAGGTATTCTTATGAACTCAACAATTTATTTTAATAACGGAAGATTAAGAAACAATAATACTTCAAGCGCTCATAATAACAAAAGGTTTAAATCAAAGCAAAAAGCAAGAAATCAATTATTAACTAGTGGGATTTTGTTTTTTGCGGGTCTAATACTTATAATAATTATTTCGGGTACAATTTTTTCAAACGGTAATGTTAGTGGCTCTTCGGCTGAACCTATAAAAACCTATAAATCTTTAGTAGTTGAAAGAGGCGATACTCTTTGGGATATTGCAAAAAGCAATGCCAATCTAGATTACTATACAATTGAAAGCTATATTAAAGAGGTTAAATCAATTAATGGCATTAAAGGCTATAATATTTTCCCCTGCGATAAATTGATATTACCAGTTTTGAAAAATACGGAGTATTATTCGATAATTAGATGATGCAAAGTCTATTAATCCTCAGTGCGCAGCTTTACAGCTTTTGCAGCCATTCTTCGCCTTTCATCTTCTATTTGAGCATAATGCTTTTTAGTTGTATTTACATCATTATGACCAAGTACATCAGCTACAAGATATATATCACCAGTTTCTCTGTACAGATTTGTTCCATAGGTGCTGCGTAATTTATGCGGTGATATATTTTTGAGTTTAGTAATAAGTTGAGAATATTTTTTAACAAGATTTTGCACCGAGCGAACAGTAAGCCTCTTTTTTTGAATCGACAAAAAGAGAGCTTGTTCATGACCCTTAATAGGTTCTATTTTGTTTCTACTATTCATATATTTGATCAAGCAATCTTTAACCTCCTGCCCAAAATATACGATAACTTCGTTACCGCCTTTTCGAACAATTTTTATACCGTTAACATCAAAATCAACATCACCGATACTTAAACCAACGCATTCACTTACACGTATCCCGGTTCCTAAAAGTAAAGTTAATAATGCCAAATCTCTATCCTTTGTATAAGAATGGAATTTTTTCTGGGACGGAGTAAGCTTGTCACCAGACTCAACTTCATCTAAAAGCTTTGCAACCTCGTCGACTTCAAGTCTAACTATATGCTTGTTGTGAATTTTTGGAAGTTCAACCAGCAAGGCTGGATTTGTTTGTATTTTTTGCTTTTTGTAAAAGTAACTATAGAATTTTCGAAGAGCTGCTAGCTTACGCGCTTTGCCGCGTTCACTGTTTATATGTTCTATTTGTTTGTGTTCAGGATTATCTTTTATATAATAATTAAGATATTCTAAATACATTTCAATATCATCTGCAATTATTTCATCTAGGCAGCTAATCTTAATTGATTTTATATCCTTTTCTTTAAAATAGCTGTGAGTGCTTATTAGATAATCAAAAAAAACTCTTAAGTCGTACGCATAAGCAATTCTCGTCTTAGATGTAGTAACTGGTTCTATTCCTCTGAAGAACTCAAGAGCAAAGTGGGGAAGTGAATCCATTAATTCTCTTAAATGTATGGCGTTTTTTATATTTTCTTGCTCATGATATGATTTATCCATTTTTTAAATTCCGATATAATATGATTAATCACAGAATATCGTTTCTCCTTATATGAAATATCTAAATAGGTGATGTAAAATAGTCTGAACAAAAAACGAGTAGTTTACATAATATAAATATAGTAAACACCATGAATTGATAAACTAATAATCAAGTTATTGTGCGGCAAAAAATAATTTTTTACAAATAAATAAAAATGTCTACAGCAAACTTAAAGTTGCGTAATTAAATAAATATCTTATGTAACAGAACATAATGTTTCACAATGAAACAAAAATGTTTATAGTGAAAATAAATGTTGTGTAGCGAAAGGTTTTGGAGGGCAATGTATTTAAATGTTTTCGTTGAAACTATTCTTAATTGAATATCCTTTTATATCTGAGTCAAGTATTGCTCTAAACAATCTGTCGCTGGCATTTGGATTTTCTTTATTTAATTGCTTTAAAAGATTTTTTGCATATTCTCTTTTGGTAAAGCCATTAGCAGGACAGAAATTTTTTGCGACCGGAAGATTATAAGTCTTTTTGAAGGACAATATATCTTTTTCAGGAACAAACATCAATGGCCTAATAGAATATAATTCCATTCTGTCTAAAAACGTTACAGGAGAAAAGGAGTAAAATCTTCCTTCGTATAATAGTGCTAAAAGCATTGTTTCTATAATATCTTCTTTATGATGGCCAAGAGCTATCTTATTGCAACCTAGTTCTTTGGCTTTTTCATTAAGAGCACCCTTGCGCATTTTTGCACATAAAGAGCAGGGACTTTTTTCTTTTCGCTCCTCAAATACAACCTTTCCAATATCTGTTTGCAAAATATAATAAGGTACATCAAGCTCCTTGCATAATTCGGATACAGCGGATAAATCAAAGCCTTCAAATCCGAGGTCAACTGTAATTGCAATAAGCTCAAATTTTTTAGGATAAAATCTTTGAAGACCTTTTAATGCATATAGAAGTGCTAAGCTGTCCTTGCCGCCAGAAATTCCAATTGCAATTTTATCATTTTCTTGAATCATATTATATTGGTCAATTGCCTTGCGTGTATAGCTTAATAAGCGTTGTAAGTTCATATTTAATACCCCTATCTTTTCGTTAAAGTTGAGTTTTGCGAATAGTTATATCTGTTTTATTATACCACCCCCTTGCATATTTGTCATTAAAAAAAAGCCAAATAATAAGATTTTATTATTAGCTTTTTTTTAATGAAATTATAAATATTTTTGTTATACAATCTTGAAATTAAAAGTTGTGTTATAAAATATATACTGTTAATCCTTGTATAAAATTATTCTTTATAATATTGAATACATCAGTAAAATAAAATTTACTTAAGTTCATCAGAATCATTTTTGATGGTTGTTGCTTCCGAATTGATATCTTCTTCGTCA
The DNA here is from genome assembly GCA_002381865.1 of Clostridiales bacterium UBA4080. Classification (GTDB taxonomy): domain Bacteria; phylum Bacillota; class Clostridia; order Lachnospirales; family Vallitaleaceae; genus UBA4080. The sequence goes on along the minus strand of DFYO01000076.1, from coordinate 51,223 downwards.
GACGCTTCATTTAACACTTCGTAATATTCGATTTCATAATCCGCTGTATCAGCATCTTTTATATCTTTTGTTTTTAACAGCTTATCTTTTTCTTTATGTGATTTAATTGAAGAAACTTTACCCTTAACCTTTTCTTTAATTTCATCGGTTTTTTCAACAATATCTTCATGTACCTTTTCAGCAGTTTCAATAACCTTTTCTTTAATATCTTCCTTGGTGTCAGATATTTCATCCTGTACTTTTTCTGCAGTTTCTACAACTTTATCCTTGATTTCATAATAACGCAGTTGAATTTCATCTTTAACTGTTTCAGCTTTATCTTTAACATTTTCGCGTGTTTCTTTTCCGGATTTAGGAGCCAATAATAATCCCGCTCCAAACCCTACAATTGCACCTGCCACAATTGAACCAGCTACCTTAAGCTTCGAAAGACCTTTTCCCATATAAATATACCTCCTCTTAGTTTATAAAACAAATCTTTTTTGATTAATATTTTTCTTTTAAGATTAGTTTTATTTTTTAGTTGTCAGATTATTGCTTTATTCTTTAGTATATTATATAACATTTTGAAGAAATAATACATATAAAATTCCAAAAACCATAATTGTTCTCATTTTAAACTATTATTAATGTTTTATGGTCTTCATAAAAAGCAACATTTTTAATAAAGTAAAATAAATATTAAAAACTAATAATCTCCATATCCCTCAAATTGAGACATATCATAATCAGAAGATGATAATACCACATTATCATTATTAGTTTCATATTTTTTCCCATTTACAATTGTATATTTTATTAAACCTTTTAAAATCATACCATCATAGGGAGAATAATTGGCTTTAGATTTAAAATTACGTGATTCTACTAAAAAAGATGCTTCGGGATCAAAAATCACAATATCAGCTATAGCATCTAGAGCTATCTTGCCTTTTGGAATTGCTAAAATTTGTGAAGGCTTAAATGACATCTTGTTAATAAGCTGTTCAAGCGTAATTACCTTTGTATCGACGAGCTTTGTATATGCTAAAGAAAAAGCTGTTTCAAAGGAAGAAATTCCGTATGAAGCCAATTCAAATTCTATATCCTTAGAATCTATTGTGTCGGGCTTGTGATCAGAGCTTATTACATCTATTGTTCCATCACCAATGCCCTTAATTATTGCTTGCACATCCTCCTTAGTTCTAAGCGGAGGATTAACCTTGCCAAGACTGTTATATTCTATAAGACAGGTCTCATCTAAAGTAAAATATTGAGGTGATGTTTCAGCGGTAATTCTTATGCCTGATTTTTTTGCATTTCTAATAATTTCTACTGATTTTTTTGTAGATACATGACATACATGTAAATGGATATTATATGCCTCTGCAAGTAAAATATTTCTTGTTAATGCAACCGTTTCTGCTATTTCAGGTGCACCAATAATTCCTAACTGTGTTGCAATAAATCCATCATTAATACCATGCCCGTTAGAAAGCTGGGTATCTTCGCAATGAAGAATTATAGGAATATCAAACATACTACAGTAATGAAATAGAGATTTTATTAAGCCGCTATTTTCAATAGGAACATCTCCATCTGAAACCGCTACTACTCCAGCAAGCTGCATCTCTCCAATTTCTGCTAGCTCTAAGCCTTTTAAACCCTTAGATAAAGCCCCATAGGGATATACATTTACAGGGGACTCTTTTTTTGATTTAGTTAAAACATATTCAACAATTGCACGGTTGTCTATAACTGGCTGAGTATTTGGATTGTTTGTAATTGTTGTAAATCCGCCATTAATAGCACTTTCACCTGCTGAAATATAGTCTTCTTTAAAATCAAAGCCTGGTTCACAAAGATCACAATGCATATCAACCAACCCCGGTATAATATATAGACCTTTTGCGTCAATAACCGGCCAGCTATCCTCTGGAATAATATTGGCTTCAATTGCAGAAATTTTATTATCTTCAATTAGTATATCCATATTATAAATTGTTTTGTCATGAGTAAATATAGTACCGTTTTTTATCAGCAAAGTATTAATCATTATAAGACACCCCGCTTTTTTTAGATAATAAATGGAATAATGCCATTCTTACCGCTACCCCATTGATTTGCTGGCGGTCTATTAAGGAGCAATCACCGTCAATAACCTTTGAGGATATTTCTATTCCCCTATTTATCGGACCAGGATGCATTACTATAACGTCATCCTTTGCATATTCAAGCCTGTTTACATCTAATTTGTATAGCTTCTTATATTCATTTATAGAAGGCAATAAGTTTTTTTCTTGTCTTTCACTTTGTATTTTCATTGTCATAACTACATCCGCGTCAATTATTGCTTCAGAAATCGAATTAAAAACCTCAACTCCTAATTCTTCAATCTTTGTAGGAATTAATGTTGGAGGAGCTGCAATTGAAACCTTTGCTCCAAGCTTTGTTAATCCCCAAATATTGCTTTTTGCAACTCGGTTATGCTCTATATCTCCAATAATTGCGACCTTTAAATCCTTAAAAGTTTTTTTCATTTCCAATATTGTAAGCAAGTCAATTAAAGCTTGGCTAGGATTCTCATTTAATCCGTCACCGGCATTAATAATTGAAGCATCTACATATTTTGCTAAATGATGAGGACCTCCAGCTACAGGATGTCTTATTACAATAAAATCTGCCCCCATCTGATCTACCGTTCTACCAATATCCTTTAAAGATTCTCCACTGTTAAACTGCCTTGTAGTTGTAAGATTAATAACCTTTGCACTTAAATTGTAGGCTGCAAGCTCATAAGAAAGTCTGCTTCTGGAGCTTTCTTGATGGAATAAGGTCGCCACAGTTTTGCCCTTTAAATGAGGAGCAACTGCTGCAGCCTTGCTTGAAGTCAGGGTGTATTTCATTTTTTGAGAAGTATTTAAAATATAGTGAATTTCTTGTTCTGTAAGAGATTTTAAATCCAAAAAATGCTTGTTATTAAAAACCATGTTTATTCCTCTTTTCGAATGGGTTATAATGATACATTAATACTACATTGCAGCAAGTAAATACTAAACCGGTGAAATAATTTTAACTAAAAAAGAACATTTTTTTCGAAAATAAATTAATTGAGTGACTTACTTATAAAAATCAAAACATTAAAATCTGATTACTATTATACTACAATAAATTATGCTGTCAATTTGTTATTACTACTATATCTTCACCATCAGTTTCCTTTAACCTGACATGTACAACCTCATCTCTTGAGGTTGGAACATTTTTGCCAATAAAATCCGGAGCTAAAGGAAGTTCTCTATGCCCTCTGTCTACTAAAGCAACAAATTGTATTTTTTTTGCCCTTCCTGAGGCCATTACAGCATCAAGTGCAGCTCTGCAGGTTCTTCCTGTATAAATAACATCATCAACAAGTATAACAATTTTGTTTTTTACATCCATGTTAAAAGAGTTATTAAGCACAGGATGTACCGACTTATGATTCAAGTCATCTCGATAAAATGTTATATCAAGAACAGCAAATGGAATTTCAATATTTTCAATGAGCTTGATTTTTTTGACAATAGCTCTTGCTAAAGGAACACCACGGGTTTTAATACCTAATATTACAATGTCATTAACCCCGCGATTTTTTTCGATAATCTCATGTGCAATTCTTGTTACAGCTCTATTAATTGCTTTTTCATCCATAAGTATCTTCATATTATCCAAAGCACCTCGTTATATTTTCTTTAATTGAAATAAAAGTTTTTGAAAGTATTCCGGTAAATCTGAAGTGAATTCAACATATTTACCAGTTCTCGGATGTATAAAGCCAAGTGTTTTTGCGTGTAATACCTGCCCGGTTAGTTTGTTAGCTAATTTGTTATTCTTAGGGCCATAAATCTCATCTCCAAGTATGGGATGGTTTATACTTGCTAAATGCACTCTAATCTGATGAGTTCTTCCAGTTTCAAGAGATAACTCAACATAATTATATGTGTTGTTCAAATGGTCTAGTACCTTATAATGCGTGATTGCATTTTTACCGTTTTTTGGATTAATAGCCATCATTTTTCTGTTAACTGGATGTCTGCCAATAGGTGCATCTACTGTGCCAGATTCATCTTTAAAATTGTTATAGACAATAGCTTCATATTTTCTGGTAATACTATGTTCTTTTAGCTGCTTTGCAATGTGAATATGAGCAGTATCGTTTTTACATATAACTAAAAGACCAGATGTGTTTTTGTCAATTCTATGTACTATTCCAGGTCTTATCATACCATTTATACCGGAGAGCTCTCCTTTACAATGGTTAAGCACTGCATTTACAATGGTGTCATCATAATGTCCAGGGGCTGGATGAACAACCATATTTTGAGGCTTATTTATAACAAGAATATCCATATCCTCATAAATAATATTTAATTCAATATTATTAGGCAATACATTTATTTCTTTAGGTTCAGGCAAAATAAAATCAATTTTATCTTCAGGCTTTACTTTGAAATTTGATTTTACTGGTTTTCCATTTACAAATATTTCCTGCTCTTTAATAAGCTTTTCAATAAATGACCTAGATAGTTCGTTTATATTTTCGGATAAATATTTATCAATTCTAATATTAGGGCTATTTTCAGCCACAACTAGGCTATAAGTCTTGTTTTGTTCCATATTATTCCTTATAATCATAGATGATTACTCCTGCAAATAGACACAGAGAGGGTTGTTCATTTTGATTTTTTAATCTTATTATTATTCTTTTTAAAAATTGAGCTTAAATTTTCTTCACTGTAATAAAACATTATTAGATATACAAATACTAAAGAACCTAAAACTACATAAATATCTGCAACATTAAAAACAGGAAAGTTAATCAAGCTAAAATAAAAGGTATCAATTACATAAGAAAGTCTTATTCTATCAATTAAATTACCTATTGCCCCTGACAAAAATACAATGATAGTAATTCTTAAGGGATAATACATTTTTGACTGTGGAATTTTTATTAGGTTTATTATTATCCATATAATTACAGCTAATGTAAAAATAAGAAAAAACACTCTTTGATTTTGAAGCATGCCAAATGCGGCGCCTCTGTTTTCTACATACGTAAACTGAAATACTCCTTTTACCATAACTAAAGGTTTTTGACCTTTTAAGAAAGTAACGGTAAGAAATTTAACAAGTTGGTCAGAGGCAATTAATAATATGATACTAATAATTTCTATAGGTAATTTAAAGCTATTTTTAATATTCATATTCGATAATTGCTTTTATACCCTTTTCTATAGTATCACGGGTAGCCTTGTCAGATATGTATGAAGTTCCTGACTCCTTTAGAAGAGCTAGCTTAATTGTGTCAGAAGAAGTTTTTTTATCATAAAACAACTGATTGTATATATCTTGAACTGTTAAACCTCTGACTTTAAGAGGAAGCTCAAAATATGATAAAATATTTTCAAGCTTTTGAATATTATTGTTTTTATCCATACCCATTTCTATAGAAATAATAAATGCGGAAATAAAACCAATAGATATGCATTCCCCATGCAAGAGCTCAAACTCCTTTAATCTTTCAATAGCATGTCCTATTGTGTGTCCAAAATTCAGAAGCGCTCTTGAACCGTTTTCTTTTTCGTCCTCTTCAACAATTTTTCTTTTTATATCGCAGGATTTATATATGATTTTTTCAAGGACCGTTTTGTTTAATTTCTTGATAAGTTCTTTGTTTTCTTCAATATATCTATAGAAATCAGAGTCTAGTGCTACACCATATTTTATCACCTCAGCCATACCTGCATTAAATTCTCTTGATGGTAAGGTATCTAATGAATTAAGATTGATATATACCAGCTCGGGTTGTGCAAAAGATCCAATAATATTTTTGTAACCTTTAAAATCCACGCCAGTTTTACCGCCAACACTGCTATCTACCTGAGATAAGAGCGTTGTTGGAACCTGAATAAATCTAATTCCTCTCATATAGGTTGCAGCAGTAAATCCCGCCATATCTCCAGCTACTCCACCGCCTAATGCAACTATTAAGGACTTTCGGTCTAATTTGTTATCAATCATAAAGCTATAAAAATCAGAAATTGTATCTAGATTTTTGCTTTTTTCTCCATGTTTAAATGCAATTCTGCATACATTTGAAAAATGATTTTTAAATAAATCCTCTACCTGTTTGCCATAAAGTGAATCCACATTGTCATCCGTTATAATGCAAATTTTGCTAATATTATCTACTAATTCAGCTACCTTTATAGGTAGGCTTTCAAAAGAAGAATCAAAGTAAATAGGATATTTTTTATTCGGGGTATTAACTATAAGTGTTTCCATATTATATTACTGTGCCTTTCATAATAATTTACTTGATATCAAGTGCAAGCGTATCGTTTTCTTCGTCGTTATCTTCAGCTTGTTCAAAGGACCTATCATTTTCTTTAATAAGAGGCTTGATTTTGTGAGAACTCATATCAATAGCGTCCTCTTTGTCTAGTGAATTTGAATAAACATAGGAGTTTGCTTTTGTGCTGGAGGTATTGTCAAGCCTGGCTTTTTCTGTAAGCTCCAATTGAGTATTAAGATATTGTCTCATTTGAATTTTATTTACATCAAAGCTGTGGATTAGTTCTTCTTTAATTCTATTTATTTCCATAATTTCATGACGAGCATCATTTAAAATCATATCAGCCTTAAGTTGAGCTTCTTTTTCAATTTGATTTGCTTTTTGTCTTGCAAGATTTTTTGTTTCTTCTGCGGTTTTTTCAGCAAGGATTAAAGTGCTTTGAAGTGTAGCTTCAATATTCTTATAATATTGAATTCCCTCTTGCAAGGTTGCAAGCTTATCCTTCATTTCAATGTTTTGTTTGTAAATTTGTTCATAATCACAAAGCACCTCTTTTAAAAAAGCCTTTACTTCACTTTGATTATATCCAGATATTGATTTTTGAAAAGATTTTGATTCGATATCTAATGGTGTTAACATAAATTCCCTCCTATTTATAATAATATATTTCTACTATAATTCTTGATTTCTTTGTGAGCTCACCTATTTTAGAAATTTTACATTTTCCGAAGCCCCTTACTGAAATGATATCATTTAGGGTAGCCTGCTGAGATATTTTTTCGACTAGCTTGCTATTTAAAAACACCTTTTTGCTTAATATCAAGGCTTGAGAATTAGTACGCGACATAGAGAAAGCAAGCTTAATTATACTGTCTATCCTTAAAGACGAAACACTGCCCTTTATCAATATATATTCTGGCTTTATATCTAATATATCCTCTTTAGAAGCCTTACTAATCATAATACTGCAATTCTTAACTTGAAATAGATTATCGCAAATAAATTCACTAATATGCTCCATGCAATAAAGATATGCAGAGTTATCAATTACTATTATATCACCAATTAAATCCCTTGTTATTCCAAGATTTAATACCGCCCCTAGATAATCACGGTGAGAACATTTCTGCGTAGAATTATTTGTTATTTTAAGTATAGAAACAGGATAATCACTGGTTTCTTTAATATCTGAAGAAATATCACTGTTATAAAAACAAATAAGCTTTCTTTCGGCTTCAGGGTTACCACCATAAAAATCATATTTAACATTATTGAATTCTTTTTGGTTCCACTTAAATATCTCTTGTTCATTTAAATCAAGAAAATTAGTATATTCTATTGAATTTCTATAACCTGCTCTATTTGCCTTTTCTTTTAGTTTGTTTAATAATAATGTCTCTTCTTTGTTCATAAAGTACCTTTAAACAATCAGATTTTGAAGATATTGCAAAACAAGAAAGGCAATTAAGGGGGAAATATCAAATATCTGCCCTTTGCCTCCGAAAATAGAATGCTTTATTAATCTTCGTATTGGTGATAGTATTGGTTCCGATAATGTATATACCAATTCAACCAACGGATTGTCCCTGGAAACTGGAAACCAGGATATAATAACTCTTATTAAAATAAAAATCTCTAATATATAGAGAAATTTATCAAATGTTTCTAATAGTAAATTCATTAAAGCCTCCTGTTATTCATTTCTCCACGGAAGAATGATACCGTTAGACTTCAGTTCTTCTCTGAAATCACCTGCCACATCTACATTTTCAGGTGCTATTATAAAGATATTATTTGTTATTCTTTGTAAATTACCATTGAGAGTATAACAAGACCCGCTGACAAAATCCATAATCCTTTGCGCTACGTTTTTCTCCATTTTTTCAAGATTAAGAACCACTGGTCTTTTAGCTTTAATGTGATCACAAATAATTTGCGCCTCATCATAAGCAAGCGGTTGAATTACAACCACCTCCATTTGAACACTAGCTTGAAAATTAACAACCTTTGAACCAGAACTCTCGAAGTCCTTGCCGCCCGAATAGCTTTTAAAAGGTCTTTTTTCAGCTACACTGCCAAATTCCTCGATATCATCTTCATATTCAAAATCATCTTCATCGTCATAATCATTTAAATTCATCATATCTAACATTTTATCCAAAAATTTCGCCATTTTAATCAATCCCTTCTTATTAATTTCTATGTCCAAAGATTGCAGTTCCGATTCGCACCATAGTAGCGCCTTCTTCAATTGCAACTGCAAAATCATTAGTCATCCCCATTGAAAGCGTATCCATAACAACATTATCAATGTTTTTGCTATTTATGTCAATATAAAGTTGTAACATTTCTTTGAAAATAGGTCTATTTTCCTCTGGATTTTCAACAAATGGAGCAACAGTCATCAAACCTTTTATTCTGAGGTTGTTTAATTTGGAAATTTCACAAATAATATTTTCGGTATCATTTTTATCAATTCCAAACTTACTTTCTTCTCTTGCCATATTAACCTGAATAAGTATGTTCTGAACCTTATTTATTTTTTTCGCTTCCTTATCAATTGCTTGTGCTAGCTTTAGACTGTCAACAGAATGTATTAGCTCTACTTTATCGATAATATACTTTATTTTATTTGTTTGAAGATGTCCAATCATATGCCATTTTACATCCGCTGCAATTTCAGGGTATTTATCAATAATCTCCTGAACCTTATTTTCTCCAAGATGCTCGGAGCCTGCCTGGATGGCTTTTAAAATCATTTCTACAGGCTTAGTCTTGGTTACAGCAATAAGAGTTATATCTGAAATATTTCTGTTTGAATTATTGCAGGCTTCTATCATTTGTTCTCTAATATTTTTTAGGTTTTTTTCTATACACATATATCAATCTCCTAGTTTACTAATATATTAATTGGTTTTCTTTATATAACTTTGCTTCACTTGCAATCCTGTCAAATACCTTAACTCCATAAGGCGTATTGTCTTTTATAATAACATAATCAGTCGTAAAGCCTATAGGTTCTATGATTCTAAAGGCAGCATACCCTTTATTTATTACAAACACTCCCTCTATTTTTTTAGATTCAGCTATCATATAATCAATTATCTGATTTCCTTCAAGCTCATAATTAATTTTTGTTCCTATATTTAGGTCAGAAGATGTTGGAATATATATATAATCACCTTCCTTTTTGTAAATATTAATATTAACAATTGCTTCCTCATCTTTTCCACCCGTTTTACTGCTTGGATTATAGACTTTTATTTGAGGACCTTGACTTGATGGAAACAAAGAGGCTGCTGGAAGCTTAACGAATTCCTTTTCAATAATTGCTGCCTTAGGAATTTTTATGCCTTCTGTATTTGAGAAAATAATTGAAAATTCTGCATTTCTTATGTTTAGCATTTCTTCGGCATATTTAGCAAATTCTAAAACAAGGTAAGTATAGCCTTCTTCCTTAAATATTTTATAGATAGTGCCACTCATCTGAACGTTTTTTTCAGTGAGCTTAATACTAATATTGGTTTTCCCTTCTAGCTGTTGTTCAGTTACCTGATCTATCTTTGCCGCCAAATACCACCTGTAATTGTCTGTTAACTTATATAACGGATTGTTTTTCTGAACCACTGTACTTTCAGAGGCTTCATTATAAACTGGTATTCTGGTCAAATCAGCTGGTTTAAAGCTATCAATTGTAATATCCTCCATTCCGTCAATAAAATATGATACTACACCACTTTTTGAAGTGTAATAGGCAAAGTCTTTTAGAGAAGACTTTGAAATAATAGTATTTAAAAGCTGATTATCCTGTAATATAATCGTATTAGCTGAGCTGGCTGCTGAAATTGCAAGCTGATTTTTTAAATCATAAACAAATTCAAATGAGCGTTTATCTTTATTTAAGATATACTTTTTGATTTTTTCCTTTAAATACATATCATCTTGTTTTGATATTAGAGTTTTGTTTTTTTGTTTTGCTTTTTCTGAAGCCATTTGATCAGAAATTATTTTATCAAGTTCGTTGTTGTTATCTACGCAAGCAATCAAAGAATTTGCTGGTACTTTTTTACCTTCGCTAGCAAAAAGTTTAACGCTTCCATTATGAGAACTTTTAATTATTTCTTCTTTTTTAATAACAAGACCATTAAATACGGCAGATTCAATGATTGAACTTTGTTCTGCTAAAATATAATTAGTCTTTTTAGCTAATGAAAAATTCAAAATAGTGAAAACTAAATAAGCAAAAATCGCAAAATACACAAATAGTCCTAAGTTTATATGTCGGTTTGCGTTTTGTGTTATTTTATTTTGAATGTCCTTACTTTTTTGTTTTTCAATATATCTATTCATATTGTATTCCTCAAAATTGTTTATTAAATATTTATGATATTGTATTGTTTGAAATTACTTTTTTAATAATGACAATATTGTGTTCTTAAAAATCATTTTATATATATTTCTGATATTGTTTACCTTGAAATCTATTTTCGGAAATCATTTTTTGTTCAATTTGTTCTTGGATTTTCCACCAGCTTGTTTTCCAGTTGCAAAAAATTGTTTGTTCTTCTGGCACTCTTCCTAATAACCTTTGAACTGTTATTTCAGGGTTAAGATTTTCTAAAAACAATATAACACGTTCAATATACTCCTCCATTGAGCATATTACTATTTTGTTCTCATTATATAGCTTTTCAAAAACGCTTCCCTTTGCAATGTATAAAGAGTGTAGCTTCACTTGCTCAGTTTGCACCTCGTTCATTAGCTTTGCAGATTTAATTGCATCTTCACTGGTATCTGAGGGCAGATTTAGTATTAAATGAGTGCATAAATCAAAATCATATTTTTTTATTAGCTTAACTGAATCAATATAATCCTTAACACTATGACCTCTGTTTATTGCTTTAAGAGTATCGTCATTGGAAGATTGAAGTCCAAGCTCTATTGTGAAATTAATATTGTATTGCATTTTTAAACTTTGTAAAAACTCAAGATGTTGCTCGCCTAAACAATCAGGTCTTGTAGATATATCTATTTCTACTATATCTTTTTGGATGGCATCGATTATATAGCATTTAAAATCCTCAAAACACATATAGGTATTTGTGTAATTTTGAAAATAAGCAATAAATTTTTTTGCACCATATCTTTTTCCAATATAGTCCATATTTTTAATAAGCTGTTGCCTGACCGTATATTTGTTTTCAAGGCTTTCAAACCCTGTTCCCAGGTCACTGCAAAAATAACACCCCTCAGTACCTATTGTACCATCTCTGTTAGGACAGGTAATATCCAGATTTATAGGAAGCTTATATACTTTTTGACCATATTTCTTTTTTAAATAATCAGAATACCTATTATACAAAAACCTATCCATTTATATACCTGCTTTCGATATTTTTAACAATTCTTATGGTATCATATTTGGTTATTATAAACAAGGAATAATCAATTTACAGACAATGAATTCTTTTCAATATAATCGTTAAAAAATAAAGGATTTATATGCAAATAGGCGAATATATTATTATGTATGTTTCGATTAATCACTATTTTATTAATCAATATTTTAAGGAGGCGATTGTTATGATACGTTTAGTTGCAGGCAATGCGGGTGAAGGTAAAACGAAAAGCTTAATAAAGATGGCCAATGATGCTGTTAATATTACAGATGGCCATATTGTTTATCTGGACTGTGATAGCAGCCATATGCTTCAATTAAAGCATCAGATACGATATACCAACATCTCAGACTATCCTATTTCAGACTATAAGGAATTTTTCGGTTTTATGTGTGGGATTTTATCTGAAGATAATGATATTTCGGAAATTTATGCTGATGGATTGCTCAAGTTGGCAAGAGTTAACGATCTAGACACCTCATACGAACTAATTGATAAGCTTAAAGCGTTGTCAGATAAGTTCAATGTTCGTTTTGTTTTTAGCATAAACTGTAATACTGATGTACTTCCAGATTATTTAAAAGAATTCATTGTTGCTTAGAATTTATTTGGAATTTGAAATTGCCGTTTTTTAAAGTTTTTCGTTTTTTAATCACAAAAAAACATGTTAATAATATCATCACATTGACAAGCCAGCTTGCATTTCTAAAAAAAGTTTTGCAGGCAAATCTAAATTTTCGATTATATAAAGATAAGGAGTATTACCCCAAAAGTAATACTCCTTTTTTTCTTATTTAAGTACGTTTCTCCAATCTAAATCTCCACGCTCTAAAGCTTTTACAAGAAGCTCTGCTGTTGCTAGATTAGTTGCAACCGGTATATTATGTATATCGCATAATCTGATTACCGATGTTGGATCAGGTTCGTGCTGCTTTTGTGAAAGAGGATCTCTTAAAAATATTACAACATCTATCTGGTTATGAGCGATTTGAGAACCAAGCTGCTGTTGGCCACCTAAATGCCCAGCAAGATATTTGTGTATGCTCAAATTTGTTACTTCTTCAATAAGGCGCCCCGTAGTACCAGTTGCAAAAAGCTCGTGCTTGCTCAGAATATTACGATAAGCAATACAAAAATTCTGCATCAGTTTCTTTTTGTTATCATGAGCAATTAATCCTATATTCATCCTTTTAGCCCCTTTCTTTAATAATAGATTGATTTTCTTTGTATTCCAATATTTAAAACCAGTCCAACTCCAATAAGATTTGCCCATAATGAACTTAGTCCATAGCTTATAAATGGCAAAGGCAAGCCCGTATTAGGCAGAAGTCCTGTTACTACACCAATATTAACAAAAGTTTGAAAGGCAATAATTGTTGCAAATCCAGTAATAATAATCTTGCCTATTAAATCCTTAGAATCCTTTGCAATCCAAATGCACCGCATAATGAATGAAAAAATCAAAGTAATAATTGCACTGCAACCAAGAAAACCTGCTTCTTCCCCAATTATAGAAAAAATAAAATCGGTTTGAGGTTCAGGCAGATAATTGTACTGGTTTAACTTACCCTGGTATAGTCCTTTACCAAAAAGCTTGCCCGAACCAATTGCCTGCATTGAATTATTAGTTTGTAATCTTTCAGAGGTAGTCGCCTTTTCAGGATAAACCGCAGTCATTATACGCTTAACCTGATAATCCTTCAACAAAACCTGATTGGGCTGCTGTATATACCAAAAACCTATTAGCATTAATGGGATAACAATAATTGCAGTTCCATATATGTATCTATAATCTAAACCAGCTATGAAAAGAATGCCTCCAAGCACTGCAAAAACAACTAGACTGGTAGATAAATTTGGCTGTTTTAAGATTAAGAATACCGGTACACTAACGAGTGCAATACATGTAAGTATAAAGCTAGGTGTATTTAATTTCTCATGATATTTATCAATAAATTTAGCAAAGAAAATCACCAGAAATATTTTGCAAAATTCTGAAGCCTGAAAAGTAATGCCTCCGATATTAATCCATCTGGTTGCTCCATTTACGTTTTTCCCAAACAGCAATACTGCAACAAGCAATATAATATTTAATATATAGATTGGCCAATAAAATCTGGTAATAAACTTATAGTCAATTAAAGAAACAAGCACCATAATTATAAAGCCACTAATCAAACCAAGAATTTGTTTTTTTACAAATACATCAGTGCTGTCATGAATATTAGACATCGTTGCACTTTTAATTGCAATAACACCAATTGTAGTAAGTACAATAATTAACAAAACCAAAAATACGTCATATCTTCTAAAGTCGTATTCACGAAACATGTTTTCCCTCTTTCTATTAATGCTTTACAGCTGCATTTCTCATATTTCTAATTGGAATATTAGCATAAAGAACTGGAACCTGAGAGTTTCCTCTGTCTGATTTGGTAGTAGAAATCCTCATTTCAACACCTTGTTCATCAACCTCTAAATATTTATTTATAACCTTTAAAAAATCTAATTTTATCATTTCCAACACTTCTGAAGAACAGTTTGCACGATCATGAATTAAAACTAGCTTTAATCGATCCTTTGCAACGTTCTTTGATGGTTTTTTACTAAAAATTCCCACATTTACTTCCCCCTTTTAATTATTAAAACCCATAATGCTCTTTAGCTTACCTAGAAAACCTTTGTCTGAAGAAAACTCAAGAAAAGGCACTTCTTCTCCGGTGATTCTTCTGCAAATATTCATATAAGCTTTTCCAGAAGGACATGATTGGTTATTAACTATTGGATCACCATTATTAGTTGAAACTACAATGTTTTCATCATCAGGAACATTCCCAATTAAATCAATAGCAAGAATTTCAATAACATCCTCAACAGACATCATATCTCCTCTTTTTACCATATCCATTCTCAATCTATTAACAATTAAGCGAGAGTTGTTTAGTTCATGTGCCTCTAACAAGCCAATAATTCTATCAGCATCCCTAATAGCTGAAACTTCTGGTGTAGTAACTACAATAGCCTTGTCGGCACCAGCAATTGCATTCTTAAAACCTTGTTCAATTCCAGCAGGACAATCGATAATTACATAATCAAATTCTTCTTTGAGCTGAGTACAAAGCTCCTTCATTTGAGCAGGATTAATTGCATCCTTGTCTCTTGTCTGAGCAGCAGGCATTAAAAATAGGTTTGGAAGCTTTTTGTCTTTAATTAATGCCTGTTTAATTTTACAAGTTCCTTCAATTACATCAACTAAATTATACACAATTCTATTTTCAAGTCCCATTACTACGTCTAGATTTCTAAGCCCAATATCAGCATCCAAAAGAACAACCTTTTTGTCCATCATGGCTAAGCCAGTACCGATATTTGCACTTGTTGTTGTTTTACCAACACCACCCTTGCCGGATGTTATTACAATTACTTCACTCATATATGTATCCCCTTTTTAATAATTATTAAAATTCATATTGTCATAAATGTTTCTGGTAATATTTTCAATTACAATTCTATCCTGCTCCACATATGCTATCTGTGGATTAGCAACAATTTTTTTAGTCTTTTTATCAGGTGCTCGACCAAAAACGTTTGCTATTCTTAATTGAGTCGGACTCATATTTAATGCGACAACAAATGCCTTATCGTTGCCATCCTTTCCGGCATGAACGCAACCGTTCAGTTTTCCTATAACTATTACGTTACCACTTGCCGAAATCGAAGCTCCATAATGCACATTACCCATTATTACAATACTTCTCTCAGATACAACCTCCTGTCCTGAACGCAAGGTTCCGCTATGGAAAATTGCAGTGTTTTCTGGAAGCAGATTAGAAATTTTAAGTTTGTTTTCGCTTTGTGTTTTTTGCCTGTCAACTAATAGGTTAGAACTATCAGCGTATTGCTCAACAGTATTTAGCTTATGATTATTAAGTAAGTCGTCAGTAATATTATCGTTTGACTCTTCTTCAAAACTATCTTGTTCATCATCTAAAGTCAAGCTTGATAAAAAATCATCTGTTTTTTCTGCACTAGCTTCATCATTATTGACCTCAGGAGCTTCTTCTTTATATAAGAGATTATTAAGAAGCTCTTCAGATTTCTCTGTTTCTTTTTTTGAATCTAGTATACAAAGAACGTTTAAGTCAGATGCACTTTCAATTGTATCAATTAATTTTTTTTGTTCAAGAGAAGTTAATTCTTTTCCCTCGAAGGTTAAGGATACTTTTGAATTTCCGAAAAATTTTCTGGAGTCATTTAATTTTTTATACAAGGTTTCCTCAACTATATTAAAATCTGACTCTTCATCAATAATAATAGTTAAACCATATTTATTACCTTTAATCAAAATAGAATCCTTCATATGGTACCCTCTTTATTTTTATATTCGAGAACAATACAATTATTATTATAGCATAAATCTTTAATAAATATCTACAAAAAACTTATGAATTCTACATTAATCTGCCAGTCTGCCTATAGGAGTTGTGGTTTGTTGTTCTAAAGATACATTGTAGTAGCTGCCTACTACTTCCTTGCCAACCTTTGTAGGGACTAAAGACCCATAACCAAAAGGTATTGTTACTGCTACACCAATTTCAGGTTTGTCAGATGGAGCATATCCTACAAAAATACCGTGGTCAGGTCTTGTAAGGGATTGCTGGGCCGTACCTGTTTTTCCAGATACTGCTATTGGAAAGCCAGCAAATACAGTTCTTGCAGTACCTCTGCTTCCTGATGTAACCAAAGACATACCTTTTTGAATTTGTTCAATATTTATAGGATTAAAACTATTTTCCCAGCTCAATACAGGCTTTTTGTCATAAAAAAGTGTGCCATCTCTTTCTAAAACCTTATCTATTACACTTAATTCATAACAAGAGCCTTTATTTGCAATAGTAGAAACATATCTAGCCATTTGAACTGGTGTATACGAATTATTAGTCTGTCCAATTGAAGATCTAACAGCATCCCTTTCTGGAAGTGAAGGATCAGCATCTCCAATTTCAATACCAGTTTTCGTTCCTAGTCCAAGCTTAGTTGCATATTTATTCAAGGTACTTACTCCACTTGTATCATTATAAGCTCCGTTTGCTCCCCTTGAAAGTCTAAATCCCATTTCATAATAAAAATAATTACAGGATACCTCTAGGGCACTCGCTACAGTTAAAGGACCATGTGAACCGCCATATGCATAAATCCAGCATCTTGCTGCCGGAGAAACCTTAGTGAAAATACCCTGACAGGAAAAAAATTCATTAGGTCCAATTACCTTTTCTTCCAATGCAGCAATTCCTGCAACCATTTTATAGGTCGAACCGGGAGCGGTTTTTCCTTGAGTTGCCATTGGAAATAATGGATTTGATGTATCATTTAATAGGTTAATATAATATTCATTATCAAAATTATTAACAAGCTTATTATTATCATAGCTTGGATAGCTAACCATAGCTAATACCTCGCCTGTTTTAACATCAGTAACTACAACAGAGCCAGAGCAAGGGTCTAAAGCAACCTGTTGAGGTTTTAGTTCAAGCTTAGATATTTTTTCCTTTATAAATCCAAGAGCACCCACGCTTCCAGATTTCAATCCATTCAGCTGTACTTCGGTAGCTGGTAAAACCCCCTGCTCTACTAAAGCTACACATATATCTGAATAACTGAATTTATCTTTTTTTGCGAGTTCAGCATATATCATTCTTTTTAAAGATGTTAGAAGCGAGTAGTTTTTTTGAACAATTTCATTTGTTTTCTCAGGAATATTTACACCTTTGCCGCCATATGCGTCCCATTCAATTAATTTAGCATTTTCACATTCCTTTAAATATCTTCTGAAGGATATCTCAGAATTTCTTAGCTGAGTATATGCAGTTAATTCAAAGCATCCGGATGCAAGATAGCCTTCTGTATTAAGTCTTTCAACTATAAATCTGTAATAAGCTATGTAATCTTTGTTTGGTAAAGTACTTTCATTGATAAGGCTTGCTTTTATATCATTTAGTATTAATGCATAATTACTATTGAAAATATTGGTAATGTTTTTTTGCCTGCCCTCTTCAGCAGCTTCAAGTTTTTGTATAGATATTACGCTGTTTTTGAATAGTGAAGAGAAAACATCTCGCAGCAATGTTACTTCATCATCCTTATCCTTATAGTTACCCCCATTAATTGTTAAAGTACTTGATAAAATATCAGCTAGACTTTTTTCTAAGATGTTATAGCTAGCAATCTGAAGCTTCCTGTCAATTGTAAGGTAAACATCCTTTCCCGCCGCAGGTTCCTGAGTATCTAATACCTTCATTGTACGTCCAAAATTATCCACCTCAACTCTTTGCTTTCCATCTATGCCTCTAAGATATATTTCCATTTCTTTTTCAACACCTATTTTGCCCACAATGTCGTTGGCCTTATATCCTTGAGGTTTCAAGGATTCATAGGTGGTTTCATCAATAGTACCTGTATAACCTATAATATGTGAAAAATACTTCGCGTCATTATATACTCTTAAAGGGTCCTCTGATATTGAAACACCAGGGAATTTATATATATTTTCTTCAAGTCTCGCCAATGTTTCTTTATTAATATTAATAGCCACTGGTTCAAGCTGATATTGAGTATAGCGATTAAGCCATAAAGGATACCTTACATTTAATATATCCAAAATTTGTTGCCTTGAAAATTCTTTTTCTGATATCTCAAACAGCTCATCTTTAAGATAATTATACATTTCATGCGCATTAAGCTTTGCTTCAGAATCTGAAAGTTTTCCAGATACACTTCCTCTAAAAACTTGTTTTTTGAACTTTAAAATTTCCTTTTCTTCTCTAATATAAATTAAGTTTCCGTCCTCATCTTCTCCAATAGGAAGCTCTTTTACCATCTCGCTTCCACCTTTTTTTATAAGAGTACAAAGCTCTGAAATCATCTTGTTCATATTCTCAACTCGTATACTTCCGTCCAGCAAAACATTGTAAGCAATTATATTTTCAGCTAAAGGATAACCATACCTGTCGAATATTTTTCCTCTTTGCCCCTCAAGCTCTCTTTCCTTGAGTATGCTTAAGGTAAACTCCTTTTCTAGTTGCTCGCCTTCAATAATCTGAAGCTTAAAAACCCTGTTGAGTACAATAAGAAATAAGAATAAAACAATCAACGAGAAGACAAAAAGTCTTTGTTTTATTAATTTATTAAAAAACCCCATTATTTTTTTAGTATAAATATTCATGCTTTTTCCTCTCTGTTTCTATCCAAATCTTCAATTACAGAATTCACTAACTGATATAGCTTATATAAAAAAACTGCACCAAAACAGGTGTAAACAGTCTCTGGCAAAGAAATCGTTAAGAAGTATTCAAAAAACCCGGTTTTTCCCTTTAACATATATGAAAACATATAAATACTAAGATTTAGCACCAAATCTGCAGCTGTTATTACCATTATTGGAATCATAATATTATCCTTATATAAATTCTTATCAATATAACCACAAAAAAATCCAATATACATATATAGCAAAGCAAAATAGCCTATTACATCACCAAAAAAAATATCCATTAGAATACCTATTGAAAATCCAATAATTGCTCCCTCTATCTTACCTCTTAGCATAGCAAAAGAAACAACCATAATAATTATTATATTCATAGTTATTCCGCCAATTGCCATATAATGAGCCAAGGTAGACTGCATTATTAAATTAATAATTACTATAAAAATTGTGCCAAATATTCTGTACATTATATGTCCTCGTATTAAAAGTTATTGTAGTTATTATAATCTTGAAATTTAATAGAAATATAAAATCATTTGTAAAAAGCGCTCAAATTTACTGAGTACTATCCTGCTGCTTAGTATCTATTAACTCATCTACGGCATTTTCAGTTTTTTGAGAGTTAGCATCAACTGGCAGACCATTGTCCCATACCTGATTTAAGACAAGGACCTCTTCTAATCTTTTGAAATCCACAGCAGGTTCTAAAATTGCTGTTCTAGTGAGCTTAGAGCTATCGGTTTCGATTTCCTTTATCGTACCTATAAGTATTCCTTGAGGGTACATGGAACCAAGGTGTGATGTAATAACCTCATCACCAATTACAATATTTGCCTTATCATCGATATAATCTACTCTGCAAAAGGCTTTATCAGAAATCAGAGAAAGATCACCTTTTACAATACATAAATCAGAGGTTCTCATTATTTTCGAACTTACATTACAATTATCACTTATTATCGTTTGTACCTTAGCATAGTTAGGGCCTACCTCAGTAATGTGACCAACAAGGCCGTTTCCTGCTAATACAATCATATTAACCTTAAGACCATTTTTTTCGCCTTTATTTATTAAAAATGTTTTGTACCAATTCGAAGGGTCCTTACCAATTATTTGAGCCCCAATTTTGGGATAATCAGCATACCTTTTATCTAAAGTATACAGCTCTCTTAATCTTTCAAGCTCAGTCTTATCCATTTGAAGAATTTTATTGTCATATTGCAGCTGATTAACCTTAGATTCAAGTTCGTTATTAATTTTTTCAAGCTTTTTAATATTTGTTATGAATTCCGCTTTTTCCTTTACCCAATTTCCAAATACGTTAATCCCATTATGTGCTGGAATAACAACATAAGCTAAGGTTTTTTCTAAAGGCGAAACTTCTTCTCTTGATTCCCATGTAAGTATAATACTTAGCAAGCATAATATTGTAACTGCTACGATTATATTTTTTGTAGAAAATATAGATTTTCTTTTCATTAAAGCCTCCTGAAGTTGTGTAGTGTCCAATTATAAATTAACTCTATTTAATGCCTAATAACCTTTTAACATAGTCCCTTTTCCTTTAAACTAATATATTTTCCATCCCCAATTATAATATGATCTAACAATTTTATTCCAATTAGATCTCCGGACTCAGATATTCGATTGGTAATATATATGTCCTCTTTGCTTGGAGATGGATCTCCGCTTGGATGATTATGTAAAATAATTATATGAACTGCAAGATTCTTAAGGGCATGGATAAATATTTCTCGCGGATTAATTAAGGAAGCATTTACAGTTCCTACCGACACTGTTATATCGCTGATTATACCATTTTTGGTATCTAGCATAATTAGCTTTAAGTGCTCTTGCTGCAAATATCTCATTTCCTCCATATAAATATCAGCTACAGATGCAGGTGATGCAATGTGCATTCTTTGCAGTGCCTGTGTTTTTGATATTCGAGTAGATAATTCAGCTATGGATTTAATCTGAATAGCCTTTACCCTTCCGATTCCTGGTACCTTTTCTAATTCCTTCAAGGAAAGCTGATGAATACCAGCAATACCTTTTTGGTTTAGCATTAATACTCTTTGGGCCAGTTCAGTTGAACGTTCTTTTTTTGTGCCGGTCTTAATAATAATAGCCAAAAGCTCAGCATCAGACAGAACTTTAGCCCCAAATTTTTCCAGCTTTTCATAGGGACGCTCACTAATAGGCAGTTCCTTTACTGTTTGTTTTTCTTTATTCATTTTTTCTCCCCCGTTTTATTATTATATGATGTTTTTACATCTTTTTAACGGTAATTAATTGTGAAAAGAATTGAAGTAGTCAATATTTAATACTTTGAAGCCTTCAATCAGTTTAGAAATGGGAAGCCCGACTACATTAGAATAGTCTCCGTGTATTTGTTTTACAAATACAGCACCGATTCCTTGAATGGCATAAGCACCTGCTTTGCCAAAGGGCTCTTTTGTGTTAATATAACTTATTATTTCGGCGTCACTATATTCTCTCATAGTTACCTTTGTTTCACAATAGTCAATATAGCTGATATTAGTTTTCGTATCAATAATTGCTATTCCAGTATAGACAGAATGAGTTTTTCCGCTTAATAGCTTTAAATATTCAAATGCCAAATCATAGTTTGCAGGCTTTCCTATAATTGAAGAATTATAGGAAACAACTGTATCTGCACCTATAACTATAGCATTTTTATCTTGAGGTTTTATTACATTTTGAGCTTTTTTTTCTGCTAATATTTTTACTAATTCAACAGGATTATAATTTGTATATTCGGATTCATTGACATCACTTATCCTAACCTTAAAAGGTATTTTAAGCTCATTCATTATATCCATTCTTCTAGGTGAAGAAGAAGCTAAAATTATATTTTTCATAGTTCTCCTAAAACATAAATAGACTTTAAACGCAAATATTAAATTTTTCGGTAAATAAAAATAGCAATTGCAATACCAGCAATGCTAGCAATATTAATCGAGAGCATTATTTTGAATTGCAGATAAAGAATTTTCAGGTTAATTGTTAATGGGTTGTCCATGCCAAAATCATAACCAAAATTCAGCCATTTCAAAAAGCTTATGTCAGTAGCAAGTTTTCCCAAAAAGCCTCCAAGTACAATTCCAGCTAATACAAGAAAAAACAGCGTCCATTCATTCTTTCTTCCGTTTCGATTTGCAGCCATTTCTTCTCCTTTCAGATTGTTTTTTGTGTTTTAAATCAAAATAATTTTAACACAAGGCTTAGTTTTTGTACATATAAAATAAAAAGAACTGCTACACATTTTGTGTAACAGCTCTTGAACTATAATAACTAAAACCTAATCTTAAAAAAATACTATGCCAATAAATTTTGAATCGCTTTAGTTGGACATTTTTCTGCACATTTTCCACAGTTTGTACATTTGTCATAATCAATTTTCGCAAGATTGTCAGTGACTTTAATTGCATCAAACTCACATTGCTTAACACAAATTCCACATCCAATACAAGCAACCTTACAATTCTCTTTAGCTTCCTTACCTTTGTCCTTTGAGGAACAATTTACTTTTACCTTAGCAGCTACCTTGATAATTTCAATTAAGTTCTTAGGACAAGCGTCAACACATGCTCCACAGGAAACACATTTTTCTTCGTTAATATATGCAATACCATCTTCAATTGTAATAGCATCAAACATACATACGTTAAAACAGCTTCCAAGTCCAAGACATCCATAGGTACATCCCTTAGCGCCTGAGCCTTGAAGATATGATGCAGCTACACAATCCTTAATACCATAGTACTCATACTTCTCACTTGCATTTTCACAGGTACCATTACATTTTACAAAGGCTGAGGTTTTTTCACCGACAACCACCTCTTGTCCCATTACTTTTGCAATTTCTGCAGCATTATCGTCATTGTTAACAGGACATCCGTTTGGTCTTGCTTCGCCTTTTACAATTGCATTTGCAAAGGCATCACAGCCAGCAAATCCACATCCGCCACAGTTTGCACCAGGTAGTAAATTTCTAACAACCGGTACCAACGGATCTACTTCTACAGCAAACTTAATAGCTGCAATTCCAAGCCCGATTCCAAATAACAGACCTAAGCCTCCAATTGCAATTGCTGCATTGATAATATTATTTATATCCACGACTAACCCTCCAATCTACTTGATTAATCCAGTAAAGCCTAAAAATGCAATTGCCATTAAGCCCGCTGTTAGTAATACAATAGGATAACCTTTAAAAGGCTTTGGTACATTATTATATTCGATTCTTTCTCTAATTCCAGCCATTAATACAATCGCTAATGTAAATCCTAAAGAAGTACCTACACCTGCAACTAAGCTCTGAATTAATGAATAGTTATTTGTCATATTACTTACCGCAACACCTAAAACCGCACAGTTTGTAGTGATTAGTGGTAAGAAAACTCCCAACGCCTGATATAATGAAGGACTGGTCTTTTGAATAACCATTTCTACAAATTGTACCAGGGATGCAATTACAAGAATAAAGGTAATAGTTGATAAATATTCAATGTTCATAGGGTCTAAAATAAGCTTGTATACAGCATAAGAAATTGCAGACGCCATAGTAATTACAAAGGTTACAGCCATACCCATTCCAACTGAAGTTTCAACCCTTTTTGATACGCCAAGAAAAGGACAAATTCCTAAGAATCTTGACAAAACGACATTGTTAACAATAATAGCACTTAAAAATAATAATAATAAATCCATTTTGTCCCTCCTTATGCTTTAGCTTTTGCTGTAAAGTAGTTGAAAACTGCAAATAATAGTCCTAAAACTATAAATGCACCAGGTGCCAAAACTAAAATTGTAATTGGTTCAAAGGCTGCTGGCATTACTACATTGCCAAATGCTTTTCCAGAACCAAGAATTTCTCTTACTATTCCGATTATTGCTAAGGAAATTGTAAAGCCTAAGCCGTTTCCAATTCCATCCCATAATGATTTCCATACGGAATTTTTAGAAGCATAAGCCTCTGCACGTCCTAAAACTACACAGTTAACAACAATAAGAGGAATAAATAAGCCTAATGCGTCATATAAACTTGGTACATAAGCTTGTAAAAGCATATCAATTAAGGTAACAAAGGTTGCAATTACAACAATAAAAGCTGGAATTCTTACTTTATCCGGAATAATATTCTTTAGCATTGAGATAACAACGTTAGAGCCCATTAATACAACTGTAGTTGCAAGTCCCATACCAATACCATTAACCGCTGAAGTAGTAACTGCCAGTGTAGGACACATTCCTAATACCTGAATAAAGGTTGGGTTTTCAGTGATAATACCGTTTTTCAATCTTTCAATTATAGTACCCATTAGTTACCCTCCTTTAATTCATTGTTATAGCATTCTATTGCTTGATTTACAGCACCGGTAACTGCTTTAGAGGTAATAGTTGAACCACCTATTGAAGCAATTTCATTTTCTGCTGAAGCCGCTCCCTTAACTACCTTTAATTCAGCCATAGCTTTTCCAGCAAATTCACCCTTGAACTCAGGCTCATCAGCCTTAGCTCCTAGTCCAGGAGTTTCGGAATGCTTGATAACATCAATACCTGAAATTTTCCCATCTACAGTTAAACCTACTACCATTTCTAAACCTGCGCTATAACCATCATTTGTAGTCATTTTAAAGGTATATCCAACAATTTTACCCTCTGCTTTTGCAGCATAGATAGCATTAATTTTATCATAGCTTGTTAAGTCTTTGCCCTTAACCTCTTCAAAGGTTGCATTTGGAATTACAGTTGCAAAGGCTTCGTCTCTTTGCTTTGCCTTTTGTATAGCAATTGGCTCAGCAGTAAGCTGTGATGCAAAGGCTAGCATTATACTAGCAATAAGAGCGATTACAAATAATATAAGAGCATTTTTAATAGTTTCTTTCATTATTTGGACACCTCCCCAAATACTTTTGGTACTGTAAATCTATCAATAAGAGGAACAAATAGATTCATAATAATGATAGCAAAGCTTACACCCTCTGGATATCCGCCATATAATCTAATTAGCATTGTAAGAACACCGCATCCAATACCCATAATAATTTTACCTGTATTAGATATCGGTGAAGATGCATAATCTGTAGCCATAAAGAAGGCTCCGATTAAAAGACCACCTGAAAGTATATGGAATAATACGTCATTTGTATTAAAGCCGTTTCCACCTAATAATCCGGCCATAATAGCAACTGTTAGTATATAAGTAAAAGGAATTCTCCAATCAATAACCTTTCTTATTAAAAGATAAGCTCCTCCAATAAGGAGTGCAATAGCTGAAGTTTCACCTATACAACCACCAATGCTTCCAATAAACAAGTCCCAAGTATTAGCTTGAACAAGACCTGCCGCTGATTCAGCCTTTAATATAGCAAGAGGCGTTGCAGTTGCTACTCCGTCAAGCTCCCAATTAGTCATGTATCCTGCAAAAGAAATCAAAAGGAATGCTCTTGCTCCAAGTGCCGGATTCATAAAGTTTTGACCTAAACCTCCAAATAGCTGCTTAACAATAATAATTGCTACTACACTACCCATAATAGGAATCCAAAAAGGTACAGTATGTGGTAAGTTAAGTCCTAATAAAAGACCTGTGATTACAGCACTAAAATCATTAACTGTAACAGCCTGTTTGGTGATTTTTTGATATAAAGCCTCTGCTCCAACTGAGCTTGCTACACAAAGTAAAATTACGATAAGTGCATCAAGTCCAAAGTTGTAAACTCCAAAAGCAGTTGCTGGTAATAACGCGATTACAACATCTCTCATCACAGATTGAACATTCTCTTTTGAGCGAACATGAGGTGATGAAGATACAACAAATAATTCAGACACGTTTTTTTCCTCCTTAGCTTTTTATTAGCTCTTTTTTCTGTTTGCTAGTACAGCTTTTTTACCTGTTCTGATAGATTGCAGTAAATGTCTTTTTGATGGACATACATAAGAGCAAGCTCCACATTCGATACAATCCATTCCTCTGTATTTTTCGAAGTTTTCAGTTTCTCCAACAAGCGAGTATTTATTTAACTCGATTGGCTGTAGATTCATCGGACAATATGTAGCACATTTTCCGCAACGAATACAGTTTTTCTCTTCTTCAACACTTACCTCATTTTTTGTGAGACATAATATTGAAGAAGTACCTTTTATAACAGGCGCATCAATTGAGTACATTGCAAATCCCATCATTGGACCACCTGAGATAACCTTAGCTGGTTCTTCAGTAAATCCTCCGGCAGCTTCAATAAGCTCTCTGTAGGACACTCCAAGCTTAACCTGAAAGTTTTGTGGATCCTTAATTGCACCACCTGATACTGTTACAACTCTTCTAACAAGAGGCATACCTTCGTATACTGCTCTCCAAATAGCTACAACTGTGTCAATGTTTTGAACAATACATCCGACATCAGCTGGCAAGCCGCCTGAAGGAACTTCTCTTTTAGTTATTGAGTATATTAATTGTTTTTCTGCTCCTTGAGGATATTTTGACTTAACTACTGATACCTCAATATTGTCAATATCCTTTGTAGCATCTTGAAGTACTTTAATTGCATCTGGCTTATTATCCTCTATTCCTATATAACCCTTAGCTTCTGGGAATATTTTCAAGATTAACTGTAAGCCTAAAATAATCTTATCAGTTTCTTCCAACATAATTCTATGGTCAGATGTAATAAAAGGCTCACATTCTGCACCATTTAAAATAATGTGGTCAATTTTTTTGTCAGCAGGAGGAGATAGTTTTACATAAGTTGGAAAACCTGCGCCACCCATACCAACGATACCAGCTTCCTTAACAATTTCAATAATTTCTTCCTTAGAAAGGCTTTCAACATTTGTTCTTTGCACAATTGAATCAAGCACAGCATATTTCTCATCGTTTTCAACGATAACAGCTTCACACTTAAATCCGTTTGGATGAAGTACTTCCGTTACGTTTTTCACAATACCAGAAACACTGCTATGTATTGGCGAAGAAATGAACCCTTGAGCTTCACCGATTTTCTGACCGGCAAACACATAATCTCCCTTAGCAACAATTGGTTTACATGGTGCACCAATATGCTGAACCATTGGGTACACAAGATCTCCTGTAGGCAGGATAGTATTAATTGCCTTGTGTTCAGTTAAATGCTTTGACTCATTCGGGTGAATGCCTCGTTTAAAAGTTAATGCGCTCATTAACTAGACCCCCATTTCAAAATATTAATATTGCCATAAAATGGCAAATTCTTATGTATTATACTACAGAAGTTCTGTAGACACAATACCCGTTACAAGATTAACAAATGATAATAATAATTTTTTTCTTCTCAATTAATTAGAATATTTTTTTAATACACGACATTTTTATAAAATCCTAACCATAAACAGATAGACAATAAACTCATTATTAATTTTTGTTAATATAATACTTTTTTTTCGATGATAGCCTATGCGTTTTTGATTTCTTCAAGATTTTCTTTAACAAAATCCATCATCCATCTATAAATACGTATATCCGCTAATGACATATCACCTAGTACCTCTTTTATTTCAGAAGTAGAAAATTCAAAGCTCTGGTTGTTGTACCAATGAGTATACGAAATTTCAATTTCTTCATTTGAGGTAATCAGTCCGACTATTGTAGAAACAATATCTCCTAGAGGCGGACGATCTATATGATCATAGAACATAGTGGCTAGAAGCTTAGTGCCCTCATTGATTTTTGTAGTAATAATCAAATCCCCTCCGCAAGCAAGACAGGTATTATTAAGAAACGGAATACCCAGCCCTACCTTTCTGGTAGTTCTAGAAGTCGTAAAAGGATCCTTTATCGTTTTAAAAATCTCATCCGGAATACCGCTTCCATTATCTTCAATATAAAATTCGAAAATATTAGCGTCAACAAGCTCTTTTACAACGATTTTTACATCGCTAGCCTTAGCTCTTACACTATTTTGTGCAATATCCAGAATATGCAAGGACAATTCTTTCATCATTTTTCTACCCTTCCTTGTTCTATGCAATAAGCATTTAATGATTTATCAGAGCATAAACTATATGCCCATATCCTTAAGTATTGAAACAGTATCATATGAAGACAAATCTGTTGTTAAAATACAAATATCCTCTTCTATAGCTTTGTTAATAGTATCTTCCTCAACCTCAAAAGCCTCCGAAACAATAACACATGGTATTCCAACCAAGGTTGCAACTGCAACAATGTTCATATGCCCTTGTATTGTTGTCCACACACTACCTTCCTTCGCTTTACCCATAACAACGCTAAGTAAATCACCAACAAAGCCTGCTGTTACAGCTCTCTCAAAGCCAGTTTCACCAGTAACTGATTTAAATTCTTTTCTTTCGGCAATATCTTTAACTAACATAGTATTGTTCCTCCTAATGTTTAATTAATCCTAAATATTTTTAATATATTTTGGAATATTTTCTTGAATTATTTTATTGTATTCTTTTCTGAGCATAATAATACAATCATCAATTTTAGCTTTACCTCTTACAATATCTTCTGCTAAAGCTCTGCAGGTAGGAGCTCCGCAGGAGCCACAATCTATCTGCGGAAGTGTCTCGAAAATATTTTCCAATAACTCAACCTTTTCCAATGCTTTATTTTTATCATTATCAAGCATGTGAACCTGAATTCTTTTAAGGGGTTTTTCCCAATCTAAAGATAACTCTTTATTATATAAGGAAATATCTCTTAATTTGCAATTTTCATTAATATGTTTTTTAACCTTATCAAAATTATTTACAGCAACATAAGCATCCTCAACAGCTAAAGGCCCACCTAAGCATCCGTTTATACATGCAAGACATTCAACAAAATCAACCTCTGCTTTATTATCTTCTATTCTTTCTAATACATTAATCACATTTTCAATTCCGTCTACTGAAATATAATCATCCAGCTTTGTATTACTGCCTTCTCCTCCAATTTTAGCCCAGCTTATACCTTGGTACGAACTGGTCATAAGAATTTCTGGCTCTTTAATTTTTTTTATTTCACTTAATAAACGAACATAGATTTCTTTAATCGATATTACACCATCAACACAGGATTCTTTTACCACAGAAGGGTTCCTTGTATCAGTTACCTTTGCTGCACAGGGCGATATGAAAAATATTCCAATCTTTTCCTTAGGCATTCCCTGCTTAGATAAATAATTTCTTGCATATCTTGCAGTTGCTTCCATTGGAGATATTACTGGCATCAAATTTGGAATTAATGAAGGAAATCTCATTTGTATTAATCTTACTACTGCTGGACAGGCACTAGAAATTACAGGTTTTCTAGTTATGTTGGCAGAGATTATTTCATTTGAATAATTACTAATTATCTCAGCGGCCTCTGCAACCTCAAAAACCTCATCAAACCCTAGTCTTTTAACGCCAGTTAAAATAAGATTAGGGTCATAAACATTTTTAAATTGTGAATATAGAGTTGGTGCAACAATTGCAACCTTGTATTCATAATAATGTATACGGTCAAAACGATCTGTACTTGCTTTTTTAGCTTGATTTCTGCATACTCTTATGCACATTCCGCAATCAATACAGCGCTCTTCAGTAATTACAGCTTTTGAATCTCTAACTCTTATTGCTTCTGTCGGACATCTTTTAATACAGTCAGTACAGCCTATACACTTATCCTTATCCAGTACGACTGAATGAAGTTTCTTAAGCATGTATTCCTCCTACTCCAGATGAACTTCCATTTCCAATTTTGTTCCAACACCTGGTGTGCTAATTATGTTTAAAAAGTCACAATTATTTTTTATATTAGATAGTCCCATACCAGCTCCAAAGCCCATTTCTCTTGCTTCCTTAGATGCAGTTGAATATCCCTCCTGCATCGCCTGCTCTACATCTTCAATGCCAGGACCATTATCTTCAAAAACTATATAAATTCTTTCAGGTGAAATATTAATATCTATTGAGCCTCCATAAGCATGTATTACCATATTAATCTCAGCTTCATACATTGCAATAGATACCTTTCTTATTATATCGGGAGATATCCCAAGCTCTCGAAGAGTTTTTTTGATTTTACCGGAGGCTCTTCCCGCAGTTTCAAA
Source organism: Clostridiales bacterium UBA4080 (assembly GCA_002381865.1). Taxonomy (GTDB): domain Bacteria; phylum Bacillota; class Clostridia; order Lachnospirales; family Vallitaleaceae; genus UBA4080. Next base: position 21,142 of record DFYO01000076.1, on the reverse strand, counting down.
AGCATCTCCATCAACATGAAAATGCATTTTCATTTTAAACCTTCCTCTCCGGCTAGTCCGCCTATATGTAACAAGGCGCTAGCTGTATAAAGCGTATGATCAGTTGCTAAAATAACAATTTCTCTGTCCCTAGCCATTCTTATGATTTCATCTCCAGGCTTTTTGCCTCTAACAAATACTATTGCTTTAATATCAAGCATTTCTGCAGTACGAATTACTTGTGGATGCACAAGACCAGTTAATAAAACGACATCATTTTTGACAAATGCCAAAACATCACTCATTAAATCACAGCTCCATCCATATTCAATGTCTAAATCTAATAAATCAATTCCATTCAATACGTCTGCTTGTAATATTGTTTGAATTTCAGAAATCTTCAAAATTATTCCTCCATTAGTTCATGTGTTATTTAGCAATAAATTTCTTTTTAATTATACCACATTGTTATTCTTTTGACAATATGTCAATTTATATTATAGATTTACTTCTGTGCTCTAATAAAACTATGTCTCTCCAGTTTCCATCAGGCATTCTGCCAATTTTTTCTCTTATGCCTACTTCTCTAAATCCAAATTTTTTATGTAAAGCTATACTTTCTTTGTTTTCAGGAAAAATTTTTGCTTCAATAGTCCAATACCCTTTTTGCTCACAAGCTTCAATAAGCTCTTTTATTAATAAGCTAGCGATTCCTTTTCCTCTATAATTTTCTTTAACATAGATACTGATTTCTGCAACTCCCGAAAAAACTTTTCTCTTGCTTGTAGGTGATAATGCAACCCAGCCTACAACCTCATCTAGAACTAATGCAACCATGCGACATTCCTTGATATGATTGCTATCCCACTCTTCCCATTCGGGTACAATTGGCTGAAAGGTCGCGTTATTAGTTATTATACCTTGCTGATATATTAATGCTACATCATCCCAGTCCGTCTTCAGCATTTGTCTAGTCTCAATTTTCAAGCAAAATTCCTCCTAATACCTATATACAATTCTTAATATGTGGTTCTTGTAATGTGATTCTTAATATGTGTTTTTTGAATTACTATTCTTATATTGTAGTTGTTATAATTCTCTTCTAGTATAATAATCTTTTTTTAAAATAATTTCAATACTCTTTTTCTATAAGCCTGTTAGATAAATAACCTTATCCTTTAGTAAATACTATTAATTTTGAGTAACAGATAGCAGCTTTATGCTTTTAAAGATAAAAATATAATCAGTTGTTTAAAAAAGATGTGACCTCCTATAAGTTGAATTTTTAGGTCTAACTTATTGTGGTCACATCAATAAAGAGTTTTTATTAAATTGTTTATATACCGTTATTAGTATTTAGAAGATTTTATTTAATTGTTATTGAATTATCTGATCCCTTCCAAAAGCTATCTTTTACCATAGCTCCCTGAACAATTACTCCCTCTCCTTTATAATCTCCCTTTGAAATTACTCTTGCTAAATAATATAAAGGTTTTTTATCCTTGTCATTTTTATATAGATAAAAGCTAACTCTTTGCCCATCAATATCTCTGTAGTAATAATCCTGCATATCTGCAGCTGACAAATATGGGTTTTCTATTGGTACAATTCCAGATGGAGCATAGTCAGTTAATATATAGGTATTGTCTGGAAGCTTTTCATCTAAATTCCATTCTATTTTTACTTTAATAATATCATTTACTTCAAAAGCACTGCTTTCGATGTTATCAGAATAACGCAAATAGCTTCTTTTAGCATTAATACCTTTTTCGTTATCAATTGAAGCTGTTAGTTTTTTGTTATAAATAGCTACAATAGCTCCTTCTCCTTTAACTTGATTAACAATAAAATCACTGAGCTTTGAAGATGGAATTGTAAAATCATAATATTGTCCAGCTTCTAGTTTCTTTGTATAGGATATATTATCATAAGTATAGTTTATGTCTAAAGCTTTACTTTCGGATTTTTTAATTTCATTTTGAATATAGTACAATAGCTCAGTGCTAACTAGAATTTTATCAGAATAAGTATCAGCAGTATAGTTATAAAGCTTATCTCTCTCTGATAATTTAAGCTCTGAAGCCAGCATTAGCATAAGTGCTGTGTGCTCTAAATAATCGCTTTCATTTTTACCCGATTCAACTCTTGCAAAGGTATCATATTCTTTTATGCTGCTTTTTAGCTTGCTATCAAAAAGTCCTTGAGCAGTAAAGGTATCTTTGATATTGCAATATGCCATTGCCAGATATATTGTATCCTTTAAGGATAAATTCTCAGCCTGTACTAATTTATTCATTTCAGGTAATACCTTTTCTCCAAGCTGTGTTAGTCCATATAATGCAGCCGCTTTGCTTTGATTGCTGTCTCTAAGGCAATTATAAAGATATTGCTTAATGGTTTTTATATTTACATCTTCTTTAATAACCGAAAGGATTTTAACTGTTGTTTCTAAATCACTTTCAGAATAAGGTAATATGCCAATACCTCCATCAGTTTTTACATATTCTGAAATAACAGGCTCAGAGGAAACAACTTTTTCACCAAATTCTCTATTTAGGATATTAATTGCATATTCAGTCAGTGGCTTTTGATCTACCCTTTGTCCGTTTTCATAAGCTAAGCTATATAACTTGTTCATGAATTTTGCTTTACCCTTGTCTAAGATTAAAAGCTTTGTATTTCCACTATTATTAGTTGTTATTTTGAAATTGTTTTTTAATTCATAATAATCTGCGGTTAAAACCTGATGTCTTGTTTGCTCAACTAAAAAGCTTTTTTCTAGTACATCCTTTATTCCCTGATCTGTTTGAGCTTCTACTACAAGTGTATAGGTTCCACTTGAAAGCTTTCCTATAGGCAGATATGATTTTTCAAATGCTTTACCTTGAAGCTTTGTTTGATAACCTGTTTCTTTTATCTTTAGAGTATAGTTAATTGTCTGATTTGGCTGCAATAAACTTCCATAGGCTGTAAGTGCAGCATAGATATTGTCTTGATCTAGATAACTGGTGTTAATTACAGCATTTGTGAAAATAGGCAAGGACACCTTAATGCTCTCTTGCTTTGAGCCAGCCATCAAATCAGAAGAAATAGCACTATAAGTAACCCTCCAGCTAGTAATATTATCTGGCAGCACAAATTCTATACGGCCTTTGCCATTATTGTCAAGTTTAATGCTTTTAAAAATTGCGGTATCTTTAAATACATTTCTTGTATTGCCTGTATCTGCTAAATCCCTTGAAAGCATAGCACTATCTTGCTTAACACTTTCAAGTTGATCTCCTCCCATGCCATTTGCAAGATAATTATCAAAATAACCATTATTATGTGTGAAATAGGTTCCAAAAACTCCATCTGGCACCCATTCATATAAGCTTTCCAGAGTGTCGACATATTGTTCCGATAGTTTGAATAATGCTTCATCAACAATTGCAATATTGGCTGTAGCACCCTTTGCTGGTATTAGCTGATTGTTCGAGCCTTTAAGATTTGCTTGAATATTAATAGTACAAACATCACCCGGTTTGTAGCTGGCTTTGTCTGTTGTAGCTTGAATTACAATATTTTTTGTACTCGTATTCAGTCGTGGAATAAACTGTTCTGCATTTATATAGGTATTTCCATTAAAATAGAATCCCATTATGCTTATATTAGGGATTGCTGTTTTATCAAAAACAATCTGATATTCTGAATTATTTGAAACTAAATGATTTCTAATTCCATTTTGTGCAGCTAAATATAAATAGTTCCCATTTCCAAGTGTTTCCTCTTTATTCATAAACCTTACCGTAACTTTTTCACCTTCATTATAAGTTTCTTTATCTGCTTTTAAATAATATCTGTCATCGGGCAGATTTGATTGATAATAGCCGCCTCCATAATACTCAGTGAAATTCATTTCTCTTCCATTTTCATCTTTAGTTGTAATTTCAGTTGTATAATAACAGTTTAATTCCTGCTTTAGCGCATATTCATAAGCTGCAAAGCCCTTTTGATCTGTTTTTACTTGCCATTTATCCAATAAGGTTTTTTGGATTTCATACTCATAATAAGGCTCAACTCTTTTGTTTATAAAATCATAATACTCGCCAGTTTTTTTCTTAATCCATTCGTTTTTATATATTGAACCATTTACAATCTTATTTTCTACTGGCGTGCTTATCCACTGATCATCATTTTCAGTTTTTTCATCGTTAAGCACCGACAAATTTATCTTATTTATTTGAGTAGAAAACAAAAGCTTGTCCTTTTCCATTTTAGCCGTATTTTTAAGGTTGATATTATTATTAAATACTCTTACATCTGACTGTCCAATAATTTCTCCCGATTCAGGTAGCTTAGCTGTAACCGTAAGATTCAAATATGCTTCTCCCTGATTTTTCTCTTTATATAAAGGCGTATATATTATTTCTCCTTTGCCATTAATATTGGTTTTGCCACTTCCCTCAAAATAATCGGCATAACTGATTGCATATCTATAATCCAGCTTAGCTACAGGCGTTCCTTCAAAAAACATCGCTGAAGCATTAAAAACTATCTTTTCATCAGCAAATACCGCCTTTTTGTTGGAAACAACGTCAATTTTATATTCTGGTTTGATATAGTTTTCAACCTGTATATAAATTGTAGAAACAAGCTGTCCTTTGTTTTTGATTTCCAGCTGATAATTGCCTTTATCTAGGTTTGGTAATTTAATTGAGCCTTGATAAAAGCCTTGTGAAACTGATATTTTTTCTGTAAGGTAAGGTATTTGATCAATATTTTTTTTGCGATAATATGGAGCGAACTGAATATCCTTTAGCTCCGCTGTCAGCTGAGTATTTTCTTCGTCTATATATCGATTCTTTAAAAACCCCCAAAATTCTACAGTGGAGTCAGGTCTATATATTGTTCTGTCTGATTGAGCATATCTCCAATAATTATTTGCCTCCTGCCTAAAGAAGCTTCTGCTCTGATTAGCTAAAATAATTGTTTTGTTATCATTGTTTTGAGCAATAATGATGTTATTTTCTTGATTGAAATCTTTGTTAAGCTTAACAATTCCGAATTTATCTGATTTAATATTGCTTTGATAATTATCATTAATAAGTGAAACACCCTCAACAGGCTCTTTAGTAATTAAACTGTTTATCCATACCAAATCCTCAGTTTCAGAATCAATATACAAACAGCTTATGTCCGTTACTTGAATATAGGTATAAAAGCTAATTTCTTTATATTCTCCATGTACAATATAAAAACCCTTATCCAGTTTTTCTGGAATATCTAAAAACTGAGTGCCTTCTTTATATTTGTCAAAGGGCTGTTCAAAGGATAATATTTGTTTAGTATTATTCAGGTTGATTACTGAATCTCTGTCGTTGTAAATACTCCAATATGGGATAGAATTATAATCCGAAATAGATTTTATTGAATCCTGTACACTGTTAAATTTATAAACGGTTGCTTTGATGTTAACCTTTTCTGTTTCATTATATAGGCCATAATTAATAGGCAGCTTTGGATAGTCCATGCTGGAAAAATCATTCAATATTTTTTGAAAGCTAAAATAACCCAAGGGCTCTTTATAGCTGTCTACCTTAGAAGCAGTTTCAAAGCTGAATTTTATAGTATTTTCTAGTATCTGCTTTGAGCCTGAAAAAGTCATTCCCTTATTAAGTGTAACTGTATATATAGTTTTTTCTTTTAATTGCTTTGGCATAAAAACAACGCTTGTTCCATTATTTTTAAAGCTTCCCTCTGCATAAGGAGTAATTTCAAAATAATCTTTAACATTAGCGCCTTCATGCGTAAAAGTCAGCTCTATTCCAGAATTAACAGGCACATTAGTGCTTTCATCTGCTGGAAACACACCCACTAAACCACTTGGCTTCATCGTTTGAAATACCCATGATGTATTTTGATAGGTTATTTTATATATTTCATTGTAGTTTAAAGGTTTTAAAGGCTTGATTTGAAAACCGCTTTTAAGCTGAATAACATCAAAATCAGCAGCAGGTTCAAATACAAGACTTTCTTTTACCTCCTCAATTGTTAATATTCTGTTAGCTTCCAACATAAAACTTGTATTAACATCAATTCCTGTACTTTCACTTGTTATAGGCGAAAGCTTCAAACCATTACGATAATCAGCAGCTTGTGCCCGTAAAGGATTTTTGTCAATAACCATTGATAAAACAATTGCCATAAGAAGAACCATACTTATTAATAATCGTGAAAAGTTTTTTTTCATATCTAAATACTCCTTTCGTCTATTGACCATTAAATATCTTTATAGCTTATTGACGTTAATCCCTCAAAAAAAGTTCCAAAAAAAACCTCTGATATAAGTATACCTTTTAACCTTTCGGTTGTTAAGCATCTTTTTATCAGAGGAATAATATTTGGCTATCTTCTTTTATCAAGCTCGTTAAATATATCTTCCCATGTTGCATTCTTTTCTACTAGCAAAACAGACAAATGATATAGAAGGTCAGAAATTTCATATACTATCTCATCTTTACCTGGATTCTTAGCTCCTATAATTACCTCGGCGGTTTCTTCTCCAACCTTTTTTAATATCTTATCTATTCCTTTATCAAACAAATAATTAGTATAAGAGCCTTCCTTTGGATTCTGTTTTCTGTCAGCTATTACATTGTAAACAGCCTTTAAAATATCATCCTCTTTATTTTGTTCTGTCTCACATATATTTCCTGATTCCAAATCAATTTTATTATAAAAGCAGCTTACACGACCTGTGTGACAGGCTACACCCGTTTGAATTACTTTTAATAAAAGCGTATCGCTATCACAATCCAAATAAATTTCCTTAACATCCTGATAGTGTCCCGAGGTTTCTCCCTTTAGCCATAATTGATTTCTGCTTCTGCTGAAATAATGAGCTTTTTTTGTTTCTAGAGTTTTTTCATACGCTTCCTTATTCATATAAGCAACCATTAATACTCTTCCGTTATAGTAATCTTGAGTGACAACTGTAAGTAAGCCTTGTTCATTAAGTTTAAAATCATTAAAATTCATAATCAATCTCCATATTATTTTTATAGTCGAACCGAAATATCACATTCTCTTAAATAGGACTTCAAATCCTTAATATCAATTTCCTTAAAATGAAAAAGACTAGCTGCTAATGCTGCATCAGCTTTTCCCTCTGTCAATACATCCTTAAAATGCTCCATAGTACCTGCACCTCCAGATGCAATTACTGGAATTTTGACATTTTCACTTACCCTCTTGGTTAGTTCAACGTCATATCCGCCCTTTGTTCCATCGCAATCCATACTAGTAAGGAGGATTTCTCCTGCTCCTCTTTTTTCAACTTCGATTGCCCATTCAATGGCATCTATATTGGTATTAATTCTTCCACCATTTATATAAATATCCCAGCTGTTTTTATCTGGATTTCTTTTTGCATCCATAGCTAAAACTACGCATTGACTACCAAATTTATATGCAGCTTCATTAATAAGGTCAGGTCTGTTAATAGCAGCTGAATTAACTGCAATTTTATCAGCACCCGCTAATAATATACTTCTAAAATCCTCTGTTGACCTTATTCCGCCTCCAACAGTTAAAGGAATAAATATTTCCTCTGCTGTTTTTCTTACAACATCGATAATTGTACCTCTTCCTTCATGAGATGCAGTTATATCTAAAAAAACAATTTCATCAGCTAAACTTTTATTATATGCTTTTGCAACTTCAACAGGATCGCCTGCATCAATTAAATCAACAAACTGTACACCCTTAACAACTCTGCCCTTGTCTACATCAAGACATGGAATAATTCTTTTTGACAGCATAATTAAACTCCTTCCATAAATAATTACAGCTCCTTGAAATTTTTTAAAATCTGCAACCCAATATCTCCGCTTTTTTCAGGATGAAATTGTAGTGCAAAGGTATTTTTTTGCTGCGCTGAAATTTGTATCTCTTTATCATATATTGTAGTAGCCGAAACAATGTCGGCATCTGTTTGTAAATGATAGGAATGCACAAAGTAGACATAACTTTTTTCTGGTAAATCTTTAAAGAGCGGTTCGGGTTTTTTGATTAACAATTCATTCCAGCCCATATGCGGTATTTTTAAATCAGTTTCAAACTTGACAATATCTCCGTTTAATAGACCTAAGCCCTTATGCTCTCCAAATTCATTAGAAGAATCAAAAAGCAACTGCATTCCTAGACAAATACCCAGTAAAGGGACGTTTTTTTCATGTATTTCATTTAAGAAATTATCTATTTTCTTTTCTCTTATAAGGCTTATAGCATCACAAAAAGCTCCAACTCCAGGAAGAATCAATTTATCTGCTTTTGCTAATTCCTTGATGTCTGACGAAATGAAGCCAGCTGCACCAATATATTTTAAAGCATTTGAAACACTTTTCAAGTTGCCCATGCCATAATCTATTATTCCAATATTCATAAGCATCTCCTGTTGTTTATTCTAGCAAGCCCTTTGTAGACCTTGCTCCTTCAATTCGGTTATCTATTGTAGTTGCTGTATCCAATGCATTAGCAAAGGCTTTAAAAATTCCCTCTGCAATATGATGATTATTTTTACCCTCTAGCAGCTTAATGTGAAGATTCATTCCGCCATTAGTTGAAACTGCTCTAAAAAACTCCTCCACCATTTCAGAATCCATATCTCCTATTTTGTCGTTGGAAAAGTTTACATCAAAATTCAAATAGGGTCTTCCGGATAAATCCAAGGAGCACAAAACCAAGGTTTCATCCATAGGAATTATTGCTGAACCATATCTTTTGATTTGGCTTTTGTCTCCTAAGCTTTCGCTTATTGCCTTTCCAAAAACTATTCCGACATCCTCAATGGTATGATGACAATCAATCTCTAAATCTCCATCTGCGGCTAAATTGATATCAAAAAAACCATGCTTAGCTACATGATTAAGCATATGATTAAAAAAACCTATACCCGTATCAATGCTAGCCTTACCCTTGCCATCAATATTAAAATCAATTGAAATATCTGTTTCCTTTGTTTTTCTTTTTATCTGAGCTATTCTTGCCATCATAAAGCCTCCCTTTATTTGTATTTAGACATCCCCGATTATTATAGGCATACGCGTTTAAAATATTTTCTAAATATTAGCTTAACATATTAATTATATTATATATTAATATTTTTTAATACCTTAATAATTTTTTGGTTTTCTTGTTCCGTACCCACAGAAATCCTTATACAATTAGCTAATCTACCTTTATCTCCATAGCCTCTTACAAGAATTTTAAATTCTTCGAGATATTGAGCTACCTCTGAGCTTTTAACCTTTACAAGAATAAAGTTAGCTTCCGAAGGATATACTCTTTCAATAACTGGGATACCTCTCAAGGCTGAAATTAATTGGTCTCTATTTTTGTTTAGCTTTTGAACTACACCATTATAGTAATCTGCATTTTTAATAACACTTTCAGCTATATCTGCAGAAAAAGCAGATAAATTATAAGGTGCCTTACAAATATTAATTGACTCAATCATTTTTTTGCTTGATATACCATATCCTACTCTTAACCCAGCTAGTCCAAACGCCTTAGAAAAAGTTTTTAATACAATAAGATTTTCATATTTTACAATCAGATCCATAAAATCCTTGTCAACAAATTCTGCATAGGCTTCATCTAGCACTACTGGACATTGAACTTCATCTAATAAGCTAATCAGCTGTTGTCTCTTAATAACAGTACCCGTAGGATTATTAGGTGTGCATACAAAAATTATTTTTGGATTATGTATTTTATAAAGATTAATAATATCTACTGATGAATATTCAAAATCATCATCCAATTCATATCTTATAGTTTTACCATGATTAATCGTATTTGAAAGCTCATACATGCTAAATGAAGGATCAGGTACTAGTATTATATCATCAGGCTCTATAAATAATTTTAATATATATTCAATCAGCTGATCAGACCCTACACCGCATATAATATTGTCTTTACTAACCTTGTAATAATCTGCAAGTGTTTCTCTCAGATTGTTTTGGTCAGTATCGGGATATCTTGTAAAATTATCTTTATTATCTATCCATTTGCGAGCTGTCTCTAATACCTGTTCACAATGAGGATAAGGATTTTCATTGGCATCTACCTTGATTTCATATTCCTTTAAAGGAGCATGATAAGGTAAAAATCCTTGTAAATCCTTTCTAATAAATTTATCTATCATTATTCAAACCTCACCTTTATTGCATTTGCATGAGCTGTTAAATATTCTGCATCCGCTAGCTTAACAATATCTTTTTGCAGTCCAGCTAAAGCAGTCTGGTCAAAGGATATAATGCTTGACTTTTTAACAAAATCATCTACACTCAGTGGGGAAAAAAACTTAGCAGTACCATTTGTAGGCAGTACATGATTAGGTCCTGCCATATAATCTCCAAGTGGTTCGGGACTATAATCCCCAAGAAAAATAGCTCCAGCATTTTTAATCTTAGGCATTACCATAAATGCATCTTTAACACATAATTCAAGATGCTCAGGAGCAATATCATTTGAAATTGCAATTGCATCATCTAATTTGTCAACGATAATAATAGCGCCATATTTATTCAAGGATTGCTCCATTATTTCTTTTCTAGATAAATAACCCATCTGTCTAGTGAGCTCTTTTTCCACCTCTGCTGCAAGTGTTTCACTTGTTGTAACTAAAACAGAGGAAGCTAGCTCGTCGTGCTCTGCCTGTGAAAGCAAATCAGCTGCCACATATTTAGGGTTTGCATATTCGTCTGCAATAACTAATATTTCACTTGGTCCTGCTATTGAATCTATACTGACATGTCCGTAAACAGCTTTTTTTGCAAGCGCTACAAATATATTGCCAGGGCCTACAATTTTATCCACCTTAGGTATTACATCTGTACCAAAAGCCAGGGCTGCTATTGCCTGCGCTCCTCCAACCTTATATATTTCTTTTACTCCGCATAAATCTGCTGCAACTAAGGTCATTGGATTTACTCTTCCTGACAGAGCACTCGCAGGTGGTGTTACCATAACAATTCTTTCTACTCCCGCTACAACTGCTGGCATAACATTCATAAGCACTGAAGATGGATATACTGCTTTACCTCCTGGTACATATACTCCTGCACTTTCAATTGGAGATACCTTCTGCCCCAGAATAACTCCCTCTTCGCTTGTATCAATCCAGCTATTTTGCTTTTGTTTAATATGAAATTTTTCTATTCTGTCTTTTGCTCTTTTAAGTATTTCAATCAGTTCTTTATCTACCTGGCTATATGCATATTCCATTTCTTCAGCTGTTATTTTTATGGTATCCTTTGTCAATTCTACTTTGTCGAACTTCATTGAATATTCTAAAATGGCCTGATCCTTATTGTTTTGAACATTTTCTATTATTGCAAGAACATCCTTTTCATATTCTGTATAGCTCGTAGGAGCACGTTCTATTAGCATTTTTTTAATATCAATAATTTGTCCGTTTTTAAAATTATATGTATTCATATTATCCTCCTATTCTAAAAATATATTTCCAAAGTTAAAGACCTCTTAAGCCTTCAGCAATTTTATTAATTCTGTCACCTTCCATTTTAAGACTAACTCTGTTAACAACCATTCTTGCTGATAATGGACAAATTGTCTCAAGTATTACTAAACCGTTATCCTTGAGTGTTGAACCCGTTTCAACAATATCGACTATAACCTCAGATAATCCAACTAGAGGTGCTAACTCTATAGAGCCATTAAGCTTTATTATATCAACGTTCTTATTTTTCTTATTGTAAAAATAATCCTTTGCTATATTAGGGTATTTTGTTGCTACTCTTATTAGATTACTGTTGTTAAGCCTTTCCTTCGCATCCTCTGGACCAGCAACAACCATATTGCATTTACCAAAGCCAAGATCTACAAGCTCATATAAGTTTTTCTTTTCCTCTAATATCGTATCCTTTCCAACAACACCAATGTCTGCTGCTCCATATTCCACATAAGTAGGTACATCATTAGCTTTTGCTAAAAAGAATTTTAGTTTCAATTCTTCGTTTGTGAAAATCAGCTTTCTTGTATCGCTTTTCATTTCATCACAGCTAATACCAATTTCCTCCAGCATAGCCATCGCCTTTTTTGCAAGTCTGCCCTTTGCAAGGGCTATAGTTAAGTATCTCATTATTTATCCTCCGGTATTTCAAATTAGTTACAGCAGCTACAGCCATCAGTACATTCAGAATCATATTCGTCCTCAAATAAATCTGAAACTGCAAGTATTGTTTTTTCATCAGTTATAAGATTAATTAACTCAACCTGTTCCCCTGAAATAAAATTCATTATCCCGCCAATACGCTGTTTTTTGCCATAAATAATGTTTTCTTCGACAGCTTTGTCCAGCATGCCAATTTCAATATTCATATCCTGACTTCTCATGCTTTCGGCAATCTGTATTGCAATTTTTCTTGAAGCATCATTGTATAATAAAAGTGTATGAATTTCTTGTGCAGGAATATCAATATCTTTTCTTAAAATAGAAGCCATTAGCTCATCAATAATAATAGCAAAGCCTACTGCCGGAGTGTCATATCCAAAATGCCCAAGCAATCCGTCGTATCTTCCTCCATCAGCAATAGCAACTCCAGTACCATAGGTATATGCTCTAAATACAATACCTGTGTAATAGTTTATCTGACTAACCATACCAAGATCAATAGAGATGTAATTCTCAACCCCATAATCCTTTAATACAGAATATATTTTTTCTAATCTATCTAATGCCATTAATGCCTTTGAAGATTTAGTCATAAGCTTTGCCTTTTCAATAATATCAATTGAACCAAACATCTTAGGCAAGTCAAGCAAAGCTTGCTTATGCTCTTCATCCATATTTAAACTCAATAATATTTCTTCAATTGCAATATAGTTTTTTTCATCAATAAATCTTCTAAGTTCCTCCTCATAAGAGGAATCTATTCCTGCTTCTTCTATAATTGCCTTAAAAAAGCTTGCCAATCCTATATCAATTTGAAATTCTTCTAGCCCTGAAACTAAAAGGCTGTTAACTAAAACTGCAATAATTTCGGCGTCAGCATCAGGGCTGTCAATTCCAATAAGTTCAACCCCACCCTGAGTAACCTCTCTAAGCTTGCCTTGATAGCTTTCATTATTACGGTAGGTATTTCCAAGATAGCAAATACGATTAGGCATACTATCTTTTTCAAAGGAGGATGCAACAAATCGAGCTATAGATGGCGTAATATCAGGTCGTAAAGCAAGAATATTTCCATCTCGGTCAAAAAACTTATACATCATTTTAATATCTACTGTTCCCATTTCCTTGCTAAAGATATCAATAAATTCAAATGTTGGTGTTTGAACGGGTTTATAACCATAAGAATTAAATACGCTGGAAATTCTATTTTCAAGCTCTATTTTCTTAGATGCCTCTAATGTATATAAATCCCTGACTCCTTCAGGTATATGTAATAATCTGTCATTCATTTTTAATCCTCCTAGTACGTTAAACACTGTCTTGTAGTAAAGTGCTAATTTGCTAATTCATAAAAATTATATTCTATTTTTTTATCATTGTCAACCCTTTGATTTGTAAAAATGGGCATTAATTTAATAAAGAAACAAGCTTTTCTCTTAAAGAAAAGCTTGTATATTTAAACTATATAAAAATTTCAACAAGACCTATTCCTACTGCAACCAACAGCAGTGTTCCGTATAATCTTACGTTTTTTAGCTTTTTTGCATCTGGCTTAATTCCACGGTTCTTTTTGGCGCAAGTAATGTAATACGTTTTTTCTGGCTTTATAATAGCAAAAAGTCCTGCTATCATAAAAAGTGCAATAGCCACATAATCCAGAATGTTAAAAATCAAAACTATTGTTGCTTTATCCATCTAAGATTCCTCCAATAAAATTAGTACTACGAAATATTATAAGCCATACTGGAAAATCTTTCAATAAAAACAACATTAAAAATATTATATGGCAATTAATCCGTTTTTATATTTTAGTTTTTATAAGTATTAGTAGTAAAAATACTCGCCATTAATTACCTTATATAAGTCTCCTGACTTAGAGCTAAAAGGTCTGTTATTAAAATAAAGCGAGCTTGAAACATTATTGTGCCCATTTAATGCCTTTTTGGCAACTGCAATGCATTCTGCTGAAGGTGTCATCGTTGAAAATCCCGATTTATGAGCTGGAGGAAATTGACCCTGTGCAAAAATTACTGCTTTAATAGTATTAGGAAATTTTGGGCTGTTCTTTCTATTAATTACTACATTTGCAACTCCAAGCTTGCATTCATAGCTAGCATAGCCTGCTTCAACTTGAACTATACGTGAAAGCCAAATAACATCCTCTGGAAGATAACCCTCTGAAGTTCTTGTAAATTGATTTGGAGATACTCCGTTTTTTACTACAATCAAGGATTTTGTAAGACTATCCCAAGATGAGCTTAAATTATAATTGTCAGCAATAAATTCCATCGGAACCATTGTAGTATTATTTGTAATATGCGGTGCCTGATTAATGTAATATTCATAACCATTAACAAGAACCTTTTTCTGATTAACATAAAAGGTAATAGTTTTATATCCATCATTTACTGATATCGATTTATCTTCTCCATTATAATGAATATTGGTAATACCCAAAGAATTAGATATAGCCCTTAATGGAACAAAGGAAACTCCGCTTTTTGTATATGGCTGAACCTCACAGTCTACAAACTTGCCATTAACATAAAGTGTTGTTTCAATACTTGTAGCCGCTTTAGAATCAAGCCCTGCCGCAAAAAAAACTAAAAACGTAAAACACACTGCTATAATAAATTTTTTCATTATACACCTCGCAATTTTAAAGCTAATTAATACTTTTATTGATTATACTCTAATATGCGAAGAATTGCAATTAAAAATTAATAGTTTTGTAATATTTCGATGAGATATTTAATTATTATGGTGAATTTATTTTTTAAAAATCATGCTTTAATATTTTATATTGTTTGATTTGCAAACAATATTAGTTTGATATAAGCCCAAGAAATAGATTTGTTTTTGGTTTTATAAATTGTTTTCTACTATGAATTGTTTTAGATTTTCAAGATAATGAAGAAAATATCCTGCTTTAGAACTTATTATATTTTCATCCTTAAATTCAGACAAGGGTATTCTCTTTCTTCCCCCCTCTTGTATTTTAAGAAAAAATTCATTTACTCGCTTGAAGGGTAAAAAATAGGTTTTATTTAGTGCTGTAAAATCTATTATTAGAAATGCAATACCGCCCTGCTTTTCAAAATCCTGCATAAAACTAATTTGATGAGGATGAATATTCTGCATCGGGAAATAATCCTTAACTGTTTCTTTGGCTTCAAAGCAAACCGGTATGCCCTGAACGACTCCTATATAATCTACCGTACTTGATTTTTCAAAATAAGCAAGACTAATATGACCCTTTTCCTTGTCTAGCTTTATAGGCTTAATTGGAGTTGGTATCTTTTGAATTAAAGCAAGTCCATGCTCGCGATACTTTTCATTTGTCATATTAATCAGCTCTTCTAAGCTGCTTCCTCTAAGTCCTCTGGATTGCCAAGCCATATTATCCCCCCTATTGTTAAATATTAATCCTTCTCATTTGTTTCTATTCTATTTAGTGAGGAAATAACCTCATTTTTAACATCCTCATCAGGATTATTATTTAATATATCTTTCAATAATTTTTTTGCATTACTCGAAGCAATATTACCCAATGTAATTATTGCATTTCTTTGCATTCTCTTTTTTCCAATCCAGCCTGCTGAGCTCGCGCCAAAGGTGCTTTTAAACTCTTTATTGCTGATACTAATCAGCTCATTTATAGAAACAGCTACTGGAATTATTTGCTCGGATGTATTTTGATAACCATTAAAGGATTGAGCATTAATTCTGTTATAGGGACATACAAGCTGACAAATATCACAACCATAAAGCGAATTATATATAAGTGGCTTATCCTTTTCAGAAAGTCTTTTTGCCTGCGTTAAAAAAGAAACACACCTATTAGGATTAATTTGATTGTTTCCAATTATTGCATTATTAGGGCAAATCTCAACACAAAGATTGCAATTACTGCATATATTGTTTGTTTTATAGTTATCATAGCTGTCAATTTCTATATCAGTTATCAAATATCCTATATATGTTGAGCTACCTAACTCTTCATTAATTAAAAAGGAGTTTTTGCCTATTTCACCTAGTCCTGCACTTAAGGCAAGGTTTCTGTCTGAAAAAGTATTACTGTCACAAATAGATCTGCAATTACATTTGTACTCTTTTTCAATAAAAAGCTTAAGTTTATCAAGTTTATCCCTTACTATTTTATGATAATCCTTATAAACACTTGCCCCAGATATTATACCTTCTAATGCATCTTTGTTTTTATTAAATTCAAAGGTATCAACAAGCTTATAGCCTTCCAATATAACAATAATGCTTTTGGCATTTTCTAACCAATAAGATGGCTCAAGCATTTCAACCAAATTATCATTTATTTCAAGCTCACACAAAAGATTATTTTCTTTTCTATAATTGTACTCTGAAAGTTTAAAATAATCATAATAAGCTTTAGTGAAGCCAATTTTATGAATGTTAATTTTTTTAGAAAATTCAATAATTTTATTTTTTGATGCTTTATTAATTGTTTTCATTTGTCACTTTTAACCCAAGCCCTTTAAGAATATTTTCAAATTGTTGAGGCAATGGTGCAACAAATTGCATGCCTCGCCAATATAAAAAAGGTTCATAGCTCTTAACAATACCAAACTTATAAGCATGTAATAGCTGATTTTTAAGGCCGTATTTTTTCAAAAAAAGCTGATTAATATTAGAATTGCCATATTTAAAATCTCCAATTAACGGAAAACCTCTTGCTGCTAGCTGTGCTCGAATTTGATGCGATTTGCCGGTTTCAATAATTACCTCCAGCAAAGTAAATTCGCCATTGTTTTGTAGGGGACTTGCTATGGTTTTAACATAACTTCCCTCTTTACTATTTATACTAACCTTATTGAGCTTATGGTCCTTAAGCAGATATTCTTCAAGGATTAAGGTATCTTTAATAACCCCCATAACGATTGTAAGATATTTTTTTTCAGCGTTTTTTTCGGCAATTATTTTATTTATTACCTGTAGTGCTTTTATGGACTTGCCTGCTATTACAATTCCGCTTGTATTTCTATCTAAACGATTACATATTCCTGGCTTAAAGCCCTTTTCTGTGCCAAGATAAGCTTCAATCTGATTAACAAGGCTAATGCTTTTACCGTCGGGCTGCGAAAGCATACCAGATGGTTTATTGCATACAAAAAGCTCCTCATCTTCATATATTATCGAAAGCTTTTCACTTGAATTTTTTTCAATAAAGCCTTGTGATTTATCCTTGTTTTCAAAATCAAACAACGGTTTTAGCTCTGTTTGGAATTTTTCATAGGTTTCCTCTGCCAGATAAAATGTTATTTCATCTCCTTGCTTTAATATCTCATTACCAATTATTTTTTTATTGTTAAGTAAAATATTTTTTTTCCTGAACATTTTATAAATAAAGCTCTTAGGCGCTTTACCTAAAAGCTTTAAAACAAATTTGTCCGCTCTTTGATTTTCTTGTTTTTGATTTACAATAGTCTTTTGCATAATTATCCCTATATAGAACTTAACAATAATATTTCCGCCAGATTGTCCTGAAGCTGATTATCAAGAATTGTTTTATTCTCTTCAAAAAGTTTGTTAATCCTATCAATATAAGCTTCTTCATCTACAATTATCTCAAGCTTAGCTTTGATCTTGTTCTTTTCTAATATTTTGTTAATTACCTCTTCTGCTAATTCTTTATTTTTTTCTTTTTTGTTGTCCTCTATATATACAATAATTGTATCATTTATTATTGCTGTAACCTTAGATTGAATAGTTTTTTTTGAAAAAACTAATATAAGGTCATAAAGTAATAAAACTTCTTGATCAATTTGTGTAAGTTTTTCATAAAGCTGTTTTTTAATTGATTTAAAACCTTTAAAAACTAAATATCTAGTAATACACTGAGCTACCGGAAGCATCAGAAGTGCTGCAACAACTGCAAAATAATTAAACATTTTAGGCAGTAATGCCTTACCAAATATAAATACAGATAAAGCAATTAAAAGCATAATCATTGCTAATTTGAAATTGTGTGCTTTTGTATCCTGTATATATCCAAATTCACCTTTTTTTTTCATAAATTATCCCTTTATTTCTTCATCTGAAAAGTATTCTTTGTACCATAGCAAAAACATATAAATTGTCCAGATTTTTCTGGAGTTATCTTTTTTTCCTCTGTAATGCTGAAGTAAAAGCTTATTTAATTCGGCTTCATGGAAAAATCTTTTTGAATGTTCTGATGAAAAAGCCTCTTTAACTTGTAAATAGTACTTTTCTTCCTTTAACCATACTCTTATTGGCACTGGAAAACCAAGTTTTTTCTTTTGAGCAACCTTTTCAGGTATGTTTTTAAGTGCAGCTAATCTCATTGCGTATTTTGTATTTATATTATTAACTCTGTATTTAGCGGGAATTTTACCTGCCAGCTTCATAACCTCTTTATCTAAAAACGGTACTCTAAGCTCTAATGAATGAGCCATGCTCATTTTATCTGCTTTAAGTAGGATGTCACCCGCCATCCACATATGTATATCTAAAAACTGCATTTTAGTTACCTCATCCTTATCCTTCACCTTATTGTAATAAGGTGCTGTAAGCTCAAAGGGAGAAGGTGCTCCTGTATCAATTCTCAAAATACTTTTTCTTTCCTTTTCACTAAAAATATTCGCATTTCCAATAAATCTCATCTCCAGAGGCTTACTTCCTCTTATTAAAAAGCTTTTTCCTTTTACATCTGGAAGCATTGAAGCAACCGCTCCTATTAGCTTTCTAAGTCCCTTAGGAAGCTTTGTATAAAATGCAATATCCATTGGCTCTCTGTAAATATTATAGCCGCCAAAAAGCTCATCTGCGCCTTCTCCTGATAAAACCACCTTAACATACTTACTAGCAAGCTGACTTACAAAATATAACGCAACTGCTGCCGGATCAGCAAGAGGCTCGTCCATTTGGTATTGAACCTTTGGCAATACATCCCAATATTCCTTGGTTGTAATAATTTTGCTATGATTTTCTATATTAATATATTCAGATAATTCCTTGGCATAATCTATCTCGTTGTACTTGTGATAATCAAAACCAACTGTAAAGGTTTTTTGACCATTAAAGCAAGACGCCACATAGCTTGAATCAACTCCACTAGATAAAAAGCAGCCTACCTCAACATCAGAAATCTTATGTGCTTCAACTGATTCCTTAAACTGCTCATCTATAAGCTCAACATAAGTATTTAATGATTTTTCTTCAGTTTCAAAGTCCGGTTCCCAGTACCTCTCTATCTGCATATCTCCATTTTTATAAGTAAAATAATGGGCAGGAGGTAGCTTGAAAATGTTCTTAAAAAAGGTTTCGCTAGTTGGTGAATATTGAAAGGTAAGATAGTTTTCGAGTGCTATTTCATTTAGCTCTTTTTTTACAGAAGGATGCTTTAATATACTTTTTATTTCAGAACCAAAAACGAAGCTATCTTCCATTAATCCATAATAAAATGGTTTAATTCCAAAAAAGTCACGAGCACCAAAAAGTGTATTTGTATTTTTGTCCCAAATAACAAAGCTGAACATTCCTCTAAGCTTTGATACTAAATCAGTTTTATATTCTTCATATCCATGAATTAAAACCTCTGAATCCGTTGAGGTTTTAAATATATGACCTTTTTCAATTAAATCCTTTTTTATTTGTTTGAAATTATATATTTCACCATTAAAAACCAAAACCATTGTATTGTCTTCATTATATAAAGGCTGTGAGCCTCCCTCGAGGTCGATAATCGAAAGTCTTCTAAAGCCTAAGGCACAATTGTCATCGGCATATCTTCCATCACTATCTGGACCTCTGTGAATGATTTGATTCATCATTTCTGTTAAAACTTGATCCTTGCTATCTATTTTATCTACAAATCCTACATATCCACACATAGTTTTCCTGCTTTCTTATTCTAGTTTTTACTAATTAGCTCAAAGCATAAACAATTCATACAAAAGACTGTTATCAAGTCTTAATTGACTGCATGTTTAAACCTTTATAAATTTTATCATATCAAATTGCTTTATTCAATGTAAAATTGAGGATTTTCAAATTGCGGATCTTCAAACTCAATGCTATTATCAAATTCAAATTTCTCTTGCCATTCCTTCCATTGATATATTTCATAATTCTTTAGGCGGCTGTTTTTTGTCTTATTATCAATTTCTGGTATCTTCAAAACTACTGTAATGTTTTTAGGATATTCCTTTTTATCTTCTGTAACTGTGTAAATAACAGTTAATGGATTGTTTTTTATTTCCATATTTTTTATATGCTTTGATAATTCTAATAACTCCTTATATGCTATTAAATTATAATTTTCACTAAAGGTTTTAGCATCTTTTACTGACTCTGCATCTTGCTTTGCAATAATTAAGCTCTCGTCAACAAGCGCAAGCACTCTTTCTGCTTCTCCCTCTAGCAGATAATATTCTTTAAACCATTGGCTAGTTTTTCTGGATAACTTCAACCCTGCATTAGAGGTAGTAAGCGCCGCAATTCCAAAGGCTGTAAGTACAACCATAAGCATTATTACAAAAACAGAGGTTGCTCCTGAATTATTTTTTATCATAAGCGTCTCCTTAAAAGTATTTTTTAGTAATAATTTCTGTTATTAATACTTTAGAGTCAGTTTTTTTATCTATCTGAAATACTTTTGAATTCATATCATATACTTTATTAGTACTGTTTTTAAGTGTTAGCAGTAATAAATAGCTTGGTTTCGAATTATTGCTCTTATACTCCAGCTTTTCCCAATCTTCGTCATAAAAATATTCTATAGCGGTACTATCATTCTTTTTTGTAATTTTTGCACCCTCCTGCTCAAAGCTTTCAAGCATTTTATTAATTGTATCTGCGCTTTTGCATTTTTCTATTGCACTTATTGCATATACTGATGCTAGATCTTCGTTTTTTGATTTTAGAGATATTTCGTTTGGTGTTAAGACTATTTGTAACAGCAAACGAAATATCTCTAAAATCAAA
>DFYO01000072.1 GCA_002381865.1 Clostridiales bacterium UBA4080 | reverse complement strand
AAGACTCTCAGCTGATGGGAAATTGCTGATTGTGTCATGTTAAGTAATACAGCGATATCACAAACACACATTTCAGATTCATGTAAAGCCCATAGTATCCTGATTCGCGTTGAATCTCCAAATACTTTAAATAATTCTGCTAAATCGTAAAGGCTTTCTTCTTGAGGCATTTTATCTCTAACTTGATTTACAATATCCTCATGAATTACATTGCAGTCACATCTTTCAATTGAATTAAATTTTTCAGTCATATTATCACCTCTTTTTAAATCATTTCATCTGAATACTTGAGCAGTTATTCATATGTTGTGTATTTATTATATTATAATTTTTTTCATATGTCAATAGTTATATGAGCATTTATTCAAGTGTTTTTTAAATATTATTTGAAATATCTCAAAACTATCTACTACGACATTAGTACCATAAAAGGGTGGTTTCAATACAAACATTTTTTAAAAAAATATTATTGTAGGTTCTAAAATAGTTTGAAATAAAATTTCAATCTAATAAAAAACTATAGTGGTAGCTGTTTCAAAACAACTACCACTACATTAGATTATATAAAATTCTTATCATCCCAGAGGATTATTTCTACCTCTTTCTGAGCCATCAATTTCTCCACCTTTATGATGTCTTCACTCAATTTACCCTATGTCATCTATAAATCACCCCAAAAACAGGGGTCAAAAAACGGTGTTTTTTACTCTTTTTTCGCTCCAAAATCGTCCTTGAACCACTATATATTGTGGTCAATCTCTACTCTTTGCCATCTGAACCACAATACGTCATCAGAATTATACTCTCAACGTGCCTTGAGTAGTCAATAATGATGTCGTAAGTAGCTAGTAGTCCCTTGGCGGCGAGGTATATTTCGTAAAAATCGCCCTAAAATTCTCAATTTTTTTAGAATTTAGTTACTCATTTAGTGGGGAAGACTTTGTCCATTGCCTCAAGCATTTCTTAGTTCTCTGCTGTTACCTCTCTTATTCATTATAACCTTAGATAACTAGTGTTTGAACCTTTGTTTGCGTGACAATCTGTTATCCGTTTTCTATATTACTAAGCATTTTATTAAGCACTGAATTATAGTTAGCAAGCTCTTCTGGCGAAATGTCGCTAATTACATTATTTCTGAATTTTTCTGCAACATCCAACATTTCCGTTTCAATTTTTTGTCCTTTATCAGTCAGGCTTAATAACTTAATTCGTTTGTCATTCTCGCTATTTATTCTAATAACCCAACCAAGTGTTTCCATCTTATCAAGCATTCGAACAACGGTTGGTTCTTTCAGAGACATTTTATCGGCCAATTGCTTTTGTGTAATCATTTTATTAACACTAATATAATACAACGCAATCCATTGAGTCCTTGTTATATTATATTAGTTTAGTCTTTTCTCAAAACAGTCTGCTAATTTTTTTGCACTTCTGCTTGTAATACAAGCGATGCAATCATCTAAATTAAACATAATAATTCCCCACCTATTTTCATTTATAGTATATAATACCACATATTTCTCAGGTTTTCTATATTGTTATGTTCAAAATACTAATATTAAAATAATATTAAAATAATATTAAAATGATTTAAGGTAAATTGGCTATGTACTGTTCAATACATTCCCATACAGCCTGTTCGCAAAAACATTTACCAGTCAACTTATCTTCACACGGCTTAAAATCATAAAGGTATAAGCTATCAGTATTTATTTTCACGCTTTGAATCATACCGTCAGAATCAGAAATACGTACAGATACATTTCCAAAAGAATATCTATGCTCTAATTCGATATCAAATTTAGGGGACTGGGCATACAGCCAATCATAGGACGAAAGCATCTGTTCTAATGGTGCCGTGAAATTAGTTTTATCGATATATTCAATATTCTTGCAATCAAATGTCTCTATTGATGCTTGTATTACTTTTTCTGTAGTTATTACACTATGAATTGATGATAAATTTACAACTCTGCTTCTGACAGATGCGATACCTTTGGACTGTAATTTTAGCATCGACGGTGTAAGAGCTTTTTCTAATTGTTCGAAATTTACACTGACAAGAATTGTACCATGATACATATAATTTTCACCGTCTGTGTAATAAGCATGACCGGAAAATTTCTGTTTCTTGTATAGCAAATCATTTTTTCCACTAAATTCACAATCAATGCCAAGGTTCGCCATGGCAGCCTGTATCAGTTCAATAAACTTTACCTGNNACCTTAATGTCATGCTCCTTAAGGTATGCAAGATTACATTCTGCGTATATATTCTGATTTCTGCCGATAATAACGGAAGCATCGTTCTGCCATAAAAACAAATGCATATCTTCATCTGAATCTAAAAACAGCTGATTCTCCGCAGCTATATTAAAATAAGGATCAAATTCGCTGGATATTATTATTTTCTTCATTACTGATGCAGAGCTCCAATGCCAAATTCCAATGCTGCTTCATGAATCACTTCACCTGTAGTTGGGTGTGGGAAGATTGTTTCGGTTATTTCCTTTTCAGTTAGTCCATTTGCGATTACTAACGTCAATGCACTGATTAAAGAGGAGGCGTCAGCACCTATGATCGAACCACCAATAATTTTCCCTGTTTCATTGTTCTTAACCAGCTTAATAAAACCTCGTGGCTCATTCATAGTCAAAGCCTTTCCATTTCCTGCAAATGAGAATTTACTAACTGTAATATTAATTTTTTTTACTTTCGCTTCATCCTCACCGATGCCAACACTTGCAATTTCAGGAGCAGTAAATATCACATTGGGAACTGCCGAATAATCCATCTCTTTCTGTTTATTTAAAATATTATCTACAGCAACAATACCCTGATGAGAAGCCACATGAGCAAGCTGAATGATATTTGTCACATCACCAATTGCGTAAATATGCTTGATATTCGTACGCATTGAAGCATCCACCTGAATGCCTCTACCTTTGTTGTTTAATAAAACACCACTCTTTTCAATTGCAAGGTTCTCCAAATTAGGTTCCCGGCCGATAGCCACCAGTACTTTATCGCTTACCAGTAAGTGTTCCCCATCTTTATCCTCGTAGGTAATCACTGCTTTGCCGTCTACAGAACTTTGGATTTTCATAACCTTTGAGCTCGTATGAACATTAATATTCTCTTCTCTTGCAATGTCTTGTATTTCCTTAGAAATGTCGCTGTCTACCATAGTTAATAGTCGGTCCATGAATTCAATGACATGTACATTAACACCAAAATTCTTATAAATAAATGCAAATTCCATACCGATTACTCCACCGCCGATAATCGCAATGGATTTTGGCAGATCAGTACAGGATAGTGCCGTAGTGCTGTTCAATACAAATGGGTAATCGATACCAGGAATAGCAATCTTCGATATTTTTGAGCCTGTTGCTACAATAATATCTTTCGCCTTTACGATATAATTCTCATCTCCTGTAACAGCTACAGTACCCCCATCGACAAAAGATGCCTGACCAGAGATTACATTGATTTCATTTTTCTTCATTAGAAAATCAATGCCGGAAACAAGCCTACCCTTCACCTCATCTTTGCGATCTATCACTTGTTTCATATTTACTGAAATATTGCCATCAAGCTGAACACCAAAAAGTGCTGCATTGCGTACGTTGTGAGATATCTCCGAGGATTTAACAAGTGCTTTTGTAGGAATACAGCCGACATTAAGACAAGTACCGCCTAATTCTGATTTTTCCACCAGTGTTACCTTTAAACCATTCTTAGCAGCGTAAATGGCTGCCACATATCCACCAGGGCCTGCACCAATTACGAGTAAATCGGTAGTAATTTCTTTTGAGGTTTTCTGTGCTTCACTTATATTATCTGTTTCATTTGGCTCATTTGAAATCGTGCTATCATCTATCTCAAACATTTCAGCATTGGATGCAATTTGTGTTCCCTCTTCGCATAATATCCTAGAAATAACACCTGCGGATGTAGCTTTGATTGGGCGGTTGCCTTTCGCTGTTTCGACCTGTGCGACAACATCGCCGGCAGCTAGCTTATCTCCAACTTTAACATGAATTTTACCCACTGTGCCCATTTTGCCACCAGGGATTACTATCATTTTAATTATCATGATTCATTCTCCTTTTCTATAGAAAAAGAGCCCACTTTATAAAAAAGGCCCTTTTTGCTGCGTACATTAATTAATCGATTGCAACACCTGATAATACTAATTTTACTCCATTCGATAAACAGTCACCCACAGGACATCTACTCTCTATAAATTTTGCAAAAGCCTCAAGCTTATCTTTTGGGTCGTTTGACTTAAAGTGCATTACAAAACGAATCTCCTGGAAGCCATTCCTTACATCTGCCAGACCCATAAATCCATCTGTATCCAAATCGCCTTCAAGCTCAACATGAAATTCTTCAAATGTAATGTCATTAGCAGAAGCAAATGCACTTGCTACGATAGTCTGGCATGCACCAAGTGCACATAGAAGAGCCTCAACCGGATTCATAGAAGCATTGGTGCCACCAAGATCCTCTGGTTCATCCATAAGAATTTTAAAACCTCTTGAATTTGTCTCTACCTGCAATCCTTCAGGTAATTTTTTAGCAGTTGCTTTAAACGTAGTTAACATAGCATAATCTCCTTCTCTTAGGTATTGAGTTAATACCATTTTTAATCTTGTTACTATAATAACATAGTATTAATATAAAATCAATAGTTAGCTAAGTATCTTATAAAATTTTATAAATATATTTTTTATAATTTGCATTAACTAAATCGCTAACATTCAACGAGTCTTTTTGACCACTCATTTTAACTGTCCTTTCTACATTTAAAACTGTTGATTATCTGGCTTAGTTGTTATTTAATTTAGCAGTAAATTTCTTAAGCTTTTTCATTTCCTTAAATCTTTTCTTTGCATTTGGTACCATCTGACTTCCAACTTTTATCTCTAAAATTAACATTATAAAGTTATATATTTTTTTTTACTATTATTATCTATTATGGATGGTTGATTGATTATTTATTCTTCAATTGAATTGCCCTTATTATATGTACCAATTCCAAAAAAAATGTAGT
Source organism: Clostridiales bacterium UBA4080 (assembly GCA_002381865.1). Lineage (GTDB taxonomy): Bacteria > Bacillota > Clostridia > Lachnospirales > Vallitaleaceae > UBA4080. The sequence continues at coordinate 15,739 of DFYO01000072.1, read as the reverse complement.
CGACCGTTATGTTCCACAATTTCACAAGAATAAAAATATAATCCGGTTTACACACGCTCTTCCGATTTCCTATATTTGTCAATTATTCAGTTGATATTCCAAGAAGTTCCACAAGCTATATCTGATTAATTTTCTTTTCTTTTTAAATTTTTTGTATACGATTTCCAAATGTCGGTATACCAAAATCAATCATTACAAACCCTCTTTTCAGTATTATTCAAATAAATCGTAAGCGACCCAAAACATGACGTAGTGCAAAAACAGCCCAGAGGCTGTATGATGAAAAAGACATACAATCTAGGGCTGTTTCTTTCTGGATTCTGGTAATCTGCACTCTTTTGGCAATTCTTTTGACCACGGGAGGTATGGCTCTAATTGTTGTCTGAAATACATCCGCCAACTGAAAGACAAGAACATCCCGATATATTTTGAAAAAGAGAATATCAACACAATGGATTACCTGAACGGTGCAGGCAAAGAAAGGCGGCACACCAGCAACATCAACCAGATTCTGTGAAACGAAAAATACATCGGCAATGCTCTTTTACAGAAACCCCTATACCGTCGACTTCCTCACGAAAAAGCGGGTCAAGAATAACGGCCTTGACCCTCAATACTATGTTGAGAACAGCCATGAAGCCATTATCCCGCGTGAAATTTTCTAAATCATCATAATATCTACTTACCGTAATATTCATGCACGCAATTAGAATTCGGAATTATGACAGCCCATATTGAAAAGGAAATACGATGCCGAGGATACAGAGGTTCTTCGTCGACTGTACGTAATTATTGTAGTAATTGGAAAAACACAAAATATTTCATGAAAATGTAGTAAAAGGAACCAAAGCAACACCTGCGTATGTGAAAACTGAACCATTGAAACGAAATGATATATTTAAATTACTGTATCACCCCTTGGACAAAGTAAAAGCCATTAATGGCGAACAGTTTAAGAACTTATTGTTAACATATCCTGCATTCGCCAAAATTTATTCTCTACTTTGGAAATTTCGAGCTGTTCTATCTACTAAGAATATCGAACAACTAGACGTATGGCTTAATGATGCAAAAAGCCTTGAAATCAAAGAAGTAAATAGCTTTACGAACGGATTAGAGCGTGATATAAAAGCTATTCGCAATGCTATTAAATATAATTATAGCAATGGTCTGGCTGAAGGTAGTGTAAATAAGTTAAAAGTGATAAAGCGAATTATGTATGGTCGCTGCGGCTTTGAAATGTTAAGAATCAAGACACTACGGCTTGAAAAGATGCACTTTTTTGACCCGTTTTTTGCTCATTTTTCACTCCAAAACCACTCTATGTTGTGGTTAAAGTGTCTTATTTTCTCTTGTCACCACAATACGTCATCAGAATTATACTCTCAACATGCACACTAAACCCAAACATATCTACAGGCTGCACCTTCTCCACCTTATATCCTCCCTCTGCCAGGATTTTTGCATCTCTTGCAAGTGTTGCCGGGTCACAGGATACATAGATTATCTTTTCTGGCTGCATTTCTAGAAGGGTTTCAAGAAGAATTGGCTCGCAGCCTTTTCTTGGGGGGTCTAGAACTACTACATCAGCAGATATGCCTTGCTTAAATTTTTCTAGGATTACCTCTTCAGCTTTTCCCACAAAGAACTCTGTATTGCTGATTTTATTATGCTTTGCATTGAAATCAGCATCTATTATTGCTTCCTTAACTATCTCTACACCGTAAACCTTCTTTGCTTGCTTTGCCAAAAATAAAGAAATAGTTCCGATTCCACAATAAATATCCCAAATAGTTTCATTCCCTTTTAGTGCTGCAAATTCTAGAACCTTGTTGTAGAGCTTTTCTGTCTGCTCTGGATTAATCTGAAAAAAGGAATTCGGAGAAATTCGGTAGGATAATTCTCCTATATTATCATAAATATGTGCCTTGCCCAAAAGAACTCTAAAATCTTTTCCTAAAATTACATTAGTTTTTTCTGTATTGGTGTTAATAAGAATTCCTTCAACCTTATCAATTGTAGATAAGCTTTCGATTAGCTGTTCCTCGTTTGGCAGTTTTTTTGAATTAGTAACTATAATAATTTGAATATAATCATTTGCTTTAGAATATCTGGTTACAATATGTCGTATATATCCCTGATGCTTTTCTTCATTATATGCAGGCACCTTGAATTTGTTCATAAAACCAAGTACCCTTTGAACTATCTCATCATTTTTCTGATTTTGTATAATACAACTTTTAATCGGTACAATTCGGTGGCTTCTTTTTGCATAAAAACCTGCAATGTTTTCTCCCTGCAAGGAATTTCCTACTGGATATTGCGCCTTATTTCTGTAATGATATTGATTTTGCATTCCACTAGTTTCATTAACTGTAAGATTTTCAAACTTACCTATTCTCTTAAATGCTTGTTCAACAACATGTTTTTTAAAGCTTAGCTGTGCCTCATAATTCATGTGGTGCAGCTGACAGCCTCCGCATTGATTAGAAACAGGGCATTGTGACTCACATCTATCCTTTGAAGGTCTTATAATAGTTTCTAATCTTCCATAGCCAAAGCCCTTTTTAAGATTAATAACCTTAATATGTGCCTTATCTCCTGGTACTGTTCCTGGAACAAAAAGTGCAAAGCCTTCAATTTTGCCTACGCCATCTCCATCAACATTCAAGTCCTCTATTTCAATTGTATAAAATTCATTTTTTTCTACCGGTGCTTTTTTCCCTTTGGCCATTAATTACTCCTTCTGCTTTATCCCCTATGTACGGATACTTATAATTCTCTCTTTATAGCAAAGAGGCTTATCGTTTCAACTTATCTAGCTATTATTTATTCAATAATAATCTTTCCCTAACTAAAAAGCGGGCTTGAGGTTTTTCACTCAAAAAACAACCTTATATAAACCAACTGCAGTACAATTTTTTTCTCAATAATAAATAAAATCTTATTTTTCCCAAAGACACAAGTCATTAATATCTTGTTCTTCTTATATTTCCTTCAAAAACCCTTTGATAGCCCATCCAGTCATCGCCTTCCTCACTTGTCTCAATTATAGAAGTAAATGCCTTTAGCTTGGCATCCATATTATCTGCCATGCTAAGCGCAAATGCCTCAATTATCTGTGGCTTTTTTGGTGAGCCATATTCAAGCTCTCCATGATGTGAGATAATACAATGCTTTAAAAGATTTGCAAGGGCTTCAGGAAATCCATCTATTTCACGAATTCTGGCTCCTACCCATTCAAGTGTAATCATTATATGCCCTAGAAGCTGTCCTGAATCAGTATAATCTACTATTGGAAAGCTAGATAGCTCCTCGACTTTTCCACTATCATGAAAAAGTGCTGCTGTAACCAGCAAATCCTTATTAATTTCTGGATATTGCTTAGCAAGAAATCCACAAATATCTAAAATTGAAAGAGTATGCTCTAAAAGGCCTCCGCTAAAATTATGATGCATGGTTTTAGCTGCTGTATGTGCCTTAAACCTCTTGATAAAAGTTGCGTCTTCAACAAAAAAGCTATCTACTAGCTTTTTAAGATATGTATTTTTTATGCCATTAACATAAACTAATAGCTCTGTGTACATTTCATCAATATTTCTTTTTGACATAGGAATATACTCACTCGGATCATATTCCCCCTCCGTACTCTTTCTGACTCTTTTAATATTAAGCTGCATGGTTCCCTGAAATGAAACTGCCAACGCATCAATCTTAATATAATCTCCCTCATCAAAATGATTTATTCCATCATTAAGCTCCCATATTTTACCGTCAACAATTCCACTTTTATCTTGAAGCTTCAATGAATAATAGCTCTTTCCAGCCTTAGTTTTTTGTACTTGCTTGTTAATACAAAGATAGTGTTCTACTACCGGTTCATTTTCTCTAATATCTGATAAATATCGCATAATATGCTCCTCTCAATCTAACTCTTCTTATTATAACTGAAAAAAGCTAGAATTTCATCTGATTTTCTAGCTAAATTTTATTTAAAAATACGTAAAATATTGGCAAATTAGTTTAACCTACCCTAACAATACCTTTAATTTTAACCCCTGACTCCTTCCCCCTTAATAATTATATAAAGTTTATATTTACCTATGCTCAAAAACCTTGATCCTCTTTTAACTCTTCCATATTGTTCATATTTGATGTAAAATAGAAATAGCAATACAAGTTAAAGGAGTACAAATGAATAAGAAAATTTTTAGAACCCTCGAATTTGATAAAATTCTGGAAAAATTAGTCGGCTGTGCCGTTTCCCCTATGGCAAAGGAAATGTCACGCAATCTGACTCCATATACAGATATATATTCCATCAACGAAAAGCTAATGGAAACCGAAAGTGCATCAGCCTTGATAATAAAGCAAGGCTCCCTTCCATTAGGCGGCATCAAGGATATTAGAGGAAGTCTTAAAAGACTTGCAATTGGTGGAAACCTCGGCATCAAGGAGCTTCTTGATATTAGTGAGCTTTTAATAGTAGCTAAAAAGGTTATTTCTTATGGCAATCAGGCTGGCGATTATTTGAGCACCTCTGTTTTAGCTGATTTTTTTAATGGCTTAGACGGCTTAAATCCTCTTTATTCTGAAATAACCCGTTGTATTCTTTCAGAGGAAGAGTTAGCTGATGACGCAAGCTCGAAGCTTCATACAATAAGAAGAGAAATTCAGAATACTCACACTAGGATAAGACAGCATCTTAACAAGATTTTATCCTCACAAACCTATAAAAGCATGCTTCAAGATTCCTTAATCACTATGAAAAATGACCGTTTTTGTGTTCCGGTAAAAGCAGAATATAGAAGCTCTTTTCCCGGGATGATTCACGAACAATCTGCATCTGGCTCAACCTTATTTATTGAACCACTTTCAGTTGTTGAGCTTAATAATGGTTTAAAGACCTATATTGATGAAGAAATCAAAGAAATCGAAAGAATTCTTGCCGAGTTAAGCAGTATGGCTGCTGAAAATACTGATATTTTAGATGCAGATTTAAAGCTATTAACCTCACTTGATTTTATTTTTGCAAAGGGAGAGCTTGCTTTAAAAATGAGATGCTCAAAGCCCGTTTTTAACACAGAAAAGCGCTTAAACCTCAAAAAAGCTTGCCATCCTCTATTGGACCAAAAAACCGTAGTTCCTACTGATATATATATTGGCGAGAGCTTTACTACTCTAGTAATAACCGGTCCTAATACCGGTGGTAAAACAGTTACCTTAAAAACCACTGGTCTTTTAAGCTTAATGGGTCAATCAGGACTTTTTATTCCTGCCTTTGATAATTCCGAGCTACCAGTGTTTAAGGAAATATTTGCAGATATTGGAGATGAACAAAGTATAGAGCAAAGCTTAAGTACTTTTTCCTCCCATATGACTAATATAATAGATATCCTTGCTAATGCAACCTCTGATTCTCTAGTTTTATTTGATGAATTAGGTGCCGGCACTGATCCTACAGAGGGTGCAGCACTTGCTATGGCTATATTAGAAAATTTATTTGCACGAAAGGTTCTTACAATTGCAACAACTCACTATAGTGAGCTTAAGGTGTATGCCCTTTCAACAAAGGGTGTTGAAAACGCAAGTCAGGAGTTTGATATTACAACCCTAAGGCCAACCTATCGTCTTCTAATCGGAGTTCCTGGAAAAAGTAACGCCTTTGCTATTTCTAAACGCTTAGGTCTTACTGATGATATAATAGAGGAAGCTAAAAATTTACTTGCCGGGAGAGAGGTTCGCTTTGAGGATTTAATAACTGAATTGGAAATCAATAAAAAACAATCTATTTATGAAAAAGAAAAAGCCGAGCGTTTTCATGCAGAAGCACAGCAGCTACAAGAAGAGGTCCTTAATCTCAGAGACAAAATCAAGCAGCAAAAGGAAACAATTTTATCTCAAGCTCGAGAGGAAGCATATTCTATTGTTCATAGTGCAAAACAAGAGGCGGATTCTATAATCAAGGATATGAATCAGATTGCTCAAAGCTCAAAGAGCATTTCTGAGCTTGAGCAAAAGCGTTCAAAGCTTAGAGGCTCCTTGTCGTCATTAGAGCTTTCCTCTGCTAAAGCAAATAAGGAATTAAAGCCTGCTATGCCCGCTTCCATAAAAAAGGGAGACACTGTATTTGTTTCTTCCCTTAACCAAGAGGGTACTGTTTTATCTCTTCCTAATTCAAAGGGAGAGGTCCTTGTAAAGCTTGGTATTATGCAAAGCAAGGTCAATATCTCAAGTCTTTCTCTTGTTAAAGAGGAAGCTGAATCAAAGAAAAGATCAGTTAAAAAAAGCACAAATCACAAGCTAGATTTATCGAAGGCACTTCAAACCAAAACCGAAATAGACGTTCGTGGTGATACAAGTGATGAAGCCCTTGGCAAGGTAGAAAAATTCCTTGACGATGCTTATCTCGCTCACCTTCCTCAGATAACAATAATACACGGCAAGGGCACTGGTGTTTTAAGAGCTTCAATTCATTCTATGCTTAAAAAAATGAAATATATCAAATCCTACCGCCTCGGTGTTTATGGGGAAGGCGAGAATGGAGTTACTATTGTTGAATTCAAATAAAGCAGCCTGCAAGGAGGTGCAATATGGATATAAAATCTAAAATACTAATTGTTGACGACGACGAAAATATTACTGAGCTGATATCTCTATACTTGAACAAGGAAGGCTATGACACAAAGGTAGTTCATAGTGGTAATCAGGCCTTTCCTGCCTACCAGTCCTACAATCCAAATCTTATTATTCTGGATTTAATGCTTCCTGGCAAGGATGGCTTTGACGTATGCAAGGAAGTCCGCCAAGTAAGCAATACTCCAATTATTATGCTTACTGCTAAGGGAGAAACCTTTGACAAAATACTAGGCTTGGAGCTTGGTGCGGATGATTATATTGTTAAGCCCTTTGATACCAAGGAGCTTACCGCAAGAGTAAAAGCTGTTTTACGAAGATCTGCTCCACAAAAGGAAAAAAGCAAGCTGATTGAGCTTCAGGATTTGACCATTAACATGACTCATTATTCTGTTATGTATAAGGGTAATAAGGTTGAAATGCCTCCTAAGGAATTAGAGCTTCTCTTCTTTTTAGCTTCAAGCCCTAATCAGGTGTTTACAAGAGAACAGCTGCTAAACCGCATCTGGGGTTATGAATACTTAGGCGATACGCGAACTGTTGATGTACATATTAAACGTATTCGTGAAAAACTGAATGAAACAGATAACTGGGCTATTAAAACAGTCTGGGGAATTGGTTATAAATTTGAGGTGAAATAGCTATGCATCGTAATCACAATGCTAAAACTAGATTATTGTACTTATTTATTACCTTATCCTTTATACTTCTAGTATTTATAGTATTTTTTCTTATTATCTCGGATCATTTTACCAAAAACCTCGAATCCTTACTTAAAAAGGAGGCTGCGGCACTAGGTACTGCTTACTATAACTCAATAGAATTAAAACAGGATGATTCGGAGTTTATTAATTATAAGTTAAAATATCTGTCTGATTATTTTAATGCTCATACCATAATTACCTCAGCTGAAGGAGCTGTACTACTTGATTCTGATAGCATAACAAGTACCAAGAACTGCAGATATTCTTCATTAAAAGCCGATAAAACTGGTGCGTATATTCATGTATCCGTGCCAGTTATTTCTAATGCCAAGGTCCGGTATCTGGTTATTTCACATGCGCCCCTTAATCGAGAGGATTCTTCCTTGCTCCTAGTTTATAAAATAAGCTTTATCGCATTATTAATGATGCTGGTTTGTGCTTTTGGCTATGTAATGATTTATTCCTATCAAACAAACAAGATGATAGAAGCATTAAATAAAACCTCTAAAGAGGTTACTAACGGAAATTTCGATAGCAGAATTCGTCATTCCTATTCAGGCGAATTTGGAGAGCTCGTTAGAAATATGAATGAAATGGCTGAAACTCTAGGTAAAACCGAGCAGACAAGGCGCGATTTTATTGCAAATATTTCTCATGATTTTCGTTCTCCTCTCACCTCAATTAAAGGCTTTGTAACTGCTATACTAGATGGAACCATTCCTTGTGAAAAGCAAAGTCGATATCTTAACATTGTGCTTGAAGAAACGGAAAGGCTCACCTCCTTAACCAATAATTTGCTTCTTTTATCAACTATGGAAAGCGATCTTTGTGTTCTTGAAAAGACAAAATTTGATATACATCAGATTATCAAAAAAATTCTCTTGCAATTTGACCATGAAATTACTGTTAAGGGACTTAGTATCAATCTATTTTTTGGTGCCTCCCAATATTATGTTTTTGCCGATATGCATCAAATACAACGCGTGCTCCATAACTTAATTGAAAATGCTCTGAAGTTTTCATTTGATGGCGGAGAGCTTTCAATTGAAACTGTAAAGCTCAAAAACAAAATACAAATAACCATTGCTGATAATGGTCAAGGTATTCCTTCTGAAGATTTAAAAAATATATGGGATAGATTTCACAAAGCAGATCGTTCAAGAGGAAAAGATAAAAAAGGCCTTGGTCTTGGTCTTTCAATAGTTAAAGAAATCCTAAAGGCTCACGAAGAAACCATTGAGGTTTATAGTCAGGAAAATAAAGGCACAAAATTTGTTTTCACACTTACCGAATCAACCATATAGAAGGTATTCAAGAATAGCGTTCGGTTAACGCGTTTCTCATAGCATAGGAAAGTTTGGTCTCTTGCAAGCAAGACGAACTTTCCTATGCTATAAAAAAGACGGTCAATTTAATGACCTTCTTTTATTATTACCAATTATATTTTCTTAGTTCGCCTTCAAGCTGAAATGCTTCAAAATTATTTTGTTTTAGTGCCTCATATAAAACTACTGCTACTGCATTTGATAAATTCAAAGACCTTATATTCTCTAGCATTGGTATTCTTATACTCGTTTCTTTGTAATCAATTAAAATTTCTTCCGGTATCCCCGCACTTTCCTTGCCAAACATAATAAATGCATCCTTAGGGTATGAAACCTCTGAATAAATATTTTTCGCCTTGGTAGTTGCCATAAATATTTTAGCCTCGGGGTTTTTTTTAATAAAATCCTCAAAGCTCGAATATGTATGAACATCTAAGTGCTCCCAATAATCCATTCCCGCTCTTTTCACTGCCTTTTCATCTATAAAAAACCCAAGCGGCTCAATCAGATGCAATGACGTTCCTGTCGCTACGCAGGTTCTGGCAATATTTCCTGTATTTTGTGGAATCTCCGGTTCATGTAAGATAATATTCATTTTATCTTTCTTTGATTGCAACGTTTATATCAACGGATTTATTTTCATCAAATACAAGTGGAATACAAATAGTTTTTGAATCACTTACAGAAATGCTTAAATTCATTCCTGCACAAACTGAAGGAGGAGTAATATCTAAGGTAATAGCTTTTTTAGAGAAAATTGTTGCAGTATTTCCAAGTATCATATTAGACAATTCACTAATAGCACTTTTTGTCATATCATTAAGCTCAGTTACAGGCATTCCCATCATCATATGAGAAGCTAATGCACATGCAACCTCTTCTGTCATATTAATAAGCACCTGTCCTCTTAAATCACCTGTAATACCAACAATAATCATTAATGTATTGCCTTCATAAACAGCCTGTGACAAATAAGGCTTTCCTATTTTTGCATCAATACTACATAGTTCCTTTAATACATTTTGAGCAGCTTCAATAAACGGATTAATATATTCAACACTTACCATCGCTTTTCCTCCTTTATTGATTAGTTATAGTACTAATATTTTATCATATTTCCTTAAAAATCTCAATTGTATTCACATATTTACTGTTAAAATCTAAGCCTATTTATTAAATTTTATTAACCCGCTTATTTGTTTTATTGTTTAATTCTTTTTTCCACAAAAAGCTGAATTCTCTCAAGTGCAATTTTTAAATTTTCAATTGAATATGCATAAGAGCATCTAATAAAGCCTTCTCCTGAATCTCCAAAAGCTGTTCCGGGAACGACTGCAACCTTCTGCTCCATTAGTAATTCTTTTGCAAAAGCCTCAGATGTCATCCCTGTTTTCTGTATTGATGGAAAAACATAAAAAGCACCATAAGGTTCAAAGCAATCCAATCCCATTTTTCTAAAGCCATCAACCAAAAGTCTTCTTCTCTGATTATATGCAGCCTTCATTTCCTCAATATCCGAATCGCCATTTTTTGCTGCCTCAATCGCTGCATACTGACTTATTGTGGGAGTACACATTATTGCGTACTGATGAATAATTGTCATAGGTGCAATTATCTCCTCAGGCCCTGCAACGTATCCGATTCTCCAGCCCGTCATTGCATATGCCTTTGAAAATCCGCTTATCAACAAGGTTCTTTCCTTCATTCCAGGCAAAGTAGCAATAGATACATGCTTTTCGCGATATGAAAGCTCTGCATAAATTTCATCAGATATTACTATTAAATTATGCTTAATTGCAACCTCTGCAATTTTCTCAAGGTCCTCTTTTTCCATAATAGCACCTGTTGGATTACTTGGAAAAGCTAAAAATAGCACCTTGGTTTTTGGGGTTAAATGAGCTTCAACCTCTTCAGGCAATAATCTGAATTGATTTTCTGCCTTTAACGGAATAGTAACCGGAACTCCTCCTGCAAGCAAGGTACAAGGCTTATAGGATACAAAGCAAGGCTCTGGAATTAAGACCTCATCTCCTGGGTTAAGCAAGGTTCTAAGTGCAATGTCTATCCCTTCACTTCCTCCCACCGTTACAACCATTTCATTTTTTGCATCATAGCTCATATTGAACTTTCTTTTTAAGTATTTGCTGATTTCATTTCTTAATTCTAGCATTCCAGAATTTGATGTGTAAAAGGTTCTTCCTTTTTCTAAAGAATAGATACCTTCCTCTCTTATGTGCCAGGGAGTATCAAAATCAGGCTCTCCAACACCTAGTGAAATAGCATCCTCCATCTCAGTTACAATATCAAAAAACTTTCTTATTCCTGATGGAGGCAGATTTTTTGCAATTGTTGATAAATTATAATCCATTAGGGAGTCACCACCATTCTTTCATCTTTTTTATCGTCCTCTAAAATAATTCCGTGCTCCTTGTACTTTTTAAGAACAAAATGAGTCGCTGTACTCAATACTGCTTCAAGTGGTGCCAGCTTCTGTCCTACAAAAAGTGCAACCTCCTTCATTGTTTTCCCTTCAATAATAACTGTAAGGTCAAATCCGCCTGACATCAGGTACACCGACTTAACCTCCTTAAATCTGTATATTCTGTCTGCAATTTTATCAAAGCCCTCTCCTCTTTGAGGAGTAACCTTTACTTCAATCAATGCAGTAACCTTTTCAGCATCAACCTTATCCCAATTAATAAGTGTATTATAGCCGCAAATAATCTTGTTTTCTTCCATTTCTTTTATTTCATTGCTTATTTCCTGTTCACTTCTTCCAAGCATAACCGATAAATCGCTTATTTCCGCTTTGCTGTTTTTTTCAATTATATCAAGTATTTCTTCTCTCATAATATGCCTCCGCAAATAATTCTATTATTAATTAATAATTTTGTATAATTCATCTGAGTTAGCCGGCTCTAAGGCTCTCTTTGTGTCCTCCTGAATTACTACACGATCGTTCCCATCTGTAAGCTTACCAATAATAGCTGAAGGAATTCCTTTTTCCTCGAGCTCTTTAACCAGTCCTTCTCCATCATCTGCAATCATTAACATACTTCCGCTAGATATAAGCTTGTATGGATTGAGCTCATAATACTCACAGATTTCAATAGTTTCCTGTTTGATAGGTATTTTGTCAAGAATAATTTCTGCGCCCTTTCGGGCGTTGGCGGCCAGCTCCCATAACCCGCCAAAAACTCCTCCTTCAGTAACATCATGCATAATACTAACCCCATATTCCACTGCTATTTTACTTTCAGGCACAACCGAAATATATTTTTTTAAAGCAATTGCGCTATCCACAAAGCTGGAATTAAAATGATTTTTTAACTCCTCTTCTTTTTCAGTAGCAATAATAGCCGTTCCTTCAAGCCCAGCCCATTTGGTCATAATTATGTCCTGTCCACTTTTTGCTTTCTCATTTGCTTTATATTTATTTTTATTAAGCTTTCCAATTCCTGTAACGCAGATTATTGGCTGATTTACCGCTGTAGTTATTTCTGTATGTCCACCCATTACGGTTACATTCAGCTCCTCACAAGCAGTATTAACATCACCGCAAATTTTCTTTAAATCCTCTTCAAAAAATCCATCCGGCAGCAATATAGTAAGTGTAATTCCTACAGGCTCTGCTCCGCTTGCTGCAATATCATTTGCTGTAACATGAACCGCTAATGAGCCTATGTCCTTGACTGCTCCTGTAATTGGGTCACTTGAAACAGAAAACAATTCATCAGCTTCAAATTGTCCAATACTGCAATCCATTCCAATTCGAGGCCCTGCAAGAATTTCCTTTCTTTTCACCTTAAGTTGTTTAAAAACCGATCTTTTCAGGACGGATTCTGATACCTTACCCGTATTCATTAGGCTCACTCCTTATTGCTATCTTTCAATTGTTTTATATAGTTTATAAGTATACTCTATAGAATTATCTTTTTCAAGAATATTAACCAACAAACACTAAAAAGGCTTCTGATGCATTTATATACCCATGCAACAGAAACCCTCTTATTTATTGCGCTATCTCTTCTTGTATATCTTGATTCTCAATATTTTCTATCTCAGTCACTTCCTGCGAAGGCTCTTGTGTAGTATCTTCCTTCGCTACTGAAGGATCGTCAAATTCAATATCTGCCGGCGGAATAAAGTTGTCTAATTCTATGCTTGCCGGCAAGGAAATATTATTATTAATTGTTTGTGCTACCATTTTGTCATTATCATAGGTTATCATTTTAAATACAATTCCATATTTCAAAGATATCCAAGCCTCTACCTTGCTTTGTCCGTCCTTCATTTCATAATAGATTGCAGCTTGCCCTTCAAAATTAACCACCTGAGCTTTTACCAGCTTCTCTTCATCAATAAATGATAGTGCCAGATCGTATTCTCCCTCAAAGGAAGGCCCTTCTCCTGAATTATTGTCTCCATACTTATAACCCTTTTTTTCAGACTGGACATATTTATAAGTCATTTTTTCATTTGCATTATATATCGTTACTTCTGTTGGCATATCCTGACTTTCCATTTCAAGTCTGTAATTGCCCTTTGCTTGAAGAACTCTGCCTGTACTCTCATAAGCTTCTTCACCAGAACCCATAATGCTTTTTGTATTATAGCTAATCGCCTCTGGAGGATTAACCATTTGAGCCTTTTTTATTAATTCCATTCCCGTTAGCTTAGGATCAACAACAATTGCAAAAGAATTTGGATCAATAATTATCTTATCTTGATTATCTCCTTGACTTACATTATCCTTGCCATTCTCTATCTTGTCTTTTCCTAATCCTAGCTTGCCACAGCCCGATAAGCTTAGCGCTGTAAATAATATTAATACGATTGTAAAATATTGAGCTTTCTTCATCAATGTCACCCTTTTTAAATCTATAGTATTTGTAACTATTATATGGGATTCTATTCTTTCTTGCAATAGTCTAAAATCTATTTATTGCGCTAATTAATGCTTTTATAGAAGCCTTATTAATATTTCTATCTGTTCCTGCCCCATAATGCCTTTTTCCTGAAATCTCATCCTCTAACTGAATGTAAGCTGCTGCTTCGGCATTTTCACCGTCAGATATGGCATGCTCATCGTATGCTATTAATTTGTAGCCAACCAACCCTTCTTTTTGAAGGCCATGATAAAAGGCTGATATTGGACCATTTCCATTGCCATGAATAGTTTTTTGCACTCCATTATATTTGATTTCACCTTCAATGGATACATTTGAATCATCAGCATCCTCTGAAAATACCTTTACCTTTATTAGCTCTAGTGGAACAGTAATGTTTAAGAACTCTTTTTTAAATATTTCAAATATCTCATTTGGAGTTAACTCCTTGCCAGTATTGTCAGTCACTTCCTGAACTGGCTTACTAACCTCTGGATGCATTCCCTTTGGAAGCTTAAATCCAAATTCCTCTTCTAAAATAAAAGCAACTCCGCCTTTTCCTGACTGGCTGTTAATCCTGATAATTGCTTCATATTTTCTTCCAAGGTCGGCAGGATCAATAGGAAGATATGGAACCTCCCAAAACTCTGGTTTTTCTTCCTGATATTTTTTCAAGCCCTTTTTAATTGCATCCTGATGTGAGCCCGAAAACGCTGTAAAAACTAAATCTCCTGCATAAGGATGTCTTTCGTGAACCGTCATTCCGGTAGTTCTTTTATATACATCAATAATATGATCAATATTATCAAATTCTATTTCAGGATCAATTCCTTGTGAAAAAAGATTAAGAGCAACTGTTAACATATCAACATTACCAGTTCTTTCTCCATTTCCAAACAATGTGCCCTCAACTCTGTCTGCTCCTGCTAGTAATGCTAGCTCTGTTGCAGCTACACTGGTTCCTCTGTCATTATGTGCATGAACACTTATTAACACCGCTTCTCTGTTCTTAAGATTTTTGGCAAACCATTCCACCTGGTCTGCATAAAGATTTGGAGTAGCCATTTCAACTGTTGCCGGTAAATTAAGAATAGCTTTTTTCTCCTTTGTTGGCTGCCATACATCTAGAACTGCTTCACATACCTCAAGCGCATAATCAATCTCTGTACCAGTAAAGCTTTCTGGCGAATATTCAAACACAAAATCTGTTCCAGTATACTTTTGAGCAAGCTCCTTTAATAGCTTAGCTCCCTCAACAGCAATATCAAGAATTTCTTTTTTATCCTTGTTAAATACAACCTTTCTTTGAAGTGTGGATGTTGAATTATATACGTGTACTATAGCCTTTTTTGCACCCTTTAATGCTTCAAAGGTTTTTTCTATTAAATGTTCTCTAGCTTGAGTAAGCACCTGAACGGTAACATCATCATTAATAATATTTTCTTCAATCAATCTTCTTAGGAATTTATATTCTGTATCTGATGCAGAAGGAAATCCTATTTCAATTTCTTTATATCCCATATCCTGAAGCATTTTAAACATTTCTATTTTTTGTTCTACACCCATAGGAACAGGAAGTGCCTGATTGCCGTCTCTTAAATCAACGCTGCACCAAATCGGAGCCTTTTCAATTTTTTTAGATGGCCATGTTCTTTCTGAAAAGTCCATAACCGGATATGATTTGTATTTTTTGTAATTCATATGTATTCCTCCTTGTAGAATAAAATTGTTTTAATTAGTATAAAAGCAAAGATTTTTTTAAAAGCTTTCTGTAATAAGTACTAGAAAACTCTATTTTCTATAATAGAAAAAAGCCATCTTCTCTAACAACCAGAGACGAAAGCTTCCGCGGTACCACTCTATTTCATTCCTTTCGGAATGCACTTTACAGATACTATAAAATGGCATATAAAAACCCTTTTTCAAAAGAGAAAAGGGGTATGATAAGAACCACTCTTATGAATAAGGATACAGGCCATAAAACCGATATCTTGCCATGTTAACGATTGGCCTCCGTCCCTACCTACTATTATGTTCAGTGGGCTGCTCCAAGGCGAGTTCAACATTCTTCCGATATCGCTTTTCACCAACCAGCGACTCTCTAAAATCCTCAAAATATCTACTATTCCTCTTCTTTGCTTTAAATATGATGTTTTTGTAAGTATAAAACAGATTATTGGTTTTG
>DFYO01000062.1:2456-22974 GCA_002381865.1 Clostridiales bacterium UBA4080 | reverse complement strand
GTAGACGGAAGCGGCCTTAAGAATACACTGGAGCGCCAAACAATCGCTTACCTGAAAAAAAACACCGATCTTTTGCCTGCCGGGACGCCGGTTTTGATGGTCAGCGGAGTGGACCGGTTCGGCATGGCTGAAGCGCTTGTTGAAGCCGGCTGTGATGTCACTTTTGGAGATATGATATTTGCCCTGGGCATCCCCTGCCCGATACGGTCCCTGTCAAAACTGGAAAAACTCGCCCGCGCCCTGCTGCCCATTATTACCAGAATGCCCTTTAAAATGCTCTATCCCACGGGAACAAAGCAGGAAAAGGCCAATGAAGACAAGGTGAAAAAATACAGCGCCTATTACCAGAACGCACGGGTAATCGCGGGCGACTTCCACTTCATCAGGCGCTACCTGCCGGAGCTTACCGGCCAGGTAATCATAACGAATACCACAACGCCTAAAGACGTGGAATTCTTAACCCAAAAGGGCGCCGGTTACCTGATTACCTCAACCCCCGAGTTCGAGGGGCGTTCATTCGGCACAAACGTAATTGAAGGCGTGCTGGTCTCAATTCTAAAAAAGCCCTGGGATCAGATAAAGCCGGAAGAATATGTGAAACTTCTTGAAGAACTGCATTTTACGCCCCGCTTTAAAAAATTACGTTAAGGTGTATAAAAATGAAGCGGCTGTACAAGCTCTCCCTGCTGATCATAATATTGTGCTCTCTGTCACTGTTGGCTTATGCCGGCTTTTGTTATAAGGAATTGTCGAAAAATGGACAAATTTCTGTTACAGATGGACAAACTCCTGCTGCAAATGAAACCGGCGGCATAAGAAATATTTTCCCTTTTATCCCCTGGCCGCATTTAAAAGAAGGCCGGGATACAGACGCCTCAGCAGTTAGACCGGGAACGGGTGTCCAAACACCTTCCGGCGCTGCAAGCGGAGACGCTGCGGATAAAGAGAAGGAAATCCAGGCGTATTATACGAAAAAGCTTGCCGCTGTCGCATCCGGCTACCAACAAAAACTGAACAGCCTTGTTGCAGCGGGGTGGAGCGAATACGACAAAGTCCGGAAAAACGAAGAAGAAGAGTCCCTGATCAGCCTGGCCAGGAAGTACCTGTCCGCCGGACATGCGCTGGAAGCGCAGTGCGATGCGGAATTTTACCCGATACTGGATGAGTATAAAGCTGAACTTGAGAAGAATTCCCTTTCTCAGGCCGCCGCGGTAAACGCCGGCCGGGAATACGAAAACGCCAAGGCAGCCAGGAAAAAGCAGATCCTGTCGTCCGCTGCAAAATACATCGGGCTGCCATAAAATATAAACCGGAGGAACAAAGTTGGATTACGATGTTATAGTTGCAGGGGGCGGACCGGTTGGCTGCTCTGCGGCAAGAGACATTGCCGGACAGGGCTACCGGGTTCTTGTCCTGGAAGAGCATAAGAAGATAGGGGAGCCTGTCCAGTGCTCCGGGTTGGTCAGCGAAAGGACTTTTGAGATCTCACGGGTTTCTGATCAGGTGATCCTGAACACGCTGAAAGGAGCGGTTGTTTACGCTCCAAACAAGAATGTCCTGGACCTTCAAGGAGACAAGGTTTACGCTCTTGTTGTCGACAGGGGAGCATTCGACAGGGATCTTGCCGGGCAGGCCGCCGCAGCGGGAGCAAAAATCTATCACGGCAAAAAACTTATTTCATTTGACTGCTTAACTGACAGACTTATTGTAAATACAACATCGGGAGAAGAAAAAGGCTGCGCTTTTACCTGCAAGCTGTTAATCGGCGCGGACGGCTATAATTCTGCGGTAGCCAGGCACTTAAATCTTCCGGCGGCGCAGGAGAAAGTCAGTCTGTTTGCAGCGGAGGTTTCCTTGCCCGGCTTCGGCGGCCAAATAGCCCATATCTTTCTTGACCGTCTGCTGGCCCCCGGCTGGTTCGGCTGGCTTATGCCGGTAAAAAAGAACCTGGCCAGGGTGGGAATAGGCTGCTCTCCCTTAATGAACAGTGACTGGAGAGAAAGCCCGCGCTCTTTATTTGAAAAAATGGCAGCTAAACACCCCATCTTCAAGGGTTTGGAAGTCCTTAAGACTACAGGCGGCATAGTACCCATCGACTACCTGGAGAGGACCTATGACACAAGGGTGCTTCTTGCCGGGGACGCCGCTTCGCAGGTGAAACCAATCTCCGGAGGAGGCCTTTTCCTGGGACTGAAGGGAGCATCCTTCTGCGCGGCGACCGCTGTAAAAGCGCTGCGGGAAAATGATTTCAGCAGGTCTTTTCTTAAAGCCTACCAGAATGCCTGGGACGAAGATTTCGGCCTGGAAATAAAGTGCGGTTTGAAACACAGGGAAATATTTTTAGACATGGACAACCGGGAGATAGAATTTTTAATCGGTTTCTTAAATAAGCCATACTGGCGGAATACAATCCTTAAATACGGCGACCTTGACTACCATTCATGGCTGGCCGCCAAACTCTCCCTGGCGCAGCCATGGGCGAACCGATTTTTGGGCAGCGGTTTAAAAATACTGCTGCGGGGATTGAAACATACTGTGGAAAACAGCTGACGAAGCAAAAAAAAAGCCCCACCACGGGGTTTTTTTACTCACTATCTGCCTTTTTGGTTTAACCAACTAGAGTATATCTATTATTTTAGTTACAACGATAAAACCAAAAACGATCAGCAGGGGTATAATCGCAGCATTCAGAACGTTGTCGAATGCCCCGGCATAACTTACACTGCCGCTTTTACCCAGCTGCACATCCTGCGCTCCCGCCAATTCCTTGGCGATAAGCATGAAAATAAGCGCCAGAGTCGCAAAAAGACCCAGACCCGCTGCCATGGTTGTGCTGGCAATAGTGGTCACCGTGGTGGAAGTTACTGTGGAGATCATTTCTGAAGACCCCCTTTTTTTATTTCTACATCTGCCACTTTTTTATCTTCGACATATTAATGTAAAAATCCTTCAACATTTTCTTCCATTGCATAAATAATTAAAAAAAGTATGGCCAGATCAGATACAGGCTGATATTGGTAATTCCGTGGGCGATTGTCACGCCAATAATTGATCCGGTCCACTTAACAACCAGCGTAAAGTATACTGCAACGGCGAAAACGAAAGCCACGTCAATTAAGGATAAGTGCGTTATATGCAGGGCAGCAAATACAAAGCTGATCAGAAATATTGAATTTTTCGGGCTCAGAAAATCAGCTGCAGCCCTGTACATAATTCCACGGAAGATAAATTCTTCCGTAAACCCCGTACAGATCAAAAAAATCAAAGCTGGCAGAATAAACTCAACAGGGTTAAAGGTCTTAAATATCGGCTCGGGACGCAAAATAAAGTATTCGGCAATCCCCAACGGTATCCCGGACAGACACGTTAGGATGTGGATTATTGTGTTTTTTCTCCAATTTCCCCATCTTAGCCCCATATCGGCCAAACTGTAACTGTTTAACCGGGCAACTACTAAAGCGCCGGCCAAAAGGGGAAAACTTACCGCCGCATACCAGTATATCCTCGGCAAATGCGGCAGGGAAAGGCTCAGTATTCTGATCAACGGTCCAAGTGTAAGCGCTATATATAATTTCGAACGCGGCTTTTCATAAGCATATGCAGAGACAATCAACAGACCGGCTAAAATCAGCATATGCAGAACAATACCAGACCACGGTTTAACTGTGACCAACAACTCGGCGACAGCCATTCCCAAAGCAAAGAGCCACGGGTATGTTTTTTCTATTTTTTCTTTTAATACCGAAACCTGCCCCTGCCCGTTTAAAGCCTGGAGTGCTTTTAGGTTCATCTAAGTCCCTTTTCTTTTTTACCCGTATACATCTGCAGTAACTGAAGACTTATTATTATCTGTATTGTAGACTTTGCCTGATACAGATAAAGCCGAATTCACCCATAGATGAAGAGAGCGATAAGGCTTTTTATCTCCGCTGCGGTAAAGCAAAAATTCAACCTTCACATTTTCTTTNNCTCCCATTTTGTTCCGTCAGCCAGGAAAAAAGGGCCAAGCTTTTTCTTCAGATTGCCATTTATAACAATATCAACATAATATTTTTCTTTTGAGTATTCGTGGTTGACAATACCCAGGATCACAAATCCCTTTTCGTTTACATCCAGTTCCCTCGGGTAGCCTTCGGCTTTCCCGCCAGTCCCTAAAATATAGAATTCGGTAAATTTCTCGCCGGCTTTAGGTGTTGAAATTACATAGACGATGCTCCCAATTGCAAATAGAATTGCTATGACGAGAAAGACAGAAAGTATTAAATCAAATTTCTTTTTTAGCATTTGATATATTATCTAAACTCCAAAGGATATTTTTATTAAACCTGTTTAAATGACAAAACCGAATATTCCAAAATTTTATTTCCATCAGAAATGATGGTATCATAACTCATGACTATAAATCAACAGGAAATCCCAACCCATCAACAACAGGGTCAACCGTAAAAAATACAAAAGAAAGAGCACATAATCTAACAAAAAGAGATTTCACACCAGAAAATTTTAAAAATCATATAAATATTTTAAAAAAAAATTGCAAAAGGCCGTGAATTCTTTCCGGATAGTTTTCATCAAGTCTTCTATTGCTGGATGCCTTTGACGCTTAGTCATTTATATCCGTATATTTGAAACGTTTTATGACCGCTTCTTTTTATGTTAAAGTTATCTCTGTCTGCAAATGTTAAAAATACGTAAGGCAAACAAATTACAAAATCGACATTATTCGACATTATTTTATATTTACTTTTAAATTATATTAAATTACAATTATATAAAACTAGTAAAAACTTCTAGCTCAAGGTAAAACCGCCGAAAGACGGTGACACAGAGCCACGGATCTACAGCTTGTAAGCCATGATGGCCGGGTTGCCTGGAGGTAATTTTTATTTGTAAATTTACTTTTACCTGTCATGGCGCGTGGCTAGTGACAGGTTTTTATTTTGCTTGGGTTTTAAAATGATTAAGCTTTTTTAACAAATTTCTGGAGCCTATTTTTATGGCAATTTGTTGCAACGTATTATTAGTAAAGTAAAAGTGATGTCTCTACTTACGTACATAAACCAGATCGTGATAATTGTCACCTGTTCTCGATAAATTATGTTTATAGTTCATATGATGATAATATCTGGCTAAAAGGAAGTGCTGGTAGAAGAAATGTTTTTGAAAAAAAGAAAAGAGAAGAGAAAGAAAAATCGATAACTGCGCTCGTGTAATAGATATGTAGGAGCCAATTCCAATATCTACTTATGAGCGTTTTGTTTATAGGTGAGTAATCGGGTTTAATAGTTTAAAATAATAGCAGCAGTGCCAGCTTATTTAAAAAAAGAAAGCAAGGTGAGTTTTTAGTGAAAACTTTGTCTGTTGTTATTCCAGCTCTTAATGAAGAAAAAGCTATACAGGGCGTAATAAAAGCGATGCCTAAAAAGGAACTAAAATCTTTAGGATACCATACGCAGGTTTTGGTAGTTGATAACGGATCTACTGATAAAACAAGTAAGTTAGCTAAAGAAACTGGCGCTGATGTAATCTTTGAACCCCGAAAGGGTTATGGGAGAGCTTATAAAACAGGTTTTGCAGCAGCAGCAGGAGAAATAATCGCTACCGCAGATGCTGATCAAACATATCCTATAGAAACTATTCCTCAACTAGTTAAATTACTCAATAAGGAGAAGTTAGATTTTATTACAACAAATAGATTAGATGGCTTGAATTCTACAGATGTAATGTGCCTTAGAAATAAAATAGGCAATGGAATATTAAATCTTACCTGCCGTATGTTATTCAGTCTTGATTTACAAGATTCACAATCAGGGATGTGGGTTTTCCGAAAAGATTTGTTAAAAGATCTTATCCTTAAATCAGACCAAATGCCTTTTTCAGAAGAGCTAAAAATAGAATGCCTTTACTATAAAAAATGCAAATGGAAAGAAATACCTATTGAGTACAAAAAACGCGTTGGCGAAGTGAAACTTCGTGGCTGGAAGGATGGATTTTATAACTGGGTTTTTATGACGAGGAAAAGATTTGTGCGTTAAGAAGAGAACTAGCAAAAATCAACCCGCCCAAAGGGAAATATATACTGATATACCGCGAAAGGTATAATGATCCACAGAAACGAGACACAAAAACAGAGAAATTAATTACAATGGGCGCATGAACAAACGCAATCATTATTCAGCAGAATACAAAACCAAGATAGTCCTGGAAATACTATGTGAAGAAGCCTTAGCCGCTGGAAGCAGGCGTTTACATGTCCGGAACCTTTTCTGCGACAAGCTGTTGCATCGTGTTATTAATAGTGATTATTCAAATCCAGAAAAATTTTAAATCAAAAAAGGGAGTAGATTATGGAATCAAAAGAAGAGATATTACAAAGCATCAGGAATTTAACACAAAAATATTTTTTAATAAATAGACAGTCTGATTTCATTCCAGAAAGGACAAAAATTCCTCTAAATGCAGCATCATATGATTGGGAAGAAGCAATAGAATCATACGAGTCAATACTAACAACACGTGTAACAATGGGTAAAAAAGTAGAACAGTTTGAAACCATGTTTGCAAATTATATAGGTTCTAAATATGCAGTTATGGTTAACTCGGGCTCCAGCGCAAATCTTTTAGCATTATCTTTTCTTACAAATCCAGCCCTGAAAGACAGAATCAAGCCAGGAGACGAGATAATTACTCCTGCTGTAACTTGGGCAACAACAGTGTTCCCTATTATTAATTGTGGCGCGACACCTGTTCTGGTTGATGTAGATCTAGAAACTTATAATATAAACGTACAAGAAATAGAAAAAGCCATTACAGACAAAACAAAAGCAATAATGATAGTTCATTTATTAGGAAACCCCTGCGATATGAATAAAATAATGGAGATAGCAAAAAATAAAAATTTAATTGTTATAGAAGACTCATGTGAAGCCCATGGAGCTGAGTATAACGGGAATAAAATAGGAAATTTTGGTGACCTGGCAACTTTTAGTTTTTTCTTTTCTCACCATATAAGTACAATTGAAGGTGGGATGATACTAACAAATAACGAAGAATACGCAGAACTTGCCAGGGGCATGAGAGTTTTTGGATGGATTCGCGATTTGAAAAACAAAGTGGAGATTGCTGAAAAATATCCTGAGATAGATGAAAGGTTTCTCTTTAATAATATGGGTTATAATTTTAGACCTACCGAAATCCAGGGTGGTTTCGGTATTCACCAAATGAGAAAGCTAGAATATTTTATAAATATTAGAAGAGAAAATGCAGAATATTGGTTTAATACTTTAAAACAATACTCTGATTATTTATTGTTACATGAAGAAAGAAAAAATACTAGACACGTATGGTTCGGATACCCGATAACTATAAAACCTAATGCACCTTTTACAAGAAAAAAATTAGTTGATTTTTTGGAAGGAAAAGGATTAGAGACCAGACCAATAATGGCAGGAAATATTGATGAACAGCCTGTAATGAAGTTATATAATTACCGTAAAGTTGGGAATCTAGAAAATTCAAGATTTATTATGCGAAACTCTTTCTTTTTTGGCAATCATCAAGGCATAGGTAAAAAAGAGCGTGAAGCTATTGTTGAATATATAAGTCAATTTATAAAAGGAATAAAGGATATTTGAAACTAAAAAAATAAAGTGTCTGTGTTGCAGGAGGTTTCAGGATTATTAGGCAATAATCCTGTTTGTAAATTAATTGAGGCAAACAATAAAGCAATCATCATCGCTAATTTTTTTTAGGGATCAATGGATGGACATTAAAAATGTTTAAAGGTGCAAGGAAATAACATGAAAATCGTATACATCTACGATGCAATCTATCCATGGATTAAGGGAGGAGCAGAGAAACGGATCTATGAAATATCTAAAAGATTGGTTCAAAGAGGGCATGAAGTTCACTGGCTCGGATTAAAATGGTGGGAAGGTGAAAAGGACATTGTAAAGGATGGAATCCATCTTCATGGAATTGGTAAGTGGAATAACCTTTACATTGACGGAAGAAGGTCCATAAAGGAAGGTTTATACTTTGGACTAAAAACCTTGACTGGTCTGCGAGGATATTTTGATGTAATTGACTGCCAAGAGTTTCCTTATTTTCCATGCTTTT
Source organism: Clostridiales bacterium UBA4080 (assembly GCA_002381865.1). Classification (GTDB taxonomy): domain Bacteria; phylum Bacillota; class Clostridia; order Lachnospirales; family Vallitaleaceae; genus UBA4080. The sequence continues at coordinate 14,856 of DFYO01000062.1, read as the reverse complement.
TTGCAAAGATATATTCTTTGTTTAAAAATACTTCATTTATAATCACATGGTATGAGGTTTGGGGAGATTACTGGTTTGAGTATTTGGGGAAGAAGGGTATTTTTGGATGGGTTGTAGAAAGATTGATTGCAAAGATACCGCATCTTGCAATTCCAATTTCCGAAAAGATAAAAGAAGATTTGATGTCATTAGGGGTTTCTGAAAAGATTATGCGAGTCGTTCCAAATGGCGTGGATTTCTATAATATAAAAAATGTGGAACATAATAGCGAGAATATTGATGTGATCTATGTTGGGAGATTAATCTCTCATAAGAATGTTGATGTCCTACTAAAAGCAATTTCAGAAGTCAGAGAGAAAATTCCAGATATTAAATGTGGGATAATAGGGGATGGTCCAGAAAAAGAAAGTCTTACAAGTCTGAGTAAAAAGCTTGGCTTAGATAATAATGTCATCTTCTTCGGCTTCTTTGAAAGGGACGAGGATGTATACTCATATATGAAAGCATCAAAGATCTTTGTTCTGCCGTCCACAAGGGAGGGCTTTCCAAATACGATTCTTGAGGCAAACAGTTGTGGCTTACCTGCTATCATTGTTAGACATAAAAACAATGCTGGTGTAGTTGTGGTTAAAGAAGGATATAATGGTTTTATTCAAAATTTATCTCCTGAGGAAATTGCAAAAAGAATTATCTGCTTGCTTCAGGATGAAAATGCAAGGCAGAAGTTAAGTAGAAATGCCTTGGAGTTTGCAAAGATGCATGACTGGGATGTAATAGTTGACAAAATTGAGAGGGTTTATAAGGACGGTGTTTAGCAGATATGAAACACGAAATTAAGAATGTGTTAATAACTGGAGCAGCAGGATTTATTGGCAGTCATTTCGTAGAGTATTATATTACGCATGGATATAACGTTATTGGATTAGACATTAAAATAAAAGATCAGATTTCAGTTACGAAACCTTTTGAATATATACAGCTAACCTTGCCAAATAATCAACTTCATAGTCTAATTAGAAAATACAAGCCGGATATTTGTATCCACTGTGCAGGGGGCTCTTCTGTTGGTATTTCTGTTGAAAATCCGTATGAAGATTTTAATTCAAGTGCGTTGGTTACATTTCATTTATTAGAGAGCTTAAAAAAGTTTTCACCTGAATGTAAAATAATATACCCTTCAAGCGCTGCGGTTTATGGTAATCCTATTTCTCTTCCAATATCTGAAAATTATCCCTTAAAACCAATATCACCATATGGATATCATAAATTATTATGTGAGACTATTTGTAATGAGTTTTCTCAACTATACAATCTTAATATCTATATTATTAGAATTTTTTCTGCATATGGCCCTGGCCTACGGAAACAAATATTTTGGGATATTTTCAATAAACTAAAAAAAGAAAATCAATTGGTTTTATATGGCACTGGAAAAGAAACCAGGGATTTTATATATATTGATGATATTGTTAATGCGGTAGATATAATCTTAAATTCCAATGTTGATAGTTATGACATTTATAATATTGCCTCAGGTCAAGAAACCAGCATTCAGGAACTAGCCTGGTTGATTGTAAAAGAACTTAATATTGATATACCAATTGTGTTTAACGAAATAACAAAAAAAGGCGATCCTAAAAATTGGAGAGCGGATATTTCAAAAGTTAGAAATTTGGGATTCGAACCATATATTGGGATAGGAGACGGAATTGCAAGATTGAAGAATTGGTTCAAAAAGGGCGATGGCAAATGAAAATTATTCATGTTTATGATGGACATGAAAGAGTATTTCCGGGACAGGGATCATCTCCATATATTGTGTACAATATAGCAAAGTATACAGCGGAAAAGGGACATGATGTAACAGTTTTGGAGAGGAGATGGGAAGGTCTAGAGTATAGAGAAGAGATAGAAGGGATCAAATTTGAGCGAATTGATTTACACTTTTGCTCTCATACTTCTCGCGAAGATCTCCCGCAAGATCTAATCAAAAGCCCTACTGGATTACTACGTCTTATATTGGATAGAACCGAGTTTGCGCTTAAATCTTTAAGATATTTAAAAAAGAACAATTTTGACGCTATTTTAGTTCATTTGCCTTTTGCTGCATTTATTCTTGTAACCTTAAGCAGGAAATTAAGGAAAAAAATGATCTACGGGGAATTTATAGGCGAGACAAAGATAAGACTGAAACTTGGCAATGCAAAAGATATACCGCTATTGTTTAAACTTTTTTCACCTGATTTATATTTATTGAAACGAGTTAGAAAAGCAGTAATGCAAAATGAGGGTGTGTTGTTAGAACTCGTTGCTTCAGCCAAAATTGATCCGGAGAAAGCTACAGCTATTTCATTAGGTGTAGATACAAGTGTATTCAATCCAAATATTGATGCAGGCAATATCAAAGGAAAATATGGATTAAAAGATAAAACCATTGTACTCTTTGTAAGCACAATAATACCCCGGAAGGGTGTGGAATATTTAGTAAGAGCTGCAAATATAGTGGTAAACCAAATGGGTTGTAAAGATGTGTTATTTTTACTAAAAGGCAGGGTGCCTGAAAAAGAATATCTTAAAATAATACAAACACTCATTGAAGATTATAAACTGAGAGATAATGTTATACTGATGCTGGAGTACATACCATATGAGGATGTAAAGAAATTATATATTGCAAGTGATATCTATGTCTTACCTTCTCTTGAAGAGCCGTGTCCCACATCGTTATTAGAGCCTTTAGCCTGTGGAAAAGCGCTGGTTGGAACTAATGTAGGTGGAATTGTTACAATGATAAAGAATGGCTGGAACGGATTTTTAGTAGAACCTGCAAACGAAGAACAATTAGCAGAAAAGATAAAGTATTTATTGGATCATCCTGAGAAATGGGGAGAAATGGGGAGAAATAGCAGAAAGTTTGCAGTGGAGGAATTTGATTGGAATAAAATTGCGGAGAGATATTTGGAGGTTTATAAGGAGGTTATGAGATGAAAAAAGCGCTGGTCACAGGTATAACCGGACAGGATGGCTCATACTTAGCAGAGCTATTGCTAAGCAAAGGATACGAAGTACACGGCATTATCAGAAGGTCATCTGCCTTCAATACAGGCAGAATAGACCATATCTATGTTGATCCCCATGATCCGAATGCAAGATTGTTTCTGCACTACGGAGACCTTTCGGATTCTGAGCAAATCTCAAATATAATTTATAACATAAAACCTGACGAGGTATACCATCTGGGAGCACAGAGCCATGTACGGGTAAGTTTTGATGCCCCTGAATATTCTGGAAATGTCACTGCATTAGGCACTACAAGAATATTAGAAGCAATAAGAAGGAGCGGCAATGCTGTAAAATTCTATCAGGCTTCAAGCAGTGAAATGTTTGGCGCATCACCACCACCGCAGAATGAAGAAACGTCATTCAGGCCAAGGAGCCCTTATGCCTGTGCCAAGGTTAATGCATACTGGATGACAAGTAATTACCGTGATGGGTATAAGATTTTCGCCTGTAATGGAATACTGTTCAATCACGAATCGCCGAGAAGGGGTGCGACTTTCGTGACGCGGAAAATCACGAGGAGTATAGCAAGAATTCTTGCAGGGAAAGAGAAATACCTATATTTAGGAAATTTGGATACGAAAAGAGATTGGGGATATGCTCCTGAATATGTGAAATGTATGTGGGAAATGCTCCAAATTGAAGAGCCGGAAGATTTTGTCGTGGGAACTGCAGAAGTTCATTCGGTCAGAGAGTTTTTAGAGGAAGCCTTTTCATATGTGGGATTGGATGTAGAAGAGCATGTTAAGATTGATCCGAAATATTATAGACCATTAGAAGTAGAAGCGTTAATTTCGAATCCTGCAAAAGCAAGAAAAAAGTTAGGCTGGAATCCAAAGATTAAATTTGAAGATTTGGTTAAGATTATGGTAGATGCTGATTTGAGAGCCATAGGCGAAGAGACTATTGGTGAAGGAGATAAAATATTAAAGAAAAAGTTCCCCGAAAGATGGTGGGGGGTGGATTAAAGATGACAAATATCTGCTTTCACAAAAGTGATCTTTTTGAGAGAGAAAACCTAACAAATCAAAAGATGCATATGATCAAACTGCAGAACACGAAATCCAAGAAGTTAGAATAATCTTATTTTGCATACATCGTATTTATGTGATAATAAACTATTCTTACCAGAAATAATAATAAGAAGGTCGATTAAATGACATTCTGGAAAAATAAGAATGTGCTAGTAACAGGTGGAGCAGGATTTTTAGGCTCTTTCATTGTGGAGAAACTAAAAGATAAAGGTGTTAATGAAAAGAATATAAGGATATCAAGAAGTAGAGATACCGATTTAAGAATATGGGAGAACTGCGTTAATGCAGTAAAAGATATAGATGTAGTCATCCACTTGGCTGCAAAAGGGGGCGGCATTGGCTATATGATGAAGCATCCAGCTACACTCTTTTACGATAATGCAATCATGGGCGTCCAAATAATGCAAGCGGCGAAGCAGGAAGGTGTGGAGAAATTTGTAGCAATAGGAACAATTTGCGCATATCCCAAGTTCACGCCTGTACCGTTCAAGGAAGAAGATTTGTGGAATGGTTATCCGGAGGAGACGAATGCACCTTATGGGTTAGCAAAAAAGATGATGCTGGTTCAGTCACAAGCATACAGGCAACAATATGGATTTAATTCCATTTATCTTCTGCCGGTTAATCTGTACGGTATAGGAGACGACTTTGATCCCGAATCTTCGCATGTTATTCCAGCATTGATAAAGAAAATCATTAATGCAAAAGAATCAGGCAAGAATTGTATCGAGGTATGGGGAACAGGAAAAGCGACGAGAGAGTTTTTGTATGTTGCGGATGCAGCGGAAGGGATTATTTTAGCTGCTGAAAGATACAATAGACCTGCCCCTGTAAATTTGGGTTCTGGTTTCGAAATTTCGATAAAAGAGTTAGTTGGGCTGATAGCAGAGCTCACAGGCTTCGACGGAGAAATAAGATGGGACACGAGTAAGCCGGATGGGCAGCCAAAAAGATGCTTGGATGTGAGCAGGGCAAAAGAAGAGTTTGGGTTTGAGGCGAAGGTAGGTTTCAGAGAGGGACTTGAGAAGACAATTGAGTGGTATAGAAAGAGTTTAAATTGAAGGTGGATTAGTTAATGAAGATAGGATACTTTGTCAAGCGGTTTCCATATGCAAACTCTCATAGTAATGTATCAGAAGATTATGCAAGGTGGTGTCTTCTGGATGGAGGAGCAAATGTAGCATATCATTTAGCGATGGGCATAGCAAAGAAAAAAGATCATGAAATAAATATTTTTACTGTATCATCAGATTCTAAAGATTCAGTTGAGAATTATGAAAATATAACCATATATAGAAATGGTGTAAATCTTATCTTCAGAGGTAGCTATATTTCATTAAAGTCATTCTTCAAATATCCAAAATGCCAAATTGATATCCTTCATGCTCATGCTCCATCTATTCTTTCAGATATTCCTGCCCTATTATACGCTAAAAGGAATAATATACCATTTATCCTTACCTGTCATGGTGACCCCGATACAGCACCCGGCGACTTTATTTCTAAAATGGCTATTTCGTTCTATGATAGATATTATCTTGATAAAGTACTATCTTATGCAAACACTATCATCTGCCCCTCCGAACATTACATTGGAGAATCAAGATTTTTAGAGAAACATCGAAGCAAAATAGTTGTCATTCCAAACGGTATAAGCTTTGAAGACTTTAATATTTCGTATTCAAAAGAAAAGTGTAGAGAAAAATTAAAGTTGCCTCTAAATAAAAACCTGATATTATTTGTTGGTGTTCTTGCTCACCGTAAAGGACCAGATATTTTAATAAAAGCTATGCCGAGAGTAATAAGTAAATTTCCAAATACACAATTAATCTTCGTTGGCAGCGGTGTGATGAGAAAAGAACTTGAAATGTTATCAAATAGTTTGGGTGTTGAAAATTATGTTAAATTTGCTGGATTTGCGGGGAAGGACCTAAAGCCATTATATTACAAGGCAGCTGATGTTTTTTGTTTACCTTCTACAATGAAGACAGAAGTTTTTCCAAATGTGTTTTTAGAAGCTTCTGCTTCCGGTCTCCCAATGGTTGTTAGCGATTTGGAAACGTTTAAGTGTATAATCGAAGATGGATATAATGGTATTGTTACTAAAAGAGGCGACGAAAACAGTCTTGCAGATGCAATAATCTATTTGTTAAAAAATGAAGATATAAAAAATAAAATGTCAATTAACGCAATAGAAAGAGTCAAAGATTATTCTTGGGAAAGAATCGCTGATGATACTGTTAAAGTATATAACAATGTTCTTCAGTAAGTAAAGATTCAAATAAAAGCAAGAGGTTTTATTTTACAAATGACGAAGATAAAAGATTTGTTGGTTGTTTACCCATTTGGTGATGCTCTTGACCCTAAAGGTAGTGGGGGTCAAAATAGAGTTTTTAATTTAGCGACCCAACTTAACAAAAATAATAACATTACCATTTTTGAACCGGATTGCTTTTTAAGTGATAATGGGAAATGCCCACAAATAAAGGCAATTGGCTTCAGATGGTATATTCCTCCATTCTTAACCGACTTTAATATAAGTTTCCATCTTAATTTGTACAGGATACTGAAAAAGGAGAAAATAGATTTAATACACATAGCGTTCCCTGCTGGAATTATTAGTGCAAAATTTATTTCAAAGTTACTGAGATTAAACGTTCCGGTTGTTTATGATGCGCAAAGTGTTGCAGGAATTATTGTTAAAAATACTACGAACCCTATATTACCCTTTTATAAAAGAATCGGCGGTCTTTTTTACATTCCATTTCTAGAAAGGCTTGCAGTTAAATTTGCTAATCACGTAATATCAGTAAGCCGTGAAGACAGAGATTTATTCATTAAAAAATACAATGTAAATCCCGTTAAAATATCTGTTATCCCTTCAGGAACTAATATTCTAAGTCCAGATTCCTTAAAAGAGAAAAACAGAGCCAGAAAAGAATTTGGTTTTGCTCCTGAAGATATAATTATCATTTTTCACGGTATATACACCTATCTACCGAACAAAGAAGCGATTGATTTAATAACAAGCTATATCGCTCCGGAAATTAAAAAGCTGTATCATAATGTAAGGTTTATAATAGCAGGTAAAGATGTCCCAAATATTGAAAAAGGCAATGTAAAATACATTGGTTTTGTAAATGATTTACATTCCTTGTTAAGTGCCTCAAACATAGCAATAGTTCCCCTTCTTAGAGGGGGTGGAACAAAGATGAAAATACTAGATTATCTGAGTATCGGATTGCCAATTGTAACAACTAAAAAAGGAATAGAGGGTATAGAAGCTGAAGATGGGGAACATGTAATTATTGTTGATGCTGTAAATAAAGAGTTTGTTGAGGCGATAGAACACCTGATAGAGAATGAAGGAGAAAGTAAACGGTTAGGCAGGAATGCAAGAATGTTGGCTGAGAAAGAATATGATTGGGATAAGTCAGGCAAATTACTGAATAGATTGTATAGCAATCTGATAAATAAAAGAGATAAATCCAAACGATCAGAGATTACTATAGACATATCGAGTACACGAGCAATGTAGGTCTCAAACGATAAACTGGCCGATAAACTGCCACCATACTTGTGAATTAATATTACAATGCACATAGGAAGAAATAACAATGCAGATAAATAACCCTTTTCAGATGAATGACTGGGAAATAAGAAAATTCCTTAAAGTTGTGTTAGCCATCCAGTTGGCATTGTGGAGTGTAATTGGTTTAGATACAATAGGCTTACACATCCCAATTTTACGACAACTTATTGGATTTATTTTTTTAATTTTTGTACCAGGCATTCTCATACTCCGGATTCTTAGATTGCACAAACTTGGTGATATCGAGACGTTGCTGTACACAGTCGGCTTGAGTATTGCAGTCTTGATGTTCACCGGATGTTTTGTAAACGTGTTCTATCCATTTTTCGGTATCTCTAAACCAATTTCATTCGTACCATTGATCATTACGATAAGTATGATCGTGCTTGTTTTATGTGTTCTGTGTTATATAAGAGATAAAGAATTCTCTGAGCCGGTTTACATTGACGTAAAAGAAATATTATCTCCACCGGCATTATTTTTATGTTTGATTCCTTTGTTAGCGGTACTCGGGACATATTTTGTAAATTTCCATAATACAAATATTCTTTTGATGTTTTTAATAGTTATAATTGCGTTAACAGCCATTATAATTGGTTTTGATAAATTCATACCAAGTAATCTGTATCCCTTAGCTGTGTTTATGATTTCGATATCTTTATTATATCATACATCACTAATTTCAATGTATATATGGGGATGGGATATCCACTATGAACTTTATCTGGTTAATTTAACGAAGATGAATTCTATCTGGGACCCAACGCTGCCTGATAAGTGTAATGCCATGCTGAGTATCATTATGTTAGCTCCATTTTTATCTATTATTTCCAATATGGAAACAACATGGGTCTTCAAAATAATCTATCCTCTAGTATTTTCCTTAATACCTCTCTGCTTATACCGCATATTTCAAAAGCAGATAAATGATAGAGTTGCATTTTTATCATGCTTTTTTTTTGTATCGTATGGGGTTTTTTATTTAGAAATGATACAGTTGGCAAGACAACAAGTTGCCGAACTTTTTTTTGTTTTGTTTATCTTACTAATGGTAGACAATGATATGGATAAAGTGAAGCAATCGTTTCTATTCATCGTCTTCGGCATTTCACTGGCAGTATCTCACTATGGGCTATCTTACATCTTTATGTTTTCTCTTATCGCTGTATGGATAATATTAGTTTTAGTAGAGAAAGCGGAGATCCAACGATGGATTAATAAATTTCATTACAAATCTGATATATATAATAATTTAAAGCTTATGGGCAATTCAATCCCTTCAAAGATAGAAGGCAGAACAATCAAATCGACTTATGTCCTCTTATTTATAACATTTACAATAATGTGGTATATGTATGTCTCAAGCTCTATTTCATTCAATACAATTGTTTCCATCGGCAATCAAATTGCAAGCAGCATCTTTACAGAATTTCTAGATCCAGAGGCTTCACCTGCTTTGAATGTCATTGTAAGTGAAACAATATCACCACTACATAACATACTAAAATATCTTCATCTACTTAGTCAGTTATTTATTTCAGTGGGTATTCTAACATTATTGCTGAAACATAAAGCAACAGGTTTTAAGAAAGAGTATTCTGCATTTTCCGCAGTGAATTATCTAATATGTCTTGCTACCATTGCACTTCCATTTGCTTCTTTCTGTCTTGGCACAACAAGGCTATATCATATTACTCTTTTCTTTCTGGCTCCATTCTGTATAATCGGTGGAATAACAGTTTTAAATGTAATTAGCAGAGCTTTTAAGGTGGCCTGGACCAATCAATGTATGAATAGTTCGTTATATGTGCTATCTATATTTTTAGCGATTTTTCTGCTGTTTAATTCCGGTTGGGTTTATGAAATTACGAAGGACCATCCGGGTTCAATTGCATTGAGCCAGGAGAGTGTTGGGGAATATGGAGATGCAGGAGATATAAATGCTTTTTATGCGACATATTATACAGATCGGGACATTGCAGGTGTGGAATGGATATCAAAATATCATGATAATTATCATAATTATCTTAAAGCTTATGCTGATTTACCACATCTTCGCATTCTAAATAGTTATGGTATGATCCCACAGAAGTACTTAAACTTACTGACAAATTCTACTGAATTAAGAGATGGTTCTTATACCTATTTGGGATACTCCAACATCCATTATGGTTTATTGTATGGAGAAATGCATGGAAAGAAGTACTGGAACATCACTTACATATCCCCTTTGCTTAAGAAACAGAACAAAATATATTCAAATGGTGGTAGTAATATTCTATGGATTTGAGATGAGAATACTGAATGTGAAAGAAACCATGGAAGGATCAATTGTATATATGAACGTGAAAGAAAAATTAATTATAAATATTATTCAACGGTTGATAGACAATAAGTCATTTGAAATTGCGATAAAGAAAATCAATATGTTAATTCCTACGACGACTTGTATAAGGAAATGCGTAAACTTAAAGGTGCAATGCCTTTTAGAACTTGGAAATTATCATGATGCCTATGAATTGTACAAAGATTATTTCCCATATGTAATGGTAGATACTGAAGATTTAATTGCAATTAATTATTTATCTAAAATACATCAATATTTTGGTAATAAGATTCAAGCGAATAAATATGAAAACAGTTATAAAATTTTATCCGGAACAAAAGAAGAGCGTAATTTGTTTCTTTGTGTGCAGGAGGAGAAATCATATTGTGTTTACAATAAATTTTTAATAAATGATGACTATACAAAAGAAACTCTTGGAAACATTATTATTGATAATTTCCAAATGCTTAGAATTACAGAAACAGTAGTATATTTGGCTTTGGCACAGCATCTGAGAATCGATATTAGTAATGATATTATAGAAGCATTTTCGCATTATACGCAGGCAAAAAAATTCAAAGATGAATTATTAGCAGGAAATAGGAATAAATATTGTTTGATTTCAGAGCACTCTAATCAATCAAGTATGTTAAGAGAACGCTGTTTAGTCAAAGCACTTTCGAGGCTTGGCGTAATCATATACCATATTGTTCCGTATTATGAATCTGGCAGTGAAACCTTTTCTATAAACAAGTGTTTTGAATTACAGGTTAGAGAAGGAAATATAATAACAATTAGAATTCCAAAAACAGAAGCAAGAGTCGAAATAGGTTTTTTATCTGATATGATTAAATTTCTGAATGATCAAAATGACACTGGAGATCCGATAGTCTTATTCGGAAACTCTGATTTATTAATGGAGTTAAATGAAGATGTAGAAATCAGCAAAATATTTGAAATGTATTTCAGACATTATGAAATACAACCAATAGCAAGAATGGATTGTCTTTTGCTTGGATCATATTTATCCTCTATTTCGCACATATGGGGATTTGACGTTAAAAAGGAATTTTTAAAAGAACCAGAGTGTGATTTTAGCATAATAATACCTGTTCGAAATTCAATTAAATATCTTAGTGAAACTATTGAAACATGTCTTGATCAAGATTTTGAAGGGACTTATGAAATATTAGTAAGTGATAACAGCTGTGACAATAATGTTAAAGTGGAGGACTTTGTAAATAGCATTAGAAATCCGCATATTCGATATATTCGAACGCCATTTGACTTAAGCTTATCGAAAAGTTTTGAGTTCGCTTATTTGAACTCTCACGGGAGATATCTGATATCTCTTGGCTCAGATGACGGGCTGATAAAGACAGCGCTTTCTATGATGTATAATGCAATACAACAATATCCTGACAATAATGTATTTGTATGGAATCACGCTTTATATTACTGGCCAGACTATCCGAATGATGACGTGGCGAATAAAATTATCATTAATTATATACTTAATGATAATACAAAAACAAAAGAATTCCTAACGGAACCTTTTATTAAGAAGTTTTCACTAAGTAATATTTCATATTTATATATGCCAAATATGTATTTGGTTTCCTGCGTAAGGAGGAAGCATATTAATAAAATATTAGAATTTACTGGTAAATTTGAAGATGGAGACAGTCAGGATTTATATACTGGCATGCTTAATTTGTTTCTTGAAGATAAGATAACATATATTGATTACCCGCTTGTAATAGCAGGAAACAGTGAAGTAGGCGTGGGTCTTCTCTCAGAGCAAAGCATACAATCAATGGAATTTTTAGGTAGACGATTCAGGAGTTTATATACATACTACAGATATCGCAACTACTATTTCCAAGAATTCAGAAACTTGTNNGACGATATTATTAGAATACTATATAAGCTACATAATAATTGGTTGCCTGAAAAGTATTGCGATGAGGCGGTTTATCTCAAGCAACTCGAAAATATTGCAAAGGTATTTGGAGAAGATGTGTTCACGCAGTACATATCTAACCGGATTAAGTGGAATATGGAATTGCATATAAAAAGAATGATAATAAGAATGATAAAAAATACAACATTGCGAAACAATCTTAGAAAAATATATTATAGTACTATTAAATTACATGATATAATGAGCAATAATGTAGAAATTAATTGCAAAGAACATCATATACAAGGTGTTAAAAGTGTAGCTGAATATTTGGCCAAAGAGATTTGAGTAAAACTAATATTTAAGCAAAGTACATGAAAGTTGAATATGAATGATTCAATGTAAGGAACCATAGTGAATACTACTGGAAATAGAGACTTTTCTAAATCAAGTATTATCGCAAATCTGTTTTGGAAATATTCCGA
>DFYO01000062.1:1501-2359 GCA_002381865.1 Clostridiales bacterium UBA4080 | reverse complement strand
TGGTATTATTTTCGCAAGCGCGCCCATTGTTGCAAATTTCTATGGATACAAAGTATTGACACCGGTAATGAGAGTTATGGGACTCATTGTAATCGTCGCCGCGATGCAGACTGTTCAGCAAGCGTATGTTTCCCGTAATATGATTTTCAAGAAATTCTTTTTTGCAACTCTTGGCGGAACACTGACATCCGGTGTCGCCGGTGTCGTTATGGCTTTTATGGGATTTGGCATATGGGCGCTCGTTGCACAATATATGTTAGATATGACTGTAAATGCAATTGTGTTNNTTGGGTGGAAATTGCTTTGTGCGGGCTTATTGAATACTTTAGCTAATCAGCTCAGTCAATTGATTATCGGAAAAATGTATACATCAAGCGATTTGGCCTACTATAACAAAGGATTCCAGTTTCCCGCTCTGATTATGGACAATGTAAACTCCTCCATAAGTGCGGTTATGTTCCCGGTAGTATCAAGGGCGCAAGATGACTTGGAACGTTTAAAGAAGTTAACCCGTCAAACTATAAGAGTTTCATCATATTTTGTATTTCCAATGATGATGGGACTGGCTGCGGTGGCAGAACCTTTTGTAGAACTACTACTGACTGAAAAATGGTTGTTCTGTGTACCATACTTGAGAATTGGCTGCTTTACATACGCGGTAACTATTATGCAGATTGCCATTCAAANNCTGAAAATGGATATAATTCGCAAAGTTCTTTACATATCACTTTTAATCGTTGTTATGAAACATGGTGTTATGGCGATAGCCCTACTTTCAATATTAACTGGTTCCTTTTCGGTAGTAATGGTAGCTATCGTGAGCAAGCACATGATCGCATACAGCTATCGTGAGCATAT
>DFYO01000062.1:227-1451 GCA_002381865.1 Clostridiales bacterium UBA4080 | reverse complement strand
AGGGTTTGAACTAGCTTTTGAATATTTTAAAAACTTCAGAAGAGGTAAGAATTGTGTTTGAATTGAATTTCTATGAAAACAAAAAAGTCTTTGTTACTGGCCACACCGGATTCAAAGGATCCTGGCTTTGTAAGTTGCTTATTAACGCAGGAGCGGTTATAACAGGTTATTCACTTGAACCGCCTACGACTCCTTCATTGTTTGATATTGCAGGTATAGGCCAAGATATAACCTCTATTATAGGTGATATAAGAGATTACGTTCTGCTTAAAAAGGCCTTTGATGAAGCACAGCCGGAAATAGTGTTACACTTCGCCGCACAGCCGATCGTTCGTGATAGTTACACAAATCCACTTTATACATATGAAACCAATATCATGGGAACAGTAAACATTCTTGAGTGCGTTAGATTATCAAGATCAGTAAAGTCCTTCCTGAATGTTACGACGGACAAGGTATACGAAAACAAAGAGTGGATCTGGAGCTATCGTGAAAATGAACCTCTAAATGGCTTCGATCCCTATTCTAATAGCAAGTCCTGTTCGGAGCTTGTGACTCACAGTTACAAGAACTCATTCTTTGCTGANNCCGCAAGATCCGGTAATGTTATCGGTGGAGGCGATTTTGCTAATGACCGCATCATTCCTGATTGTATAAGAGCCGCCCTTGATAATAAAGACATCATAGTCAGAAACCCTTACTCTACTCGCCCCTATCAACATGTGCTTGAAGCGCTTTATGCCTACTTAATGATTGCTGCAAAGCAGTATGATGACGAAAAATATGCCGGCTGCTATAATGTCGGTCCCGATGAATGCGATTGCATCAAGACGGGTGCTCTCGTAAACTTATTTGCAGAAAAGTGGAGAGAGGACATAAAGCGGGTTAGCCAATATGATGGTGGCCCTCATGAAGCTAATTTTTTAAAACTTGATTGTTCTAAACTTAAGGCAATGTTTGGATGGAAGCCTCGCTGGAATATAGATACGGCGGTTGAGAAAACAGTCGAATGGTTGAATTGCTGGATAACTGGAGGGGATGTGAGGGCTTGTATGGACAAGCAGATTAAAGAGTTTTTGGATTAATAAATAGGCATATCAGAACCTGTTATTGCTCAAACCCGGAAGAAGGAAACGGAGGCAACGAAATGTTCGAAAATAAAAGCGAGTCACAAGCGAGAGAGGAAATACTCGGAATGGTCAAAGAATACTGCGACACATTCCA
>DFYO01000062.1:0-177 GCA_002381865.1 Clostridiales bacterium UBA4080 | reverse complement strand
TAAAGTACTGCAGTCTTGTCAACTCGGGTTCTTCAGCGAATCTTCTTGCGTTTATGGCTATCACTTCTCCGTTGCTTGGAGACAGGGCAGTTAAGCGCGAAGATGAAGTAATAACAGTTGCCGCCGGTTTTCCCACCACTATCACTCCATATATACAATTCGGAGCAGTTCCAGTTT
>DFYO01000014.1 GCA_002381865.1 Clostridiales bacterium UBA4080 | reverse complement strand
GATAATATAATAAAATTACATAAATATCAATAAGATAATTTAAAGGTTATATTATATTAACTATGAAGGGAGAGGCATATAAAAATCATTTTTATTTAAAATAAAAAAAATATAGTTATTTTCAAGTGAAAAAAATAGCAATTATTAAAAGCCCCTCATTTTTGATGAGGAGCTTATAGGGCAGTAAAATAAATTAATTACATTAGAAATTACGTACAATATCTTCGAAGGTATCCCTTCTCCTTATTACTGAGGTTTCACCTTTTGAATTAATTAATATTTCAGCTGGACGAAGACGATTGTTATAATTTGATGCCATGCAGTAGCCGTATGCACCAGCATCTAATATTCCAATAACATCTCCTTCAAAAATTTCAGGCAAAGTTCGGCCTTTAGCAATAATATCACCAGACTCACAAATATTACCTACGATATGAACTGTTTCCTCAATCGTTGAAGGAACATCTGTTTTTCTATATATTTCAACATCATGATGACTATCATACATAATAGGACGTTTTAAAACATTAAAGCCAAGATCTGTTCCGATGTATTTGGTAGTATAATTAGTTTTAACAGCATGAGCAGTTCCTAGAAGAACACCGCATTCAGCAACAATATAACGACCAGGCTCAACCTTAAATAGTAGTTCTTTACCATATTCTTCTGCAAACTTATAAAGAACTGTATCCAGCTTCTTGCCAAGAGAAATAAGGTCTAGACGTTGTTCGGCATTTTGCTTGTGATAAGGTATTCCAAATCCGCCACCAAGATCAATGAATTCTAAGTTATCAAAGTTTTTTGCAATTGAAAGCAAAGACTCAATTCCCTGAATGTATTTATCACCCTCCATAAATAAAGAGCCAATATGCTGATTAATACCTACTAAAGATAAATTGTATTTTGATAAAATGGCTTTAACTTGGTCAATAAAAGTAGATTCAACACCAAACTTAGTGTTTTTGCCTCCAGTTACAACTTTTTCGTGGTGACCTGCGCCTACACCAGGATTAAAGCGAATACAAACTTTTCCGCCTGGGTTAATTGTACCCAATAATTCGAGCTGAGATAGTGAATCAACACTTATAGTAATATTACGGTCTATAGCATATTGCATTTCTTCAGCAGAAACATTGTTTGTAATAAAAAGAATATCTTCAGGCTTAAAACCAGCTAATTCTTCAACGTATATTTCGCCTGGGGACATAGCATCAGCTTTAAGACCCTCTTCGCGTATTATCTTTAATAAAGATAAATTACCATTAGCTTTAACTGAATAATTAACGCTAAAATTAGGATAAGTGACTAAATTCTTCAATTCCCTGCATCTTTCACGTAACAAATCCTCATTGTAGACATAAAGGGGACTTCCGTATTGTTCGATTAAGCTGCACGGGTTAAGTCCTTTGTAAAAATTAACTTCACTTGTAACAACGTTATGAGTTTTTAACATAAGCATCTCCTTAATTATTATTTGCCTCCATTACAGATATTTCATTAATGAAGGATTCTCTGATTAATGTTAATAAAGTTTTGTTTTTTGAATAAAGACATTGATTAATATTTCCAGCAATAACCTCACTTGTGTCAGCAATTAACTTAAAACCTTCAGCTTCCTTAGTTAAATAATGAGTATAGTCATTGTTGTCAATAAGCTTTTTTGATGAAAGGACAACAATCTTAAGATTCCTTTCGATTGCAGCAGTGAGCTCCTTTGCCAGATGATCTAATATTGAGGCTGAACAAGATAAATAAATTCTTTTCTCAGATGCCTCAATAATATTTTTTGTCTTATCTAAGACATGAGACTCTCCGGTTATTGTAATATAGGGCTCTTGGTTGATTGTATTAAATTCGAGTTCCTTTTCAATTACTTGAATATTAGAATTGAACTCTCTTTCAGCATTTTTGATTAAGTCAATTTTTGATACAGCAACATATTTTGATGTTGTGCCTTCAATAAGATGCGCATAACCTTTTTCAAGCAAGCTAGAAAGAGCAGCATAGGCATTCGAACGCGAAATACCAGTATGCTTTGCAACCTCATATCCGGTTACATCGCCATGCTTACACAAATAAATATAAATAATAGCTTCTTGTTGAGTAAAGCCGATTTTTTTTAAGGCAGATAATAGCATATTCTCACCTCGCTAGTGTTTCTATACAGAACTACTATATAATATTGAGGTGCTGTTGTCAAGTATATTGGTTATCATTAGTATAAGAAAATAATCTTAAAGCTAGGGTAAGAAGATTATTTGTTTTTAGAATAACAGCAAAGATAAATTTATTATAAATATAAAAAAACAGTCAATTGACTGTTTTCTTATTTGGTAACGTATATTACATTTTTTCAGGTACAGATATGCCAAGAATATCAAGGCAGATATCCATTGTTTTAATGATAAGTGAGCATAATGTCATCCAGCTTTTTTGCTGGGTTTGATTTTCCTCATTGAGAATATGATGGGTGTGATAAAATGCATTAATAAGTGTTGACAGCTCATAGACATATTCACAAATAGCACTAGGTGCTCTATCTCTTGAGGCAACCGATAAAGCCTCAGGGAGTTCATTAATTTTTATCATTATATTTCTTTCAACATCACTTGCAGGAAGTGTAATTTCAGAAGCAGATAATCCGGATTCCTTAAGCTTTTTAATAATATTGTTTATTCTTACATAGCTATATAAAAGATATGGTCCGGTTTTTCCTTCAAAGGAAGAAAATTTTTCAAGATCAAACACATAATCTTTAGTTCGGAAATTACTTAAATCTGCAAATTTTAATGTTGATAAGCCTATTTGCTTGCTAATGGTATCTATATCCAAAGCTTCTTTATCGCGAATTTTTTCTTTTGCATTTGCTTCAACCATATCAATCAAATCTGAGAGCTTAACAGTTCCTCCGTCACGAGTTTTGAAGGGACGACCATCCTTGCCGTTCATTGTTCCAAAGCCAATATGCTCAAGAGATACAGATTCTTTAACAATCACATTTTTGTAGGCACAGTTAAATACCTGTTTAAAGTGAGTTCCCTGTCTGCTGTCAACTACATAAAGAATGTAATCAGGGTCAAAATCCTTAACTCGTTGGTATATTGTGGCAAGGTCAGTAGTAGTATACAGTATTGAACCATCTGTTTTATAAAGAAGTAGAGGTGGCAAGTCTTCATTTTCATCTGCAACATCAACTACAAGAGCACCTTCGCTTTCATATACGACATTACGATTTTTTAAATGAGAAACAACATTATCTACATAAGGATTACTATGACTTTCACCGTACCATAAATCAAAATCAACATCTAAACGCGCATAATTTTTTTTGATATCCTGTAGGGAAACATTTACTATATGCTCCCATAAAGCAACATATCCACGTTCGCCATTTTGAAGCTTAAAGGTAGCTTCTTTTGCTGCTTGAAGAATATCAGGGTCTTCCTTGCTGAGCTTGCTAATATAAGGATATATTTCAGAAAGATCCTCAAGTGAAAAAGGAGCCTCTGAAGGATACTCTCCCTTATAAGAATCATCAAAATAAGAAAGATCAGAATAACGTCTTTTGCACTCGGAAATAATCATTCCCATTTGCAAACCCCAATCACCAAGATGGGTATCAGCAATTACCTGATAGCCTAAGAATCTAAAAAGTCTCTTTAAGCTGTCGCCGATAATTGCTGAACGAAGATGTCCTACATGCAAAGGCTTTGCAATATTAGGACCGCCATAGTCAAGAACTATTTTTTGCGAATTTCCAATATTTGGACATCCAATACGTGAATCAGTTAAAAGATTATTAATATGATTTTTAATAAATTCATCAGCTAGAGTAATATTAATAAATCCAGGTTTTACAGTTTCAATATTCTGAAAAATATTTTTGAAATTGTCTAAAGATTTGATTTTTTCAACAACCTCATCGCTAATAACAAAGGGTGGTTTTTTGTATTCCTTTGAAGCGCTCATCGAACCATTACACTGAAATTGACAAAGGTCAGGTCTTTGAGAACGAACAACATCGCCATATTTTGTGCTGTAGCCAGAATCAGCAAATGCTTTTTTTAATAAATCGGATAATACATCTGTTAACATAAAAAGCTCCTTTATTTAAAAATATTATAATTATCAATTTTGAAAAAACAGGGTAAAAGCATTATTATTATACAATAAGAATAACAAATAGTAAAGAAAGCCTAGAATTATATAGACATAAAATGTGTTTTATTATAAACTAAGAAGTGATTTAAAATTACAATTGCTATATTAAGCAGAATAGTTTGATTTGAATTTAATAGTTGAATAATTCAGCTTTGCATGATAACGCGTTTATAAAACGCTATTTTTATTGAAAATGGAGGAAAATGGTTTGGGTTTGATTATATTAACGGATTCAAGCAGTGATTTGCCGCTTAAATATGTTGAAGATAATTCTAATATATTAAGGGTTGTTGGAATGCCGATAGTAATCGGTGAGGAAAGCTATATAGATGATTTAGGTAAAACATTAAAGCATAGCACTTTTTATGATAAATTAGAAAGCGGGATAATGCCAAGAACATCTCAAATAAATGTAATAGGCTTTTTAGATGAATATAAGAAAGCCTATGAAAATGGAGATAGTCTTATTTATCTGGGATTGTCATCAGGCTTAAGCGGAACTATGAATAATGCTGAATTAGCCAAACAAATGCTGCTTGAGGAGTATCCGGACGCAGATATTAGTGTTATTGATACTAGAGCTGCGTCAGGAGGGCTCGGAGCAATGGTTGCACATACAGTATCAAAGGTTAAAGAAGGAAAGAGCAGAGAGGAAGTAGTTGATTGGATTAATAGCAATGTTTTGAAATTTAACCATTGGTTTGCTGTGGATGACCTTGAGCATTTAAAAAATGGGGGAAGAATACCAGCAGCAATTGCTCTATTAGGTACAGCATTAAAGGCAAAGCCAGTACTAACAATGAGCCATGAAGGAAAACTTAGGTCTTATTCTTCAGTTAGAGGAAGACATAAATCAATTAAACAGCTATATGATAAATTTTCTGAGCATATTGGTGAGACAGATGGAAAGGAAGTTTTTATATGTCATGCTAATTGTATTAAGGATGCTGAAAAACTGAAAAAAATGATTGAAGAAACACATAATCCTAAAGAAATATATATAACACAACTTTCAGCGACTATAGGAACACATGTTGGAAGTGGTATGCTAGCAGTAGCTTTTATGGGCGATAAGGAAAGAGAAAATAAATAAAAAAAACCACATTTGTGGTTTTTTTTTATAAGTAGCTTGTCATTAAGACATACATTAAGTTTATGAAAATAAGTAAGCTATAAGTGCTACCTTTGAAATTGAATTATCCTTGCTGTTATTAGTGTCTTCTTCATGCTCTCTAGTTGTCTCAAATTCATTCTTAAGCAATTCCATTGATAAATTCTTTTCTTTTTCCATATTATTCTCCCTTTTCCTTTCCCAAACATTATAGTCACCTTTTTGTAAACTAATTATAACATTATTGATGGAATTTGTCAAAAAAATTAATAAATATTTAATAATTGTCGTTCAATACAAATGTAATGCATGTGAATTCAGTTATAAATGATTAAAACCCTTTATTTTCAAGGGTTTTGTAAAAAAACAATAGTATTACAATTAAAACATACAAAAAATATGCACAAAAATTAATGACAAATGTCATTTGTATTTACTAAAAATCTTTTTTGATTTAAAATACAGGTAAGATTATTACACATCATTAAATTAAGAAGCTTATGATAATACTACAATTATAGATTAAAACTAGAGCGAGGATACAATGAAAATAAATAATGATTGGGATGAAATTATAGGAGAAGAATTTAATAAAGATTATTACAAAGCTATTAGGGAGTTTTTGAAAAATGAATATAAAACCAAGATAATATACCCAGATATGTACGATATTTATGCTGCTTTAAAACTGACAAGCTATGAACAAGTAAAAGTGGTAATAATTGGGCAGGATCCATATCACGGAGAAAATCAAGCTCACGGATTATGTTTCTCGGTTAAGCCTGGTGTTGCCATTCCGCCATCCTTATTAAATATTTACAAAGAGCTTAGAAGTGATATGGGATATGAAATTCCAGAGCATGGGTATCTTGAAAAATGGGCAAAGCAGGGAGTGCTTATGTTAAATTCAGTACTAACAGTAAGAGCAAATCAAGCGGCATCTCATAGTACAATCGGATGGCAGAATTTTACAGATGCAATAATTAAAAGCCTTAATAATAAAAAAACCCCAGTAGTATTTATACTATGGGGGAGTCATGCAATTAATAAAAAAAAGCTGATTACTAACAATAATCATTTGATAATTGAATCAGTGCATCCAAGCCCATTGTCTGCATACAGAGGGTTCTTTGGAAGCAAGCCTTTTTCAAGAACAAATCAATTTCTTGAAGAAAATAAGATAACACCTGTAGACTGGAGAGTAGAATAATTAACTAAAGGCTATAGTTAGATAGAATAAAATGCCAATAGAAGAAATAATAAGTGTAATTAAAAGGGATATACATAGTCTATCCGTTTTTCTCTTGAGTCGCATTGCATTAATTAATATAGAAACAAAAGAAAAAATAAATAATATCACAGCTACAATGAATGCAATGAAAAGCAAATTTTGGTCCCAAAAGCCTCGTATTTTAACATCTAAAAAACGATCCCAAAAGGTAAGTGTTTGGGGCTTAGCGGTATCAGTTATTACTAAAAATATACCAAGCATAATCCAAGCAAAAAAACGTGCAATTCGCACCCATTTTACTAAAATATCTGGCCCTTGTCTTTTTTCTTGGTTATAAGGCTGGTTTGCAAGCATTGTAATTCCTCCAAAATAAATAATACCCGATTTTAAATATAGTAATAAGCTATATCTGAAAATTATTTTTAAAAAAATAATCAAACTAACAAAAATCATTATATTTATAAAGTAAAGATAGCACAATTAATAGGGTAGTGTTTTTGTGATTATTAATATATTGTATTAATATAAATTAATACGATTTATTATAACAGAAAAAAAACATAAGTTGCAAGAAGTTATATTTATAGATGCAATATTTATAGAAATACAAAACCTATATAATAATTGACATTTAGAGCTATTCGTTCTATTATATTGAAAGATAGAGTATTATTGCACGAAAATAGATTAAGGAGGCATTTTGAATGCTAAATATAACGATTACCAAAACTACAAAGCCAAAACAAAAACCAGTTAATATGGATGAACTCGGATTCGGTCATTATTTTAGTGATCATATGTTTATTATGTCATATACAGAAGGAAAAGGATGGCATGACCCAGAAATTATACCTTATCAGCCAATATCCTTAGAACCTTCAGCAATGGTTTTTCACTACGGACAAGAGATGTTTGAAGGCTTAAAAGCTTACAAAACAAAGAATAATGATATTCTTCTGTTTAGACCTGAAAAAAACATTAGAAGAATTAATATTACTAATGAAAGAATTTGCATTCCTCAAGTTAATGAGGAGGATATTCTTCAAGCTATAAAAGCAATTGTATCGGTAGACAGCGATTGGATACCTGAAGAAGAAGGAACCTCTTTATATATTAGACCATTTATTATTGCAACTGATCCATTTTTAGGAGTAAGACCGTCCGCAACATACAAGTTTATTATAATTGTAGGACCCGTGGGTGCATATTATAAGGAAGGAATAAACCCAGTTAAAATATGGGTTGAAGAGGAATATGTCAGAGCAGTTAAGGGAGGAACAGGATTTGCAAAAACAGGCGCAAATTATGTTGCAAGTTTAAAAGCTCAGATGAAAGCAAAGGAAAATGGTTATACGCAAGTACTTTGGTTAGACGGAATTGAAAGAAAATATGTTGAAGAAGTAGGCACTATGAATGTTTTCTTTAAAATAGATAATGAGGTTATTACACCATCCTTAGAAGGCAGTATTTTGCCTGGGGTAACCAGAGACTCGACCATAGAGCTATTAAAGTCTTGGGGAATCAATGTTTCAGAAAGAAAAATATCAATTGAAGAAATATACGAGGCATCTAAAACAGGAGCATTAAAAGAAATTTTCGGTACAGGTACTGCGGCAGTAATATCGCCAGTAGGGGAATTGCACTGGGGAGACAAAACTATTACTGTAAACAATGGTGAGATTGGAGAATTGTCTCAAAAAGTATATGATGAAATTACTGGAATACAGACAGGTAAAATAGAAGATAAATTTAGCTGGATTGTAAAAGTAAAATAATAATATAAGTATTATGCAGTTAAACTTAAGGAGCTTAAATGTGCGAATGTCAAAATAGTATTTATACTTTGACACAGACCAAATAGCTCCTTTTTTGTGCTTGAAAGTAATTATACTTTGACACAGACCAAATAGCTCCTTTTTTGTGCTTGAAAGTAATAGTAAATAAATTTGTAAAAAAGGTTTTTCAGGGGTATAATTATAGGATAAGGTTGTGATAATTATGAAGAAAGCAATGTATTATACAAGCGAAAAGAAAAATGTAATCTGTTTGCTGTGTCCGCACAAATGTGAAATTGCTGATAATCATACAGGCAGATGTAAGGTTAGAAAAAACATTGGTGGGGAATTATTTGCTGAGAATTACTCAAAAGTAAGCTCAATAGGTGTTGACCCGATTGAAAAGAAACCCTTATTTCATTGGAGAGAAAATTCAAAAATACTTTCCTTTGGAAGCTATGGGTGTAATTTTTCTTGTGCTTTTTGTCAGAATTATGCAATCAGTATGGAAAAACCAAAAACACATATAATTAAGCCAGAAGAAATAATTGAGCTGGCTTTACAGTACAATACACCATCAATTGCATATACTTACAACGAGCCTACTGTTTTTTACGAAATGATGTTTGAAACTGCGGTTGTTGCAAAAGAAAAAAATATTGACAATGTTATTGTAACAAATGGTTTTATTAACAAAGAGCCATTGCTTAATATTTTGCCATATATAGATGCAATGAATATTGATTTAAAAACATATTCGGATGAGAATTATAAAAAGCTTGGAGGTATAAGTGTTCAGCATATATTAGACACTATAGCAATTGCAAATGAACATTGTCATCTTGAGGTTACGATGCTTATGGTTCCTAAGATTATGGATGATTGTGAGGAGTTTGAAAATCTTCTGATAAGACTCAAGCAAGCAGCACCTAAGATAGTTATCCACTTGTCAAGGTATTTTCCAAGATATAATTACAATGAGCCAGCAACGGATATACTATTAATGCAAAAATTTAAAGAAACAGCCAATAGATATTTTGAAAAAGTCTATTTGGGAAATGTGAGGTAATATTATGAAAAAACATAGAGTGATTTTTATGCCGCATGCACCAATATTATTAAAAGAAATAGGAGCTGGAAAAGAATTAGAGGCTTCCGGAACCCTGCTTGCAATGGAGAGAATAGGGATGATTCTTAAAAATGAACCTCCAGATACAATAATATATATTACTCCCCATGGTAATTCCTTTACCAATGGAACGTGTATTTTGTGGGAGAATGAGCTTAGTGGAGATTTTGGACAATTTGGACATCCGGATATCTGCTTTAAAAAGAAAACGGATATGCAGCTTACAGAGAAAATTAATGAAAAACTTGAAGAAGAAGGCATTGTTACTGTATTAATGGACAAAAAGCTATCAAAATCCTATGGTGTTTTAGTACATCTTGATCACGGAGCTATGGTTCCAATGTATTTTGTTGATAAATATATTAAGGACTATGAGATTGTACATATAACAACGGGGCATACCTCTTTGTCAGAGCATTATTATATAGGCAAGCTGATTAATGAAGTTATTAAAAAAACAGACAAAAAAATATTATTAATCTGTAGCGGAGATCTTTCACATGCATTAAGTGATAAAGGACCTTATTCGTATAACTCTAAGGGGCCAGCCTTTGATAAGCTTGTAAAACAAAGCATTGAAAAGAAGGATCCAGTTTCTTTAGTTTTTATTCAGGACGAATTTCTTGAGGGAGCCGCTCAGTGTGGATTAAGATCCTTTTTAGTAGGCTTTGGAACTATGGATGGAATGCAATATGATTCAAAGGTATATAGCTATGAAGGACCTTTTGGAGTTGGATATTTAACAGGAGTTTTAGAGAGTATCGGAATAGAAGCTTTTTCACTTATTCAGACAATAAAGGAAAGGAGAAAAGCCTATTATAATAAAAGAACAAGCAAAGAGGATGATTATATTAAGCTGGCAAGAAAGTCTATTGAGCACTATATATTAACAGGAAAAAGAATCAGTGAGGATGAAATTAAAAAGAGCTTGTCGATGAGCTTTGTTAATCATGTTGGTATTTTACACGGAGGCTGTTTTGTATCTATCCATAAAAACAAAAAGCTTAGAGGGTGTATTGGAACAATAGCGGCAACTTCTAAGAATCTTATAGACGAAATAGTATATAACAGTATTTCGGCAGCAACAAAGGACCATAGATTTGATCCTATAAGAGAAGACGAGCTTTATGATCTTGAAATTAAGGTAGATATTCTTTATGAAAGAGAACCAATAAGGTCAAAAAGTCAGCTGGATGTAATACAATATGGAGTTATTGTAGAAAAAGACGGAAAAAGAGGTTTGCTTTTACCCAATCTAGAAGGTATTCATTCAGTAGAGGAGCAAGTAAGTATTGCTATGCAAAAAGCTGGGATTGAAACAGAAGAAAATATGAAGCTGTTTAGATTTAAGGTAGAAAGACATGAAATTATAGATGTCTTTGAAGATGAAGATGATTTTTAGACTTGATAAACTTATTATTTACTTCAGAAATATTATAAATAAATTGTATATTATCTTTTGATATAATATAATTATAGGTATACATTTAAAAAAACAGAGCTTGCAAATTGCTTTAATAAATCGCATTATTATGGCGGATATTAAAGCAATTGATGTAAAGAAGCTTATATGAAAATGCTTGTTATGCTTTGACTAGTTTTGCAAATAAGTTTATTTGAAATATAAATATAGTGCAATATGTGGAAGGGGAGGTTTATAGATGATTAGCCATTTTAGAACCATAAAGCTTTTAGTATTGCTTATTTTTTTAGCAATAGCTATATCTGCCTGCAAGAGCAAGACTACAGTAAATATTGGATTTCTTTCAGACCTTACAGAAAAGCAGACACATCTAGGAGTTCCAGGTAAAAATGCAGTTCTTCTTGCGATAGATGAATACAATAAAAAGTCAAAAAAGTTTAATTATAATTTAAACATAAAAAATGATAAGTGTAATACAGATCAAATAGAGTACATCTTTCATGAATTCAATAGCGAAAAAACAAATTTAATTATAGGACCATATTCAGCTAAGATTGCTGAAAAGCTTTCTAAGAATAATTACTTTGATAGCATGGATTATTTGTTTGTTAGTCCAATAGTAACTAGCGATAAATTTATGGGCAAAAAAGATGGGTTTTTCTCGGTTGCATCAAAAAATTCTGAACAAGGGAAACTGCTTGCACAGGATGCAGTTGAAAAAGGTGTAAAAAAGGTTGCAATAGTATGTCAGGCTAATAAGATTTACTACTATCAGGCAATGCTAGACAGTTTTACTTCACTAATTGAAAATAATAATGGAGAGGTAGTCTATTACAAATATTATCTAGACAATGAGTTTCCAAATTTTGAAAAAATCGCAAAGGAAATAATCCATTCAGATGCTGAGGCAGTACTTAGTGTTTCGGGTGCCTATGATTCAGCAGAGCTGTTTCAATATATAAGAAAAGAAAATCAGAAAATTAGGTTTTTTTTAAGTATGGAAGCAAAAACGGAAGAATTTATTTATAATGGAGGAAAAGCAGTTGAAGGAAGTATTATTGCTTCAGTTCAAGAGGATAAGGATAACCTGGAGTTTGGGAAATTTTTAGAGAATTATAAAAAATTATATGGAGAAAATCCTAACTTTTCAGCAGTGTGCAGTTATCAGGCGACTATTATGCTTTTAGAAGCAATTGAAAAAAATGGTAGTACAGAACCAGCAACAATTAAAAAATATTTTGAAGAAACCTTGAATTTTAAAGAAATTTCAATGGATTTCACTATTAATGAAAATGGGGACAGTATTAGACCATATACTCTGTACAGAGTAGAAAATGGACAGTACATAAGGGTGATAAAATGAAAAATAAAAAAACAAGCATTGACAGATTACTAAAGAAGAGTATTTTGCCTGTTTTAAGTATATTTGCACTGTTTTTCACTGTTACTACGATTACGTTATTGTATGAACATACAATGCATATCAAGGAAAGCAGCCAAGTCAACTTAGTTAACGCAATTGAACAAAAAATGAAAGAAATGATTAATACTAACTATTTAATTCTAGATAATATTAAGAGACTAAAGCAGGATGAAATACTTGATAAGGATAAAATGAACAATTACCTTCAAGAGCAACTTGAAAGATACGAGCTTTTGACGAGTATAAGAATAATTGATAAAAATGGCATTATTATTAATGCGCCTGAATCAGAAAAATCTATTATAGGCTTTGATGAAGCTTATAAAGATTATTTCTTGTCTTCGAAAAATAGCAATGAGATTTTTGTTTCTAAAACCTTTATTCCATTTGACAAAAAGGAAGCAATTATTGCTATGGCAATTACAACTGAAGATAAAGGTGTTATTGTTGGCTATTGTTCGCTTAGAGAAATTCAAAAGTTAGTAGAAGAGTTGAGAGATAACGACAGAAATGAGATTGCGATACTAGATAGCAATGGAGTTTTTGTAATTAATACTAATTACAGCAAGGTGCTATCAAAAGAAAGGGAGACAAATTATGAACAACTGAAGGTTAAGGGCGATTATGTGCTTAACTATAACAATAAAAAATATAATGTAATTTCAAGACCAATTGATAATTCGGCGCTAACATTAATAATTTATAAGCCGTATTATGATGATATAACTGTTTTTTTACATTTGTTTTATTTAGGAATACTATTTGTTGTATTAATAATGGGATTTGGAGTTTATTATATTTCAGCTAAATTAAGCAATCCGATTTTAAAAAGCATCAATAGCTTTATGAAAAAAACAGAAGAAATCAAAAAAGGAAATTATTTGATTGATATGGAACAATCAAATATATTAGAAATAAATAGCCTGGAAGAGAGTTTTTCAGCAATGGCAAAAGAGCTTAATGAAATGATTAAGCAGCTTTCAGATTCACAGGCAGAGCTTGAGGGCTTAAACGAGGATTTAGTTTATCAAAATGAAATGATGAAGCATAAGGATGAACAGGTGTCCTTAATAATAAATAATCTCTATGATGGAATTCTTGTTTTAGATGAAAAATTTAATGTTTTATGGGTAAATAAAGCAGTATATGAGCTTTTTGAAATTGATAGCAGCAAGCCAGATACAAATATTAAATGCTATGATTTAATATATAATTTTGACGCAAAATGTTATTTTTGTGATATGGAGGTTGCTAAGCTGACAAAAGAGAAGCTTACAAAAACAGTCTCTCATTTTAATAAGCTTATTGAAGAAACATATATTCCGAATTTTGATGAAAACGGAAAATTTGTTGGGGTAGTAAAAACCTTTAGGGATGTTACTGAAAAAGCAGCGCTTGAATCAAAATTGAATCGTTCTATTAAGATGGAGGCAATAGGAAGACTTACCGGTGGGATTGCTCATGATTTTAACAATATTCTTCAGGTTATAATAGGATATAGCGATTTGTTAATGAATCAATTAGAACAAGGGGATAATAATGGTAATATGATGCTTAAAATGAATACTATTTATGATGCAGCAACAAAAGCAGAGCAGTTGATTAAAAAGCTGATGACATTTAGTAAAATTGAACAGATTTCTCCAAAGAATATCAGTTTAAATGTTGTAGTAAGAGAGCTTGGCTCCATGCTTTCTAGAATTATTGGTGAGGATATTGTTATTTCCTTCAGACTTGAGGAGTTTTTACCTGAAATCTTTGCTGATCCGACACAGATGGAACAAATTATTATGAATTTGTGTATTAATGCAAAGCATGCAATGCTTAAGGGCGGAAGCATTGATATTCACACCTATTCAACGAAAAAAAATGATATTACATATTCTGTGTTAGAAATTTCAGATACAGGTACTGGTATTCCAGAAAGTATTATTGAGAAAATATATGATCCGTTTTTTACTACAAAGGAGATAGGAAAAGGAACAGGACTAGGGCTTGCAATTGTTCTTGGTATTGTTGAAAAACATCACGGATTTATTGAACTGCAGACTGAGATTGGAAAAGGTACTTGTTTTTCGATTTATTTTCCAGAAAGCAAAACTAAAGAAGATGGATATATCAAGCCAAAAATAAGCTATGATGACAGCAAATTATCAGGAATAAATATTTTACTAGCCGAAGATGACGATTCAGTTAGAAATATTGCTGCATTTGTTTTGAAATCCAAAGGGGTTAATTTGATAAGGGCAGTTGATGGAAGAGATGCGATTAAGCAATATATGGATTTTGAAGGAGAAATTCAAGTACTTATTTTAGATGTAATAATGCCTGGAATAAATGGAGTGGAGGTATATGAAAAGATTAATGAGCTTAATCCGAAGACAAAGGTTATTTTTACTACCGGATATAGCAGTGATTTTTTAGGAGAGGATTATAATCTTACTCCACAGGGAAGAATACTTCATAAGCCTTATAAAAATGAAGAGCTTATTATTGCAATTCTTGAAGTACTTGAGGAGGAATAGCTTATAAGATTTATAGGCTATTCCTCAACCATCAAGTTCCATTGTTCATATAATTCATTGAGCTCAAGCTCAAAGTCATGCTTTTCTTGAGCAAGCTCTTGAACCTTTATATGATTTGTATAAATTTCGCTTTCACACATTAATAAGTCTATTTTCACAATTTTTTCTTCAATATCATGAATAGTTTGCTCTGTTTTTTCAAGGAGCTTTTCTTTTTTTCTTTGAATAGCCTGTTCCTCTTTTCTTTGAAGCCACTGAGCTTTATTTTGAGATAGCTCGGTTTCTTGGTTGCTTAAAGAGGCTTGAGATATCTCTTTTTTTTTCTCCAAATAATAATCATAATTACCATGGTAAACTTCGATTTTATTTTGAGTAAGGTCGAAAATTTTACTGGCAACCTGATTAATAAAGTATCGGTCATGCGAAACAAATAATAGCGTACCAGTATAACCTTTAAGATTGTTTTCAAGTATTTCTTTAGAAATTAAGTCCAAATGATTTGTAGGTTCATCTAAAATTAAAAAATTAGCGTTAGAAAGCATTAGCTTAACTAGAGTAAGACGACCTTTTTCACCGCCACTTAAAGAATATATCTTTTTAAAAACATCATCCTTAGTAAATAAAAACGCAGCAAGAACATTCCTGATTTCTCCCTCTGTCATATTTGGATATGCGTCGGATATTTCTTCAATAAGATTATTTTTCGAGTTTAGCAAACTGTGCTCTTGATCATAATAGCCTATTTGTACATTAGTACCTAGCTTAATAGTACCCATTGTTTTTTCAATGTTTTCTGTAATTATTTTAAGCAAAGTAGATTTTCCACAACCGTTTTGACCAATAAGTGCTACCTTATCTCCTTTGAATATCTCAAAATTAAGTTCAGAGAATAATAGCTTGTCATCAAATTGTTTTTTTATATCTCTTGCATAAAGCACATCATTCCCACTTTCAATTCGTGGTGACAAGGAAAAAGACATTTTATCCTTAAGATAAAGGGGCTTTTCTAATTGCTCAATTTTGGATAATGCTTTTTCGCGACTCATTGCACGCTTAACACTTTTTTCGCGATTAAAGGATCTAAGCTGTTTTATGACCTCTTCTTGCTTTTTTATTTCCTTTTGCTGATTAATATAGTGTTTTTCTTCTATTTCACGATTAATATCCTTGTGATGAGCAAAAAAAGAATAATTACCATTATAGGAAGTGCATTTTATTCCTTCAAGCTCAATAGTTTTGGTAGTGGTTTTATCTAAAAAGAATCTATCATGGGATACAATAATTAAAGCTCCCTTATATTGTAAGAGGAAGGCCTCTAACCATTCTACCGCAGATATATCAAGATGGTTTGTAGGTTCATCTAGTAAGAGTAAATCCGGCTGACTAGCCAATATTTTAGCAAGAGCAAGCCTGGTTTTCTGACCACCGGATAATATAGAAACAGATTTATCAAAGTCTTCTTCTGAAAAGCCAAGACCTTTTAGAATACCCTTAATGTGACTTCTATAGCTGTAGCCACCCTTAAGTTCAAATTCGGTTCTGAAAACAGCATATTTTTCGGAAAAATCCTTAAAATCTTCCGTGTTACTAGTAAAAAAACCCATTTCAGTTTCCATNNTTTCCATTCTTAAAAGCTCTTTTTCCATATGGATTAAAGCTTCTTTTGTGGTTAATATTTCATCATATAAGGTTCGATCAGAAGCAAGCATAGCGTTTTGAGCTAGGTATCCAATTGTGGTGCCATTCGAAATAATTATTTCCCCCGAATCGGCAGGGAGTTCTCCGATTATTATTTTTAAAAGGGTTGATTTGCCAGCACCATTAATTCCAACAAGAGCAACTTTATCATATTCATTCACTACAAAGCTAATATTTGAAAAAAGCATATCTGTTACAAAAGATTTTGTTATATTATTACATGAAAGTATCACGATATATTTAAGCACCTTTCTTATAAATTAATAAATCTGAAGGAAAGAAAATTTTTTGTTTGAAAATAAAGCAATGCGTTTATTATTAAAAACAAACAATGTCGTTTCGAAATTCGTACTTATCTGCAAAAAATATTTCGGTTTTTCTTCTAAATAATAATAACACTAATTTATATGTTTGAAAACAGGGAGAATATAAAAGAGTTAAAAAGCTGAGAAGATATGTACAATTATAAAAAACATATAGAAATTTGAAATATAAAAAATCCGTTGTGTTTTTATAAGGCTTATTTTATAATTGATACATTAAACAAAATATTTCTGAAATCAAGGGAATGCCTGCGACTAGGAAGCACAATTTGAGTTTTGAAACTCTTTATGCCCTTGTGCCACTAGAGAGTTTTTTTAATAACAAAAAAGTTCGATTTGCTTGTAATAGTTTGAACTTTTCTATAATAAAAGAAACGTGTTTTAAAGCACTTTCTTCTTTGATATATGAAAAATATATTTTTTGAAAGGAAATCATATGAGAATAGAAAAAGATCAATTAGGAAACAAAGAGATATTAGCCGAAAGCTATTATGGGATTCACACAGCTAGAGCTATTGAGAATTTCAATATTAGTAACAGAGCAGTAAATAGCAAGCTTATATTAGCAATTATAGAAGTTAAAAAGGCGGCAGCTCAGGCAAATTATAAAATTGGATTATTAGACAATAGCATTGCAGAAGCGATTGTTACAGTCTGTGATGATATTCTTTTGAATCAGGAAAATTCAAATTATTGGAAAGCTTTATACACTGACGCATATCAAGGTGGTGCAGGTACTTCAACAAATATGAATATAAATGAAGTGATTGCTAATGCCGCACTTGAAAAGCTAGGCCACACAAAAGGAAATTATTCAATAATACATCCACTTAATCATGTTAATTTATCCCAATCAACGAATGATGTTTATCCAACAGCCTTGAGAATTGCAGCAATTCGAGAAACAAGAAGACTTAGTGTTAAGGTTTCAAAGCTTCAAGAGGCATTGCAGACTAAAGAAAATCAGTTTAGCAGTGTATTAAAGCTAGGTAGGACCCAGTTAATGGATGCCTTGCCTATTACACTCGGACAGGAATTTGGTGCTTGGGCAAGAGCAATAGCTAGAGACAGATGGAGAATATAT
Source organism: Clostridiales bacterium UBA4080 (assembly GCA_002381865.1). Classification (GTDB taxonomy): domain Bacteria; phylum Bacillota; class Clostridia; order Lachnospirales; family Vallitaleaceae; genus UBA4080. Next base: position 16,829 of record DFYO01000014.1, on the reverse strand, counting down.
AAAGTCGAGGAAAGACTTAGGGAGGTAAATATTGGAGGAACTGCAATAGGAACAGGAATGAATGCTCCAATGGAATATATTTATCTTATAACAGATTATTTGCAGGATAATACAGGACTAGGATTATCCAGAAGTGATTTTTTGGTAGATGCAACTCAGAATTTAGATGTTTTTGTGGAGGTATCAGGATTATTGAAAGCATTGGCTGTCAACCTAATAAAAATTTCTAATGATTTAAGACTGCTTGCATCAGGTCCGTCAGGAGGGCTTGGCGAAATAAAGCTTCCTCCTGTACAAGCAGGTTCATCAATTATGCCGGGAAAAGTTAATCCGGTTATTTGTGAGATGATTGCTCAAATTGGCCTTAGAGTAATTGGAAATGATTCTTGCATTACACAAGCTGCAATGATGGGGCAGCTGGAATTAAATGCATTTACTCCATTGGTAGCTGAGGCACTACTTGAATCATATTCATTATTATATAATGGAATAGGTACTTTTATTGAAAAGTGTATTGAAGGAATTAGCTCTAATCAGGAAAAATGCACAAGCAATCTTGAATATTCCTCAGCTATGGCAACAGCCTTAGTTTATCATCTGGGTTATGACAAAGGCTGTGAAATTGCGATTAGGTCACAGGAAGAGAATAAAACTGTTAGACAGATTGTACTAGAAGAGGGTCTTATTAGCCCAGAAGAAATAGAGAAAATTTTCAATATCTATCAAATTACTTCCCCTGGGATACCAGGAAAGGAGAATCAGTAAAATGAGTTTGAATAATACACCAAGATCAAATCGTGTTCATATAGCTTTCTTTGGAAGAAGAAATGCAGGAAAATCAAGTATAATTAATGCAGTTACAGGACAAGAGCTTGCTCTCGTATCTGAGGTTCTTGGGACAACGACAGATCCTGTTTATAAGGCTATGGAGCTTCTACCTCTTGGCCCTGTAGTTATGATTGATACTGCAGGTCTTGATGATGAGGGTGAGCTAGGACAAATGAGAGTCAAAAAAACCATAGAGGTAATGAAAAAAACGGATATTGCAGTTGTTGTTATTGATGCTACAAGAGAAGATTTGGAGCTTGAAGAGGCTTGGATTAAAGAGCTAAGAGAAAAGAAAATACCTGTTTTAGCAGTTATTAACAAAATTGATGCGAAAGATGATATAAAAAATCTGGAAAAAAAGCTTGAAGAAGTATTAGAAGTTCCGATGGTAAAGGTTTCTGCAATCGAAAAAAAAGGCATCCATACATTAAAGGAAAAAATAGCATTACTAGTACCTGAGGAAAAGGATAAGTTTTGTATAGTTGGAGACTTAATAAATCCAAGTGATTTAGTGGTATTAGTAACACCAATAGATGATTCTGCTCCAAAAGGAAGACTCATTTTACCACAGCAGCAGACAATTAGAGATATTTTAGAAAGCGATGCTATAGCAGTAATAACAAAGGAGCACGAGTTAAGAAATACCTTGAGCAAATTAGGTGAAAAACCTAAAATTGTAATAACTGACTCCCAGGCATTTTTGAAGGTTGCAGCGGATACTCCAAAGGACATTCCTATGACTTCATTTTCTATACTGTTTGCAAGATATAAGGGCGATTTAGAAATTATGGTGGAAGGTGTTAAGGCAATTGAAAAGCTCCAAGATGGTGACAAAATTCTAATTTGTGAAGCATGTACACATCATCAGCAGTCAGATGATATAGGAACGGTAAAAATACCAAGATGGATAAGGCAGAAAACGGGCAAAAACATTGAGTTTCATCATCAATCTGGTCATGATTTTTCTGAAAATCTGCAAGGATATAAGCTTATAATTCATTGTGGAGGATGTATGCTTAATGCAAAAGCAATGAAAGGAAGAATGGGCGAAGCAAAAAATCAAGAGGTTAACATTACTAATTACGGGGTTGTTATTGCTCACGTTCATGGAATATTAGAAAGAGCCTTAGAACCCTTTCCAAGAGCTAAAAGTATATACTTATCAAATAAATAACCAAAAAGCTGCCGCACAATTTATTGTACAGCAGCTTTTTGGAGTTATTGGGAAAAAATAGTAATTAATACAAAGGAAATATATGAAATAGTATTATTTTACTTCCCTTGTCAAAAGTGAGGTTATTAAGGCATTATCAACAATTTCTTCTATGGAGTTAATTCCAAGCTGCTTGAGTATTTTCATAACATTTAGATTATCAAAGGGAGTGACTATCAAAGAATCCTCGCCATATTCATTTACGTTATTACGACCTTTTTCTAAATCAATATTAGCTCTGGGACCACCTACACATCCGCCAACACACCCCATACCTTCAACAAAATTTGCGGAAATATCTTTGTTTTCAGATAAATCAGATAATATTTTTTTACATGCAGGGATTCCGTCAGCTTTTTTTGATTTAAGTTTTATTACACGGGAGGGCTCCAATCTGCTTACAACAGTTTTTACTGCGAAGCTGACACCACCAGTACGAGCATATAATCTTCCGCCAAGAGATGCCTGATCTTTTTCATCAGAAGGAAGATTAGCTAAATCAAGGTCAAGACAATGAAATATTTCCTTAAGCTCTGTAAAATTAAGTACAAAATCAATTGCTCCAATTAAATCAGGCTCTTTTATTTCACCCTTTTTCGCCAAACAAGGAGCTATAAATACTATTTTTGCGTTTGGATATAAATGCTTTAATATTCTGCCACCAGCAATCATTGGAGAAACAGAGGGTGACATATGATCATATAATGAGGAATAATTCTTTTTTGTCATATTAAACCATATAGGGCAGCAACAGCTAGTTAAAAAGAAGTCCTTTTCTTCTTTTACAAGATGATTGAATTCAAAGGCTTCTTTAATTGTTAGTATATCTGCAAATAAAGCGGCTTCAATCATATCTTCAAAGCCCATCATTTTTAACGCTGTTCTTATCTGACCCATTGACACATCATCACCAAATTGACCAGTTATTGCAGGTGCAACAAGGGCATATATAGGCGTTTCCTTTTCCTTGAGCAAATCAATTACAGGGAAGAACTCAATTTTTTCAGCTAAACCGCCAAAATCACAGCTGTCAATACATTCTCCGCATACAACACATTTATCCTTTAGAATCACAGGGCCTTCTCCACGGGTATAGACAAGAGCTTCGTATTTACATGTAGCCTTGCAACCATTATTTTGCTTTTCACAATGCTCACATACACTATTGATTTTTGCAATTACAGGTTCTCCAATTACATGGGATTGCTTAACTAAATCAAGCTCATTGGTAAAAATGCTTTCAGCAGAAGGGTTTAAACCCATTGCAATACGCATATGGTCCATTATATAAGGTAAATCTTTATCTTCAAATTCTAGCTTGTTTTTTATATCAACGGCTATTTTCATTAACTCAGAGCTTTCGTTGATACCTTGATGCCAGTATTTTTTGACAAACTCACTAAAAATAAGCATAGTTTTTTCATTAAACATAGTGCTCCTTTCGACAAACAAAAAAATTTGTCTTGAAAATAATATTTGATATTAATTATAATACATAATAAGCCCAAATAATAGAACTAAAAATAGTCAATTCCTTAACAAAATCTTATTGACAGATATTTAACAAATAGATATAATATAAGTATTGTTAAAATATATAACGGACTGAGGTGAAAGGAATGACTGATAAGAAAATCTCGGTAGCAGTCATTAAGCGATTGCCAAGATATTATAGATATCTGGGAGACTTATTAGAAAATGATGAAGTAAGGATTTCTTCAAAGGAATTAAGTAAAAAAATGGGGGTTACAGCTTCTCAAATAAGACAGGACTTAAATAATTTTGGGGGGTTTGGACAACAGGGATATGGATATAATGTTGAGTACCTTTATAATGAAATTGGAAAAATTCTAGGCTTAGAAAGAAAGCACAAGGTGATTATTGTTGGTGCTGGTAATTTAGGACAAGCGTTAGCTAATTATTCTGATTTTGAAAAAAGAGGTTTCATTTTAGAAGGAATCTTTGATGTAAATCCAAGGCTTGTAGGTATGACAGTTAGAGGAATTGAGATTAAAGATATTGGCGAAATGGAGCACTATGTTAAGAATAATGAAGTAGATATAGCGGTTCTTACAATTCCAAAGCAAAAAGCTATAAAAATCGGTAATGACCTTTCAAACTGGGGTATTAAAGGTATTTGGAATTTTGCACCAGTAGATTTGAAGGTAAAGCTATCGGCAGATGTTGTAGTAGAAAATGTACATTTGTCTGACAGTTTAATGACGTTATCTTATAATATCAATAACAATTACAAAAATAAAAGTGTCAAAAACGATTTATAATATTATTAAAGTTTTTGAATTATAAAAAAAATCCCAGAGTTTAAATTTAGATGTTCTGGGATTTTTTTGCAAGTAAAAATCTTCATAACTTAAAGTTTATACTGTAGTAAAGCAAGGGAAAATAATTAGCTAGTATATACTTTTGCTTTTTTCTTGATATTCTTCAAATAATTTTAAGCATTCTTCACGATTAAGCTGCTGCAAATTTAATATTTCTGAATCGATAGAGGTTTTTTTTAATTGCTGATAAATAAGTTGGTCGCGAAAACCAATTTTTTCCGCATCTAAGGGCTCGCACCCATAAAACACTTTTTTTATATTTGACCAAATAATTGCTGAAACGCACATTGGACAAGGAAAGGCTGTAGTAAAAAGATAGTAATCACTTAAATCAATAGTATTTAAAATACGGCATGCTTCACGGATAGCATTTATTTCTGCATGTGCAGTGGGATCATTACCCGCAATAACACTATTTGAAGCAACACATATAACATTACCTTCCTTATCGGTAATTGCTGCACCAAAGGGGCCGCCAATATCCTTGTTCATAGTATCTCTAGCTTGTTCTATTGCAAGAGCCATTATTTTTTTATTTGAATTTATGTCCATTATATCGCCTCCATAATAGGGTTATAATAACCAAAAACCATAGTAATATATATATTTTACCTTTATTATTATATTAAGTAAATACAAATGGAAATATATAAAACTTAAATATGTTAATTGTATAAAATAAGCTTGATAAAGGATTAGATAATTATATCCTGCAATATGGAAATATAATTAAAAGTGGTTTATAATATAAAAACAGAGTTATTAATTTGTTTAAGTATTAATTAATTCACATATAATATTTAAGCAGTACTAAGAGTACATTTAAACAATGTATTTTTATATAGAATATTTTACCAGTAAGCGTTTGGGAGGGAAAAATCGTGATTATAGGAATAGGAAATGATATCATCGAAATAGAAAGAATAAAAAATGCAATTACCAAAAAAGGATTTATTGAAAGATATTTTACAAAAAAGGAAATAGAACTATTTGTATCAAGAAAATCTAATCCAGAAATAATTGCTGGTAACTTTACAATAAAAGAAGCAGTGTCAAAGGTATTTGGATCAGGAGTAAGAGGGTTTTCATTAATTGATATTGAGGTTCTTAGAGATAGCAAAGGGAAGCCCTATGTTAATTTATATAGAAATGCCAAGCTTTTAGCGGAACAGATTGGAATTAAAACGCTTTTTGTAAGTATTGCTCATTGTAAGGATTATGCAGTTGGTTTTGCAGTTGGGGAGGGTGAATAATGATTGCTTTAAAAAGTGAAGAAATGAGATTTGTAGAAGAAAAAACTATGGAGCAGTTAGGAATTCCAGGAATTATTTTGATGGAGCATGCTGCTTTAGCTGTTAGCAACGAAGTTCTAAAAAAAACTGAGGATAATACGAAGGTATATGTATTTTGTGGAACCGGTAACAATGGAGGAGATGGATTTGCGATTGCAAGACAGCTTATTCAACAGAATATCACAACAAAGATATTTATAATTGGGGATAGCACATCAATTAAAGGTGATGCAAAAACCAATTATAATATACTAGTAAATTCTGGAGCAGAAGTTATTTGTATAAAAGAAGAAAAGGATATTTTACTGTTATTTAATAAAATTGACAGGGATTCTATTATAGTCGATTCTATCTTAGGCATTGGATGTAATAAACCATTAAAAGGCTTGATTAAACTTGTAGCTGAAAAAATCAACGCAAGTGGTGCATATGTTGTTTCAACCGATATTCCAACGGGGATTAATTGTGATACAGGACAAATAATGGAAGCTTCTGTAAAAGCAGATAAAACAGTATGCTTTGGTTTCCCAAAGATTGGGTTATTTTTATATCCAGCAAAAGAATATGTCGGTGAGCTTATAATTGCAGATATTTCTATACCTCAAAGTGTATGGAGGAATATAAATTTTAAACATGAAATTATAGATAAATCATATATAGAGTTATTGCCTGATAGAGACAAGATAGGGCACAAGGGGAGCTTTGGCAAAGTACTGATTTTTGCAGGATCGAAAACCATGGCAGGGGCAGCAGCATTGTCAGCATTAGCTGCCTATAAAGCTGGATGCGGAGTAGTTAAAATAATTACTGAAAGGGGAAATGAGGGTTCGATTTTTTCGCTTGTTCCAGAAGCAATTATTTTAACCTATGAAAAAAACGAAAGTCTTGAACCTACACTTTATGAAAACGAAATTTTATGGGCTGATGCAGTATTAGCTGGTCCTGGAATGGGAAATGATGCTTATACAAAAACAATAATAGAATACTTGCTTAGCTTTAATAATAAGAATATTGTAATTGATGCAGATGGATTAAATTGTATAGCAAATAATCTAGAGCTATTAAAAGCTTCAAAATCAAATATAATAATAACTCCTCATATAGGTGAAATGTCAAAACTAACAAATAAAAGTGTGGAAGATATTTCAGAAAACAAACTAGCAATAGCCAAGCAGTTTTCAATGGATTATTATGTGACCTGTGTTTTAAAAAGTGAAACTACCGTTGTAGCAAGCGAGGAAAATATTTTTATTAACAGTCTAGGCAATAATGGAATGGCTACAGCGGGCTCAGGAGATGTTCTTGCAGGAATAATCTGCTCCTTGTTTTCTTATACGAATAAAGCATTAAAGGCATCAGTACTAGGCGTTTTCATTCATAGCTTTGCAGGAGACTATATTCGTAGTATAATTGGTGAGGAAGCAATTACAGCAAGAAATATTATAGAAGGTATTTCAGCACTACATAAGAGAAAATAGTAATTTAAAACAATTGCTATAATAATATATAAATAAGATAGAAAAACAGTTTTGGAGGAAGAAATGAAGACCTATCATAGAGTTTTTGCAGAAATAAACATAGATGAGATAGAAGAAAATCTTAAGCAAATAAAGGCTTATGTCGGTTATGACAAAGAGATTATGGTGATAATCAAAGCAGATGCATATGGGCATGGGGCTATTCCTATTGCAAGACATCTGTATGAAGCAGGAATAAACAGTATTGGTGTTGCAACCTTAAATGAGGCGATTGCACTTAGAAAATATAATATTGATATTCCCATAGTTATATTAGGCTATTCACCAGAACAGGAATACGACAGATTGGTTAAGTATGACATTATTCAAACAGTATATAAAACTTCAATTGCCAGAGGTATTTCTCAAACAGCAAAAACCTTGGATAAAAAAGTAAAGATACATATTAAAATTGATACTGGAATGACACGACTTGGCTTTTACCCAGACAAAGAAAGTGTTAAGAGTATTATTGAAATAAGTAAGCTTCCTAATATTGAGATAGATGGGATTTTCACACATTTTGCAAGAGCAGATGAGGAAAACAGCGAATTTACATTACAGCAAATTGATAAATTTAATAATTTTATTGAATTGTTAAAAGCAGAGGGGCTTAAGATTCCGAAGCTTCATACAGCTAATAGTGCTGGGATGCTTAGATACAAGGAAGCACATTTTGATATTGTAAGGGTAGGAATAGCACTTTATGGATTATACCCATCTAAGGAAATGGAAAAAAGTACGGTGACATTAAAACCCTCATTATCATTAAAAAGTAATATTATTTTTCTGAAAGATGTAAAGGCTAATACTGCTATAAGCTATGGAGGCTCCTACATTACTGAAAAAGACTGTAAAATTGCAACTATACCAGTAGGCTATGGAGATGGTTATCCTAGATCGCTTTCTTCAAAGGGAAGAGTATTAATAAGGGGAGAATATGCACCAATTGTTGGAAGAATTTGTATGGATCAGTTTATGGTTGATGTAACACATATTGAAAATGTTTCAGAAGGTGATGAGGCAGTATTAATTGGACAGCAAGGAGACAATAGAATTACAGTAGAAGAGATTGCAGAGCTCGATGGAACAATTAATTACGAGATAGTATGCCAGCTTGGCAAAAGAATTCCAAGAGTTTACTATAAAAAGGGTATTGTAGTTAGTACAGTGGATTATTTTTAACTAATAAAGTAAGACATTCCTTTAATAAGGGATTAACCTGTTTGAAAAATCAGTAGGGGTTAAAGCTCTTATTTATGTGCAAGTTTGGCTTGCTCAGGTACTGCTAATATTGCGCATAATAGCAAGGCGAATATCCTTTGACTATGCTAATTCAGAAAGGAAAGATATGACTCAGAATCAAAACAAGGATTTTTATAGTATTTTATTTTCAATTGCAGTGCCTATTGCACTTCAAAGCTTAATTACAAATGCAGTAAATCTAGCAGATGTATTTATGATTAGCTCGTTAGACACTCCTTCAATTGGCGGAGTAAGCATGGCAAACAAGATTTTTTTCTTGTTATTGCTGTTCTTATTTGGAGCTAATAGCGGAGCAGCAATTTTAGTTGCTCAGTATTATGGCTCTCAAGATTTTTTAAACATTAAAAAAACATTAGGTGTTTCTATTGTAGTTGGAAGTGCAGGGGCATTATTGCTTTTTGCAGGTTCATTTTTTGCTCCGGAAAAATTGATATCGCTTCTTGCACCCGGAGAAATTGCAATGATTAGGGAAGGAAGCAAGTACCTAAGGGTTATTTCAATTAGCTTTGTATTTACTGCAATAAGCACCGCCTATAGCTTTGCATTAAGAGCTACTCATGATGCAAAACTTCCTATGGTTATTACAAGCATTACCCTTTTGATTAATGTATTTTTTAATTGGGTTTTGATTTTTGGAAAGCTAGGAGCTCCTGAATTAGGAGTATTAGGTGCTGCAATAGCTACTTTGACGGCTAGAATAGTTGAGATGATATTGATTATTTTCTTTGTATACCGTTTTGATTTAGTTCTTGCGGGCACTATTAAGGAAATCTTCGGATTTTCCAAAGCCTTCTTTATTCATTATATAAGCACAGTTGGATATGTAATTTTAAATGAAGTGATATGGTCCTTAGGTGTTGTTGGATATTCTTTTGTCTATGGCAGAATGGGAGAGGTAGCAACCGCATCTATGGCGATAACTCAACCCATTGAGCAGCTTGCCTTTGTTGTTTTTTTTGGAATTTGTAATGCCAGTGGAGTAATGCTTGGCAATGAATTAGGAGCTAACAATTTAGAACAAGCTAAAGCTTATGCAAAAAAATTTATTAGGCTTGTTTTTGTTGCAGGTATTATTACAAGCGCTATGATTTACTTGACTTCACCATTTATTGCAGGGATTTTTAAGGTGGATGAAATCGTAAAAATCAACGTTGTTAATTGCCTAAAGGTATTTAGCTTCTATGTTACATTTAAGGTTATTAATATGGTAATTATTGTAGGAATATTAAGAAGCGGAGGAGATACTATTGCTAGTATGATTTTAGACCTTGTAGGAGTATGGGTAATTGGAATTCCGATGGGAATTTTAGGGGGCTTGTACTTAAAGCTTGATATTCAGTATGTTTATGCTATGATATTATTTGAAGAATTTGCAAAATTAATTTTTTGCTATTATAGATATAAAAAGTATAGGTGGGTTAAAAACCTGGTTTTTAACACACCGGATTAAGATAATAAAAGGAGCTATAAAAAATGTCAGGACACTCAAAGTTTGCTAATATTAAGCACAAAAAGGAAAAGAACGATTCAAAAAAAGGAAAGATATTTACTAAAATTGGAAGAGAAATAATGGTTGCAGTTAAAAATGGCGGACCGGTTTTAGAAAATAATACCAGGCTCAGAGAAATTGTAGCAAAAGCAAAAGCCGCTAATATGCCAAATGATACTATCTCAAGAAGTATTAAAAAGGCTTCAGGAGAGCTTGGTAATGTGATTTATGAAACTATTATTTATGAAGGCTATGGACCAAGCGGAGTTGCGGTAATTGTAGAATGCTTAACGGATAATAAAAACAGGACCGCAGCCAATATAAGGCATGCTTTTTCAAAATGGGGAGGCAATATGGGAACCACGGGATGTGTATCCTTTCTATTTGAAAAAAAAGGACAGATTATTATTGAAAAAGATGATAGTATAAAAGAAGATGATTTGATGATGCTTGCAATCGAAGCTGGGGCTGATGAATTTGAGGCTGAAGAAGAGGGTTATGTAATAATTACAGAGCCTGAAAATTTTTCGGCAGTTTTTGAGGCTATTGAAAAAGAAGGTTTAAGCGTATTAGAAGCAGAAATTACAATGCTTCCAACAACAGAAACCCAGTTACAGGATGCAGAGGATGTAAACAAGCTTGAAAAAATGTTGGATCAGCTTGAAGAAGATGATGATGTTCAGAACGTATGGAGCAACTGGGTACAAGAGGAATAATCATTTTGGAGAAAAATTCTATGGAGCCAATAAATGAAATAAAAGAGCTTGTCAGAGTTTTAAATAATGCAGCAAAAGCTTATTATCAGGAAAAACAGGAGATAATGAGCAATTTAGAATACGACCGTCTATATGACAGACTGCTATTACTAGAAAAACAAACAAAAATAGTACTTGCCAATTCTCCAACACAAAAAGTGGGTTATGAAGTATTAAGCAGCTTACCGAAGGAAAATCATACATATCCTATGCTTTCCTTGGACAAAACAAAGAGTGTTGATGATTTAAAGGATTGGCTTGGAAGTAAAAAAGGCTTGTTATCATGGAAGCTCGACGGGCTTACCGTTGTAATGACATATAATAATGGAGAGCTAGTAAAGGCTGTAACAAGGGGCAACGGAATAACTGGTGAAGTAATAACAAATAATGCAAGAGTTTTTAAAAATATTCCGGCTAAAATACCCTTTGAAAGGAATCTGGTAATAAGAGGAGAAGCTGTAATTAAATACTCTGATTTTTATGAAATCAATGAGCATTTGGAAAAAGATGAGCAATATAAAAATCCTAGAAACCTTTGTAGCGGTTCGGTAAGACAGCTTAACAACCAGATAACAGCAGATAGAAATGTGAATTTTTTTGCTTTTCAGCTAGTAGAGGCTGAGAATATTATATTTAATGATTCAAAATTTGAACAATTAAAATGGCTTGAATCGCAAGGGTTTGAAACTGTTGAATCAAGCTTTGTAACAAGTGAGAAATTAGAGGAAATAGTTGAAAAATTCAAAAGTAAAATTTCTGATAATGATATTGGATCTGATGGGCTTGTTATTACCTTTGATTCAGTACAATACTCAGAAACTCTGGGTGCTACATCAAAGTTCCCAAAGCATTCATTGGCTTTCAAATGGAAGGACGAAATAGCGCAAACCAATTTATTGAAAATTGAGTGGAGCGCTTCAAGGACAGGTTTAATTAACCCGATTGCGGTATTTGTACCCGTAGAGATTGAAGGAACAACTGTTTCAAGAGCAAGTGTTCATAATTTAAGTATTTTAGAAGAATTGGAGCTTGGAGAAGGGGATTTAATAGAGGTATATAAAGCCAATATGATTATTCCTCAAATTGCTAGCAATATAACAAAAAGCAATTCAATAAAGATCCCTAAGAGCTGCCCTGTTTGCAATGAAATAGCTGAAACAAAGAATCTGAATGGAGTTAAACAGTTATATTGTACAAATATAGATTGTCCTGCTAAAAAAATTAAAGGTTTTTCACACTTTGTATCTAGAGATGCTTTGAATATTGAAGGGCTCTCAGAGGCAGGAATTGAAAAGCTTGTGCAGAATGGATTATTACATTCCTTAGAGGATATTTTCAAGCTTAAGGATAAAAAGAGCATAATTGTGAATATGGAAGGATTTGGCATAAAATCCTATGAAAATCTTATTATTAGTATTGAAAAAGCCAGAAAAGTTAAGCTGCCTAATTTGATATATGCATTGGGTATTGCAAATATTGGACTTGCTAATGCCAAGCTTATCTGTAAACACTTCAATAATAATATGGATTTAATACTTAATGCAAAACAAGAAGAGCTAGTTAATATTGAAGGCTTTGGAGAAATGATAGCAAAAGCTGTTACAGCGTATTTTGGAGAAGAAAAAAATATAAAAGTAATCAAGGCACTTGAAAAGGAGCTTATATTAGTTAAAGAGGAGAGCTTGATAAAGGAACAGAAGTTAACAGGCAAAACTTTTGTAATAACTGGCGAGCTTGTAGAATACAAAAACAGAAATGAATTAAAAAATCATATTGAAGCCTTGGGTGGCAAAATAGCTTCAGCTGTATCCTCTAAAACAGATTATTTGATAAATAATGACATTAATTCAAACTCCTCAAAAAATAAAAAAGCAAAGCAATTAGGGGTAGAAATTATTGATGAAAAAGGCTTTTTACAGTTAATCAATTAATCCATCATTGAAAGGCAGTGGTTGTTATGAAAAAGTGCTGCGGCAAATGGAAGAACAAGGGAAAGTATTGTAAGCATTGTCCCTTGAAATCAAGTGAAAGTTTTGAAGAAACCAAGCCTAGTAATAAGAAAGATAAAAAAGCTGATAAGAAAGTAAAAAAGAAATCTAAGAAAAAAAAGAATAAAGAAAAATAAGGAAAAGAATATGAGTATATTAACAGTTGAAAACGTAAGCCATGATTTTGGCGGAAGACAAATTTTAGAGGATGCCTCCTTTAAGCTTCTTAAAGGAGAACACGTAGGCTTAGTTGGAGCAAATGGTGAAGGAAAGTCCACATTTTTAAATATTATTACTGGAAAGCTGATGCCCGATGCAGGGAAGGTAGAATGGTGTAAAAGAATTACAACTGGATATTTAGATCAGCATACAGTATTAGAAAAAGGAATGACGATTAGAGAGGTTCTTAGAACCGCTTTTCAGCACATGTTTGATTTAGAAGCTGAAATGCTTCAGATATATGAAAGAATGGCAGAGGCAAACGAAAAAGAGATTGAAGAGATGATGGAGGATGTTGCAGAAATACAGCATTCGCTTGAGCATAATGGTTTTTATATTATTGATTCTAAAATTGAGTCGGTTGCAAATGGACTGGGTGTTGGCGAAATTGGGCTAGACAGAGTTGTAAATGAGCTAAGCGGAGGGCAAAGAACAAAAGTTTTACTCACAAAGCTACTTCTTGAAAATCCTATGATACTTATTTTAGATGAGCCTACTAATTATCTTGATGTTGAACATATTGAGTGGCTGAAGAATTATTTGATTAATTATGAGGATAGCTTTATTTTGGTTTCTCATGATATAGAATTTTTAAATCAAGTAGTTAATGTTATATATCATGTTGAAAATGCAACACTAACAAGATATTCTGGTAATTACGATGATTTTCAAAGAATGTATGATTTGAAAAAGGTTCAGATTGAAAAGGCTTATGAAAAACAGCAGAAGGAAATTCAACAGCTAGAAACCTTTATTGCCAAAAACAAAGCCAGAGTTGCAACTGCTAATATGGCTAAGAGCCGAGTGAAAAAGCTTGAAAAAATGGATATGATTGAAAAAACAAGGGAAAAAATAAAGCCAATTTTCAGTTTCAAGGAAGCAAGAACACCCGGCAAATATATATTTGATGCAAAAAATCTTGTTCTAGGCTATGACACTCCGCTTACAAAGCCCTTAGATGTATCTCTTGAAAGAGGTAAGAAGGTCGCAATATGCGGTGTTAATGGTTTGGGAAAATCAACTCTTTTAAAAACTCTTTTGGGAATCATAAAACCGTATTCAGGAGAAGTAATACTAGGGGATTATTTGGAGCCGGGTTACTTTGAACAAGAAGCGGTCAGAGGTAATAATACAGCACTTGAAGAAATATGGAATCAATATCCGAGTATGACAAATAGCGAAGCAAGAGGTGCGCTTGCTAGGTGCGGGCTTACTAACGAGCATATAACTAGCCAGATGATGGTGCTAAGCGGAGGAGAAAATGCAAAGGTAAGGCTATGTAAGCTTATGCTGCAAGAGGTTAATTGGCTAGTACTAGATGAGCCGACAAATCATTTAGATACTGATGCCAAGGATGCACTGAAAAAAGCATTAAAGGAATTTAAGGGTACAGTGCTTTTAGTAAGCCATGAACCGAGCTTTTATGAGGATTGGGTTACCGAAATATGGAATGTTGAGAACTGGACAACAAAAGAAATATTTTGACCTAGCTTAGGCTTAGGCAAATATCATAAATTAAATGAAAATGGAGGGAGAACTATGATAAACACAATTTTACTTGATTTAGATGGAACAGTACTACCGTTGGATATGGATTTATTTATGACAATTTACTTTAATGAAATGTCAAAGGTATTTAATGATTTGCCCGACCATGAAATGGTAGTAAAAAATATTTGGGCAGCAACAGATGCAGCAGTAAAGAATACCGAAAAAATTACCAATGAAAATGCATTTATGAATGCATATAGCGAATTGATTGTAGGAGATTTAGAGGAACACAAAAGAAGATTTGAAAAGTTTTATGATGAAGGGTTTTTGCAGACAAAACAATCCGTTGTAGAAAATGAATGGATTAAAAAAAGCATTAATATACTTAAAGACAAAGGATATAATCTTGTTCTTGCAACAAACCCTATTTTCCCTATGAAAGCTATTTATCATAGAATAAAATGGGCAGGCTTTGAACCATCGGATTTTTCATATATTTCATATTTTGAAAAAAATCATTACTGTAAGCCTCAAATAAAATATTATGAAGAGGTTTTAAACTCTATAAGTAAAAAGCCAGAAGAGTGTATGATGGTGGGCAATGATGTTCAAGAGGATATGGTGGTTGGTAAAATGGGTGTGAAGACCTATCTGATAACAAATCATATGCTGCACAGAACACAGGAACCTATAGTAGCGGATTACAAAGGAACCTATGAGGATTTCTATAGATTTGTAGATAAGCTTCCGGCAATAACAAAATAATTAATATAAAAATGTAAAACAGAGCATTAATAAATGCTCTGTTTTCTTAATACATGAATTATAATAGCTAAGAATTTAAAGGATTGGGATAGCTTAAATACAAACAAAGCTAGATATTTTCGAAGTTAATGGTGTAGGAAATTTCACAGATAAATTATAGAAACTACTGGATTTATATAAAAAAATATTGATATATTGGTTTTTGAATTATTCATAAAAAGCATCCTAGGTGCTTTTGAAAACACTTACAATTAGTTATAAAAACGCAAATGGCTAATATCGGCATATAATGGAAGACCATTTCTGAATTTGACAGAGGCTTCACCGATAATAAGAGGCTTCATATACTGTATAGCTTCTTCAGTAACATCGTTTTTATCAGGAGAAATCCAGTTTAGAGGTATGCTCTTTTCGATATTAGCAACTTTATCAATTGAAATTGAAGCTACTTCAATTGAATAAGGATCATTACTGATTCGATTTAAGGTAACCATTTTACCAGTTTCACCGGAAATTGCATATTCAAAAGCTTTTTGACCAAGTAAGAAAGCTTCATTTACATCTGTCAAGGAAGCTAGATGCATTGAGGATCTTTGTAATACATTTAATTCGATTGAGCGTACCTTGCAGCCAAAGCTATCAATTGCAAGATTCTCTAAGGTTCTTCCGGTACCGCTTAAGTGTACATGACCAAAGGAATCAGTTTCTTTTGAAGACGCGGAAATAAATTCACCGTTTTCGTCTCTTACACCTTCTGAGACAGCAATAATAACATTTTTCTTAGTGAGATGAATTCTGCGAATATCTTCAATAAAACGTTCCTTGGAAAAAGGTATTTCAGGAAGATATATTAAGTCAGGAGCAGAGGAGTAGGTATTTCTTGCAAGTGCAGCAGATGCTGTTAGCCATCCTGCATTCCTTCCCATTATTTCAACAATAGTTATACTTTCCATATTATAAATATAAGTATCATGCGCAATCTCCAGCATAGCAGTTGCAACAAACTTTGCAGCAGAGCCAAAGCCAGGAGTGTGGTCTATTCCATAAAGATCGTTATCGATGGTTTTTGGAATCCCCATTATAACGATATCCTTGTTGTTGTCTTTTGCATATTTGGATAATTTGAAAACGGTGTCCATAGAATCGTTGCCACCAATATAGAAAAAATACTTGATTTCATATTTTTCAAATATTGAAAATATTATTTTGAATTGAGAATCATCCTTTTCAGGGTCTTGTAGTTTAAAGCGACATGAACCTAGATACATTCCAGGTGTGGTTTTTAATATTTCAAGCTTTTCAACATTTTGTGATAGCTCAGTTAAATCCATAACCTGATCATGTAAAATACCTTGTATTCCATTAATAGAACCATAGATTTTGTAAATGCTTTGATCAATATTAGCTTTTTCTAAAACACCTGCTAAGGATGAATTAATTACTGCAGTTGGGCCCCCGGATTGGGCAATAATGCAATTTGACATAAATAGCCTCCCAATAATTATTTATTTATATTGCTATCATACATTATGCCTTATAAAAATGCAATGGTAAAATAGATATAATCCAAGCAATATGATGATTAAAGGTTATTATTAAATAAAAAATAAAGCTTATAATTATTCTAAAAACATTATAATCTGCAATCTTTATCTTAATATCTG
>DFYO01000028.1 GCA_002381865.1 Clostridiales bacterium UBA4080 | reverse complement strand
CCCGCCATAAGCTGCCCCTCAGCTCCTATATTAAACAATCCTGTTCTAAAGGCAAATGCAACAGAAAGTCCTGTTAATATAATAGGCATTGAATAAACAAAATACTCCCCTACATATCTAGGATTAAAAAATCCTCTGTCTGATATTCCTCTATTTAAATCAATTCCAAACACTGCCCTTATCAACGCTTTAATTATATCCACAGGATTTTCTTTTGTCGCAACCATTATCAACATTCCAAGTGAAAATCCTAACAATACTGCAATAACCGGAATAAGTGCCTTATGGTTTTTTTCATTTGAGATAAAATTTTTTACAGCCTTCATTTAGTCCACCTTCTTTCTGCTAGAACCGGACATCATAAGACCAAGTTCATTTTCATTAGTTTTTTCAGCCTCAACAATACCTGCTATTTCACCTTCATACATAACAGCAATTGTATCCGATAGATTAAGCACCTCTTCCATTTCAAAGCTCATCAGTAAAACTGCCTTACCCTTATCCCTCTCAGCGACAAGTCTTTTATGAATATACTCAATTGCTCCTACATCAAGTCCTCTTGTAGGCTGAGCTGCTATCAATAGCTTTGGTGAACGCTCTACCTCTCTTGCAATTATTGCCTTTTGCTGATTTCCTCCTGACATGCTTCTTGCCTGTGTTTCTCCTCCCTTGCCACTTCTTACATCAAAATCCTCTATCAAATGCTGGGAATAATTTTTTATCTCCTCAAATTGCAATATTCCTTTTTTAGAAAAAGGCTCTTTATAATAATTCTGCAAAACAAAATTTTCTTCAAGTGTGAAATCCAAAACCAGCCCATACTTATGTCTGTCTTCCGGAATATGCCCAATTCCCTTGTTTGTTTTATTTCTTATACTTTCTCTTTCTATTTCTTCCCCATCAAATATAATTTTACCTTCTTCAATTTTTCTAAGCCCCGTAATTGCTTCAATAAGCTCTGTTTGTCCATTTCCTTCAATTCCTGCGATACAGGTAATTTCTCCTGATTTAAAGTCCAAGCTAAAATCCTTAACAGCCATTAGTCCTCTTGAATTTTTTACATTCAAGTTTTTTATTGATAATATAGTATCTCCTGTTTTTGCTTTTTCCTTATCAACCTTAAAGCTTACTTCTCTTCCAACCATCATCTCAGCCATTTCTTTTTCGCTTGTATCTGTAACATTTACTGTTCCTATATATTTTCCTCTTCTTAAAATAGTGCAATGATTTGCAACCATTTTAATCTCTTTTAATTTATGAGTAATTAAAATAATTGATTTTCCTTCCTTTATAAGCTGCTTCATAATATTCATTAATTCATGAATTTCCTGAGGTGTTAAAACCGCTGTTGGCTCATCAAAAATCAATATTTCTGCATCACGGTATAGCATTTTGAGGATTTCTACTCTTTGCTGCATTCCTACAGAAATATCTTCAATTTTTGCATCGGGATCAACACTCAAACCATATTTTTCACTGATTTCCTGAACCTTCTTACGTGCAGTTGAAATATCTACTCTTCCAAAGAGCTTCATTGGCTCAATTCCTAAGATTATATTTTCTGTTACCGTGAAATTTTCTACAAGCTTAAAATGCTGATGAACCATACCAATACCATGCTTGTTCGCCACATTCGGATTAGCAATAGCTACCTGCTCCCCATTGATTTTTATGCTGCCCTTTTCTGGCTGATATAATCCAAATAAAACACTCATTAGTGTAGATTTTCCTGCACCATTCTCACCTAGCAATGCATGAATCTCTCCCTTTTCAACCTTAAGTGTTACATCATCATTAGCCTTTATTCCCGGAAATTCTTTTGTAATATTTAGCATTTCAATTACATATTCCATATATTATCTCCTAATAAATGATTATTTTCGTTTATCTTTCCTTTTACAGGTTGCCCTGTTAGATATACAAGCTTAATTTTATATATCTAACAAGACAACCAAGGCATATAGCCTTGGTTGTCTGAGGTAAAGCTATTATAAAGCCTTCCTTATTTTTTTAAAGAAAATAACTTATTTTTTTAAACGCTCTGGTGCAGTTGGTACTGTAATTTCCTTAGCTTTAACCTTTACTTCATAATCAGCAATTGTCTTTAACATTTCTTCTGAAAGGTTAGGATTTTTTGCTGGCAAGCCAACTCCGCCATTCTCAAGTGAGAAAGTCAGAATTTTTCCACCTGGGAATTCACCCTTTAATGTTAATTGAGCTACATCATATGCAGCAACATCTACACGTTTCATCATAGATGTTAGCATAACTGATTTTCCATCAGCGTAAATTCCATCATCATATTGGTCTTTATCTACACCAATTGCCCAAACATCATTTCCATTTGCTACTCTGTCCTTAGCTTCTTTAATTAGCCCGTTTCCTGTAGCTCCTGCAGCATGATAAACTACATAAGCACCTGCATCATACATTTTTGCAGCAATAGTTTGTCCTTGTTGTGCATTTGCAAATGAGCCTGCATATTCTATCATTACTTCAATAGCAGGATCAACTGCTTTTACACCTGCTTCAAAGCCAGCTTCAAACTTTTGGATTAATTCAAAATCCATTCCTCCGATAAATCCAACCTTTGTTTTTCCAGCCTCTTTTGCTTTTAAGCCCGCAGCTACCCCAACAAGGAATGACCCTTGTTCTTCAGCAAAAACTGCACTTGCTACATTAGGAGCTTCAACAACATCATCAATAATCAAATAATGCTGCTCAGTAAAGTTCTTTGCTACCTCAGCAATTGAATCCTTAAACAAAAATCCTGGAGCAACGATTAAATCTAAATTTTCATCTGAATAAGTTGAAAGATTAGGAATGTAATCAGTATCTGACTCTGATTGCATATATTTTGTTTCTGCACCAGTATCATTACTGAATTTTTGAATTCCTTCCCATGTTCCTTGGTTAAATGACTTATCATCAATACCACCAACGTCTGTTACGAGACCAATTTTAATCTTTTTAACCGCTTCATCACTGGTTTTCTCCCCTGTATCGGCAGGCGGTGTTTTTTTACACCCTGTAAGACCTAAGGAAAGAATTAAAGTTAGAGATAATACTATTGCTAGAATCTTTTTGTACATTTGCATATCCTCCTTAAATATAGTTTATAGTTCGTTACTAAATAAACTCATTATATCACTATTTATATATGTTGTCACTTAAAAGGATATTCAATTAGTATTTTTAGTTAAAATTACACAAATAGCTATTTGCGATATTCAGCTTTTTCACTAATATAAAGGTTATTTCCCTCTGAATCTATAACAACTATAGCAGGAAAATCCTCCACATATAATTTTTTAAGGCTCTCGGTTCCTAGGCTCTCATAAGCAATAACCTCAACACTTTTTATTGTACTTGCAATTAACGCTGCTGCACCGCCAATAGCTGCAAAATATACAGCCTTATTTTTTTTCATGCTTTCTATTACCTTTTCGTTACGATCACCCTTGCCAATCATTCCTTTAAGTCCTAAATCAAGTAATCTTGGTGCATAAGCATCCATTCTATAGCTGGTTGTCGGGCCTGCCGAACCAATTACATGACCTGGCTTTGCAGGAGATGGGCCCGCATAATAAATAATACTATCTTGTAAATCTAAAGGTAAATTTTCACCCCTGTCAATTTGCTCAACAAGCATCTTATGTCCAGCATCTCTTAATGTATAAATTGTACCAGTAATATAAACCTGGTCTCCGCTTTTTAAATTTTTTACTTTTTCCTCTGTAAGAGGTGTAGTTAATTTTATTTCCATTTTATTATCTCCTGTAGATATATATTATATTAATTATTAATGCTAAGTTAATATGACTTCAGGCTTTTTATTCTTACTTTTTTTAATTAATTCCTGATAATAGAATATCGCTACAGAAATAACTGAAGCGATATTATTTATTATTTATAATGTTACAGTGCTATGTCTTGTTACATGACAGCTTATATTAATTGCAACTGGCAGTCCAGCAATATGTGTTGGAAAGGTTTCGATATTTACTCCAATTACAGAGGTAGTTCCTCCAAGTCCCTGTGGGCCGATTCCCAAATTATTAGCTTTTTCTAATAATTCCTTTTCAAGCTCCCTGACATATTCAACTGTTGAAGAGCAATTAATTGGACGCAATAATGCTTTTTTAGCAAGAAATGCAGCTTTTTCAAAAGTACCTCCAATTCCTACCCCTACAACCATTGGCGGACAAGCATTACTTCCAGCCTTATCAATAGTTTCTAAAATTGCCTTTTTAGCTCCTTCAATTCCGTCCGAAGGTGCAAGCATATAAATTTTACTCATATTTTCACTTCCAAAACCCTTTGGGGCAACTGTAATTTTCAAATTATTGCCGTCAACAATATCATAGTGGATAATGGCTGGAGTATTGTCGTTAGTATTTTCTCTGAAAAACGGATCTTTAACAACTGATTTTCTCAAATACCCCTCTCTATAGCCTTGTCTTACACCTTCATGAATTGCCTCGCTTAAAGGACCTCCCATAATATGAACTTCCTGTCCCAGCTCTACAAAAACTACCGCCATTCCAGTATCCTGACAAATAGGCATCTGCTTTTGCTTTGCTATATCTGCATTTTCTTTAAGCTGTTCTATAATATTTCTTCCTGTTGGTGATTTTTCTGTTTTAAAATAACAATCAAAGGCTTCATAAATATCACTGCTCAGATTAAAATTTGCATCAATACAAAGTTCCTTTATAGCCTCGGTTATTTGCTCTGTTTGTATTGTCCTCATTGTCATCTCCCTTATTCCTCTGTTTGCTCCTCAATTTCTTTTATTCTGGCAATACTTGCAATATTAATATTATCGTTTATATCCATTAGCTTAACCCCTGAGGTTACTCTTCCACTTTGTGAAATATCCTTTACTCTTATTCTAATAATAATTCCCTGATTTGAAATCAGCATCATATCATCATCTGGATTTACTGCCTTCATGCCCACAACAGTACCTGTTCTATCTGTAATCTTATAGAACTTAACGCCCTTTCCACCTCTTCTTTGAAGTGTAAAGCTCTTAATTTTAGTTCTTTTTCCTAATCCGTTCTGTGATACCACTAATACGTCTGATCCCTGTGACAATAGCTGCATTCCAATAAGCTCATCATCGTCATTCAAGTTCATTCCTCTTACACCCATAGAAGTTCTTCCTATCGAACGAACATCCTCTTCATCAAATACTATACACTGTCCATTTTTTGTACCAAGTATTACCTGCTGGCTTCCATCAGTCAGCTTAACCTCAATAAGTGAATCTTCTTCCTTTAATACAATTGCTTGGAGTCCGCTTACTCTTATGTTGATATAATCCATAATACTTGATTTTTTAATTATACCTTTTTTAGTAGCCATTAACAGATAATTGCCTTCTTCATATTCCTTCAAAGGAATAACTGCGGTAATCTGTTCTCCTGGGTCTAGCTGAAGAAGGTTAACTATAGCTGTTCCTCTTGCAGTTCTGCTTGATTCAGGTATTTCATAAGCCTTTAATCGATATACCTTACCCTTGCTTGTGAAAAACATAATATAATGATGAGTTGAGGTATTGAAAATGTTTTTAACAAAATCATCCTCTCTTGTCTGCATTCCTTTAATACCCTTTCCACCTCTGTTTTGGCTCTTATATGTATCCATAGGAATTCTTTTAATATATCCAAGATAAGTCATAGTTATTGTTGTTGGCTCATCCTCAATTAAATCTTCAATAGAAATATCACTATCGTCAAAAGTTAACTGAGTTCTTCTCTTATCTCCAAATTTTTCCCTTACAATAAGAATTTCTTCTCTAATAACTCTGTATAAAACCTTTTCATCTGCTAAGATAAGTTTTAATTCTTTTATTTTTTCAATAAGCTCTCTATATTCTTCTTCTAATTTTTCTCTTTCTAAGCCTGTTAATGCTCTTAAACGCATATCAACAATTGCCTGCGCCTGAACATCTGAAAAATTAAAGGCTTCAATAAGATTTTGCTTAGCTTCAGGAGTATTTTTACTAGCTCTTATAATTTTAATAATTTCGTCTATTGAGTCTAGTGCTTTTAATAATCCCTCTAAAATATGAGCTCTCTCTTCTGCCTTTTGAAGCTCAAACTTAGTTCTTCTTGTTACAACATCCTTCTGATGCTCAATATAATAATCAAGCATCTGCTTTAAATTCAATACCTTTGGCTCATTATTAACAAGCGCAAGCATATTAATTCCAAAAGTATCCTGCAATTGTGTATGCTTATATAATTGATTTATTACAATATTGGCATTAGCATCCTTTTTTAATTCAATTACAATACGCATTCCATTTCTATCAGATTCATCTCTTAAATCAGAAATTCCATTAATCTTTTTATCTTTAACAAGATCTGCTATTTTCTCAATTAAACGTGCTTTATTAACTTGAAAAGGAAGCTCAGTAACAATAATTTTCTGCTTGTGACTAGAGGTAGTTTCAACATCAAGAGCCGCTCTAACCTTTACCTTGCCTCTTCCTGTACGGTATGCTTCTGAAATCCCTGTTTTACCGAGAATCTTTGCTGCTGTCGGAAAATCAGGTCCCTTTACTATCTTTATTAGCTCTTCAACATCCGTATCTCTGTCCTCTTGAGTATGATTATCAATAATTTTTACAACTGCATCAATAACCTCTCTCAAATTGTGCGGAGGAATATTAGTAGCCATTCCTACAGCAATACCTGAAGTACCATTTACTAAAAGATTTGGATATCTTGATGGTAAAACAGCTGGCTGCTTTAAGGACTCGTCAAAGTTTGGAATAAAATCAACAGTATCCTTTTGTATATCTGCAAGCATTTCCATAGAAACCTTGCTTAGCCTAGCTTCTGTATAACGCATTGCCGCAGCGCTATCTCCATCAACAGAGCCAAAGTTTCCATGACCTTCAACAAGCATATATCTTGTTGAAAAATCCTGTGCCATTCTAACCATTGCATCATAAATTGAGCTATCCCCATGAGGGTGATATTTACCCATTGTATCCCCGACGATACGAGCCGATTTACGAAATGGCTTATCCGGAGATAAATTCAATTCACTCATTGCATATAATATTCTTCTTTGAACTGGCTTCAAGCCGTCCCTTACATCAGGCAATGCTCTTGAAGCAATAACGCTCATAGCATAATCTATATAGGATTTTTTCATTTCTTCCTGAAGATCTACGCCTATTATTTTATCAAAATCTTCAATTCCACTCATTAATCAGTATCCTCCCAATTCTATGGATTACCATTTATACTTGTATCAAAAGATACTCGCCCTCTTTTTAAATATCTAAATTTTTAACATGCTTTGCATGTGTTTCAATAAATTCTCTTCTTGGCTCTACCTTATCACCCATTAAAGTAGTGAAAATTTCATCAGCTGTTGCTGCATCATCAAGCTCTACCTTAAGTAGTATTCTTTTTTCAGGATCCATTGTTGTATCCCATAGCTGAGTTGCATCCATTTCTCCAAGACCCTTATATCTTTGAAGAACTATATTATCCTTACCAAGTGTATTTAATAGTTTTTCTAGAGCCTTATCATTATATACATATTCTGATTTTTTATTTTTTGTAACCTTATATAAAGGCGGCTGCGCAATATATATAACACCATTTTCTATTAATTCTGGCATAAATCTATAAAAAAACGTCAAAAGCAATGTACGGATATGAGCACCATCTACATCCGCATCCGTCATAATAATAATTTTATGATATCTAAGCTTTTCAATATTAAAGTCATCAGATATTCCAGTACCAAAGGCTGTAATCATTGAAATAATTTCATTATTACCCAGTATTCTGTCAAGTCTTGATTTTTCAACATTTAAAATTTTGCCTCTCAAAGGAAGAATAGCCTGCGTTTGTCTTGATCTTGCAGATTTTGCAGAACCACCTGCAGAATCTCCCTCTACTATATAAATTTCACAATTTTTCGGATCCTTATCAGAACAATCTGCAAGCTTTCCTGGTAAGCTTATTCCGTCTAAGGCACTTTTTCTTCTCGTCAAATCTCTTGCTTTTCTGGCAGCTTCTCTTGCTCTGTTTGCCATAATAGATTTTTCTAACACTATTTTAGCAACACTTGGGTTTTGCTCTAAAAAATATGTTAAGCCTTCAGATAAAATCAAATCAACAGCACCTCTTGCCTCACTATTACCGAGCTTTTGCTTTGTCTGCCCTTCAAATTGAGGGTCGTTTATTTTAATACTAATAACTGCTGTTAAGCCTTCTCTTATATCCTCTCCAGATAAATTTTTATCCTGGTCTTTTAGATATTTATTTTTTCTAGCATAATCATTTAAGGTTTTAGTTAATGCATTTTTAAAACCACTTAAATGAGTTCCACCCTCAGGAGTAGTAATATTATTTACAAAGCTGAAAATATTTTCTACATATGTATCATTATGCTGAAGAGAAACTTCAACTACAACACCATCTCTTTCTCCTTCACAATACATAATTTTGTCATACAATGGTGTTTTATTTCTATTTCGATAGGCTACAAATTCCTTAATTCCGCCATCATATTTGTATTCAACTTTTCTTTCTTCACCAGGTCTTTTATCTTCAAGAGTTATTTTCAAACCTCTCATTAAAAAAGCCATTTCTTGTAATCTTTGCTTTAAGGTTTCAAAATCGTATATTAGTTCTTCAAAAATATCTCCATCTGGCTTAAAATGAACAAAAGTACCTCTCACTTTAGTTTTTCCTGTTATTGTAAGTTCTGACTTTACATTTCCTCTTTCATAATTCTGAGAATAAACATTCCCCTCTTGGTGAATTTCAACCTTAAGCCATTCAGAAAGGGCATTAACTACTGAAGCACCAACTCCATGTAATCCTCCTGATACCTTATATCCTCCGCCTCCAAACTTACCGCCTGCATGAAGTGTTGTAAATACCAGCTGTGCTGCAGGCACGCCTTTTTCATGCATACCAACAGGTATTCCTCTTCCGTTATCAAATACTGAAATTGAATTATCCTCATGAATAATAACTTCTATAGTATCACAAAAGCCTGCTAATGCTTCATCAACTGCATTATCAACAATTTCATAAACCAAATGATGAAGACCTCTTGCTGAGGTACTTCCTATATACATACCTGGTCTTTTTCTAACTGCCTCCAAGCCTTCTAAAACCTGTATCTGACTTTGATCATAATCTGTATTACTACTCATATTTACCTCCATTTTTTCATGGGCTTTTCTTAAATAATATCTTTAATATTTTAACGTCCTTTATGACGTATAATTTCACCTTAAAAGCTTATTTTACAACCTTTATTGATGTAAAACACTTTGTTATTAGTGAAAGCTAATTATTCTCTTGCCTCAAAAATTGGCAATCAAATTTCTTATACAATATTCTATTATTATTTTAATTATATAAAATCATATAAAATTACACCATTTCTATTATAAATGATTAAATCTTCGAATGCAAATCTATTAATTTATCGAATCCATCTTCCTTTATCAATTTGAATCAATTTATTATTTTCTATATCCTTTTCATTAACTATTATAGAAGAATCTCTTAGTTGATTAAAATTAATAAAATCTTCAATACCTGTACAGGTAATAATAGTTTGTATGTTTTTTATACTTTCAATTAAATGTCGCTGTCTTTCTTCATCTAACTCCGAAAGAACATCATCTAGCAATAATATAGGCATTTCAGCTCCGCTATCCCTAATAAACTCAATTTCTGAAAGCTTCAATGCTAAAGCAGCAGTTCTTTGCTGTCCCTGAGAACCAAATTTTCTAATATCCGTTTTGTTAATTTCAAAACGCAAATCGTCCTTATGCGGTCCCACTGATGTAGAACCAGTCATAATATCATATTTTATCCTGTCTTTTAATTTATAATTAAAATTATCTGCATCAGTATTTTTTTCATATATTATTTCATTATCAGTATCTTTACTAATTTTATAATGCTTCTCTTGAAAATATGGGTTTAAGGCATTAATAAATTCTTCTCTTATTTTTATAATATGATTACCATATTCAATAAGCTGCATATCCCATATTTCTAATTCATCATCATTATCTTTAAATTTAGAAATTTTTTTAAGCAATGTATTTCTCTGCTTTAATACATGATAATATTTTTTCAAATAAAAATAGTATAAGGGATTAATCTGACATAGCTCCAAATCTAAAAATCTTCTTCTTTCCTTTGGACCATTTTTAATTAAGCCTAAATCCTCTGGCGAAAACAAAATAATTGTCATTACCCCAAATAACTCATTAAGCTTTTTGATTGGATTTTTATTAATAGCAATGTATTTTTTATTATTTCTTTTTATATGAAAATCAATATTGTCTAAATTAGATTCTCTATATAGCTCTACTTTAATATGAGCTTCATCTTTTTCAAATCTAATTAATTCTTTGATATTTGAAGTTCTGTGAGATTTTGAAGTTGCACACAAATAAAGAGCCTCCAGAATATTTGTTTTTCCTTGAGCATTTTTTCCGTATACGATATTTACTGAATCATTAAATTCTATTATTTCTTCTTTGTAGTTTCTAAAATCTTTTAAAGCCAAGCTTTTGATAAACATAGTTTATTCCTCTATTCAACCTTGAAAGAATTGCCCTCAACTACAACAATATCGCCCTTATATACTTTTTTACCTCTCTGATTTTCAACAACATTATTAAGCATAACCTCGTTATTCAAAATCAGCATTTTTGCATGTGCACCTGAATCAGCAATTCCTGCCAGCTTTAATAATTGTCCAAGCTTTATAAACTCAGTATCAATTTCTATTTTTTTCATTTTTTTCTCTCTTTCTTTTATTGTTAATGAATAATTAAGAACTTAATCTTATTGGTAAAATAAGATACTTAAAATCATCTCCATCAACCTTACGAATAATACATGGATTTGAAGAATTAGTAAATTGTATATCTACATAATCATCATCAA
This sequence comes from Clostridiales bacterium UBA4080, assembly GCA_002381865.1. Lineage (GTDB taxonomy): Bacteria > Bacillota > Clostridia > Lachnospirales > Vallitaleaceae > UBA4080. The sequence goes on along the minus strand of DFYO01000028.1, from coordinate 14,849 downwards.
TAACCTTTAAAGCATCTATTAGATATTTAGGATTAAAAGCAATAATAATTTCTTTTCCCTCTTTTTGAATATCAATTTCCTCATAAACATTACCAATTTCAGTATTTGATGTAATAATCATTTCATTTGATTTAATCTCTATTTTTATTGGATTTTTTTTATTTTCTCTTGTAATTAATGCTGCTCTTTCTAAGCTCATAATCATTTTTTTTCTATCTACATTTGCCTTAATCTCATAATCCATTAAAAACATTTGATCATATTTTGGAAATTCACCCTCTAAAAGCCTTGATACAACTATTGTATTATCAATTTCAAATAATACATGCTTATCCGTATAATAAATTGTTATTAATTCATCTTCATCCTGTGAAAGAATTTTATGCATTTCATTTAATGTTTTTCCAGGAACAATAACCTTAAAATCATCAGTTTTTTCTTCAATTTCTGCTTCCCTTGTAGAAACCCTGTATCCATCAACTGAAACAATACTAAATTTTTGATTTTTAACTTCTAACAGCTCTCCCGTAAATACTGGTCTTATTTCTTCTAAAGCAATAGAAAATATAGTCTGTCTTATCATTTCTTTAAAAATAGACTGATTGATAACAAAAGAATTATTTTTTTCAATTAAGGGTAATTGAATAAATTCGTTTCCTGGATAACCTGATATATTAAATTTAGTTTTTTCACATTTTATTGTTGTATGATTATTACCATCAACTATAATTGTAACCTCATTATCAGGGAGTTTTTTTACTATTTCTGAAAATATACGAGCATCTAAGGCTATGCTTCCATTTTCTTCAATTCTAGCATTTACCTTTGTTTCTATTCCAAGTTCAAGATCATTTCCTATTAATTTTAGTTGTGAATCTGTTGTTTGAAGTAATATACATTGTAAGATTGGTAGAGTAGTTCTTGATGATACTGCTTTTAATACAGTATTTACTCCATTTAATAAATCAATCTTATTACATTTTAATTGCATGTGAATATCTCCTCTCAGGCAAAATAATAAATATAATATAATAATTTTTTTAGTAATTCTAGTAATAAGCGCTGTTGATTTGTTAAAAAGTCTGCAGCACCTTATAATTACTGGCGGTTTAAGGTGGCATAAATATGTTAAGTGTTTAAATAGTTATTCTTTTTTATTAACATCGTGAAAATACAATATATAAAATAAAATTAGTTTTTCTAAAGATTTCCACAGTCTGCTAACATAAAAACTATGGTTATCTACATTTTATTTACCGGTTATCTTTTTTATCAGAGTATTAATTGTGTTAGCTAGTAAAGGATCTGCTTTTATTTCTGCATTAATTTTTTCGTATCCGTGAATTACTGTAGTATGGTCTCTTTTTCCAAGCTTGTTTCCTATTTGAGGAAGTGACATATCTGTAAGTGTTCTGCAAAGATACATTACAATCTGTCTTGGATATGCAATTTCTCTAGGTCTTTTCTTAGATGTAATGTCCTCTGGATTAAGGTTATAATATTGAGATACTGTTTCTACTATATATTCTATATTAATAGTTGGAGATTCTTTTGCAGAAATAAGATCCTTTAATGCATCCTCAGCAAGTTCAACAGTAATTTCTTGATGAACAAGAGTTGAATATGCAACAATTTTATTAACTGCTCCTTCAAGCTCTCTTATATTAGAAGTAATATTATTAGCAACGTATTGATTTACGTCATTTGGAATATCTAATTTTTCAAGTTCAGCTTTTTTTCTTAGAATAGCCATACGAGTTTCAAAATCAGGTGCCTGAATATCTGCAATAAGACCCCATTCAAAACGAGAACGCAATCTTTCTTCTAATGTTTCTATTTCCTTTGGAGGACGATCAGAAGAAATAATAAGCTGTTTTTTTGCTTCATATAAAGTATTGAAGGTATGGAAAAATTCTTCCTGTGTTCTTTCCTTACCTGCAATAAACTGAATATCATCTACTAGAAGAACATCTATATCTCTGTATTTTCTTCTAAAATCTTCATTATTACCTAACTTTATTGAATTAATCAATTCGTTTGTAAATTTTTCAGAAGATACATATAATACTTTTGAGTTAGGAGTTTCATTTAATATAAAGTGTGCAATTGAATGCATTAAATGTGTTTTTCCAAGTCCAACTCCTCCATAAATAAATAAAGGGTTATATGCTTCAGCTGGAGAATCTGCAACAGCAAGAGAAGCTGCGTGTGCCAGCTTATTATTATTACCAACTACAAATGTATCAAAGGTATATCTTGAATTAAGATTATTATTTTTTGTATGGGAAAAAGCCTGTCCTGTTTGATCAGATGCCAATATTTCTTTTTCTTCTGGATCATCATTATATTTTTTTAATGAATCCATTTCCTTTGGAATAATAAACTTAATATCATAAGATTTTCCTGTTACTTCATTAATTGCTATTGTGATTATTTTAGAATACTTTTTTTCAATATAGTTTCTTTCAATATCATTTTCAGCTTTAATAATTACCATGTTACTTGTTACTTTAACAGGCTCAAGTGTTTCTAAGAATGTTTTATAAGACATTGTAGAAATATCAGATTCATTCTTTAATAAGGATTGAATTTGATCCCATTTATCCATTACAGACATATAACTACCTCCAAAATTTTCTTGGAACAAAGTATCTGATTTGTCAGACACACCGCGTCCGAGCGGTTTTTAAAACACTATCTAAAGAGCCTACAAACAGACTTTGAAAATTTGTCTTCTATATAATAGGCTACAAACTTTAAAAGTCTGTGAGAAGTAATACAAAACCTCTCAGACAGGCGTCTAATAACTCAATTTATATCTTACTCTAAAAATTAGATTATTTCAATGCTTACTTGAGGCTTGAAAATCACAAGAATGTTAATAAAAAAAAGGTATAAGTATGTTGATATTGTGGATAACCTTTGAAAAAAATAAAATTCACAGCCTGTATATAATTATATCAACATTATAAAACAAGAAAATATATAAATGTTTATGGGTTATTCTATTTTTATTATATATTTAATTAACAAGGGGATAAAAATAGTATTTATCCACAATAGATGGGTCAGATTTGAGGGTTTTATGTGGATAAAAAAAAAGATAACGAAAAAAAATTTTTTTCTTGACTATATACAAGCTTTTAACTATAATTGAAATAGTGCTTTTTGAAGAAAAGCTGATATAAACCCATTCATTTAAGAGTTTTTTTATATAATCTATAAAATTTGAGGTTAATTTGATATAACTTCTGATTTATAAAGGAGGTGCCAACAGTGAAAAGAACTTACCAACCTAAGAAAAGACAAAGAAGCAAAGAACATGGCTTTAGAAAAAGAATGAGCACTAAAAGCGGAAGAGCCGTATTAGCATGCAGAAGAGCTAAAGGTAGAAAAAAATTATCAGCATAAGGCCGCATTTTGTGGCCTTTTTATTACTTGAAAAAATGAATGAATTTTAAGCAGAATAGAGGTGTATTGTTTGAAGCCTTTTATTTCTTTAAAAAACAAAAGAGAATTTGACAAGGTATATAATTGCAGATGGTCAGTTGCAAACAAGTACTTAATTATGTTTATTTGTAAAAATGAACTTGGTTATAATAGAGTTGGAATATCAATAAGTAAGAAGGTCGGAAACAGTGTTGTACGACATAGAATAACAAGATTACTTAGAGAAAGCTATAGATTGAATTCTTCAGCAGTAAAAAATGGCTATGATATAGTTGTTGTTGCAAGAGATAGCGTAAAAGACAAGTCGTATTATGAAGTTGAAAGTGCATTATTACATCTTTTTAAGCTACTTAAAATTAATTCATTGACAAATAATTAAGGTAATGTATTATGATAATTAGAAGAATTTTAAATGTATTAAAGCATATTGCAATACATATTATTAAGTTCTACAGAAAGTATATTTCACCATTAAAAAAGCCTAGTTGTATTTTTGTTCCAACCTGTTCACAGTATTCAATAGAGGCGTTCGAAAAATATGGCTTTTTTAAGGGTGGATTTTTAACTATAAAAAGGATATTGAGGTGTCATCCCTTTTCAAAAGGCGGATATGATCCCTTGCCCTAAGGCATTTGGAGGATAAAAATGACTTTTACATGGTTTATAAGTTTGACACAATCATCTGCTCCAATAATAGGAACGATTGCAAAATTATTTGGAGTTATAATGAATGGAATTTATGTATTGTTTTATAATAATTTAGGAATTATTTCAATTGGTTTTAGTATTATAGCATTTACCTTTATAATAAGACTTCTTATGATACCTATTTATTTTAAGCAACAAAAATCCATGCAAGAAATGCAAAGGGTACAACCAGAGATTAAAAAAATTCAAGAAAAATATAAAAATATGAAGGATCCTGAATCTCAAAAGAAGATGCAGGAAGAAACAGCAAAATTATATCAAGAGCATAATGTAAATCCATTTGGAGGATGTTTGCCGTTATTAATTCAGATGCCAATATTATTTGCATTATTTGCTGTTCTTCGAAACATTCCTGCATATATTGTTCAGGTAAAGGAAGTATATCTCTCAATCTTTACAAATATTAGTGCTATAAGTGGATATGATCAGCTTATTAGCGCCTTTAATACTTCACAAAAAGTTCCAGTTAAGAACTTTTTAGCATCGGATGGAAATAAAGTAATAGATTTATTAAATTCACTATCTTCAAAGGAATGGACAGAATTTCTTAAGGTATTTGGTGAGGTGCAAGATAAAATTGCTCCACTTTATGATAAGGTTACAGGAATGAATTATTTTTACGGAATTAATCTTGCGGATGTGCCGGTTGATTTATCTCAGGGTTTTTCAGGATTAATGACAGTAGGTATTTTAATTCCAATACTATGTGTTCTAGCTCAGGTACTTGTTACTAAAACAACAATGCCATCAACTGAAAAGGGCAAGGATGCAAAAGCTGATCAAACTCAAAAAACTATGAATACTATGATGCCATTAATTACCTTGGTATTTGTTCTTCAAATGCCAGCAGGACTTGGACTATATTGGCTAGTTAGTAATACTTTCCAATTAGTACAGCAATTAGTATTCAATAAGCATTTAAAAAAGAAAAATGCCTAGGAGGGAAGTTTTATGAATACAATAGAAAAAAGAGCTAAAACTGTAGATGAAGCTGTAATGGAAGCTTTAATCGAATTGGGTATTACTAGTGAGCAGGCTAATATTGAAATTGTTGATAAGGGCGCTAATGGTATACTTGGGATATTCAGTAACAAGCAGGCAATTGTAAGAGTTTCAAAGAAGATGGATTTATCTGAAATTGCAAAGGATTTTTTAAATAGTGTTTTTGAAAAAATGGATTTAGAAGTTGCGATTGAAATAAAAATGGAAGAATCTAATGTAATGAGTATTGATTTATCTGGACCGAATATGGGTGTTTTGATAGGGAAAAGAGGTCAGACTTTGGATTCTTTACAATATTTGGTTAGCTTAGTAGTTAATAAGCAAGCAGATGTATATATAAGAGTTAAGCTGGATACAGAGAATTACAGGCTTAGAAGAAAAGAGACCTTAGAAACACTTGCTGTTAACCTTGCAAGTAAGGTTAGAAAAACAGGCAGAAAGTTTTCTCTAGAGCCAATGAATCCTTATGAAAGAAGAATTATCCATTATACATTACAGGATAATAAATTTGTTGAAACTCATAGTGAAGGTGACGAACCTTATAGAAAGGTAATTATTACTCCTTCAACAAAAAAATAAAAGCTTTTACATATTAACCCCATGCTTAAAGGCGTGGGGTTTTGTAAATAGAAAGGGATTTTTATGATATATGATACAATAGCTGCAATAGCAACTGCAATGAGTCCGGCCGGGATTGGAATAATTCGAATTAGTGGTGAAAATTCAATAGAAATTGCTGAAAAAATTTTTAAGTATAAAAATCATAATAAGGATATACGTGATGCTAAGTCTCATACCCTTCACTATGGTTATATAGTTGATAATGAAGGCAATGAAATTGATGAGGTCTTATTATCTGTAATGAAGGCACCTAATAGCTACACCACAGAAAATATAGTTGAGATTAATGCTCATGGCGGTTTAATCGTAATGCAAAAAATTTTAAGACTTGTATTAGTATCTGGAGCAAGACTTGCTGAACCAGGAGAATTTACTAAAAGAGCCTTTATTAATGGAAGATTAGATTTATCACAGGCAGAAGCTGTAAATGATATGATTAATTCTAAGTCAGAAATGGCTCTTGAAGCATCCTTAAGTCAGCTTAAAGGTGCTGTTGCAGACAAAATTCAAGCAATAAAGGATACTATTATTCAGCTTATTGCTCATATAGAGGCTTCAATAGATTATCCCGAATACGATATTGAGGAGCTCTCTGACGAACATTTAGAAAAAGAGATTTCTACTATTATTATAAGAGTAAAAGAGCTTAGTGAAAGCTATGATGATGGAAAGAGAATTAAAGAAGGTATCAAAACTGTTATTGCAGGCAAACCTAATGTTGGTAAATCCTCATTATTAAATACATTAATTAAAGAACAAAGAGCTATTGTAACAGATATACCAGGAACTACGAGAGATGTATTAGAAGAGTATATGTATATGCATGGTATTCCCTTAAAGCTAATGGATACTGCGGGAATAAGAGATACAGAGGATATTGTAGAAAAAATTGGTGTTCAAAGATCACGTGATCATATTGGGGATGCTGAGCTTATTTTGCTTGTAATTGACGCTTCCCTACCCCTATCTCAAGAGGATATAGATTTGTTGATTAGTTTAAGGGATAGAAAAACAATTATTATATTAAACAAAACTGATTTAGAGCAGCAGGTTTCTTTAGAGCAAATAAGCGAATATGCAGCTTCAGATTCAATACTTCCTATTTCAGTGAAAACTATGGACGGTATTAATCAGCTTGAATTAAAAATAAAGCAGATGTTTTTAAAGGGAAAAATCAATTTTAACAATCAGGTATATATTACTAATACAAGACATAAGTCATCTTTAGAAAATGCGCTTATTAGTCTGAATAATGTTAAAAATGCAATAGAGGCTTCATTCCCTGTAGATTTAATTGCAATTGATTTAACAAATGCATATAATTATATATGTGAAATTACTGGAGATAATGTTAAGGAAGATATGATTAAGCAGATTTTTAGTCAGTTTTGTTTAGGAAAATAAAGGAGAAAAAATATGTATTTTGATGATGGAAAATATGATGTTGCTGTAATTGGTGCAGGTCATGCAGGTTGTGAAGCAGCCCTTGCTTCTGCAAGACTTGGGTTAAAAACAATCATATTTGCAGTTAGTTTAGATAGTGTAGCAATGATGCCATGTAATCCAAATATCGGAGGTACCTCAAAGGGTCATTTAGTTAGAGAAATTGATGCCTTAGGGGGGCAGATGGGCATTAATATAGATAAAACCTTTATACAGATTAAGATGCTTAATACGGGTAAAGGACCTGCAGTACATTCACTTCGTGCACAGGCAGATAAGCATAAATATTCAAATTCTATGAAAAAGGTGCTTGAGAATACGGATAATTTAACTTTACGACAATCTGAAGTAACTGAAATAATTATTGAAGATAAAGAAGTAAAAGGTGTTAGAATTATATCCGGGGCAACCTATAATTGTAAAGCAGTTGTAATTGCTTCAGGAACCTATTTGAAGGCAAAGTGTATTTATGGAGAGGTAGAAATATATAGCGGTCCAAATGGCTTGCAGGCAGCTAATCATTTAACGGCTTCACTTGAGAATGCTGGTATTGAAATTTTAAGATTTAAAACAGGAACGCCTGCTAGAATAGACAAAAGAACGGTTGATTTTTCTAAAATGGAAGAACAAAAGGGAGATGATAAGATAGTACCATTTTCATTCTTACATACGCCTGAGGATATAAAAAGAGACCAGATTTCCTGCTGGCTAACATATACTAATGAAAAAACACATACAATTATCAAAAACAATTTAGACAGATCGCCACTGTATGGAGGTGTAATTAAGGGTACTGGCCCAAGATATTGTCCTTCTATAGAAGACAAGGTAGTTAGATTTCACGACAAAGAAAGGCATCAGGTTTTTCTTGAGCCTGAGGGTGAAGATACTAATGAAATGTATGTTCAAGGGATGTCATCCTCCTTGCCAGAGGATGTACAAAGGGATATGCTAAGAACCCTTCCAGGCTTGGAGAATTGTGAAGTTATGAGAACGGGGTATGCTATTGAATATGATTTGATTAATCCACTTCAATTAAGAGCTACTTTAGAGTTTAAAGATATTAGTGGTTTGTTTAGCGCTGGTCAGTTTAACGGTAGCTCGGGATATGAAGAAGCTGCAGCGCAGGGATTAATTGCAGGTTTAAATGCAGCATTGAAAATCAAAAATCAAGAACAGCTTGTTATTGACCGAAGTGAAGGTTATATCGGAGTTTTAATTGATGATTTAGTAACTAAGGGTACAAATGAGCCATATAGAATGATGACCTCACGTGCCGAATATAGATTGCTGTTAAGACAGGATAATGCAGATTTAAGATTGCTTGAAAAGGGCTATCAGGCAGGATTAATATCAGGGGAAAGACACCAACAATTTTTATCAAAAAAGCAGGCGATTTCTGATGAAATTAATAGATTATCTTCTATTCATGTTGGAACCTCTGAAAAAGTACAGAATTTACTAACAAGGTTAAATAGTACCCTGCTAAAAAGTGGAGCGACGCTTGCTGAGCTGCTTAGAAGGCCAGAGATTACATACAATGATTTATTTGAGATTGATAAGGACAGACCGTTATTGTCAAATGATATTATAGAACAGGTAGATATTCAAATAAAATATGAGGGGTATATTTCAAAGCAGCTAAAACAGGTAGAACAGTATAAAAAGCTTGAGAAAAGATTGATACCTGAGGACATTAACTACGATGATATTAAAAGCTTAAGGCTAGAGGCAACTCAGAAGCTTAATAGGATAAGACCTGTATCGATTGGCCAGGCGTCTAGAATATCAGGAGTTTCACCAGCAGATATTTCTGTACTTTTAGTTTATTTGGAGCAAAGAAATAGAACTGAAAATAATGAATTATAGAGGAAGTAAAAATGGAAAAACTTGAATTATTAATAGAAGGCCTTGAACAAATAGGTATAGCATATACAGAAAAAATGCTTGAACAATTTTCAAGATATTATGAGCTATTGATTGAATGGAATGAGAAATTTAATCTCACTGCTATTACTGATCCAGAAGGTGTTGTAGTGAAGCATTTTTTAGATAGCTTATTATTTTTGAAGGCAAAGGATTTAAGTGCTACTGAGTCTATATTAGACTTAGGTACCGGAGCGGGATTTCCAGGTATTCCTTTGAAAATTATCTACCCTTCACTTAGATTGACTTTAATGGATTCAGTAAATAAAAAAGTTCAATTTCTGAACGCCGTTGTTTCTGATTTAAAGCTTGATAATGTACAGTGTATACATTCAAGAGCTGAAGACCTGGCTAAAAACCTAGAGCATCGTGAACATTATGATGTTGTGGTTTCTCGCGCCGTAAGTAATCTGGCAACTCTTTCTGAATACTGTATACCGTTTGTGCGTGTTGGAGGTGTTTTTATTTCATATAAATCATCTGATTATGAAATGGAATTAGAGGACGCTAAAAATGCAATTTTAGTTTTAGGAGGAGTAATTGATTCTATTGAACTAATCCCCTTGCCTGCTTCTGATATTAACAGAGCTTATATTTTTATTAGCAAAATTAAGCAAACTCAGAATAGATACCCAAGAAAAGCTGGAATGCCCTTAAAGAATCCATTATAATAGATAATTATATTTCCCCGGAAATAAATATCAACTATCTTTTACGGAGGTTAGTCAATGAATAAAGATCATGATTATAATATTTTGATGGTTCCAATTTCACAGATAGCTGCAAATCCTAATCAGCCAAGAAAGGTTTTTGATAAGGATATGCTGGAGGAATTAAAAAACTCAATAAAAGAATTTGGTGTTATACAACCAATAAATGTCAGAAAAATTGATAAGGATAAATATGAGCTAGTTGCAGGCGAAAGAAGATTAAGAGCAGCAAAGCTTGCTAATCTGGAAAAAATTCCTGCAATAATTATTGAAGTAAATGACAAGGATAGTGCGGTACTTGCGCTCATTGAAAATTTACAAAGAGAGAATTTGAATTATTTTGAAGAGGCTGAAGGCTATTATAATTTAATGGCGGAATATAATCTAATACAAGAAGATATTGCAAGACAAGTTGGGAAAAGTCAGTCGACTATAGCTAATAAACTTAGACTATTAAAGTTGTCTGACAAGGTTGTAAAAATACTACTAGATGAAGAACTTTCTGAAAGACATGCGAGAGCATTGCTCAAGCTACCCTCCTCTGAGCTTCAAATTTTTGCTCTTGACAGAATTGTATCTCAGTCTTTAAATGTTAAGAGGACGGAAGAACTTATTGAGTATATGCTGGGTAAAGATGATGATGAGGATATTAAGAATGTAGATGCCTCAAATCCGATGCTTAAAAAATACTTTAAAGATATCAGAGTATTTACTTCTAATATTAAGCAATCGGTTGAGCTTATGAGAGAAAAAGGAATGGATATTAAGTATGCTCTTGAAGAAGGAGAAGATGAATATCATATTTCAATAAGAATACCTATGAATAAATAGACAGTATAATTCGTATATAAATAATAAACTACGCAAGGAGCTAATATGTTAGAAGGAATTATTATTAATGGTAAAGAAGATATGCACAGGGTGTATACTCTTAGAAGAATTGCATGTGAACAATTTCCAAGACTTAGATATAAATTTGTTGATAAAACTGGGGATCAAGAAGCAGCTCATGTTATTGTTATAATCGATGATGAGGATGCAGCTGTTGGAACATTATTTCAAGACAGCGGTTTGAATAATGATATATATATATTAGACAAGATATTTGTTAAAAAAGAATATCAGAAAGAACAGCTGGGTGATCTTGTAATTAAAATGCTTATAGATAGAGCCTTTAGACTGGGAGCAAAACAAATATGGGTTATGTCCCCTCCTGATGTAGCTGGATTTTTTACTAGAGTAGGTTTTTATATTGATAAAGCCTTAGAGGTATCAAATGATAATAGTAGAAGTAATTCCGGGGCAATACTATTAGAGGATTCAAGTGCTGCTATACCTGAAGCTAATGAAGTTAAATTAATATTGACTCAGAATAAATTAAAGAAGTGCAGACATTAAAATCTGCACTTCTTTATATAATAGGAAAGTATGTTTTTTAAAATAATTTTATTAAAGGGGTTTATTCATCTAAAAACAGCTTTAATATTTCGAGTGTTGAGGATGGTCTTTCAATATGCGGAAAGGCTTTTGCTTTATAAACTACTGTTCCCTCAATGGATGCATTTACTTTTTTGTAGCCGTTTATTACATCCTCGTGATATTCATTTCTTTCACTACCCTGTATAATGTATATACTATTGTTTGTTTGCTGTAGTGCATGTGATATATTAACATTATTATATCTAAAGGTGTTTGACGCATATATATATTTGTTGCTAGCTTCACCTAGATGAGAGTTTTCATAAAAGGAATTGAATATTTTTTTGCTTATATAAGAAGCATTGAAAAAATATTGTTTTTTAAATAGTTGTTTTAGCTTAGGCTTTGAGCTTAAAAGTAAATATATAGCAGTTCCAATTATAGGTAGCTCTATAATATGTTTGCATACCAGATTTCTTTTTGTTGGATTTTTTGCAAGAGCATTTATATCTTCTGGATTTATAAAAATCATTTTTTCTATATTAGTATCATTTTGAATAGATAGCATTGTAACAAAGGAATTGCTTTTCCCGCTTGTAATTATGTTAGTATCCTGACCAATTACATTTTTTATAAAATCACTTAAAAGTTGAACATAAAGATATGCTGTATATGTAATTTTTGGTTTTTCAGAATTACCGTATCCAAGCAAATCTATAGCATATACCTTGTTGGTTTTTGAAAGTGTTTTAATTAGGCTGTGAAATTCGTAGGATGAAGCTCCGTTTTCTAATCCATGAATACAGAGTAAGGGTTTTCCTGTGCCATAGGTCGTATAATGGATTTTTCCGAATTTCCAGTCGTAGAAATGACTGTTGTATTCGGTAATTTTTTTATTTAATGTAGAAATAAAAAAGAATAATGTATTTGCGATATGTGCTATGAGTAATACAATTCCAATACATAGCGCACCTTTGCTTATATTTTTAAATGCTTTCTTCATGGGTTTCTCCTTATTGCAAAGTATATCTATATTATGTATTATATCACTCTAAATATCAATAGAAAATCCTAAATCTGCATAATTGAATATTCTAAGGTGTTAGGTTCCTGCTGATTATTATAACCTTGTAGCTAATTTCGCTGAAAATGCCTTAAATAGTACAAATAGCTCACCTCTGCTGCTATTGTTTTTATAAATTCCTTGGTTTATAATAAGATGTATCATTTTATTATTTAAGTAAGGACAACTCCTATGAAAAAGTATCAGGATAAATATAATAAACTTAATCAGATAGTGAACAATATTTTAACTTCAATTGATGAAGCTCGCAAGGAGTTTGAAAATATTGGAGTAAGCTCAAAGCAGGAATATTTTGAGCTTGAAGAAGAATTTGTAAAGCTGAAGCTTAAGATTATTGAAGCTCAAGATTTAATAGAAAGTAACAAGGATGAATTGGGGCTGCTAAAAAGCAGAATCTATAATCAGCGGAATAACGGTGATTTTTTGGAGGAAGCTTATGATGGCTATCTACTTAAGATAAAACGATTTGAGGAATGTATTGAAAAGGCTCTTAGTGATAATAAAACATATAATTTGAGAAGATGTGAATTGGAGCTTAATTTGTTTGAGGTAAAAAGAAACTATGATTATGCCGATAAACTATTAGATGATTTTAATATTGCCTATGAGGTTATTTCGGGAGATATTAAAAAAAATCCAAGTCAGATTCTTGCACTTGGAGATGAAGAGTCTGTTGGAGTAAAGGTTTTAAAGGCTCAAGAGGCTGAAAGAAAAAGAATTGCTCGTGATATGCACGATGGGCCTACTCAGAATCTTTCTAATCTTCTGCTGAAGACAGAATTATGTATTAAGCTTATGGATAAGGATATTGATAGAACTAAGCTTGAGTTGAATACTTTAAAGCTTTTGATTCGTGCAACTATTGATGATACACGGAGACTTATCCATAATTTGAGGCCAATGTCTATTGATGATTTGGGTTTGATTCCTACGATAGACAGAATGATTGATGAAATTCAAAGTGAGCTTGATATGGATATTGATGTTGAATATCAGAGAGGGATAAATTTAAGAGTTGACCCTATAGTTATTCTTACTATTTATCGCATTTCTCAAGAGGCAATGAATAATATCAAAAAGCATTCTAGGGCTACGAGGGTAAGGGTTAATATTAAACTTGAGGAAAATTTTATTGTGTTAAATATTAATGACAATGGAATGGGTTTTAATGTTGATGATATAGAATTATACCATGATGATAATAGGGGCTTTGGTATTTCTATGATGCGAGAAAGAACAAGTTTGCTAGGTGGACATTTTCATTTATGCTCCACACCAGAAGCGGGCACTGATATTGTTGTTAAGTTGCCAATCCTATTAAAAAAAGAGGTATAAATATGGAAAAGATAAAAATTTTGATTGCGGATGATCATTCTATGGTCAGAGAAGGATTAAAACAGTTGATTGAGCTTGAAGAGGATATAGAGGTTGTTGCACAGGCTGGGAATGGTATTGAGGCTATTGAAAAGATTGAAGCGTATAAGCCTGATATTGTGCTTCTTGATATTAATATGCCTGTTATGAATGGCTTAGAGGTTATTCAAAGACTCAAGGATACGGGTATTAATACTAGCATTTTAATGCTGACTATTCATAATGAGGTTGAGTATTTGTATAAAGCTGAAGAGATCGGAATTCAGGGGTATGTTTTAAAGGATTCTGAAGCGGATGTTCTTATTAAGGCGATTCATCAGATTTATAATGGAGATGTATATATTCAGCCCAGTATGGCTGCTAAGCTGCATAGAAGAATGAATGGAAAGCCTGAGTATAATGAGGCTACGGAGCTTCTTACAAAGAGAGAGGTTGAGGTTTTAAAGCTTATTACTGAGGGTATGCTTAATAAGGAAATTGCAGACAGGCTTGGTATTAGTGAAAAGACGGTTAAAAATCATATTTCTAATATTTTTAAGAAGATTGATGTTTCTGATAGGACCCAGGCTGCTGTTTTTGCTATTAAAAATAAGGTTGTTGATGTTTTTTAGTTTTTATTTTGTGTTACCTTGAAAAAGGGTAGCTGTGGCTACGAATAGATGGGGTTTTTTGGAGAGCTGGATTTTAATCTGGCTCTTTTTTTATAGAATAGGAAAGTTCGTCTTGCTTGCAAGAGACCATACTTTCCTATTCTACGAGAAACGCGTTCACCGAACGCTATTCTTGTTTTGGTGATATTGTTGTTTTGTTGCTGGTGGAAGTATATTGTTAGAACTACAGGGGAGTCGAATTGTTGCTGGTAGAAGTATATTGTTAGAACTAAGGGGGAGTCGAATTGTTGCTGGTGGAAGGATGCTGTAAGCCCGAGGGATACTCATTCTGCTTTCCCATGCACGTCGTGTGCATAAGGGAAAGCGCTTACTCCTGTGCGCTCCCGAATTGAGTATCCCATCGGGCGTGAGATGCAGAACTAAAGGGTGGCAACAATTCTCGGCCTTGAAGGGGATTAGATGTGTAGGAGGCTTGATGTTTCACGTGAAACATTTTAAGAA
>DFYO01000073.1 GCA_002381865.1 Clostridiales bacterium UBA4080 | reverse complement strand
TCCTCTTTATATAATCTGATTTTTTATTTTTGGTTCAATATTAAGACAAAATTTGTTTGCCGTATCATAGCTCTTTGAAAAAAGGCCTCTTTTTCACTGGTCTCGGACGGTTCTTTTGTGTTCCTAAGAACTAAATAGAAAAGATAAAAAAGGAGTTCGCCAGCAAAATAAATGCTTAAGGGGGCTCCTTATTTTACGGTTCTTATATGCTGCAAAATGACACACAATTGAATTAATAAACTGTTAACAAAAAAGATACAAAATAACTGTCAGATAAAGGGAAAGGGGTATTGTAAGTTGACCGTCTAAAGTGCTATAATTAAGTATAAATTACAGTAAAGTTACAAATACTAGAACTATGCTTTAATATTACGGAATAGTAAAATGTTGTAGTTGTAGTTGTAGTTGTAGTTGTAGTTGTAGTTGTAGTTGTAGTTGTAGTTGTAGTTGTAGTTGTAGTTGTAGTTGTAGTTGCGGGTTTGCTGACTATTAAAATACTGATTATAAGTGCGGATTATAATTAACCATAGGAAAATTATTATAATTGATGGAAAGTCCCATTCCTTTAATTCGGGACTGCTAATAATAAGGACGGTGGTTTTGACAACGGAGAAATGTTGAACCAATAAGGAGAAAGGCTTGTTTAATTAAATAATAGTATAATTATTTGAAGTTACTTTACCTTGGCGGTTAAAGGCTTGTAACCAAGAGGATGCAATGAAGCACATTTTATAACTGGGCACTTGAAGTGTGTGGAGCCAATAGTGCAACCGACCTTCCTATATCTGGGAAATGGAGCGATGAAATGTATCTTTTATGTGGGCACTTTAGATGCATTGAGCCAATAGTGCAACCGACCTTTCTTTAAACAATTAGTTTAAAGAGAGGAGCATGACTTATGAAAAGGAGATTAAGAAAACTACTTACGCTAGTTATGGCGCTTGTATTAACCTTTTCACTTGGAGTCTCTACTGCAATTAGTTTGGCATATTCGGTTGAGTTTAAGGGTGATAATTCTGTTAAATTCGAAGGCTTAGGGGATGACCTTAAGCTAGAAGGAAGTTCAGGAACCTTTCAGGTTGAACCAGATCCTGATTGGGATTTAAGCTCATTAGAGGTTGAACTAAAAGCGGGAACGCTAAAAGTGAAGCATGATGTAGACCAGGGAGACTGGGTACATTTCTTTAAAGAAGAAGAAAAGAAAGGTAAAATTTCAAGACTAGATTTTGATGTAAAATATGTTTTTGATGGAACCTATATTGTATTTACCATTGAAGGTAATGGAGAAGAAGAACCACCAGAAGAAGATGAAGGTGAAGAAGGCGAAAAAACAGTAATAGTTTATCATGCACTTAGTCATTTTCAATTCTGGGCAGAATTTGTAGAAACCACAGAGGAATCTACAGAAGAATCATCTGAAGATATCACAGAAGGATCATCCGAGGATATCACAGAAGGATCATCCGAGGATAATACAGAAGGATCATCCGAGGATAATACAGAAGGATCATCTGAGGATAACACAGAAGGATCATCCGAGGATAATACAGAAGGATCATCTGAGGATAATACAGAAGGATCATCTGAGGATAACACAGAAGGATCATCCGAGGATAACACAGAAGGATCATCTGAGGATAACACAGAGTTTTCAACAGAAAATAATACTGAAGAAACAAATGAAGAAAGTACTGAAACAACTACACGAAGAAGAAGAACTACAACTGAAGCAACTACTGAAACAACAACCATTATTATTGAAACAACTGTTCCAGAGGGACCACCTGAGGAATTTACAGATCCAATAATTCCGGAGGTACCACCTGTAGTTGAGCAAACACAAGCGGTTGAAGAGGTTCTAGAAATTATAGTTCCACTTGGAGCACCATTGCCACAAACAGGAGGAATACCGGCAGAGGCTGTATATCTATTTGGAGCAGCAGTTGCAGGAGCAGGAATTTTATTGAAGAAAAAACGTTAGCTGACACTCATATAAAAGTGTATGCTTGGCAAAGTGTGGTGATGGATAATATCCTGAAAAGAGTGAGTAAGGAGAAAAGATATTTAAAAAAAAAGTAGCATCAATCACCCTGTGTCTAGACAGGGTGATTATTTTTTTTAGAATAGGAAACTTCGTCTTGCTTGCAAGAGACCAAACTTTCCTATTCTACGAGAAACGCGTTCACCGAACGCGTTTCTTGCGCTTAAAATTAAGACCGTTAAGGCTAATTATTAGCTCTGAGCTTGTGAAGCCCTATTCCTTTGCTTGAGAATTATTAATTAAAATCATTTCCAATAGATGGGAATAATCCGCCTCGATAATATATATTAGACCCTGTGCTGCATAAGGCAGGAGCATAACAAAGTAAATCATAATATACTGTGCTTTCGCCTCACTTATTAGATGAAATAAAAAGCCGCCCAATATGCAAAGAGGAACAAGTAGAACAATTAGAGATTGGCTTGAAATATTATTAAGACCATTTTTCATGAGGTTTTTCAAATTAAGTAGCATGGAGATGGAAAAGCATATAAATACAAGCAGTTGAAAAATATTAAAGAAGCTATTTAGTATTAAACCAAACGTGCCGGTATAAATATTTTCAATATATGCAGGAACTGGGGAGGAATGCTTTTTAACCTGACTAACCCAAAGGCTTTGATAGGAAGGCTCATTCCATTGGCTGACAATTTTTCTTGTGATGAACTTTACAGCTTGCTCTGGATTTTCTGAAAAATAAGCTGCTCGAGCTTTTAAATCTTCCGAAGCGAGCATTTTAACTGCATCAGGATTATTATTATTTTTTGAATAGGCGCTTTTTAGTTTTTCCATATATTTGCTATTATACCACCCGGAGGCTCTTGAGGAATCCTGAAAGCTCATAGATATCCAGGCTATTTGAGGCATCCCGTCAGGAATATCTGTGCCTGCCTTGCTTTGATAACCCGCAATTATTAACTGATTTAAGGCTATGGAGAAGAAAAATATCGCAAATATTGCAATCAGCTTTTTGTAATCAAACTTGTTAATAAAATCAAGGATGAGAATTATAGCTATTGCAGTAAGAACAATATAGCTATTGGGCTTTGCGACTGATGCAAGGGAAGAAAAAACGACAATAGTCATCAGATTATTAGTGTTTTTATTTTTTAGATATAAAGCAGTAAACCAAAGAGCGCATATAGAAAGCGAAAAACCAGCGATATTGCCATACACAAAGCTGCAAAAGAAAATCGGCTGAAAGCAAAGAGCCAGAAGAAGTATAAGGTAATAAGTTATTTTTATATCCTCAAAAATCAAAGAGGTTAAATTGATAAGAGCAAAATAGGATAAGCATAGAAAGAAGACATTAATTATTCCAAATAAAACAGGACTATCAGAGCCTGTAATACTCATAATAAATTGACAAAACAAGGTATATCCCAGCTGGAAGGGATAGTAATTATAATAAGAGGAGGAAGCTGCAAGGCTTGAATAATCTCCCCTTGAAAAAGCAGCCGCAGCTCTAAATATTGAACCTGAATCTGCTGCAGGCACTGATTTTACGGATGCTACCCATATAACTCCAAGTATCGCAGTATAAGCTATAAGCACCGCAATTGAGTAATTTAAAGGAAGTTTTTTTAATAAAACGTAGCCACCCTTTAAAAATAAAATTAACAGGATTAAAAAAACAATATTGAGAAAAATATTGTCCTTAATATATAAAATATGCTCCCCCACAAAAAAATCAGGGTCAATTATACTTGTAAAAACCAAGCTGCTTATACTTAAAAATATAAACAATACAAATAGAAAGCAAGATATAAAAAAGTTGCTTGCAAACAAAACCTTAATTGAAAAATTTTTCAGTGAGAGCATCTAAAACCCCCCATTCAAAAACGCAAAATAGTATTAAGAATTAAGTATAGTAATAAGAATATTATAGCATAAAAAGCTACGATAGGACATGGGGAGTGATTGATACTTATCGTTATTTGAAATAGCATTATCAGGTGCATTGACAAGCTTTTGTCAGCTGAAGATTTTTTAGACAGAGCTTGCCGACTACATTTATTCCTTTGTAAAAGTGTATCTCGACTACAGTTTTTCGTTGTAGAATAGGAAAGTTCGTCTTGCTTGCAAGAGACCAAACTTTTCTATTCTACAAGAAACGCGTTCACCGAACGCTATTCTTGTAATTTATATAAAGTTGAAATATGATTATATTTGAGGGGAAATATTTCCGAATATTCAAAGCTGAAGCAAATCTTAAAGCCAAAAGCCTTAAAAGCTAGTATGATAAATTTAGCCCTGCTATTTCAATTAGAACAGCGATGCTTGATTATAAAAAAGAAGATTGGATTATTAATATTCCGCCATGGGCAATAGAAGCAATCGAGAATGAAGTAGGTTAGTAAAAACACCTTGTAAAATCTTTAAATAGGGATATAATAAAAAATATATGGCGTGACATTAAGGACACAAACTTGTCCAGCTGACAAATAGTGAAAAAAAGGAAAATTGACATAAATAAAGGAGCACAACCTATATGGGAAAATCTGTAGTATGTTCAGTTGTTGTACCGATGTATAACGAAGAAGCAGTAGTGGAGGAAACCTATAAACGACTTAAGGCGGTTATGGAGCAATCTATGGTAAGCTACGAGCTTATTTTTGTAAATGATGGAAGCAGGGATAAAACTGCACTAATGCTATCTGATATATGCAAGAGGGATAAATGCGTTAAGCTTGTTGATTTTTCCAGAAATTTTGGGCATCAGATTGCTATTACTGCGGGCATGGACTATTCTATGGGGGAGGCAGTGGTTGTAATTGACGGAGATTTGCAGGATCCACCAGAGGTAATTCTAGAAATGCTTGCAAAATGGAGAGAGGGCTATGATGTAGTGTATGGAAAAAGAATTGAAAGAAAGGGTGACAGCTTTTTTAAAAAGGCTACGGCTGCAATTTTTTATAGATTGCTAAATAAGCTGACAGATGTAGATATTCCGGTTGATACAGGAGATTTTAGGCTGATTGACCGAAAGGTTTGTGACAGTCTTAAGAAAATAAATGAGAAAAACAGGTATATAAGAGGGATTATTAGCTGGATGGGCTTTAGCCAGACAGGAGTTGAGTTTGTACGAGAAGACCGTTATGCAGGAGTAACAAAGTATCCGTTAAAGAAAATGATTAAGTTTGCCTTTGATGCTATTACTTCGTTTTCTGACAAACCTTTAAAGCTTGCATCCTATGCGGGTATGCTTCTTTCGGTATCGAGCTTTATTTATTTGATAGAGGTAGTTTACCAAAAAATTGCACATCCTGCTTCAACTATTCAAGGCTGGGCATCAACACTTGCAGTAAGCCTGTTCTTTAACGGAATTGTTCTTATGATGCTGGGAATTATTGGTGAGTATATTGGACGAATTTATGATGAAACAAAAAACAGACCGCTATATTTGGTTAAAAATCTTGAAAATGTTGATAGGGAAGTGGTTGTTGAACGACAGCAAAGATAGGCGCGAAAGTAAAAATGTTTATAGTTATAGGATGAATATTAATTGGGAGGCTTTTAGATGAACATAATAAAAAAGAACATTAATTTATTTATGCCGTTTTGTATTTCTTTTGCGGTAATGCTTATGGCTTTTGCGCATGAGGGTTTATTTCCTTTTGGGGATAATCAGATTATGGTTATTGACAGCTGGCATCAATATTATCCGTTTTTACAGGAGCTTCATAACAAGCTGACACATGGAGAGTCGATTTTGTACTCCTGGAATACAGGGCTTGGCTCTAATTTTCTGGCAATAATTGCATATTATGCAATGAGTCCGCTCAATCTTATTTCTGTAATTTTTCCCAAGGAATATTTAAGAGAATTTATGATGCTTATAACTATAACCAAGATTTCCTTGGCGGGCTCGTTTTTTGCGCTCTATTTAAAGGAAACCTTTAAAAAAGATGATTTTACAATAGTTATTTTCGGATTAATGTATTCCTTTTGCGGTTTTGCAATGGGTTATTATTGGAATATTATGTGGTTGGATTCAATGGCACTATTTCCTCTGGTTATTTTGGGAATTAACCGAATTCTTGAGGATAAGGGCTTTTTACTTTATTGCATAACCCTTGGTGTGGCAATAATATCTAATTTTTATATAGGCTATTTTGTATGTGAATTTGCAGGCTTATATTTCCTTTTACAATATTTTTCCAGACATCACGAGGGAGACTTCAAGCTTTTTGGAAGAAAAGTGCTGCAAATGGCAGTCTACTCCCTGCTGGCAATAGCACTTGCTGCAGTAATAATTCTTCCGGTAGCAGCTGCACTTAGCTTGACCTATAAATCAGCCTCATTATCCTTTAAGGATTTTGAGGTATATTCTGCGTTTTTGGATATTATCAATAATATGCTGCTAGGTATGCCGCCGAGTGTTAAAAGTGGACTTCCTAATGTATATAGCGGACTTTTTGCTCTTTTGCTATTAATCCTTTATTTTTTTAATAATGGTATTAATATCAAGCAAAAGCTGGGAAAGCTTGCATTTCTTCTAGTTATACTATTAAGCTTTAATTTCAATTATCTGGATTATATATTTCATGGCTTTAAATTTCCAAATGAAGTGCCCTTCCGTTATGCATTTGTCTTTTCCTTTATGGTGATTTCAATTGCCTATGAAGCATATATTAATCTAAAGAATACAGAGCTAAAAACAATAGTTAAGCTTATAGCAGGAGCACTTATATATCTGCTGCTATGCGAAAAAATTTATGGTAACGAGCTAAATAACTTAGTACTTTATTTGAATATAGTATTTGTTGCAGCCTATGGAGCAGTGCTTGTATTGAATAAGAAAAATAAATTAAAATTAAATATTTTCGAAAATTCAATTTATGTATTGGTTATTGCTGAATTAATAATTACGGCACTTACCTCAACTAATACAGTAGGCTCTTCAGGCAGGGAAGGCTATCCAACTCAGAATGTTGAGGTTCAACAGGCAATTTCAAAGCTTTATCAGGAGGATAAAAGCTTCTATAGAATAGAAATGACAAAATGGTATAGTGTTAATGACCCTGTATTATATGGCTATAGAGGATATTCGCAATTTGCATCTACCGCAAATTCCAAAATTTCTACCTTTGGGCAAAGGGTAGGATTGGCGGCGGCACCTGAAGCTAACAGATATGTATACTCTGCATCAACACCGATTGTTAACGGTCTGTTTGACTTAAAGTATTTTGTTGATAAGAAAAGCGAGCTTACCTTGCCAAGCGCCGCTTTTGAAAAAATAGATAAAATCGGAACGATGACTATTTACAAAAATAAGTATTATCTTCCATTGGGATATATGACAGATAGTACAATCAGCCTTTGGAATATAGACCATAGAAGACCGTTTGAGGCACAGGAGGACTTTCTGAAAAAAGCCGCCGCTTTAGAGGAAAATGCTTTTAAGGATATTCCATTTTCAACAGAAAGCTTAAATAATATCAGACGCAGCAGTACAGACAAAATTCGTTATTATTATGAAAATATTAATAGTGCAACTACAGGGAGTGCTGATTATGAGTATATAGTTCCTGAAACCAAGCAAATTTATTTTTATATGTTCGCAAATAGAACCTATGATGTAAATATTACGGTTGCGGACAAAAACAATAAATATGATATTAGAAGAGGGCAGGTAATTGATCTTGGAACTCTTGAAGCAGGAACTAAGGTAAGCATAAGCTTTGAGGTTTTTGCTGACGAGGATGGCTTTTACGATTTGCAGCTGGTGGAATTTGATGAAGAAGCCTATAAAAAGGCATATCAAAGACTTGCTGATGAGCCCTTTAATGTGACCTATTACTCTGATAGAAAGCTAGAGGGAGAGGTTACAGCGCTTCAAGAGGGAACCCTTTATATGGCTATACCCTATGAAAAGGGCTGGAAGGCTGTGGTGGACGGCAAAAAAACAGAAATCCTTCCGCTTAAGGATGCAATGATAACCATACCTCTTGAGAAGGGTACCCACACGATTAAGCTTTCATATACACCTGAGGGCTTTACTACAGGCTTTTCTATATCAGTGCTGGCGGTTTTAATACTAGGATATTTACAGCTTAAGCAAAGAAAATTTCATACAAGTAAAGAGAATATAGTTAAGCAGGTTAAAGTAGAGGCAAGCAAATAGAAAATAGAAAAACAGAAGCATAACTAAGAACGAGGAATTTCTTGATATACAGTATTACTGCCAAGCTTTAAGGGAAAACCAATATTATCTATAAAAGGGGGCTTACGATGACGGCATTACAATATGAATTGGCGATTATTATTCCTGTATATAATGAAGGGGAGAATATTGCAAAGCATTTTTCGATAATAAATGAGGTTCTAATAAATGATAATATTCATCCTGCTTTTATGCTTGTAGATGATGGCTCTACTGATAATACCTGGCAATATTTGGAGCAGCTGCAAAAAAGCTATGATAAAGTTACTATTTTGAAGTTTTCTAGGAATTTTGGCAAGGAGCTGGCTATTTGTGCTGGGCTGGATAATATATCCGCAAAAAAATATATAATTATGGATTCAGACCTTCAGCATCCGCCCAGATATATTAAGGATATGCTAAAGCTTATGGAAACAACGGGGGCAGATATTGTAGAAGGGGTAAAGGAAAGCAGAGGAAAGGAAAGCTTAAAATACAAGCTGATTGCAAAGAGCTTTTACAGACTTTTAAAAGCAACAACCGGTTTGGAGTTGGATAATTCATCAGATTTTAAGCTTATAGATAGCAGAGTAGTTGAGGTGGTAAGAGAATTTAATGAAAGAAGTCTATTATTTAGAGGAATTGTTGATTGGGTGGGCTTTCACAAGGAGCAGCTGCCCTTTACGGTAGAGGATAGAGCAGACGGAACTACAAAGTTTTCTACAAGGCGATTAATTCAGCTTGCCTTTAATGCTATTATTTCTCATACTAGCAAGCCCTTGTACCTAACTCTTGCAGGAGGTGCGTTTTTCTTTTTGCTTGCGGTTGTTCTGGGAATTCAGACCTTGTACAATTATTTTAATAAAACAGCAGTAAGCGGATTTTCAACTGTTATTCTATTAATTCTTCTTACCGGCTCGATGATACTTATTTCCTTGGGAATTATTGGAGTATATCTTTCAAGAATATTTGATGAAATAAAAAGAAGACCAAGATATATTGTTGCAGGGATAAAAACTCCGGAAACGGTAAAGCGCTTAAAAAACGAAAGCACATTTAAGGAGTAAAGATGTTGAATAAAAAAATCACAGTGCTTAAGCAGCTGTACTCAGAAAAAAAGCAGGAAGTTCAAAGGATAATAAGGTATCTGATTGTAGGTGTGTTAACAACAGCAGTCAGCTTTTCTCTTTTTTGGATTTTTGCATATCCTCTAAATATTGAAACCAATGTGGCAAATCTGATGTCTATTATGGGGGCAATAGCCTTTGCCTATGTTACCAATAAAATATACGTCTATCGCAGCAAGACCAATTCAAAAGCAGATCTGCTTAGAGAGGCTGTGAGCTTCGTTGCATCAAGAGGCTTAACTATTTTGCTGGAAATAGGAGGAGTATTTCTTCTGGCAACGGTTTTACACTACAATAAAATGCTCTCAAAAGCAGCTATTAGCATCTTAGTAGTAATTGCAAATTATATAATTTCCCAGTACTTCGTATTCAACCAATAAACACGAGTAAAACACGAGGGGACAAAACACGAGGGGACGGTTCTTTTGTGTCTTTTCGTACAACACAAAAGAACCGTCCGAGACCAGTGAAAA
>DFYO01000043.1 GCA_002381865.1 Clostridiales bacterium UBA4080 | reverse complement strand
CAAATCCATTCTTTTCTGATTTGCTACCTTCCCTCTCCCAAGACCTTCTTAATTAATGATGTGAATATTTTTAACAAGTTAATAAACTATTAGATTAATTGTATTCTTGTATATACAAGAACACAATAATAAATATATAATTGTCTTAATGTCTGTTGGTTTAACTTTTTTCAGGGAAGCTTTTAGACTTTTCCCCGCCTCAGATAACTTTTAAATTTTAATTGGTTATTTATTCGCCAATATAATAAATTATACCCCCCCCTCCAAAAATGTCAAGTGCTTTTTGGTCGTAAATTTTTATTGAAACTTCCCGTTTTTATTCAATAGAAGCTTCTCCTCAAGAAGTCGTTATTGTTATCACAGGGTTATTATCACAGACATTGACATAGTAATAGGGTTGTTGTCACTACCTAAGTGACAACAACCCCTTACCTTCTCAGCCCATATCACAATATTCGCTATATCTTAAATTTTTTAACACTGTTTGCAAGGTTATCAACTAAATCCGATAAATCCTTGATGTATTGGTTAACCTGGTTAATCTGTGCTGTTTGCTGCTCGGTTGTTGCAGCAACCTCTTCTGTGCTTGCTGCAGAGGTTTCAGCAATGCTTGCAATATTATTCATTTCCTTTGAAGCATTACCTGCATCTCTGTTAACACTTGCGGATTTGTCAGCAGAAGCATCAACCTTTTCAATAATAACCTCAACTGCATCAGAAATATTTTCAAAGCTTGATACACTATCATTTAATGCAAGCTCTTGATCTAAAACCGATTTACTAACAGCTCCTATCTCTACAACTGCAACATTAACCGAATCTGTAACCTCATGAATAATATCATTGATTTTTTTGGTAGAAGACATGTTTTGTTCTGCCAGCTTCCTTATTTCATCTGCTACAACTGCAAAGCCTCTTCCAAGCTCTCCTGCTCTTGCTGCTTCAATTGCCGCATTTAGTGCAAGTAAATTCGTTTGATTTGAGATGGAGTCAATAACCTCTACAATATTTCCGATTTCCTTTGCAACACTTTCAACGCCGCTTATTGCGTCGGAAACCTTTTCACTAGCTTGTTTGTTAATAAGCATTTTATTCTTTTGAGTTTCAATAGTATTTTTTCCTCTATTAATTGCATCAACCGAAATTGCAGCCTGCTTCTGGGCTTCATCCATATTTAAGTTCATATCCTCTAGGTGCTCAACAATATTATAAATATTCTTATTAACATAGCCTGTTGCTGCTGCCTGATTTCCAACTCCTTCACAGATTTATTTAATGATAATTGTATGTAGATCCTATCATTTTGTCGCTATTTTTTCAATAAAATACTTTTATTCTCCCATTGTCTCTATATTACTTCTATATTACTTCTATTTGCCTATAGTTATCTTATTATTCTTAATTATCTTGTCTTTTTTAATTTTTTTATTTATTTATACTTTTTTATATAATATATTATTTTTCAATAAAATAGCAGTCTGTCAAAATATACCCTTTTTGACAGACTGCTCGTTATTTTATATCATTATATTTTATTGATGCTATTATATTCTTTAATTATTTTCACAAATTATTGCTATCTGTTAGTTGGATAGGTTGAAAAAACCTCAACTATTGCATTATATATACCAAGCGCAACCTTTTTTTGTACAGTTGGGTTTGAAATAACCTTGATATCCTCAGCATTTGACATAAAGCCTACCTCGACTATTACTGATGGCATCGCTGATGTTCTAAGTATTCTCAATCCGTTATCTGCTTTTATTTTTCTGTTGTTTAAGCCTGCAGCCTGGAGCACATGCTTTTGTACTATGGCTGCCAGCTCAACTGAATTTAAGCCAGGAATATCTGCATCTTGAAAATACAAGGTCTCAGTTCCTGATGCAGTTGGTGAGGTTGAAGCATTATTGTGAATACTAATTAAAAAGTCAGCCTCAACATCATTAGCAATTGGAGTTCTATCTCCAAGGGCAACTGTAGTATCCGTAGTTCTTGAATAATAGAACTTGATATCCGAATTAGCACTTAGATATTCTTTTAGATAGGTTGCCATTGCGAGATTTATTTTCTTTTCCTGATATACTATTCCATTATGCTCTCTAGTAGCTCCAGGGTCGTCTCCACCATGCCCTACATCAATAAATACAATTTTTGAATATATTTGCTTTGGTTTATAAGCCTTTAGATAAACATTTTCATCGTCAGCCTCTAATCTAAATACATAAATATTTTTCTCAGATATTGTAATCTTAGTATTGCCCGCTGAGTTTTTACTAACCTGAATGTTTTCTATTGCCTCATTTTTTATCTCCAGGGTTCCAGGTTGGAATACGCTCTCATAATTTCCCGCCAGCTGAATTACAAATTTCTTATTAAGATAATCATCCTGATAAGTAACTCCTGATAGCTTAACCTTTGAAGCTGCTGCTTTAAATATTATTGTAGGCTCCTCGCTATCATCTAGTGATATATTGCCAAGATTACCATTAGTAAGCTGAACAATAGTTGTGGTGCTATCTATTTTTGCAATCTGATAGTTTGCCATAGCTGATGTTTCAATAGTGATTCTAGTTCCGTTTCCAAAAGGGGCAGTTCTTATAGCATCGGCAAATTGACCTTTAACATTATCTGCCTCTTTGCTTCCAATTGCTGTTTTCATATTATTAAGGTCTAATACTAATCTTTCTGGCCCTGAAAGACGAAATGCAGAAACGCTTGGCGCAATATTTCCTTTTACAAGTAAGTAGTCTCCCTTTTCATTCTGTCCCAATTCAATCCTTGTTAAGCTATTTGTTACTGAATTTAAAATTAGCTCTTTTCTGTTCTCATTTAACGACAGTTCAAAAGCCTTCGACGCATCCTTAAGTGTAAAAACCACTCTTGTTACTTTAACTCCGTCCTTGTCCGGCTGCTGGCTTGCATTTACCTCCGTAACATAAGGATTGTCCGTATATACTTTTTTATATGAAAGGTTATTATCTATTCCATAGGTAGAGTTGTAAATATCTACAATATATTTCCCGCTCCAGATACTCGAAACCGCTTTGGAGATTTCACTTGAGGTGTCAATCCTAAAGCTTTGCTTTGAAGAATCATATTCAGCAGCTATAAGCTTAGTTTCCGGGTGCTCTTCAGTTGTAAGCGGAAGCCCTTGTTTGTCTTCCTGCCCCGTCCATATAATCGGATTTGCTTTAAGTGGTGTCGGTAGCGGTGCTATAGGATTATTAGTCTCAACATCAGGACTGTTTGAAGTTGTAATTTTCGCAGTATAGGTTCTTTGATTCCATGTAACATCATACCCAAGATTTTCAGTAACAAATCTTAACGGAATCATGGTTTTTGCAGACTCCTTACTTGTATCTCTTATTAAATTAGCAGGAACATCAAGCTCTACGGCTTTATTATTAATATATGCTGTCTTGCTGCCGATTTTTAATTTTATAGTCTTTGTGCCATATTTGATGGTTACCTCTTTTGATTTCTGATTCCAATCAACCTTGGCTTTTATAGCATCGCTTTCAAAAACCTCTCTAGCCGGAACTAAGGTTCTGCCATCTATAATAACTCCAGGCATATCACCTGTTTCCACTGTTTTTCCATCAATATTAACAGTTACCACCTTGCTTTTATAAGCAACTGTTTTTCCATTATATTCCAGATAAAAATCATCTCTCTTAGAGCCCGCAAGGGCTGTGATTGATAATTGTGACAGCATTATTGAAAATATTAACAGAAAGGTTATTAATTTTTTCATTGTAACCTCCTCTTGCTTTGAAATATATAAATTCTCAGCCTCTTTCTTAAATTAAATTATAGCAAATCCCTCTTTATACTTATAGGTTAATCGAGCCTTTTTAATACAACTGTAATAAAGAACAAAAAAAGTTTACATAATCTATTCCCTAATAACATTTTTATTGATATAAGGCAATAAAAATGCCACCGTAAAGCCTATAATCAAACCGGTAATAAGCGATGAAACTGCAAGCACCGGGAAAAAGCTTAAGGCAACTCCAATGCTTTCAGTAATAATAGCAACTACTATAAGCTGTCCAATATTATGAGCAAATGCTCCTACAACGCTTATTCCCACCATGCTAAAGCTATTTTTTAAAAATCTCACAAAAACATACATAACTAAAAAGCTTAGCAGACCTCCTGATAAGCTATACCAAAAGCTAATAAAATTACCGATAAACATGGCATTCATAACAATTCTAAGCATTACAAGCGCAAAGGTTTCCTTGAAGCTTAAAAAATAAAGAGCAGCTAATGTAATAGCATTAGCAAGCCCCAGCTTAACTCCCGGCAGTGCAGGTACCGGAATAAATCTTTCAAAAAAGCTCAATACCAGTGCAAGTGCTATAAGCAAAGAAATAAACACCATCTTTTTTGTTTTTGAAGCTCCATGAAGTCTATTGTACGATGGCATCAATTTCATCTTTTTGTTCTCCTTTAATAATCACATATACCTTATGTGGCAAACATACTATACTTCTTCCTGGCAAACTAATTTCCCCTGAATTTAAGCATATTTTATCAGGGCAATCCGCATCAGACATAAATGCTCTTCCATCTTTTATCTCAATTACATTATATCCATTTTTTGTCTTAATTGTAATTGACTGATTTTCCTCAAGGCTAAGCTTTTTGTATAAATTGCCTTCTACATAGACCTCTGCATAAAGCTCCCCAACTGCTTTGTCATTTGTTATTTTATTATAGGCAAAAGCAGCCATAGCAATACATATTACCAAACCTATTAGAATCAAATCATTTTTTTTCATTTGTAGTAATACCGACCTAAATATATTTTTCAGCTGCATAAACAGCTATTGCTCCATCTGCTGCAGCTGTTATTACCTGCTTTAAGGATTTCTTTCTGACATCCCCCACAGCAAAAACTCCCTTAACACTTGTTTCACAATCTTCATCCGTTATTATCCAACTGCCTTCGTCCATAGCAACCTTTCCTTTAAGCAATTCAGAGTTTGCCGATGTACCTACAGCTACAAAAACTCCCGATACTTTAATATCGGCTTTTTCACCATTTTTATTATTAAATACCTTAGCACCCTCTACATTATCCGCACCATAAATCTCTTCAAGCTCCGTATCCCATAAAACCTCTATGTTTTCAGTTTTCAAAAGCTTGTCTTGAAGAACCTTTACTGCACGAAGCTCATTTCTTCTGTGTGCCAGGTAAACCTTTTCGCACATTCTGGAAAGATAAATTGCATCCTCTACAGCAACATCTCCGCCGCCAACAACAAGCGTTCTTTTCCCTTTATAAAAGGCTCCGTCACAGGTTGCACAGTAGGATACCCCCTGGCCAATAAATTCCTCTTCTCCTTTAACTCCAAGCTTTCTCCATTGAGCGCCTGTAGACAACACAATAGTTTTTGCCTCTAAAATACCGTTGTCTGTAACAACTCTCTTAATTTCTCCTGAAATATCTATTTCCAAAACCTCTCTACTTTGAATTTCAACTCCCAATGAAGACGCATGCTCTGAGAACATATTGCTTAATTCAAAGCCCGAAACGCTCTGAATTCCAGGATAGTTTTCAACCTCATAGGTATTAATTATCTGTCCTCCTGCAAAGGATTTTTCCAATATTACAAAATTAAGCATAGCTCTTTTTGCATAAATCGCAGCAGATATCCCTGCCGGGCCTGCTCCTACAATAATCATATCTAGTATTTCACTCATTTTTTTCACTCCTATTTGTTTTTTATAATATTTCTTTAATTATTCTTGAAAGCTCCTTTATTGATATCGGCTTCTGCACAAAGGCAGCAACTCCCGCCTCAAGAAGCTCTCTATTTTCCTGCTCCATAGAATAACCGGATAGAATAATTACCTTCTTGTTTTTATCTATCTTTGAAAATTCTTGATAAAGCTGTTTTCCTGTCATTTCTGGCATCATCATATCCATAAAAACCATGTCAAATTCCTGATGCCTTGTTGAAAATAATTCAAGAGCCTCCTTGGGGGATCCGCATAATACAGCCTCATATCCCAGCATCTGAAGAACCTCTCCCAACAGCTCTCTTATAACGTCCTCATCATCTATTACAAGCATTTTCTTCATTTTTTCCGCCCCTTATAATTTTTGATACCTGCCCTCCTAATTAAAGAAGGGCAAGTATCCTTAACAACATTCTCCTCAATAGCTTCCTTTTCAAAAATATACAATAATAATCGTCTTGTAATATACTACACTTAGGTCAGCCTTTACCTTAAATAGTTGAGCCCTTTCCAACTATCATGGGATAGCTTTTTTCTGCTTTTAATTCTCTGTCCTTTGTAATAACCACTTCTTTATCTAAAATAACATTTTCCAGCATAACATTTTCCTCAAGAATTGAATCCTGCATTATTATTGAATCCTTTATCACACAGCCTTTGTTAACCACTACTCCTCTGAATAGTACACTGTTAATTACTGTTCCTTCAATAATACACCCGTCAGCTACAACAGAATTGGTAACCTCTGCTTCATCATTGTATTTTGCAGGAGTCTCGTCCTTAACCTTTGTAAATATTTTGCCTCCATTAGCGAATAATTCATCGCTAATTTCCGGATTTAACAGCTCCATATTACATTTAAAGTACAAAGGAATAGAGCTTAGAGATCTCCAATAGCCTTTATACTCAAAACCAAATATTTTTCTCTCAGGGATTTTTTTAATTAAAATATCCTTAACAAAATCATAATTTCCATGAGCTGCACTTTCCTCTAATAGCTCAACCAAAAGAGTTCGTTTAATAATATATACTCCCATTGATGCCTTAGTCGTTTTAGGTGTCATAGGTTTTTCTAATAAATCTG
Organism: Clostridiales bacterium UBA4080; assembly: GCA_002381865.1. Taxonomy (GTDB): domain Bacteria; phylum Bacillota; class Clostridia; order Lachnospirales; family Vallitaleaceae; genus UBA4080. Next base: position 33,216 of record DFYO01000043.1, on the reverse strand, counting down.
TAATTCTTCCATCATCATCAATACCTATAATGCCTAAGTTGCGAAGCTCTTCAGTCTGATAATCTACCATATCTCTATATAATATAGTAATATCTGCCTCTTTATTGATATGAAACTCTAGCAAATCATCATATCTCATATTATATATTCCGTTGCCCATTGCAACAATAACATATTCCTCTGAGCTTCTTTTTAAAAATGATAGATTGTTATACATCCCCTCTGCTGAGCCTCTGTACATCCCAATGCTATCTCCTTCCAAATAAGGTGGAAAAATATGAAGACCTCCGTTTCTTCTATCAAGGTCCCATTCCTTGCCCGAGCCAAGATGGTCCATTAGTGATCTAGAGCTAAATTGGGTTACTACTCCAACCTTTGTAATCCCTGAGTTAACCATATTAGAAAGCACAAAATCAATTGCTCTGTATTTGCCTCCAATTGGAATTGCTGTTACAGAACGTTTTTTGCTAAGCTCCTTTAGCTTTTCATTTCTGCCACCGGTAATTATAATCCCCATTGTACTATTCATTAAAAGCCCCCCCTTTGCATACACTTTTTCCCGAAGCTATAATAATAGATTTAAAATCCTCTTCTTTTATATTATTGCTAACAACTACATTTTGTCCAAGCTCTGCATTCTCAGGTATCTCTGCCGCTTCTCCAATTACAGATATTCCCGAATAATATATTGCCGGTTTGTCTTCATTAACTAATAATTCACCAAATCCAATTTTTACATTTGCGCCAACCTTAACCTTTTCACTTAAAATGCTCTTCTTAATATGCGCATTTTCCTTAATAACAGAATTTGACATAATAATTGAGTCTTCAATAATCGCTCCCTCAGAGATTGTTACTCCCGGAAAGACCACCGAATTTTTAACTGTACCATAAACCTTACAGCCCTCGGCTATTATTGATTTTTTAACCGAGCCTGTTGGTCCTATATAATGCGCTGGTTTAACTGGATTAGTTGTAAAAATCTTCCAGCTTCTTTCAAAAAGATTAAATTCAGGTACCCTTTCAATCAAATCCATATTGGACTCCCAATAAGCCTGTATTGTACCAACGTCCTTCCAATATCCCGAAAAAGCGTAGGCATACATCTGTTTTCCGTCATTCAGCATTTTAGGTATTATGTTCTGTCCAAAGTCATTATTTGAATTCACATCTTCATTATCATTAATAAGATATTCCCTAAGAACCTCCCACGTAAAAATATATACCCCCATGGATGCCAAATTGCTTTTTGGCTCTTTAGGTTTTTCCTCAAATTCATATATCTTGTTGTTTTCATCAGTATTCATAATACCAAATCTGCTGGCTTCATCAAGCGGTACTTCAAAAACAGATATAGTCGCATCCGCTTTATTCTTTTTGTGTGCCTCAAGCATCTTTGCATAATCCATTTTATAAATATGGTCTCCCGAAAGAATAATTACATACTTTGGAGAAATTTTATCTACATAATGAATATTTTGATATACAGCATTTGCTGTTCCCTTAAACCACTCACCTGTATCAGCCTTAAGATAAGGAGATAAAATTGTTACCCCGCCACTATTTCTGTCTAAATCCCATGGTTTTCCAATTCCAATATGTGCATTCAACTCAAGTGGCTGATATTGTGTAAAAACCCCCACAGTATCAATCCCAGAATTAATACAATTACTAAGAGGAAAATCTATTATTCGATATTTCCCCCCATATGGTACCGCTGGTTTTGCAATAGTCTGTGTTAGAATTCCAAGCCTGCTTCCTTGGCCTCCTGCTAATAATAATCCAACAATCTCTTTTGCCAACATAAAACCATCTCCTCGTCTTTTATTTAGACACCTCAAAAATTTAAAACTCCTATTTCTTATTCTAACATATTTTAACATAATAAAAAACTGTAAACTCTGTAAAATCAAGATATAAAACATATAGTAGTTTTTCTTCAATAATGATATAATTATATCATTCAATTTAATCAGGAGGGCATAAATATGCTTAAGTGGAGCGAAGATTATAAAATCGGAGTATTAGAAATTGACAATGAGCACAAAGAAATAATTATGCGCTTTGAAAAGCTTTATTCCTTGATGCGCGAGGGTTCTGGACATGATTATTATACAGAAATACTTCTTTTTTTAGACGACTATATAAACACTCATTTCTCTCACGAAGAATCTTTACAAAAGCAGATTAATTATCCTGATTATGAAAATCACAAGAAAATTCATAAGGCCTTTAGCGATGATGTTATAAAAATGACCAAGACAAAAAACAATTCTCCTATTACAAATGATGACCTAATAAGACTAAACCTTTTTGTCAAAAACTGGTTATTAAACCATATATTAATCGAGGACAAAAAAATCGGAGAGTATTTAAAAAATACAGATATTTCTGATTAGGCTTATAACTTTTGGAGGATCAAATGCAGTACACAGAAGCAGTTTCGTATTTCGAAAAATTCCCTATGGGTGATCTTAGCTTAGTAGCTATAAAAAAGCTTTTATCTGAATTAAATAATCCCGAAAATTCGCGTAAGGCAATTCATATAGCTGGTACAAATGGCAAGGGTTCAGTCAGCAATCTTCTTAAAAATATTTTAATGGCTCAGGGATATCGTGTAGGAATATATAATTCACCCTATATCAGTTCTCCCTGTGAAACAATAATGATTAACCATCAGCCTATTCCTAAGGACGACTTCACATCAATATCCGAAAAAATCATTGCTATTGCAAACAAAATGAAGCACGAGGGCTTTACACATCCCTCAAGCTTTGAGTGCTATACTGCTATTGCTTTTCAGTATTTTCATCAAGAGCAAACCGATTACGTGATTGTAGAAGCTGGTATGGGCGGAATCTCGGATGCAACAAATGTATTTGAAAATCCAATCCTAAGCATTATTACTTCAATTTCTTATGACCATATGCAATTTTTAGGAAACACCTTAGAGCTAATTGCTGAAAATAAAGCTGGAATCATTAAGCCTGGTTCTCCGTTTTTAATTGGCAAAAATCCCGATAATGTTATTAGTACAATTCTATCCAAGGCAGCAGATCCATCTCTTGCAACCATATATTCGCCAAGTCATGCAGAGATTTCCATACTTAATTCCAGCATAAGCTCTACTGTTTTTTCTATAAAAACTCCTTGTTTTAACTATCCTTCAATAGAAACAGCTCTTTTAGGCGCCCATCAAATAGATAACATCGCTCTTGCTTTAACTGCATGCAGTATATTGAAAAACAGAAATATACTAGAGCTTTCTGAAAAAGCAATTCTTTCTGGAATTAAAAATACCCGCTGGCCGCTAAGGTGTGAATATTTTAATCAGCCATCCCCCCTATTAATAGACGGTGCCCATAACAAGGATAGCATTGATGCTTTCTGCAATGTACTGGATACGTATTTCAAGGATTATGACATAACCTTTTTGTTTGCTAGTCTTTCTGACAAAGATACTGACTATATGCTTAAGCAGTTATCCAGGTATTCTGATGCGATTTTTCTAACTGAGGCTCTTTCTCCCCGTTCTCTATCTGTCGAAGAATTAAAAACCCTTGCTCTAAAATATTTTAGCAGGATTTTTACAAATACCAAACTACAGCAAGCTTTTTCCTTAGCTCTTAAAAGCTGTGACAGCTTCTCAGAAAAAAAACGCAACACCTTGCTGTGCTGCGTTGGTTCACTTTATTTGGCTCATCCTATAAGAGCTTTGCTAAAAGGCTAAGCATAATACTTCTTGTCCCTTTAGCTTCTTTACTAGCTAGAAAACAAATTAACAAAGTCTTCTTTTGAATTAAAATCCTCTTTGTATTTATAAGTCTTTATTGTTTCATTGCTGCACAAAATATTTTGAACAAAGGCAATGTCCTCGTAATCCGTTGTCATCATAAGTGTATTTTGGTTATCCACACAAAATACGTCCTCAAGCTTCCCAAAAATTCTTCCCACAATGTCATCATTTGAAAATTTTAACCTTTTCTCATTACTTACCCAGATTACATATAAATCTAAATCAAAAATGTCAACTCCCATAATATTTTTCCCAAGACTTTCAAGAAACTGAATATAATAATCAGGGTGATATTGCTGCTTGACCTCTTCCACTCTTTTTATATGATAAATAATAGGCGCAACATGGTTTGCCAGATATTCAATAAAAGTCATATTTTCTGGAGTAACAATCACTCCGTTTTCCATACTTAAAATTCCAATCGCACCAATAAGCTTTACATCAAATTCCTCGATATATATCGGAACAACAAATGCTCCTGTCGGCTTTATTTCTAAGTCTTCTATAAAGCAATCTTCAAATATTGTACTAACCTTCTGTTCCTCCGCTGTAATAATTTTTTCTCCTAATAAAATCGGAAGCAAGCCTCCTTTAACGGGTATCTTGTCGACATTTCCCTTTGTATTAATACTTCCTTTAATCTCAAGCTGCATTTGATCTTCATTGTAGAGCGCAAAAAAACCCAGATTTGCACGACAATTAACGCTTAAACTGCTTATAATAAGGGATACCAGATTTTCAATACTCGTTACGCTGTTTATTACCTTTACAATTTCGTTTAAATCAGTAATAGCTTTGAGCTTAGAGTTAATTAGATTTTTTTCTTGTCTGATTTTGTTAAAGCTTCTCTCCGTATTAAAAACAATCGTTAATGCTTTCCCCATAGACTCAATTAATTCTATTATATCTTTATCATAAGCCTTGCTTTCTTTTCTATCACTAATTGTTATAAAGCCTTTTATATCTTTACCTAGCTTTATTGAAATCATATAGCTTGGATTAAGTACTCTAAATAGCTCTTCCCCATTATGAAACTGGCTGATTAAAAGCTCTCTCTGACTTTCCTCTGTTAAGTCCAAATAATTTGGTAAATATAAATTCGAATTTTGAACAGGGAATAATGCCAGCTCCTTTGGAGGCTTCTCTCGAGTAAGACATTTATACATAACCATTTCATAAGCTTCTGTTATATCATTTTTCATCATCAAAGTTGTAAGCTTACTATCTGTAATATTTGCAAATGCCTCAACCGCAAGCTGTGCTAGCTGCTCTACTTTAAGCTGTTCAAACATTTTGCTTATAGTATTATATATGTAAAAAAGGTTTCCAATTTTTTTATTAAGCTTTTCATTTTCCTGTTGTAAGTTTTGAATAAGTTCTTTTTCATTTTTAGTATTATTCATATTCGTATCCTCCTATATCGTTTTAATCTGATTTTCTGAAAAATAATAAATCATAGGGGTCATAATCGGTTCAGTAATTAGTAGCCGTTCTTCCCTAATCTGAATTAGAACATTGGAGTATACTCTCTTTTTAGCAAAAATTTCTCCTTCCCCTTTTACCTTAAAATAATTAACGCATTTTTTTCTTTCCTCTAACAAAATAGTAAGACTTCTTGTATACCTATCATTCTCTTCTACAAGCAAATCATAAATTTTTGCATTTTCAAGACTAAGCTTTTGGGACTTTTTATATATTAGTATCTTCTTTCTAATATTAGCCAGCTTTTCCTTTGCCTTTTCTATAGATATTTCTATATGGTCAAACTGCTTCTTAAGGTCTGTTCTTTTAAAACCCAAAACCTTTACCACCGTTCTTGCTCCCATCTCGTTGCCAAGTATTGCTGTCTCAATTTTAACCTGTGCTTGAATACTTCCTCCGATAACTCTGCTATTCTTACTTTCAAAAACAATTTCCTTAGCTTCAATATTGCAATTAATAGCATAATAGCCTATGTTAACTGTCCCGGCGCATTCAATCGTGCAATTAGATGCAAACTTTGTATAAAGATTTCCTCTGCATATTATTTTTGCTTTATCCCTGCCTGCAATACCACCTTTTATATAAATATTGCCATTGCGACTTTCAATTTTACCAACTGCTCCAACTCCAAGCTCTCCTAAAATCTGAATATCATCCTTTGCTACTACTGAAAAATTATCCTCAACAGTATCTTTTATCTCAACTGCTCCCTCAAAGCTAATATTGCCAGTTTCAAAATCCACCTTATTGGGTATGGTTAATAGCTTATTAACTGCTATTGTTTCACTTTCAATCCAATAGGCTTCTCCTGTAAATCTGGCATTCAAATAAGTGATGCCTTTTTTTTCGTCAAAAATTTCCACCACTGAATTCGCATCATATTTTAATTGTTTTTGTTCTCCTCGGATTGGAGGAATCATTTGACCATAAATTGTTTTGCCTGGTATGCCTTCTGTGGGTTCTCTTCTTTCCCCCAGCCATTCTCCCTTTTCAACCTTATTTATTAGCTCCATTTCATAGTAGTTGATTTTACTGTCATCAGATATAACTGGCTTAAGATCATTCATTTTATATAGACTAATAATTGCATCCTTGCCATTTTCCGGCGCCTGACCTGATGCAACCTTAAAATACCCCTTGTTATTTATTCTATCTAAAATATTTTCCCATTCAATTCCATACACAATGCCTTCTTTTCTAAGCAGCTCAACTATCTCATCTAAGTAAATCTTTCTATCTGTTGCGGCAAACTCTTCATCTGAGGAATTGAGTCTCACTGATGCAGAAAGTCTGTCACTGCTAACTAAAAGCTCCATTTCCTCTCTATAGGTACCTATACTGATAGTTCTGTTTTCAAAGCCGCTGAGTGCATTTTTTAATGCCGCAAATTCAGTAATCTTGATTCTTGGATGTTCTTTTAAAATTTCTTGAAAATCTTCAAAGGTACAACCTATTTTTTTAACGAGCAGCATTACATCTGTATTTAATAGTATTAAAGTAATATATTCATTTGAAAAAATGATTTCTCCAAACAATCTCGTCCCCCCATTCTATAGCATTAGAATGCAATATAGCTGTCTGCTTAAATGCCTGATTGTTTATTATATAATGCTTAATTCTTTATTATTAAGTTCCAATATTCCATTAATTGTCAGTGGCTTATAGAAATAGTAGCCCTGTGCATAATCACAACCTGCCTGAGCAAGAAAATCCTTTTGCTCTTTTGTTTCAACTCCCTCTGCTGTAACTGTCATTCCTAATGCTTTTGCAACAGAGATAATTACCATAACAACCTTTTTACAATTGTCATTATACATAAGCTGTTTAACAAAGGTATGGTCTATTTTAATATCCTGAATATCTGTACTATTTAAACAGGATATTGAAGAATATCCGGTTCCAAAATCATCTAAATGAACCTTAATTCCCATTCTGTTCAGCTTCTCTAAGCTTCTAAAGGCTTTGTCATAATTGTCAAACAATGTCTTTTCAGTGACCTCAATCTGAATTTTTTTATTATTAATCCCCAGTTTTTCGATAATATCAATCTGTCTATCTGAAAACAACTGCTTTGTAGAAAGATTAATAGAAATAAAGCAATCCTTATATTCCTCGTGATTTGAAAAAACATCTATTGCGCCAGAAACCTCCTCCAAAACAAACTGACCGATATCCTCCATTTGTCCGGCTTCCTCAGCAATGGGCAAAAATTCGTTAGGGCTATATAAGATACCTTTATTTTCCCATCTGATGAAAGCCTCAAAGCCTATTATCTTTGCCGATGCAAAGGCAATAATCGGCTGATACCTGATTGAAAACTCTTTGTTTTCTGATGCGTCCTTTAACTTATCCTCTATAATTCTTATATTCCTAAGCTTTTCTTCAATTTCCTTTTCATAAAATCTGTAATTACCTATGCCTGATTTATCCTTTTTAGCCTCATACATTGCTATGTCAGCATCCTTGATAGCCTGTTCGCTGCTTTTGTATCTTCCTGCTTCATATACAAGGCCAATACTTGAGCCGATTTGAACTCGTACCTTCCCTATATCAATTGGTGCTGCTATCAGCTCCTGAATCCTCGAAAGTGCTTTAGATATCTCATTCTTGGAGCCTCTTTGTATTAAAATTGCAAACTCGTCTCCTCCGATTCTGGCAACCACGTCTCCATTTCTAAGTGCCTTCAATATTCTTTGAGAAACTGTAAGTAAAACCTCATCTCCAAAGGCATGTCCATAGGAATCATTAACCTCTTTAAAATAATTCAAATCCAATACCGCAAGAGAATATTTTGTTTGATTTTCATGCTTGTTTCTTTTTCCAAAAATCTTACCATTTACAGTTTTTATATAAAAATCTCTATTATATAATCCTGTTAAAGAGTCATGATTTGCTTGATATGTAATCTTCTTAATACTCTCAATTTTAGCAATTCCAATCTTTATCTGATCCGCAAGACTCTTAATAAAGGTTAGCATGCTTTCCAACGAAATTTCAAGCGGCTGGAATTCAAAAATCATTATTTTATCTTGTACTCCTATTACTATTTCTGTACTCTCTTCCTTTTGAGTAATTATATAATCATGCTTATCATTTTTCATTACCTGATTATTTAAAGCTGTCATTAGACTAAGTACCTTTTGATGGTCCCTTGTCTGAACACCAACAACACTAAGCAGCTTGTTTTTTCCATCTACATACTCAACAAAAACATTATCATAATCCTTGCCTGCAACGCACATATATGTTGCAGAAAGTTCTTTTACTATCAAGGAGTAAATATTTTCATATAGCTGAACAATTGATTCAGCGCTATTAACATATTTTGCAACCTCAAGAAGAATTGAATTAATTTTTTCAACCTTTTTCTTACTGGTAATATCCGTCATGGATATCAGTATCCCCATAAACTCATTTTTATTGTTTTGAACTGGATAATATTTTACCTGTTTAACCTCATCCTCAGAAAATGCTCTTTCCTGAAAATGCATATCCTGAGTTTCTCTTACTGTAAAGGCCTCACAATCATGACAGGGTCTGCTTCTTCCATAGAGCTTCTCGTAGCATTTATTGCCTTTATTATCAAACTCCTTATTCAAGCTATCATTCATCCATAAAATATTATATGCAAAATCTACAAAAAGCATTCCTTCAGAAATGCTCTGCAGGATGAGTGCTTTTTCCTTTTCTGATGCAATCAGCTTATTATAAAGCGCCTCAAGCTCCATTTCCTGAGTAAATCTATAGCAGGCATCCTTAATAACCTGTACTATCTCTTCTCTCTTATAGCTTGTTTTAATTATTTTGTATAGGTTAACGGAATTAACTGCCCTCTCAATAGAATCAATGCTTGATTGTCTTGTAAGCAATATAGCCTTTGTTTTTACATTAATCTTATGGACCTTTTCAATTAATTGAAGACCGTTTGTTTCAGGCATATAAAACCCCGTAATTAATACTGCAGTATCAATACCGATTTGATTAAGCAATTGTATTACCCTTAATGCTTCGTCCGGCTTATCTGCAGTCTCAACTACGTATTCGTTCCCAAATTGTTCTATAACAAATTCTTCAAGCTGTTTTAGAACAACTCCGTCCATATCCACACAAACAATGGCTTTTTGCATTTCCTTTTACTCCAGAATAATGATTTTCATTTCTATTATGAAAGCACCTGTTGTCGGAGATATACTGCAAAATAACTAATTTAATCTTACTATAACGATTGTTTGATGTCAATAATAACAAATTTTATTGGTGAAATTTACCTAATAATCATAATTGATATAACCCTTCTCTTTAAAGCGGTTTTAAATTATGCAAATAGCTTATATTTGCCTTCATTCTTTTTTTATTTACAAATCATCTATCGAAAAATATTAGCATTCTTCTTGAAAAATTTTAATAACCACTTATAATTTCTCTCTTATTATTAAACTGCAAGAAAGTATCCAATAACCAAAAATCCCAATACTATCCTATACCACCCAAACACCTTAAAATCATTTCTTTTTATGTAGCTTAGCAAAAACTTAATTGTAAATATTGATACAATAAATGCAACTGTCATCCCTGTAAATAGAGCAATTGCCTCTGCTGACGAAAATACCAGCCCGAACTTCAAAAGCTTTACCAAGCTTGCTCCAAGCATAACTGGTATCGCCAGATAAAAGGTAAATTCAGCAGCAATTGTTCTTGAGGTTCCAATTAGTATGCCTCCAATAATAGTAGCTCCCGATCTAGAGGTTCCTGGTATTAATGCCAGCACCTGAAACATTCCAATTATCAAGGCAGTTTTATAGGTCAGCTCTTTAAAGTCCTTAATTATTGGCTCTGAATTTTTGTTTTTGTTTTCAATCCAGATTAATACAACTCCATATATTATCAAGGTTGCTGCTACTGTTTGATAATTATAAAAAAGCTCATCTATCTTATCATCAAACATAAACCCTATTATACCTGCAGGCAGACATGCTGCCAGTATTTTAAACCAAAGGCTCATTATATCTTTTTTAATCTCAATTATTTTTTCAGCCTTATTTTTTTTGTTTAGATTTATTTTAAAGGGAAATAATTTGTTAAAGTATATTGCAACTACTGCAAATATTGCCCCAAGCTGGATGACCACTAAGAACATTTCCTTAAAGCTGCTGCTAAGGTTGATTTTGATAAATTCATCTACCAAAATCATATGCCCTGTACTGCTAATCGGCAGCCACTCCGTAATCCCTTCCACAATTCCTAAAATAATAATTTTTATCAGCTCAATAAAGTTCATTGCTTTACCTCCAAAAGTTTTTCAGAGTAATTATACCCTTTTGATTACAAAATAACAATATCAATTAAAGATGTGGTATTTTCAATTTATTTACTATAAACTATATTATAGCTGTAATATATGTTCAGATATAATTTTAAGGAGTTTATAAAATGTCTAATTTAAAAAATCCTGTAAAACAAATAAATCCAACCTATTTAAAAGACTTTAAGTGCATAGGCGGTTCTTGCGAGGATAGCTGCTGTATTGGATGGGATGTAGATATTGACCGCATTACCTTTCGTCAATACTTTCGCACTAAGGATAGCTCCATGCGTTCCATGTTTCAAAGCTATATATATAAAAATGAATACTGCTACAGCACGGAGGTCGATTACGGAAAGGTTCGAATGGAAGCTTCAAAGCGCTGCCCCTTCTTAGACGAAAACTGCTACTGTAAAATCTTTAGCAATATGGGTGAAGAATATCTGTCCAACGTATGTTCCTCCTTCCCACGAGTTACTAATGCCATTGATGATTATTATGAAACCTCTCTTTATTTATCCTGTCCGGAAGCCGCAAGGCTAGTTCTTCTAAATCCCGAGGGTATATGCTTTGAAGAAAATAACCAGCCCCTTAACAAGCACGTACTGGGAAGCATTGTAGATACTCGTCTAGCAGAATACTCTGATTCTCCAGTAAAATTTTTTCATCTAATACGCAAAAAATGTATTTCTATAATTCAAAACAGAAATTATCCTTTGACAAAGCGTCTTAAAGCTCTTGGCAATTTCCTTGAAATTCTTGATGAAAAAAGTGATTTTGATTTAGCTTCCATGTATAACTACTTAAATAATTTTGATACTGATAACTTCTCAGATTTGCCTGAAGCTTCATCAAGTCTACCTCTATTGGTGAGTTTATTTCAAGAATGGACTAATAAGCTTAATACATTCAGTTCAATTGAAAATGCTCAGTTTATTAACTACACAAAGCTTGTACGTGAAGCCTTTACGCTTGATTCTGGTGAGGATATCAAAGTAAAGTCCGCTCTTTATGAAGACTCACTCCAACGCTATTTTGAACCCTTTTTAGAGGAATATGAATATATTTTTGAAAATGACCTTGTTAATATTATGTTTAAGAATGTCTTTCCTTTTTCAATGACACATCGAATGTTTGATGGTTACCTAATGCTAATAATTCACTTTTTATGGGTGCGATTTTATATGGTTGCCTTTTTTTCAGCTAGCAAGGAAGCTTCAGCTTCTGATGCAGTTAAGCTAATTCAGGTTCTTGCAAAAACACTAGATCACCACAATACTTATATGGATGACCTTTTTTATGAGCTTAAAGACTGTGAATATGACAATATGGAGTTTATTAAGGTATTAATTTAGGCTTGTTTATCATGGTATGCCTCTATACCGAAAGCAAAAGATCTATACATTCTTTAGTTTTTTTAATTTTTATGCTCTTACTTGTTTGAATTTTCCAAATATGGTATTCTTATTATACAGAGTATTTTAATTTCAAGCTAATAAATTGAACAGACGATTATTTATAGTTATTGTGTAAAGGGGAGTTGCGCATGATAGGATATATGGCTGCATTATTATTTGTTTTTGCCACAGCCTTTTTTATTTTTTTCTTATATTCTTTATCCAAGCAAAGGAACGCTCTTTCTGCTCCTTTTTCTATTATGTGCCTTGCTGCAGCAATATATATTACAGGCTATGGCCTTGAGCTATTATCTCCTGATAAAAACTCGCTCTTATTCTCATTAAAAATCGAATATTTGGGAATTCCTTATATGCCTGCCTTCTGGCTTTTTTTCGCATATAAATTTCATTTCAAAAAAAAGGTGCCCTTTTCAACTGCATTGGTATTTTTAATTATCCCTGTATTAACTATGTTTTTTGCCCTAACAAATGAATTCCATGGATTAATATATAAGGAAATACTGCCAAAGCCCGTCAATGGCTATCTTATTCTGCATTTTACTAAGGGTATTTGGTACAATATTTATATTCTCTATTCCTATATAGCTCAAATTTTTGGATTAATTGTGTTTTACAATTCCTGGAAATCAAACAGGTTCAAGATTAATTCCCCTGGCTTTATGCTTTTTTTAGCCTCTCTTTCAACAGGTGTATTTAATCTTATATATTTATTAGGATTATCTCCATACAATCTAGATTTAACCCCCTTTGGCTTATGCATTTCTGCCACACTTTTGTATATTGCAATTTTCAAACTTAATTTACTAGAGCTAACCGAATTTGTAAAGGATATTGCTTTTATGGAAATAGCTGAAGGAATCATTGTTTTAGATACAGCTAATCGCCTAATTGACTTTAATCATGCGGCTCAAAATGTATTCCCTTGGTTAAATAAAAATCTTATCGGCACAGAATTTAGCCGCAACGAAGAAGGCGCTATGCTTCTTTCAAAAAAAACAAATATTTTTGAATTAGAGGTTTTATATGATGATACTATCAAATTTTTTGAATTCAAAAAAATATTTATTGAGGAAAAAAACAAGATAATTGGAAAGGTGTTTTTTATTCAGGACGTAACCCAGCAAAAGCAATTAATTGAAAATCTTAATAATATTGCAAGCTATGATTACCTTACAAAAATAAAGCTGAAATATTATAATTGCATCACACATTTATAACTACAAAAATAGCTCTTAATGCAGTAATGGAGCTGAATCCAAATGGATTCAACCCCAAAATTTGACAAAGAGCCTTTAAAATACAGAAGAATTTTAGCGTGAATTTTTGATCAACTTATAAAGTACCCTTGGGGTTTCATTCAGAAGTGCACAGGAGTAAACGCCTTCCCTATGCACAGGACGTGCATGGGAAGGCAGAATGAAACCACCAAGGGTTTTGGAGAAATAATATCAAGCTAAAATTCTGACCGTATTTGACAAAGAGCCATTCTTTTTAACTATTTCAAGAGCTCTTCTAGCTCTATTTCCTTGTTAAGAACTCTTTTATAAAGCCCCTCTAGCTTATCTTCATCTAGCATAAAGGTAAAGCCCTTAATTCCAAAAAAGTTTTTAACAAATTCATTTTTGGGGTTGAGAATAAGCTCCCTACCCGTACCTATCTGTTCAATTCTCCCTTTGTTTAATAACGCTATTCTACTTCCCATTTTTAGTGCCTCATGAATATCATGGGTTACAAAAAGAATTGTTTTATGAAGTGCTTTTTGGATTTTTAGAAGCTCATCTTGAAGCTGTGCTCTTGTTTTTTCATCAACAGCTCCAAAGGGCTCATCCATTAAAATAATATCTGGATTTGCAGCTAAGGCTCTTGCAACCCCTATTCGTTGTTTTTGTCCACCACTAAGCTCCCGCGGATATCTATAGGCATAATCCTTAGGAAGGCCTACAAGCTCTAAAAGCTCAAAGGCGCATTTTAATCTTTCCTGCTTTTTTTTGTTTTCCAGCATAAGCACATAGCTTATATTTTCCCATATTGTCATGTGCGGAAAAAGGCCTATTTGCTGTATAACATATCCTATATGTCTTCTTAGTTCAACCTTGTCCCATTCTTTAATATTTTTCCCCTGAACTCTTAGCTCACCAGTATCAAAATTAATCATTCGGTTTACAAGCTTAAGCATTGTTGTTTTACCTGAGCCTGATTCTCCAAGGATTGTAATAATCTCTCCTCTGTTAACCTCCATATTCAGACTATATAGTACCTCTTCATCTTTTTTATAGCTTTTAGAAATATCAATAAACTCAATAATCGGCATTTAATAATCCCTTCTTTGTTAAAAATTCTTTAGCAACAGCTTTAGGGTCTTCCTTTTTAACATCAACTAGATAATTCATTTTAATCATATCCTCGTCCTGAATCTGTCCCGTCAATTGCTCTAAAACCCCTTCAATCTCAGGATACTTATCAATCGTTTCTTTTTTTATAAGAGTAGCACAGTGGTAAGAAGGGAAATAGTTTTTATCATCTGTTAATACAGTAAGTCCTGCCTCCTCCAAATTGCCATCAGTTGAAAAAACTGTTATAATATCAACTTCATTTGCAGCAATTGCACTATATTTTAGTCCTATATCTATTTCCTTGATATCCTTAAATTTATATTCATAAGTGTTTTTCAAGCCCTCAAATCCATCCTCTCTTTCAAAAAAGTCTGCATTTGAACAAAATATAAGCTTATCGCTTACCTTCGCCAAATCACTGTAGGTTTTTAAATTATAAGCTTTTGCAACCTCATTTTTCACTGCTAGTCCATAGGTATTATTAAATCCATACATACCGCTCCAAAGAACATTAAATTCTTTCAAATAATCATCCTTTACAGCTTTATATAATTCATCCTTGTCTCTAATTAGCTCCTTTTTCAGTACAAAAAGCCATCCTGTTCCAGTATATTCAGGATACAAATCTATTTCTCCGCTTAATAATCCCGGATGAATATTGGAAGTTCCTCCGCCTATCCCAAGCTTTTGCTCTACTATAATATCTGTTTTGTCTTGAATTAATTGAGTTAGTATTTCTGCCAGTATAAACTGCTCTGTCATTGGCTTGCTCGCAAGAGTTATTTTCTTTTCCTCTTTTTTACATCCTGTAGTTCCAATTAGCAAAGACAAAATCACCCCTAGCATAATACCCATAGTTAAATACTTTTTCATAATTCTTCCTCTCTTTCCGCTTCACCCAAAAAGCGTCTTCTTAGTTTTTTTTCAATGATTTCTAAAATAATATCTGAAACAATTGCCAGCAGGGCTACCAACAAGCTGCCTGCAATTGTCATTTCAGGAAAATGCGTTGAAATACCTCTCCAAATTGCAGTTCCAAGTCCTCCTGCTCCTATAAAGGATGCAATCCCCCCTAGTGCAATTACCATCACCACCATTGTCCTAAAACCGCTAAATACAATGGGAAGGGCAAGTGGTAATCTGATTTTAAAGAGCAGCTGAAGCTGAGTACTTCCCATTCCCTCAGCCGACTCAATTATCTCCTGATCAACCTCACTCAATCCTGTATAGGTATTTCTTACAACCGGTAGTAATCCGTAAAGCACTAAAGCAATTACTGCACTTTTAATTCCAATGCCTGTAATGCTAACTAAAAATCCAAATAAAGCAATGGAAGGAATAGTATACAAAAAACTAGTCAGTCGTAAAATTATCTCTGCAAAAAATTTGTTTTTTGTCATTAATATTCCTGTAGTTATTCCAATAACAGTAATTATAAGCACTGAAATAAGAGTAAGTATTATATGTTGAACAAAAAGCTCCCAAAAGAAAGGGGCTCTCTCAATATACAAATCAAAAATTTTTCTAATCATATTTTAAATAATAACCCTATCATTCCTCATTATAAAGAATTAATCTGATTATATTCCTTCCTAAAATTATGTAATTTCTTTTATTGATAAAGCTTTAAATACCAGCCGATTATCTCTTCTCCATATAAAGCTGAAGCAAATACCCCTGCAGCTAAAAATGGTCCAAAGGGAATAAACTGCTTTCTTTCAATTATCTTTAAGGCAATTAATGTAACGCCTACAACTGAACCTAAAATTGCTCCCAGCATTAGTGCCAAAAGTATTTTATCCCAGCCTATTAAAAGACCTGCCACTGCCATCATTTTAATATCTCCTCCACCCATGCCTCCTTTTGTAATAATTGCAATTACAAGTAAAATTACACTTACAACAAAAAATCCTACTACAAAATAAAGCCATAGCTTAATATTAAAAATCAAATTAATAATGGCTAATATTCCAATAAATACTACAATACTGTCGGGTATAATCATGTGCTTGAAATCTATTACAGAAATAGTCAAAAGTGCTGAAGCTAAAAACATATATAAAACGGTTTCTATGCTGCTTCCAAATATTAGATATATCCATACATACATAGCTGAATTAGCCAGCTCAACCAAAGGATACTGTATGGAAATGCTCTCTCCACAGTTTCTGCATTTGCCCTGTAAAAAAGCATAGCTGAAAACCGGAATTAAATCGTACCATTTTAGCCTATAGCCACATGAAAAACAGTGAGAAGGCGTGAATACTACCTCCTCACCCTTTGGAATTCTGTAAATACATACATTTATAAATGATCCAATTATTAATCCATATATTGCAATCAATGCACTCATGCTCTCACATCCTGTCTCTATTATGTTATTATAATGCCCTTGTAATAGATAGTCTTTCAACATTTTCTACAAGCTTATATTAAATTCTATTATACCTCTATTTAAAGTAAGTTAAAAGATAAATTGCTTCAGCTTTTGTAAGAGTTGCTTCTGGATTTGTCCAGTTAGGAGAGGATATGTCTTTTTTGCTAGTAATATCCTTAGCTACTTCTGACCATTTAAAGCTGTCATCTGTTTTTATTCTCTTCATAATCAGCTCTGTTTCTTTGTAGGTAATAGGATCATTCGGCCTTAACGTATTATCCTCATAGCCCTCAACAAAACCGCTTAAAAATCCTTTTTGAATAGCCTTTGCATAGGATGCCTGAAGGTCTCCCACCTTTTTATAATCCTTGAATTTTGAAAGGTCAATATCCTCTCCAGACGCAACCCACTTATAAACATTATCTAATAAAACAACAAATTCTCCCCTGCTTATCGGCGCATTAGGGCTAAAGGTATTATATGGGTTTATATATATATACCCTGATTTTAAAAATTCATTGATTTCCTTTTCCATCCAATGTCCGCTAATATCAACAAATGCTCCATATCTTCCGGCATTTAATAAATTAGCACCTTCCCCAATATATATATATCTGACTGTTGAATTTGCTGGCGCATAAGGTGCAAAAGGATTGACCTTGGTAAATAATTCATCAATATACCAAGCATAAAGATTAGTTGCTAGAGATTTATCTATTAAGAGATTTTCTATTTCAAATTCAAAGCTTCCCTGTAGTACTCCATCCTTTTGTTTAATATGCAGCCCTGTAACATATAGGTCTTTTGGATAATCCCAAGCAGTATTTAATACCTTTACTATTTCTGAATATTCACCCTTAAAACCAACCTCAACTATATTTCTTAATACCTCTATTCCATTAATATTCTCAACTCTAGGTTCAGTAAATTCCATTCCTGTTCCCAAAAGCTTTGAAACAGATAAAATGTCGTTGGCAAGCAGCACCATTTCCTCCTGTGGGATTTCTGTAAAGCTGGCAGCAGATAGCTTTCTAAGCTCTTTATATTCTTTTTCAATTGCCTTATCCAGTTCTTTTTCCTTAGCCGCCTTATCATTGACACTTTCCAGCTTTTCCTGTACCGCTCTCTTTTCTTGATATAGCTGCATTATCTTTGCATATTCAGGAGTAAAAAAATATGAAAACATAAGAAAGCTGATTAACGCAATTGCAAGAACTGTAAGAAACATTTTCTCTCTACTTGTTATTCTCATTTACTCCAACCCCTTCCAGATTAATTAAAATTCTGAATTTTAGCGCCCCTTCATCAAGCTCCACCTTTTCGAGAAACACCGTTTTTTCGTCAAAATGTCTTTTTAGGGAATGCTCCACCTCGGCTATTGCCGAAAAAATCATTCCACTTCCGTCAATTGTTATTTCAGGCTCATCTTCCTTATCCGTTAAATCAATTTTGAGTTCATCTAGCTTTGCATCAGCAGGAAAAGCATTAACAATAGCATCTACACTTGCTCTATCTACTATTTCTACCTTTTCAAATGCCTTCGGCACACCCGGTAATTTTTTATTTACATTTTTTATTTTGTCCAAGGTATTTTGCTTGTCCTCAAGGATTGTAAGTACTCTTTTATTGTCCTCTTGCTCAAGAATTACTTTTATTTCTTCAATATCCTTTCGTGTAATATATTTGTATCCATATACACTTCCTGTCAACAAGGCTAGCAATACCAGATATACTACAAAAACCTTAAAGGAGGCATCCTTCTTAGTACTCTTAGTTGTTATATAGCTTTCAAAAAAGTTATAATCATACATAGTTATCCCTCCCGCCTACCTTCTATACATTGCACCAATAGCATGCAGGTATTCTGCAAAATCCTTTGGCTGTTCCTTGTCAGGCCATAAAATCCCATTAATGCTTTCCATTTTTTTAGCCTTTGTTCTAAAATATGCTCCAATAAATTCATCTGCCCCATTAATATCTGCAATTGAGCCCGAAATAAATATATTGTCAATTTGCTCGTGCCCCTTATTCCTTGAAGCATAGTATCTGAACACCTTCTCTATTTCCTCAAACCAGGCTTCTAAGGTAGAACGTGTTACATTCGCCATTCTGGCTTCGTCATCCATTTTTTCAGCTGAATAATCCATTATATTCTTGATACTCATCTTAAGCTTCGAAGCATCTTCAATTGTAACCCCCATAAATCTAGAAATATTGGCATCTAATTCCTTTATTCCCCTGACAATTAATCTGCTTAGCTTAAATTGTCCATTTTGAAAAATAACAACTAGCATACTATCATAGGCAAACTCCACCACGGCTACAACCTTATCTGCAATCGTTTCCTCATTTATTCTGCCCTGAACTTCAAAAAGCTTTGCAATTGAATTACTGTAGGTATCAAGCACAGCAGGCTTAAGACCGCTATTTTGAATAACCTGAAAATACTGGTCTACTATAGCTTTTGGAATTGCAGTTGATAATGCTTCTATAAAAGGCTTTTGGTCTACTTCAACTTCTTTTATTTTTTTTGACTGGACAATATAATTACTCATCTCTACTGGCAAAAACTGTGCCATTTCATATTTTGCCATTTCTTGAAAGTTTGCATTCTGATTGCTTGGTACTATTACCTCTCTAGAAATAATGTTGCTGCTTTCAAAGGTTGCAAAGCAATGTCCGTTTTTTATTGCATTAGTCTTTAATAACTCCTTTAATGAATCCTCAACAATTGCCTGGTTCATTATTTTTCCATCAATAATTACATTCTCTGGCAAAGAAGTCTGGCATAGCTTTTTTATCGATATCTCGTTTTTTATCATATCTCCTACCACTACTTTGATAGCTGAATTATCAAAGTCCACTGCAACAATATTTTTCATATTTGCATTAGTCATAAACACCCTCCTCCTATAATTTTTCACAAGAATAGCGTTCGGTGAACGCGTTTCTTGTAGAATAGAAAAGTTTGGTCTCTTGCAAGCAAGACGAACTTTCCTATTCTATAAAAAAGCTTCTTTAATCATAAATGCTCCAATTAACTCCATTTCTTATAACTACAACCGTAGATGTGGTTCCGTCAGTAGCAGTTACATTTATTGTAATCGGTGTATTATTTGAATAATTACCGCTATTTTCAAATATTATGTCAAAGCTGGGAAAGCTACTGACTGCACCTCCCTCTGAAATTGTTGCATTTGCAATTTGCTTGCTAAAGGTTAATGCAAAGCTTTTTTGAGAAATTCCTGAAATACCTGAAACCTCTGGTTCACTTGGCGGTGCTTCAGTAGTAGCTTCAGCAGTTGTAGCACCTGTAGGTGGCTCAGTGGTCCCCCCTCCAGTAATAGGCTCAGAGGTAGTCGGCTCTGGTAAATCAGTAATAGTTAAATCCTTAATATAATATATACTGTTTCCCGAAGTACTGCCCGTTATCTCTCGGATATTATTTAATATTACTCTTCCACTAGTTTGATAATCCTGTCCATCCTTGGTTGCTTTAATAGAAAAGCTCAGCATATAGCTTGCTCCTGAAGGAACTACTAAAAAGTTTAAATCATCGCTCTCTGCAATTACTGCTTCCGTTCTAAATGCATTGCTGCCATCTGTTTTGTTTACTGCAATCTGATTTGAGCTAATATATATTCTGTTATAATTGCTTGGATTTGCAGGAGTGCTTAATGAAATTTCAGTAGCATTTCTGAGCTCACTTACAATATAATCCGCTGCTGTCCTGACATCTGACTGCAGGTCTGATTTAGTTACTGTTCTGTTAAATATTTTTGTTTCAAAGCTTTGAAACGAAAAAACAAATGCAATAATAATACCTAATATTGCCATAGTCACAATTATTTCAATTAAGGTAAGTGCTTTATTATTTTTAATAATATCTATCAACTTTTCTGTATTATTATTTTTCATAGTCCCACCTCTAAAAGCATAAGCTTTGTTAAAGACCTTGTTGTTTTTTAAGGAATAAACGCATCAATTACAGCTTCCTCATTATTTAACTCAGCTTTTGTTGATACTAACTCTCCTTCTGATATTATTGTAATGCCCGATAATGAAGGCAGATTGATTTCAATGCTTGTACTTGTTACTGTTCTTGTTATTCCGGTCTCTGTTGTGATTGTGCCTGTATATGCTTTTTCTATAGAATTTTGAGCCATAAAAACCGCATTATTTCTATGTCCTGATTTTGCTACAAAGTCTAGTCCAAAGCTAAAAAAATTCAAAAAGGCTACCATAAAAATCCCAAAAATGGCTATCGCAATAATTGTTTCTAAAAGCGACATTCCTTTGTTATCAATACGTTTCATAGAGGAATCCTCCTTAAATAGCTTTAGTCTCCCCAAACCTCACGGTCATAACCCAGTGAACTAAGGCCCATATCCTCTGGATAAATTGAATCTGCCAAATCTGAATCAAATTCAATTGAACCACCTGAGGACAAATCCAGATTTCTTGCAACAACTGCACCTACGCCCTCCATATTAGCTCTTATTACTATATCTGCTGTAGGTCCGTATATAAAGCCTTGAAACTCAGAGCTTCCTGTTTGAAAATTCAGATTACCGTTATCTAATATATTAAGAATTGTTTTACAGTCCGAATCAGTATAAAGATTTCCTTTAAAGCTTACAGTATCCGCAAAAATAATTAGTGTTCCATCGCCTGTAACATGAATTGTTTTATTGTTTTCATCAATATTGTCTATTCTAACCTTAGTAAGCCCTGATATTTCAAACTCATAATCATAGGGGGAGTCCGGGTCTATCGGTACATAATCCCCCATACTTGAATTTGGGAGGGAGGTTGTTGGTGTTTCAAACTCTCTGGTAATGTCATATACATCCCCATGAATAGTACCTGAATCATCATCAATTATAGCTCCATTTGCAAGTGCAACATCTCCATAAACATCTGTGTTTGCCTGATTTAAGCCAAGTGTTCCAACTACTGTAACTGCATAATCAAAATAGCTTCTTTTATCTAAAAGCAAGCTTACATTTTTAGTGATGCTTTTATATTCTCCCTCGCTATGTATTACTGGCGAGTATTGGTCTCCTGAAAAATGAATTTTAAAACGGCCGCCTGAAGGAAAATCTGTCCATGTATCTGTATTTGTAGTGTTACCCGATACTATAGTATTAATCTCTGCTAAGGTGGTAGCGGTATCCTCTATCCATAAAGCCATAGCTTCTACTCCGGATTTAGCAACATAGTAGGCCTGTGTTTTATCCTTTTGTCTTGAGGTAAATACATGTTCTCCCCGTGCAGCTACCATAAGAGCTGCTCCGATTATCGAAAGAATGGCTACTACCAATATTACAAGTGCTAGAGCATATCCTTTTTGATTGTGTACTCTGAACATTTCAACACCGCCTTTGATAAACGATATTACGTTTTGCGTTAATGTTATTTTTTTATAAAAGAGAAGCCATTATGCTCTGACTTCTCTTTTAGTTTTAGGTAATAACAGTTGAATAAACTATATAATATTTTTTACCAGGTTACATCTATTTCTCCATCTGCTGCTCTTACTGCTACGTAAGTTTCTCCCTCATATACTAAAGTATAAGTAAATAGGTATCTTCCATCTGCTACTGAATCGGCAGAAATTGCACCTGTTACATCAGGTCCTGCAATCTCTAAAACCTCTGCAGATGTAGGGGTCGCTGTTGGGTCCTCTGCTACTAAAGCATCTCCCGCTGTAGCTATTTGCTTAGCATGTACAAGTGCTTGTGAGCTAGCTGCTTTTTCACGGAAGCCTGAAAATCTTGGAATTAATATAGCAGCAAGGATTGCAAGGATTGCTATAACAACAATCAGTTCAATTAATGTAAAACCTTTTTTGTTTTTTAATACTCTTTTTAGATTTTTCATAATGATTCCTCCTAAGAATTTAATATCTGATTTATATGTTGCCTTCTATATTAATACTGCCATAACCCTTATTTTTCTCCTTTCCTCCTCTCCTTCTTCCAATTATTTAACTGTTTTTGCCATATCAAACATTGGCATTGCCATTGATATTACAATAAATCCGATTACTACACCCAGAATTACTATCATCGCAGGTTCAAATAAGGCTACCATTCTTTGCAAAGCTTGTTCCGCCTCATCATCATAATAATCTGCAGTTTTATCTAGTATAGTATCTAAGGCTCCTGATTCTTTACCAATTTCCATCATGCTGTCTAGCATTGGTGGAAACAGATTACTATCCTTAACTACCTGATGAAGCTCACTTCCCTTTTGAATATCCTCCTTGAATTTCTTGATAGCATTTGATACCACTCTGTTTGTAATAATATGGGATATATTTTCTAAAGCGGTTAAAAGCGGAACCCCGCTAGAGAGCATGGTTGCTAAATTTCTTGCAAATCTTGCTGTAATTATCTTGGTATTTAAGCCTTTAAATAAAGGTATTCTTAAAGCCAGGCTGCTAAAAAACAATCTTCCTTCAGGCGAAATGTATATTCTCCTGACAATCAAAATTATTATTACTATTGCAACTCCAATATAAAGAAAATAACTGCGTATAAAAGCACTAAGTGCCAGTAAGATTTTAGTAGGCATTGGAAGCTCTACTCCGCTTCCTTCAAATAAGGTTATAAAGGTGGGTAATATAAATGTCACCAAGCCCGTTACAATTACTATAGAAAGGACTATCAGTACAATCGGATATACCATAGCACTCTTAATCCTGGTTTTTATCTTGGCATCCTTTTCAAAATAATCCGCAAGTCTTTGAAGAATTACATCCAGATTACCACTTATTTCTCCCGATTCTACCATATAAATCATAAGCTCTGGGAAAACCTTTAAATGCTCCTGCATTGCCTGCGACAAAAGCTTACCTTTTTGAACATCGCTGTGCATCTGAGCTGCTGTTTCTCTTAAGGTTTTATTATCCAGCTGCTTCTTCATTATATCCAGGCATCTAATAACCGTGCTTCCTGCATTAAGCATTGCATTCATCTGTCTGCAAAAGAAGGATAAATCCTTGGAGCCTACTTTTCTTTTGACCTCGATTTCCATAGAGCCAATTCTTACATTATCTTCAATATAGGTAGGGTAGCTTTGATTGTTTCTGAGCATCTGTGCAACATCTTCCTTAGAGTTGCCTGAGAAAACGCCTTCAATAATCTCCCCTGTATTCTTAACGGCTTTATATCTGTATTCCATAGAAGGCCCCCCTTTGTCAGAATTCTATGCCCTTAATCAGCTCTTCTCTTTCAATTGCGTGATTTATAGCTGTTTCTCTGCTTATTATACCCCTTTGATACAAATTTTTCAACGAATTGTCCATTGTTATCATTCCCTGTCCAAGTCCTGTTACAATTGCATTTTGTATTTGGTGACTTTTGCTTTCTCTTATCATATTTCTTATACCAGTATTTGCCACCATTATCTCACATGCTGGCACTCTTCCATGACCACTTTTGTTTGGAAGGAGCTGCTGCGATATTACCCCTTGAATTACAGAGGCAAGTTGAACCTTAATCTGATCCTTTGTATTATTAGGGAAAGAATCAATAATCCTATCCACTGTTTTAGCTGCCCCCAGTGTATGCAGAGTGGATAAAACAAGATGCCCCGTCTCTGCTGCCAATAGGGCAATTTCAATGGTTTCTATATCTCTCATTTCACCAACTAATATTACATCTGGATCTTGTCTTAAGGAAGCCCGTAAGCCTTTACTAAAGCTAGTTGTATCAATACCAATCTCTCTTTGTCCAATAATTGCCTTCTTGTTTTTATAAAGGTATTCTATAGGATCCTCTAGCGTAATAATATGGCATCTTCTTTTTTCATTAATCATCTGTATCATCGAGGCTAAGGTTGTTGATTTACCGCTTCCTGTTGGACCTGTTACCAAAATCAGTCCATGTGTAAGGTCTGTAAAGCTCCCTACAGTTTCAGGAATACCCAGCTCTTTAAGTGTAGGTATCTCAAAATTAACCACCCTCAGCGCAATCCCATAAGTATTTCTCTGTTTGTAGGCATTAACTCTAAAACGTCCGATTCCTTTTTCAGAATAGGAGAAATCAATTTCTCCTTCTCTGTCTAACACGCTAAATCTTTCCGGCCCTAAGATTTCAAGCGTCAGCTCCTCAGTGTCCTTGGGATAGAGCTGTTGTGAATCAATCTCAATAAGCTCTCCGTCAACCCTTATTATCGCAGGAGAACCAACCTTGATATGCAAATCAGAAGCTCTGTTATCAACTGCATATTTCATCATCTCATGTATTTTCATAGTACCCCCTATTCGATTGAGCTGGTCAATCTAACTAATTCCTCTATAGTGGTTACTCCCTTTAGCACCAGTTCCTTGCAGCTGTTTTTTAAGGTTTGCATTCCTTCCTTTAAAGCCTGCTCTCTTATTGAATCAGCATCGCAGCCCTTTGCGACAATGCTTTTTAAATCCTTTGTCATAGGAAGTATTTCATATATTGCGGTTCGTTCTCTATATCCGGTATGATTACACAAATTACATCCGCTTCCCTTGTGTAAAACAGCAGTTTGTTCCTCTAAAAGACTACATTCTAATTCGTTAGCCTGGTAGCTGGTTTTGCAATTAGAACATATTTTTTTCACAAGTCTTTGTGCAACAATTCCAATCATAGAGCTGGAAATAAGATACGGCTCAACTCCC
Source organism: Clostridiales bacterium UBA4080 (assembly GCA_002381865.1). Lineage (GTDB taxonomy): Bacteria > Bacillota > Clostridia > Lachnospirales > Vallitaleaceae > UBA4080. The sequence continues at coordinate 7,849 of DFYO01000043.1, read as the reverse complement.
ATATCCTTTAACCTTGCTATTGTAGATACTGTATCATTAGTATGCAGGGTACTTAATACTAAATGTCCTGTAATCGCACTTCTGACTGCAATATGTGCTGTTTCAACATCCCTTATTTCACCAATCATAATAATATCCGGGTCCTGTCTTAAAATAGACCTTAAGCATCTTGCAAAGGTAAGTCCTGCTTTTTCATTTACCTGTGTCTGATTGATGCCCTTAAGCTTATATTCAACAGGGTCTTCAACCGTTATTACATTTTGCTTTACATTATTAAGCTCAATTAAGGTTGCATATAACGTAGTGGTTTTTCCGCTTCCTGTGGGTCCTGTTACAAGTATAATTCCATTTGGAGCTTTAATTATTGCATTATATTTTTTGTAGTTTTCCATACTCATTCCCATCTGCAGTAAGGTGAGCATTTTATTGGATTGGTCTAGAATACGAATTACTATTTTCTCTCCATAAACTGTAGGCATAATTGAAATCCTAAGGTCTACTCTTTTTTCTGCCATCTCCATCTCAACTCTTCCGTCCTGCGGAAGACGGTTTTCTGCAATATTCAAGTGCGCCATAATTTTCACCCTAGTTACAATTGCCGAAAGAGATCTTTTGCTTAAAACCATGTGTTCAAAAAGCTCTCCATCAACCCTGAATCTTATAATAAGAGAATCCTCCTGTGGTTCAATATGAACATCACTTACCTTATTATCAATTGCCTGAATAATAATTGAGTCCACCAGCTTAACTACAGGTGCATTACTAACCTGAGCCAAAAGCTCAAGCTCTCCATTATCAATCTCAGTATCATTCCCAAAATTATGGCTAAATTCCTGGGCAGTTGATTCTGCCGAGGTTTTCTTATAATACTGCTCAATGGCAATAGACACATCATTGTGTGTCGCAATTAAAGGCTTTATTTCATAACCTGTAGCTAGCTTTAAATCATCAATTGCAAAAATGTTAAGAGGGTCGGTCATAGCAACCGTCATCAAGTTATCCTCTAATGCAATTGGAATTAATTCATGTCTTCTTGCCATTTTTTCTGATATCAGTCCCGGTGCTTCAGGATCTATATCATATTTGTCCAGCCTTACGCTTTCAATTCCATATTGAAGCTCTAAAACCTCAATAATCTGTTCCTCTAAAATGTATCCCTCTTCGATTAAAATTTTCCCTAAAACCTTATTGGTTTCCTTTTGTCGCCTCAAGGAATAGGAGAGCTGTTCATCTGAAATAATACCTAAATTTACTAGTATTTCCCCAATTCTTTTTCCTGAATTTCTCATATTATACACCCGATTTCTCTAATATTTTTTTATTTCTTCGGATAATTTTGTATACTCTTTTGAAAACACCTTCATTTCTTCATTAATCAACTCTTCTTGTTTTACTTCAAGAGCCTTCTGTAATCTTTTTGCCGCCTCAAACAGCAATTTTGCCCCTATATTTCCTGCTCCTCCTTTGATTTTATGTGCTACTGCCTCTGCTCTTTCATAATCCTTGGTGTTTATGTAATTGCTTAATATATCTATTACTTCTTCAGAATCTTTTAAGAATGCTTCAATAACGACCTGATAAAGCTCTTTATTTCCACCAATTCTTTTTAAGCCATCCTCGTAATCTAAAGCCTCCTTCTTTTCAAACGGAATAATTAGTATATCCTCTCTGTTTTTTTCTTTTGATTCCATAATTGTATCGGCTTCGCTATTTGCTTGTTCTATGCTTGTAGCATCTTTATTATTATCTTCTATGTTCGTTTTTCCAAATCCCTCTGCAGCTGTACTTGTTTTTGCTTCCAATATCTTAATTACTGTATCAATAAATTCTTCTGGCTCATAAGGCTTGGTAATATAGCCTTCTATTCCTGCCTCCTCACATTTTTCCTTAACACCTACTATTGCATCTGCTGTCATTGCAACTATTGGAATTTCCTTATCTTCTGCTCGGATTAAACTTGCAGACTGGTAACCGTCCATTACTGGCATATGTAAATCCATTAGTATCAGGCTAATTTCTTTTTTATGCTGCATATAATATTCATAGCCTTCTTTTCCATTGCTGGCAAGAATAACCTTTACTCCGATATTTTCCAATATGGAGCTTGCAATATACTGATTTGTGTTATTGTCATCAATTACAAGCACCTTGTATTTACCCTCTTCTACCTTTGCTTTTTTGTTTTCATAATGCTTTTCTTTTTCAGTTTTCTCAACAATTCTTTCCTGCAGCGCCTCCATAATTGCATCATTAAGTGCAGATGGCACTATAGGCTTTGTAATTCCAATATCCACATTTGTCTTTTCCAGCTTCTCTAGAAGCTCTTCTTTTATTAATGGTACCATCAGAATAAACTTTGGCAGCTTTTCTGCTTCTGTTGTCTCCTTAACATTATTAATAAAATCAATACCTCCCTCAGCTGGTGTATCAAAATCAACTATACAGATATCAAAGTTATTGTTATTAATTGCCTTAACCGCCTTCTCGTCAGAACGAGTGAATTCTCCCGTTATTCCAAAAGAACGCAAGTATTCTTCTAGTAGTCTAATATAATTTGAATTTTTTTCTAAAACTAAAATCCTGAGCTTTTCAAAGTATTTTGGCAAACCTTTTTCTGCCTGCTCCTGCTCTTTTTCAATATCAATTTCCAACGGAATTGTAATATAAAAAGCAGAGCCTTCGCCCTTTTCACTAAATACCTTTACGCTTCCCTGCATCATTTCTATCAAGCTTTTTACTATTGAAAGGCCAAGCCCTGTTCCTCCATATACTCTTGTAATACTGGAATCTCCCTGTTCAAAGGGCTTAAATAAGCTCTCCTGTTGCTCCTTGGACATTCCAATCCCTGTATCCTTAACCAAAAACTCAAGAGTTGCCATATTTTCATTTTTTTCTAGCAGTCTTATATTAAAGGAAACCTCTCCTAGGCTTGTAAACTTAAGTGCATTATTGATAATGTTAATTAGTATCTGTTCAATTCTTAATGGGTCACCAAAATAGTGAGATGGTATATTAGGATCCTTGTTAACAAAAAACTCAATTTCCTGTTCCTCAATCTTATAGTAAACTATGCTCATAATCTGCTGAATAAGCTTATCCAAATTAAAGGGTCTCTGCTCTAATTCAATTTTCCCTGCCTCAATTTTAGAGAAATCCAATATGTCATTAATTATTCCAAGCATATTCTTGCTTGATTGTATTATTTTTTCAAGATAGATTCTTTGAGTTAAATTAATCTCTGTTTTCCCGAGTAAATAAGAAAGACCTGTAATTGCATTTAAAGGCGTTCTTATTTCATGAGACATCCTAGCTAAAAAAATTGATTTTATATGGTTTGCTGCCTCAGCCTCTTCCTTGGCTTTTCTTGTTTCATTTTCTAATATTTCCCTAGCCTCAACTTCCTTTTTTAAACGATACACCCAATAAAGCGAAATTCCTAATACAATCGCACCAATTGCTGCCGCTATTGCAAATAGCCTTAGTATTTCGCTATAGTCTCTATCACTCTCAATTCCCATCCATTTATTATAAATACCAATTTTTTCGTTTTTTGTTATATCCTTAAGGCTTTTATTAATTATTGATTGAAGTATCGGCCAGTCCTTTCTGATTGCAAAATGGATTGACTGAGGTGTTGTTTCATCAATTTCTATATATTTAAGATTTCCGAATCCATTCTCCTTGATATAATATGATGTGGTAACCATATTACCTACAAAGGCTAACTCCTTTCCTTGTGAAACTGCTTTAATTGCATCTAAGGGTTTGTCATATAGGCTCAGCTTAATCTCCGGATATTCAAGTAAATAGCTGTGATTGGAGCTAGCCTGCTGAACTGCAACCTTTTTGTTTTTTATATCTTCAATTCCTCGAATTTCTTTTTCATCTGAACGGAAAAAGATTGCTCTTTTGTAAGAATAATAAGGCTCTGAAAACAAGAAATAATTCCTTCTTTCCTGTGTTTCTGAAATTGCAGGAAGTATATCTATCTGCTTGTTAATTGCTTTAGTATAAGCCTCTTCCCATGAAGCGTTATTTGTTATTTGAAATTCTAGTCCCGATCTGATTTCTATCAGCTTAATATAGTCTGCAGCAATACCTTTATATTTTCCATCTGAATCAATAAACTCAAAGGGTACAAAATCAGGATCAACACCTACATTAATAATTGGATGCTCCTTGATAAACTGAAGCTCTTGCTCCGAGAAAATTGCAGGGCTGGCCTTTGATTGGTATTCTATAGGTATTCCTATCAACAAACACATCGCTAATATTAATGCACAGCTTGCCTTTCTCATCCTGATTCCTCCTGTTAGTTGCTTATCTGCTTAAATTCTCTGGAAATCTCTTGAATTCTGTCTTGTATTTCAATAAAAGCATCTGTTATTTCAGGGTCAAAATGCTTGCCCCTCTCACTTTCAATTATCTTCATTGCTTCTTCATGTAGAAAAGCCGGCTTATATACCCTGTTGCTTGTTAAGGCATCATAAACATCAATAATTGCCATAAGTCTTCCGGAAAGCGGTATTTCTTCGCCCTTTAAGGTATTTGGATACCCTGTTCCATCATATTTTTCATGGTGTGTAGCCACAATTTCAATTGCTACATTTATAAAGCCTCCTGCCTCATTAACATACTCCTCATCATGCGAAAGAGCATCTACCCCAAGCTTAACATGCTGCTTCATAATCTCAAATTCCTCTTGAGTAAGCCTTCCCGGCTTCAAAAGGATATTATCAGGTATTCCCACCTTTCCAATATCATGTAATGGCGCAGTTTTAAATAGCAGCTTTATATGAATAGGATTAAGAATCATTTCATATTTTTGTTTTTTAGCAAGATGCTCACAAAGAGCCTTCATCATCCACTGTGTTCTTTTTATATGATTTCCTGACTCTAAATTTCGAGCCTCTAAAAGCCCTACTAGCGCCTGAATAGTGATATCCCTAGTTCTTACTAGCTCCTTAGTTTTACTGAGCACCATTTCTTCCAGCTTATAGTTTTCCTGCTCCATAAACTTTCTGGCACTATTTAAAGCCAAATGTACCTCAACACGCTTCCTTAAGTAGGAAATGTTCAGTGGCTTTCTGATATAGTCAACGGCTCCAAGCTCTAAGCTCTAAGCCCTTAACCTCATTTTCAGTTTCATCATAATTAGTGAGAATTATTACAGATATTTTTTTAAGCTTTTCATCCTTTTGCATTATTTCCAAAACTTCAAACCCGTTTTTTTTGGGCATATTAATATCAAGAATAAGCAAATCAAACTCACTAAATTCCTTAAGCTTATTGATTGCCTCTTCTCCATTCTCTGCTGTAGTTACCTGATAATCACTCAATATACCTTTTATTATCGCCAAATCCGTATAGGAGTCATCTGCTACCAATATTTGTCCCTTCATTTTTGCACCTCCCATAGGCGTAATTAACTTTCTTCTTACTATTAATAGTATACTTTTCACAAAATACTGTCAATATTATTATTAAAGTTTTTTCCTTCCACAATTTCCACTATATTCTGATTTTTCTTTGTAGAGTGTACAAAGGGGAAGGGTTTGTTTTCAATCAGTAATAAGTCTATAGGTTGTCGGTGCAACACCCCTCTCCATCTATAACAAGAATAGCATTCGTTGAACGCATTTCTCTTAGAATAGAAAAATTTGGTCTCTTGCTAGCAAGACGAACTTTCCTATTTCTACAAAAAAAGATGGTTTCCCATCTTTTTTAATCTGTAATATTTAAGTATTATTTAAGTAAAATTAATTCAATTTCAACCAGTGCGCCCTTTGGAAGCGCCGCAACCTCAACAGCTGAACGAGCTGGTGCAGTTTCTCCAAGATATTTAGAGTAAACTTCATTCATAGCCGCAAAATCATTCATGCTTTGCAAAAACACAGTTGCCTTTACAACCTTTTCTAAGGAAGTGCCGCAACCCTTAAGAACTGCAATAAGGTTCTTAAAAACCTGTTCTGTCTGTGCTTTGATATTATTATCTGCCATCTCTCCTGTTTCAGGATTAATCGGAATTTGCCCTGATGTAAAAATCAATCCAATTCCGGTATCCACTGCGTGAGAATAAGGTCCAATTGCTGCAGGTGCTCCTGCTGCATTAATATTTTTTCTGCTCATAATCTGCTCCTTTGTTATAAAAAAAGTTTCTTCCTTTCTCCTATCTTACACAAAAGCAATTTTAAAATCACTTATATATTTTAAGTTATTTTACATTAACTTCTAAGCCACTGCAAGTATTTATAAATACTTTGCACTCGATTTTACTGTTAATTGGATATTTACGGCAACATACTGAAAGCAAATTTATAAACTCGTATCAAGATTATGATTTTTCTTATTAAACAGCATAAATAAAATCAATTTCAAGTATTGTAAAAGCATTTGCTAATTTATTGTAATTGACTTCATTATTTCATTGCCAATTGGCTTCCAGTCCTTCATTTGGTCTTCAGTAGTGTTAAAAGAACACATTAGCAACTGCCCATCCAATTCAAGAAAGCAGATTAAATTGTATATGTTCGTATCTATTGCTGGTGTTAATATCTCAATTTTCCCAACATTTTTCCCCTTTATTTTTTCTACACCTTCTGAGTATAATGTTGCTGAAGGGTAAATCTTCATAAGACTTTCCTTTAAGTATTCAAAATCTTCAGCGATTTGTTCGTCTGAAAATATGTTGTTTGTATGGTTGATTAGTATATTGGTAGACTCTTCTTCAGCGCCAGTAAATATTAGCGGCGGTCTGTATTCACTCGGATATTTCAGTTTTGCCATTTCTTCTGGCATTTCTACGAATTCTTTTGGAATCAATATTTCTAATCTGTCTGATAATAAAGCTCTCTTTTCAAGTTCTATCTTGCCCTTTTCAGTGACAAATACGCTGTTTATCATTTCATTGCTTGTTGTTTCATTAAGTCCTGTTGTATTGCTAGCAGAAGGCTTTTCTGCATTTGTGCCTGTTGAACAAGCTGTGAGCAAAAATATGCTGATTGATATTATTATTATTTTTTTTTTCATCCTCTTATTTTTTATTTGTAAAATCTTACAGTAATTTTCCAGCTCCAATAGGAGCACTATTTTGATAGGTATTTATCGAACAAAGTGTTACAAAAAAGATTGACCATTACACATCTAAGATAATCTTGCAGCGTCTAACAGAAAAACTATTGTGCCCAACGTCTTTCATTTCATCGGCAAGGCTTTCAGGCGTTTTACCTCTGAGATATTTCTCAGACGGGTAGTGTTCCCAAAAGAACAGGGCAGTTTTACGACTAATATCCTCAAAGAACTGCTTGTAGCTTGGATAAGCAATACACAGCTGTTCATGGAGTTGATTTTTAAGCCTGATCCTCTGCGTCATGATGTTATCTCTGCGATTAACCATTTGGGATAATGACCAATAGGCATCGTTTGGACAGGCATCTGGCAGTGAATACAGCATGTTGATGGTGGCAAGGGCGATGGCTTCTGCATCGTCACTGTCACTTTTTTTATACATGGCTCGGCATTTTGCTTGCCTATGTGCAAGGGAAGTATTCACATCCTTGACCATCAAGCCCTTGGCAATAAGCCAGACTGCTAGCCCTCGACCATAGCCGTAGGCATTTTCTAATCCATATACAGGTTCTTTGTTTTCGGTACAAAATTTGTTCACTTTTCTTATCAGCTTTGGAAATTCAGCTGGTGTATTGACGAAGGTAATTTCGCCGAGTTTTGTGTTCCAGCAGTCTAAAATGACTGCGGTGTGAGAGTCTTTATGCAGGTCTATGCCCACATAAATCAGATCTTCCTTGCGCTTATTCATTCAACACATTCCTCCTGTTTGGCAACCGAACTA
>DFYO01000044.1 GCA_002381865.1 Clostridiales bacterium UBA4080 | reverse complement strand
TCTTTTGACTTTTTCACTGGTCTCGGACGGTTCGAGATTACTGAAAAAGTCGGGTTTGCCAAATTTAATCAATGAATCTATGCGGGTTTCAGGGCACAAAAACAAATAAAAATAGACTTTTTCACTGGTCTCGGACGGTTCTTTTGTGTTAACCGTTTAGAACACAAAAGAACCGTCCCCCCGTGTTGAACAAGCTAAAAAAATAATCTAAAAAACAAAAACTACGATCCTATTAAAGATCGTAGTATTATAATTTCCTCTTTCTTATTTAAGCTTCCGTTTCAACCACTACAGCTTCTTCAGCAATTGTCTTCTTTAAATGAGTAATCATTCCGTAAACTTCATCTTTCTTTTCAATTGTAAGCTTTGAATTTAAGCTAAGATTTTCTAAGGTAATCGAAGTTCCTAATTCTTTACCTGTAACATCAACTTCAATGCTCCCAGGCATTATAGCCATTTTACCTAAAACAGAAATCTCTGATTTATACACTTGAAGCTGAAGCTGTCTGGTTTTCAATTCCTCTTCTCCAATATACGTAATTGGAATCTGCATCTTTATTTCATGGTCTATTGATACAATCTGTACGTCAATATGTGCAATTTCCCTTGTAACTGGATGTCTCTGAATTTCCTTAATAAAACCATACTTCTTGCTTTCATTGTTCTTAACCCATATTTTAGCATTAACACCAAAAGCGCTGATTACTTTTTTCAAATCAATTCTATTAAAGCTTACAGGTATTGAAGCTTCAATACCGTCTCCATAGAGTATTCCTGGTACAGCAATTTTGTCGTTAGATTTAATAGCTTTTTTAGTTCTGTTTTGAGCTTCTAAAATAATTTCTTTCATAATAATCTCTCCTCTTATAAGTCAAGCACCATTATATCAGTACTTTATTTGTTTTTTGTTACATAATTATCTGTAATATATAAATTAAAAATTTTTACTAATAATTTTATTTTACATACTTTATCTTATATCAATGAGTCTAATTTGTCAAATTATGTTAATCTATATTTTATATATTATTATCTTATTTATTATTCAAATAATTTATAGAATTATTTTTTCTTATTATTTATTAACGATAATTTTTGCGCTCTTTCGAATTAAATATTAAATGATATTTTTTCTCTTTTAAAGTTTTTCAAAAAACTATTTTTTGTATTTTAAAAGACCTATATACTGTGATATAATACTTTTTAGTCGAATATTGTTTTACAATTAATAGGCAAAATTATTTTCAAAATATATAGATCTTTCACTATTACTTATATGTATTAAATTAATATTAAACTAATAAATGGAGATACCCTAAATGAATATTTTAACAAGAGCAATTGTTTCAAATTCAGAAATGATTAAGAATTATAAGGCCTGTAGAGAAAAAGCAGACAAATTAGGCAAAGTTTTTGTTTTAAAAAACAACCAACCTGATGCTGTTTTATTTTCGATAACTGAATATGAAAGACTTTCACCCCTTATTGAATATATAGAAAGCCTTGACTTGAAAAATGTTGAAGAATTCATTAGTGCTTTACCACAAAAAGAAAAAGGCAAAAACAATTAATAAAAGGGGGGGACAATTCGAGATTACTGAAAAGGTCGGGTTTGCCAAATTTAATCAATGAATCTATGCGGGTTTCAGGGCACAAAAACAAATAAAAATCGACTTTTTCACTGGTCTCGAACCTTCCCCCCGTGTTGTTTATTATTTGCTTTTATACCCTCCTTTTGTTATCATATGTTTTGTACCCTGGTGATAAAAAGATAATCTATGCTCATCTTTTGCATTACTTATCTTTCTGACTGTGAAAGGCAGAGAAACAATGAATTTATCCTATTCAAATACAAATTCTTCATGGTTACTACATGGATAATCAAGAACCAAAACGTCAGCGACGTGTTAGATATAATGGAACCCATCCAAAAGCATTTCATGAAAAATACAAAGAGCTTCAGCCTGAAAAATATGCTGAAGCTATTGAAAACGTAATCCAAAAGGGTAATACCCCTGCTGGCATGCATCGTTCTATTTGCGTAAATGAAATATTGGAATTTTTGCAGATTACTCCTGGTCAAAAAGGCTTGGATGCAACCCTTGGATATGGCGGCCATACCTTAGAGTTGCTTAAATGCCTTAATTCTAGCGGACATTTATATGCTACTGATGTTGATCCGATTGAATTGCCACGTACCAGGGAACGTTTGGCAGCTCTTGGATACGGACCTGATATTTTAACAATCAGACAACTTAACTTTTCTAATATTGATCAAATTGTTGCCGAATCCGGTCCTTTCGACTTTGTTCTTGCTGATTTAGGAGTTTCATCAATGCAAATTGATAATCCCGAAAGAGGCTTTTCCTTTAAAGCTGATGGACCTTTGGATTTAAGACTTAACCCTGAAAAGGGTATTTCTGCAGCAGACCGTCTTAAAAAAATATCACAAATCGAATTACAAGGCATGCTTTTGGAAAATGCAGACGAGCCTTATGCAGCTGAAATCTCTCGTGCAATTGTATCTTCAATTAAAAAAGGAGCCGTCTTGTCAACAACTACCCAGCTTCGCGAACTAATCGCTTCTGCTCTTGAATTTATCCCTGAAAAAGAAAGAAAAGAAGCCATAAAAAAATCATGCCAGCGATCTTTTCAGGCCATCAGGATTGATGTTAATAATGAATATGAAGTTCTTTATGATTTCCTCGAAAAGCTTCCTTCTGCTCTAGCTCCCGGAGGACGTGTTGCAATACTTACTTTTCATTCAGGCGAGGATCGTCTGGTAAAAAAATCCTTTAAAAGGCTCTGCCGAGAAGGCATCTACTCTGAAGTTTCACCCGATGCAATTCGCCCTTCATTTGAAGAATGCAATGCCAACAGCCGTGCACGTTCTGCAAAATTAAGATGGGCTATACGCAGCTCTTTTTTGCAATAACGCTAATCCAGCCCTTCTGATTGTGCCAAGTTAGGACTAAAAAACAATCACATCTCCTTATCGCTAATTTTCATCAATCCGATATTTCTACCAGCAATAAATAATAACTTTTGGACGGCTTTTCCACTCGCTAAGTTCCGGTGTCCAGAATCCAGCCCATTCTTTTGCGTTTTGATAATCGGGATGTTCATTGTCCATAATGACTTTCCTAAACTCAACAAATCCATCAGCACCCCCAACATCTTCAGGTGGCGTTTGACCTTTTGCCTCTATGAGATATGGAAGTTCAGCGTCATATTCCTCAATCACCTGAACCAATTCAATATCATGTTTCCAATTATCTCCGAAATCATAAGTATAAACCATTTTCATGCTTTCCGGAAAAACATCAGACAAGACGTAGTCTTTCATAATTACAGCTCTGTCATCGTATTGTAGGTCTTCCTCCAAGGCTACCAAACAAAGCTCCCTTTCCCCAGTCTCTTGATTATATAAAGCAAAATCATAGAGATGATAACTTTTCCAATCAAAAATATATTGAATAACCTTATGCATATTCTCAAAGCTCATGTCTGCCGGAACAAGAACCCTCCTTTCGGCAGTATAGACTTCAAGATCGAGGGTTATTCTAAATTCAAATACTCGGCTTTTGTAAGGCTGAATTCCTGTCAGATTTTCCATTGCTTTAATCATTTTTTTATATGGATGAAATCCTTCACTTTTGCTATTAGAATAATCAACAATTCTATAGTTAGACGCAACACCTACAAGATCACTGTAGACCTTATTAAGGCCATTATATTCTCTTCCAATATAGAAAGCACACTCCAAACCCGCCTTCGATACCCAGGCCGAAGCATGTCTGCTACTGTTCTTGGTATATTCAATAGCTCCTGACAAGTTCAAGTACTTATCCACCATTTCTACATTCAGGTTATATGCCAATAACGTATTTCTGATTGCATTTTGTATTTTTTCTTCTGTTTTTTTTAGGTCTTTTCGTTTGACCTCATACACGGCAACAGTAAAACGCGTGGCATTATTAACTAAAACAAGCAGGTCTTCTGTTTTTCTATTTTCCCACACGTTTGTCCAATTTGCTGTCCACGTGAACAATGGATTTATAGTTTCATCTGTAGCGGATGGTTTTATACCTAACGCTTTTGCTAATTTACCTGTTAGTGCTATTTGCATCTTATCTTTCCTCCATTTTACTTAGCTCGAGGATCACCCCTGGCTTGTTTTTATCTAGTTTAATTTTCTTTTCTTATGCTCTAGCTCCTAAAGGACGTGTTGCAATACTAACTTTTCATTCTGGCGAAGACTGCCTAGTTAAAAAATCCTTTAAAAGGCTCTGCCGCGAAGGCATCTACACTGCAGTTTCACCTGATGCAATTCGCCCTTCATTTGAAGAATGCAATGCCAACAGCCGCGCACGTTCTGCTAAATTAAGATGGGCTATACGCAGCTCTTTTTTGCAATAACACTAATCCAGCCTTCTTCCTGTCTGTCTTCTCTGATATCGACTGTATATATTACCTTAACAAGCTCTAATTCCTCAATATTTTCTAAAAGCTCTGTAATTGTTTTTTCATTAAAATTAGTAAATATCCTTCCGTCCTTTTCATGATCACTTTCTCTATTCTTAAAGCTCATAAAAAAGATACCGCCCTGCTTTAACACCTCAGAATATTTCTTTATTATTTCTGGCAATAGCTCTCTTTTTACATGCAAAAGACTTGCACATGCCCAAAGTCCGTCAAACCTTCTCTCTGTCGAATAGTCTTCAAAGGTAGCCTGTTCAACTCTTTCACCTAAAAAACTTCTGCAATAACTGATCATCTCCGCCGAGCCATCATGTGCCCAAACATCATAGCCCTGTTCCATAAACCATTTGCTGTCTCTTCCCGAACCGCAGCCAATATCTAAAATAGCTGCTCCCTCCTTCAAATAAGCTGCAAATTCAAGCAGCAAAGGCTCCATACTAACGTCGAAGGTTTCGCTTATAAACCTTTTGGAATTTTTATTGTAATAGTCAATTGACTTCATAGTAATTTTTTCTCCTAAATCAATGATAAATTCAAGGACTGTTATTTTGTTTTTATTAATCCCTTTATTTACATTACTATCAGCTCAGCCTCATAGTAAGAAATTCACTTCTTCTGTAATGCAAGGCATCCTTAACTTGCTCAACAAATATTTCATTACTAGTATCTTCTCTCAAATTCAGTATAATTTCAAGCTCTTTTGTATCAGACTTTAATCTAAAAATATTGCTATGCGTTTTGCATAGGAAATGTACCGGATTATTATACGCTAGCTTTCTGTAAATATCATCCGTCCAATTCATGTAATCTTTGCCACCTTTATTTCGTATAATATCCTTTGAGTTTTGTGCATCCCCATAAAACCGCTTAAAGCTTTCAGTTATTTCACTCTCGCTAATCTTTGTTTTTAAGTTATTATCCTTGATAAAGGCCTGAAGAACCGGTATTTTATATAATTGGCTCATACTTGTTTTTTCAATAAATTCAACAAGAACCCTTGCTTCATCTGATAATTTTACAATACTCTCTTTTGATATCTTCCTATTTGCGGCAAGCTTTTCAATATATCCCAAATAATTTGAAAACGGATTTTGCTTACCCGAGGCTTTTATCTTTCTATAAAGCTCAGTATCTAAGGATTCAAAAAATTCCATTCGTGTCAAAACAGTTCCTTTTTGCTGCATTCCTTCCAAAAACTTATCAAAAACAATATCCTCCAGCCGCTTCCCTGCTTTTGTCATTTCATCAATAAGCTTAATAACTTGAAATTCAAAATCAATCCTGCAGCCCGAAGGAAAAAGCTCTTCGTCCTCAACTATTTCACGAATGCTTTTATCAGTATTTCTGCTGTTACTGACTTGATAATTCTCAGGCACAAGCTTGCGGCCTCCCAAAAGAGCCGGTATCATAGATGCCTTCTTAAAATTTCCTATAAAATCAAGAACTCTGACCTTCTTTTTCCCCTCCGCCTTTCTAAGCCCTCTTCCCAGCTGCTGCAGAAAAACAGTCGAGGACTCCGTCGCCCTTAAAAACATAATTGTATCAATAAGAGGAATATCCACCCCTTCATTAAACATATCCACAGAAAAAATCACTTCAATTTTTCCTTCTTTAAGCATTTCAATTGCTGTTTTGCGTTCCATCCTAAACTCTGATTCATTTCCCGAATGAACTGAAACAGAGTTTATTCCATTTTCATTAAAATACTTAGTCATATATTCAGCATGATTAATGGAACAGCAAAATCCCAGTGCCCTTTTGCCCTTCCATTTCCTATAATGCTCTAATATCAAATCCGCTCTGGAATTATTATTATATACCTGCTCCAGCTCCTTTTCATGATATTTTCCATTAATATAAGTCACATTATTATAATCAACTGTATAATCATAAATCCCATAGTAATAGAAAGGGCAGAGCCAGTCCCTGTTAATAGATGTAAATAAATCCGCCTCATAAACCACATTATAATCACACAGCTCAAATACATTCTGAGTGTCCATCCTATAAGGCGTTGCAGTAATTCCGAGCATAAACTTAGGATTAAAATAACTTATAATTTTACGATAGCTGTCTGATGCTGCATGATGAAATTCATCAAAAACTATATAATCAAATGCCTCTGGATTAAATTTTTCAAGATGCTGATCTCTGGTCATAGTCTGCACTGAAGCAAATATTATCGGCTCATGATATTCGTATTGCCCGTCAAAGAGCCTTCCCAGCCCCTCCTTGCCTCTGACTTTTGAAAAGGTATCAAATGCCTGATTTAGTATTTCTTCTCTATGTGCAATAAATAATATTCTATTATAATCCACAGAATCAAATGCTGCCAAAAACGTTTTCCCCAGACCGGTTGCCGCAATCACAAGCGCCTTGTTATTCCCCTCAGCTCTCGTCCTTTTAAGCTCAATCAACGCCTCTGTTTGCGCATCATTGGGAGAATAAAGTTTTTTTGTTTTTCCAAACAAATCCTCGGCCGAGTAATCCATATATTCCCGAGAGCTCTCTGCCGTTTTCGACAGATCTAATTCAAGTTTATTATAGCTTAATCTTTGATACTTTTTAAAATGCTTGTTAATATTACTCTCGCTACGGTTTTGCTTAATATAATAATCCCTGTAATCCTTAAGAATCTCGTCTGTCAGAACAATTGCTTCATTTTCAAAAAGATATTCAAACCTTTCAGCAAATTCGCAAAAAGCTGCTCTATCAGATTTCTTTTCAATTTTATAATTCCATTCAACCCCATCCGTCAGGGCAGTCTTTGAAATATTAGATGAGCCAACAAAAATGCAGTCACTTTCCTCCCCATGAAATATATATGCCTTAGGATGAAAGCTATTTGAGCCCCCATTATACAGTCTGATTTCACCGCCACTGCCTATACAATCCCACAAAATAGTCAGCGCAGTCGGATCTGAAACATTCATATATGTACTGGTAAGCACTCTGACATATACTCCCTTTTCCGTAGCAGCTCTTATTAAGCTTTCTAAAAGTGCAATTCCAGATTTCATAACAAAGGATACAATAATATCAATTGCCCCTGATTTTGTAAAATATGTATTTAGTTCAGGATATAAGGGTACGGACTGACCGTATTTCGCATTGGTCATGGGGTTCTCCTTGTGGAATGATTTGTTTGACAAATTATTCGTTAGAAACATTCTATTATTAGCTGCTTTATTAATTATATATCTTAATTTTTCTACCTATTGTCCCATCTTCCATATAGCCATCGGATGGTTTTCCACTCTTGCAATAATTTTCTCATCTTCAAACACTAACTCTGGTCTGAACTCTTTTTTCTCAAATCTATCCAGAAACTCTTTTTCTTTATCTGTTAAAATCATCAATTCCTTAATAAATATTATAGCACTCTCTTTTCTTTGCTCCAGGTCAAAATTGTCCTTTTTTGCAATTACCGGAAACAAATCTCTTTTCACTTTTGTAAACGTAATATCATCAATTGCATCTGTCTTAAAATCTTTATTTATTTTTTCAGCAGATATTGCAGCATAAAAAACAGTGTTCTTTCTCAACTCTTCAAATCCACTTTCATCAAACAATCCAAATCTAATCATATTATTGATATCATATAAATCCCTTACTGCTGCCCTATTCATTAATGCATTTAATTTAGCTGCAAATAGTTCGCTTGGAACTAATGTATTAACCATCAGCTCATTTTCACTAACACTTGTAACAATTGGCCTAAGTATTGAATCAAATATGTGAGAACGCAAAGAATAGTTTATCTCTATCTTTATATTGTCAGTATTGCCCCCAGCATTTGTATAAGAATATACCCACGAATCCAAGCTATGTCTTGATTTAGAATTTGGATTCAAAGTATATCTGTTGGCTATCATATATCTTGAAATTATTTCTGTTATTATTTTTCTAACCTTAAGCATTTTCTCTAAATCATAGTTTATAACCAAATCCAAATCAATATCAACAGACAAACGCGGCAAATTAAATACCGTCAAATTTATTGCAGTTCCGCCTTTTAACGTCAAATTTTCACTCAATATTGCATCCGAGTTGATAAATACAAGTATCTCCGTTAATCGAAACACCTTTTCCAGAGTATCTCTTACAAATCCCATCTCTTTTGCTTTTTCACCTAATGCTCTTCTATCTAAATTCATCTTCTCCAACATTTTTAAAATAAAACATATTGTCAGGAATCATTAATTTCCATTCTTTATTCCAGGTTGTACATTTTGTATCTTTTGTTAAATATCGTTTGCTTTTTCCTGCCTGCTTTTTACATTCAGTAAAAAACTCCTTTGAAAGATTAAACTGCTTTTTGTATTGAGTTAAGACAAAACCAATTTTCTGATATAAAAATTGATTTCCAATTTTTTCTAAATGTTCCAAAAGTTTTTTTTCATCCAATGCAGGTAGTAATTCAATAGATGAAATCACTTCTTCGATTCCTGCTATCTTATCCATATCCTTAAGACTATCAATCAGCGTTTTTTCTATCTCAGAAACTTTTATCCCATTTGTCATCGGAGGCCTCACAACACCCTCCAGATGATTTGTTACAATACATTTATATGTGTAACCATCATATTCAAATTCTTTAAATCTTATAGCTGACGATACATATACATCATAATAGACTTGATCCGTAACTCCATAGTACTCTAATGCCGTATGATGTGATACAAATGAGGTATCAGTTATCGCCGATGCTATTTGATACTTGTTTGCAATCGGTAATCCTGTCTCAGGACTAATACATGTATACAAATTCTTGCGAATTCTCTCTACATATCCCTCCCTTACCAGCTTTACAACATAATTATTGCCTGACTTTTCATTTGTATAAACTTTTGCAATATCTTTATTTGTAAAGACTGGCTTTTTCATCATTTCTAAATATAGCTTCATAAAATACCTCCGGTTTGAAATTTTCAACAAACACACCATTCGAAATGGTATTGTCGTATTTTTTAAACCCCTATGCCTATTATAAAGCCAATCCTAAAAATTTACAACAGTTTATTTTTTATATAAAACCCACTATTAAATGTGGGTTTAAATCATTTTTTAAACTATTTTTATATGCTTTTTTTGTTTGCTTTTATCTTTCAACCTCAACCCAATAATTCTTTCCCTTCTACTCCACAATATACTCATACAGCTCTTCTCTAACCGACTGCTCTAACCTATAATGAATCTCCACTGCATTTTTATTGGTATTCTTCATTACAACTGGCTTCGGCTTGCCAATTGCAGTGATTTTACCAAGGAAATAGAATTCCTTAGACATTTTATCATCCTTGCTTTTTCTAACAAAGAGGCACATTAAAACTTCATCCTTCTCTGCCCTATATACCTGTGCAACGTCCTCTGATTCAGGCGTCCTTCCTGATTTTGACAGAGCAATTAATTCAGATGAAGATATAAATCTATCCTCATAATTAATCGAATCACTAATATCTTCTGATTTCTCATAGTTTATAAAAACTGGATAGGTTTTTGAAAACTTGTCAAATTTATATCCACCAATGTTTAGCGCTACCTCTGCTTTTTCCCATTCAAGAAGTCTACACACATCTTCATAGGTATATTTTTTATAAAGCTGAAGGCTGGTGTCCAAATATCGCTCACCATAGTTTTTGCTATTGCGCTCCAATCCAAAAGCTATAAGCTCTTGAACGGCTTTTTTAAACTCTATTTGTTCTAAAAAGTCTTCATATATTTTAGCAATTTTGTATTCATTTCCTTCTGACGGTTCTATAAAAACACAGTTTTTATAGGTTCCCCTTGCACTTCCAGTTACAAAATTATCTGTAAGCACATTGACTACTGAAGTAATAGTTTTGTCCTTTGCGATAATATTATATTTATCCTTAAGCTCGTTTATAAGAATTTGAATCAAGTTGTTTTTTGTATTCATCATGCTATTAAGCAATAACAGCTCATGAGGTCTTTTCCCTGATGCCAGCTTTTTAGAAATAAATTCTATCATTTCCTCTTGAATTTCTGAAAACTCAACTCTATATTCCTTTTCATATTTCTTTAAAAACTTGTGATATGAGCCTAATGATTTGCTTTCAAAAATCCTTGTCACATCTATAGAGCCAAATTCTTCAAAATCCTTCAAGGATGGTATTTTGCCTAACTGGAATTTAAGGCTTTGGTACGCCTCTTTGATATATTTTATATCATTAAAATTAGCCATATCGATTGCTTCAAATATTCTTTTTCTTGATATTGCTTCAAAATTAATGGTAGAACAGCCTGGAATTACTCTTGTTCCCTCCATAACATATTTGCGAATTGTGTCCTTGTTGTAGGAATTATCCCCTGAAAGAGCCATCGGTATTAAAAAATTGTTCTTGTAATTGCCAATAAAGTCAATTACGATAACGTAATCCTTCTCCGGATGCTTTCTGAGTCCTCTTCCTAACTGCTGTACAAAAATAATTGCTGATTGTGTTGGTCGAAGCATTACAACCTGATTAATTGTGGGAATATCTACACCCTCATTAAAAATATCAACCGTAAATATATAATCAAGCGCATCTATTTCGCTGTCCTGCTCAAGTCTTAATATTGCTTTATCTCTTGCTTCCTGAGAATCACTGCCCGAAAGAGCCAAAGCTCTATATCCACGAGCACAAAATTGTGCCGCAAGCTCGCTTGCTTCTTTATTGGTGCTGCAAAAAACCAATCCTTTAAGACGCTTGCCATGATATCCATAAAATTCAACTCTATCAATAATATGATTGATTCTTTCCTCTGAAACTAAGTACTTAAAGTCCGTATTATCTTCAATAAGCTCTCCATTTACCAAAATCTCACTTACCCCAAAATAGTGAAATGGACAAAGCATATTTTCTTCCATTGCTTGCTGTAATCGAATTTCATAAGCAATATTATAATCAAAATCCTGATAAATATTATAGCCATCCGTTCTTTCTGGAGTTGCCGTCATTCCAAGCATAAAGCTTGGATTAAAATGGCTCAAAATTCTTTGATAGCTCTCTGCTCCAGACCTATGAGTTTCATCTAATACCAAATAATCAAACGCATCTGGTTCAAAATCATAAAGCACATTTTCCTTTGACATCGTCTGAACTGTTGAAAAAACATATTGCGCGTCAATTTCTCTTGAACTGCCACACAGTTTACCTGTGTAAATATTTTCCCCCATTACATCCTTAAAGCTTTCTATAGCTTGGTCCAATATTTGCTCCCTATGAACTAAAAACAAGAACTTTTTTGGTTTATATTTCTTGACATCAAAGGCAGCCAAATAGGTTTTACCTGTTCCCGTAGCCGAGATAAGCAGAGCTTTATTTCCTCCCTCTCCTCTTACCCTTTCGATTCCATTAAGAGCCGCTATCTGCATTTTATTTGGCATAATCTTTGGAATATTGCTTACATTGTCCTTATAATCTAGTATTCCTTCAGCAACCAGCTCTTTTATATTCCTGTCTTTTTTATGAAAAACAGGTTTGAATTCTCGATAAATTTTACTATATCCATCTATCCATTCTTTGTCGACTATCTGCGCATGCTCAAAGGTCTTTTCAAATTCCTTCAGCGTTTCTCTAATTAAAGAGCCCTGCTCCATAGAAGAAACCTTTACATTCCATTCCTTATTATAGCTAAGTGCTTCCTGCGTTAGGTTACTACTTCCAACAATTAGACTATAGGCCTCCTTCTTTTTGAAAATATAACCCTTTGCATGCAAATTACCATCGACAACCATTCTTAGGTCGATATTTTTAAATTCTAAAAGTTTTTCTAACGCTTTTGGATTTGTAAAATTCAAATATTGAGAGGCTAAAATCTTGCCCTTGATATTTCTCTCCTCTAATTCCTTCAAGGTATTTAGAAGAACCGTCACACCACTTTGTGTAATAAATGCAACTGAAAAGAAAAATGCATCACATGCATTTAATTCCTTAACTATATTACTTAGTACCTTCTGTCCGTTTTTATGGTCATTTAATAATAGCTTAGGACGGTATTCCTCTAATGAAGCCCCCTCATGATCAATAAAACCACTATAATTACTTTTTGCAATCTCTGCCTGTAAATTCATCCCTCTTCCTCCAGATGTTTAAAATATTAGTCCCTCAATTGTTTCTTCTATCTAAAAATTTTTTATGATATACTTATAATAATAATTACTTAGGAGGCTCCTATGAAATCAGTAACTGCCGCAATAATAATTAAGGATAATAAGATTTTACTAACTCAACGCTCTGAAACCAGCAGTGTTCCCTATAAATGGGAGTTCCCAGGCGGCAAAATCGAGCCCGGCGAAGCTCCTGAAGAATGCTTAAAGCGTGAGCTATTTGAAGAGCTAAGCATTCATACTTCTATAGGCGATTTCTTCACCAAAACAATATATGACTATACCTTTGGCAAAATAGAACTGCTTTTTTATTATGTCACAATCCTTTCTGGTGAAATCCAGCTTAATGTTCACATGGATTACCGCTGGGTAGCTGCCTCTGAGCTACTTGATTATGATCTTGCACCTGCTGATATTGAGGCTGCTAGAATGCTGCAAGCTGTGCTTACTGTTTAATATTTGCTAAATCTGCTATACCCTGCACCCTCTTCTGCAACCATCCCAACGCTCTTCTCATTTACCTCTTCCTTTTCCCACAATCCAACAAACCCCTTCAAATATTCTCTTAATCCCTCATCACAGCAGTACACATAGGTTCCCTTGATTCCTCTTGTCATAAGTGTCTTATAAATATTCAAAATGTATCTCTTTAATACCGCTGGGTCATCTATTGTTTTCTTTCCGTTTTTATCAAAGTATTCCTTAGGTTCAATCTCAATGGTATGTCCATTATATCTTATTTCATTTCCGATAATTACACCTGCAAAGTTCAAATCATATCCTTGAATTGTATGAATACAGCCTATTTCATTGATTGCATTTTTTGAGTTTACCCAGTCCTTAGTCTGTGAATTCCATCTATATTTATAGTTTTCTATTTCAATGTCATAGGCTTTTGGATTCTTGTTTGATTTCCACTCCCAAGCATATCCGGCAAGTGCTCTTGAAAGTCCGCACTCCTTATCCTTTTTCTTGATTTCTTCTATCATTTCATTTACATCCTCAAACAGATAAAATTCATAATCTTTAATCAGCCTTTTTTCTTTCTGTTTTTGCCAAAGAATGTTTTCGATGTATTTTATATAATCATTGCCTCCGAGAACCCGCATTTGAGATTCAATAAAATGCCAATTTGGATTTATGGCATCAAAGCTTTCTCTTCCAATATCTGAAGGCTTAATGCTTTGGTTTCCGTCATAAAATAGCACAATATTTTTTGCTGAAAGCTTTATCCAGTCAAGCTGATTTCCTTTGTAAATATCCAGCCCCAGTGCTTTATTAACATCATCAAAGGCTTTCATATTGCTAATATTTTTTCTTTGATTTAATCTGTGAGCCTCATCTACAATCAGAATATCATAGTTATCTTTTATTACATCAAAGGGACCGATTACCATGGAGCTTTTAAGACCCTTAATATTTTTAAATACCTTGCGAATAGTACCTCTCAGTGAGGTCATTGGGACTACTAAAGCAGTTTTTAAATGCTTTGTTTCTTCCTTTTGTGCTAGATATTTCATAAGATAAACGGCTAGAATGGTTTTGCCCGTTCCTGGCTCTCCCTTAACCAAATCAATACTCTCTTCCTGCGAAGTAATATTATTATAGATACGTTTTGCTGTAAGATATTGATCCTCTGTTAATGCCTTATATGGTGAATATTTGAACAAATCGCTGTTTCTAATATCTGCCAAATCATTAACTGTAATATCCTTATCTTGAAGCTCCTTCCAAATCAGCTCAAATTTACTCGTATATTTTTCTTTATCATAGTAATTGTGATTGGCAAGGCCTGCATTTCCATTTTGCAGGATGAATTTCCCGTCTGCAGCTATATGCTCAATTAATAGTGCCTCAATATCAAGGGTCGCAGATTTGTTAAATTCTTCATCTGCAATAACATGTATGGAATCCAGTATATTCCTTTTTTCATTTTTATAATGCTGATGGCTTCTTCTTAATACGTCTGTAGTTTCCCCGACATAGGCTTCTTTTTTGCCCTCTATTACATATACTACCGGCCAGTTTTTACCGAACCTGTGGTTTTGCAGCTCTGCAAATTCTTCCTTTTCAAATCTATAGCTTGTTACCCATTCCATCTCTTTCCCACCTTATAATCCTATATATTTTTATTTCTGTTTTTCGTGGCTATAATTTTATATGTTTTTTTTGCTATTTTCAATTCTGGATACTTTTTATTCCATTTTTCAAGTACACCTTAATTAAACTTCTGCATTAATAATTCTATAGCTCAGTATACTTCTTGCTGCTATTCTTTGCCTTATCAACAGGATACTTTATCTTATTCTTCTCAATCTTTTTCAAGGTTTCTTCTACTATATCTATTCCAACGGCATCTGCCATCAATACGCAATACGTAATAATATCAGCCAGCTCCTCTGAGACATTTTCAAGATTGTAGTTATTGTCCCACTGGAAGTTTTCCAGAAGCTCTGCTGCTTCAAGATTTATGCTGATTGCCAGTTTTTCTGGTGTGTGAAATTGTTTCCAGTTTCGCTCATCGCGAAAGGCAAGTGCCTTTTTAATAATCTCTTCCATTTTTCTACCTTTTCCCTATTTTTTCTACAAATATCCCTTCTTAATTATTTTATACTTAGAGTACTTATAATGCAATAAAAAATCTGACAATTAATGCTATTATTGGCATACTAATCCATAATTCCGAATGCTTTTTTCGCTTCTTTTTCCTTCCATTTCTTTTGTTTTTATGACTATATACTCTATTGCAAAGGACAATAGTCCCATTCTTCGCCATTGCTGTAGTGCCGATATAATATTACAGGTTTAATTTTCATTAACAAATAAAGCGAGGTTAGCGCATGAAAAATAAAAGAACAAATAATATTGCTGCGGTATTTTTATTATCAATAAGCTTAAGCTTCTCAGCAGGTTTGCCTTTTGAAGAGGCTGCTTTTGTAGCCGCTGCAAATGAATATCACCCCAGCTCCTGGGCATCTCAAAAAATATCTGTCTCAGAAGCTGCCGGACTAATTTCTGAGGATTTTGCTGGTCAGCCTTATAATAAAAATATTTCCCGTATTGATTTTTGCGAGATTTTGATAAATAGCTGTGAGATTTTGGATATTTCCATGCCTGAGCTTTTAGATGAGCATCCTTTTTTGGATACTAAAGATTCAGCAGCAGAATATGCATATCTGCTAGGGCTTGTTCAGGGCACAACTGAGAATACATTTAGCCCAGATGAAACTTTGACCCGTGAAATGGCAGCTGTTATGCTTTCAAGATTACAAATGCTGTATTTTAATAATGCATACGGAAGCAATTCACGCTGGGTTGCAAGCGACAAAAATCATTATAATGATGGCAGCACTTATAATTCTGCTGCGCTTGATAATGAATCAGCCTTAAAAATCCTTAAAGAGTATTCCTCCGACAGTCATTTAGTTTCAAGCTGGGCCGCTTCTTCTTTGGCGGATGTCTACACAAAGGGCATTCTTTCCGGTACAGGCAAAGGCAAGCTTGATCCTAAAAATAATATCACAAGAGAACAGGCAGCGATTCTTTCCTTAAATCTTATCGCCTATTGTAATAATGATAAGCTTAAGTCTGCAGGTGTTGAAGAATGTGTATTGCCGATGCCTTCAGGTATTTATATTGAAGACGCTTATTTTTTAGGTGATGTATATTTGAGATGGAGCGCCGTTCCTGATGCCTGGGCTTATGACGTTTCTATATTTTACGGTACTACTGAAATATTTTCCACTAGAACCTATGACAGCTTTCTCGATTTGCGCACAGGAGAGAATTCTTTGTATAATAGCAACAACATTCCTGACAACGAGAATTCTTCCAATGATATTTACAGCATTCTAGGAAATAAAAATAAAACAACTCATGCAATTTTAAAGGTAACTCCCGTGGATAGTGATGAAGAATCCTCCCTCTTTTCACTATCTAAGGATTTTACAATTCTTCCTTGGATTAATGAAAATGATATGCTGCTGGGCGATCCTTCAAAAAGCTATTTTGCAAATAATGCTGAGGCTCTTTCTTTTATGACTACTGTTAAGGTGAACATCTGGAAGCTCACTTCTTCAGGCACAAAGAAAAGCTCGACAATTAATCTGACAGTTAATAAAAATGTTGCCGAAGACATAAAGAAAATATTTGCTGAAATATATAACGGTAAAGAAAAATTTCCGATTAAAAGCTGTGGAGGCTACGCCTTTAGAAATGGTATGTCCGAACATTCACGAGGCACTGCTATTGATATTAATCCTGATGAAAATTATTTTGTTACCTGGGAGGGTGTTCCCAAGGTCGGTTCCTTTTGGAAGCCGGGCGAAAACCCTTATTCCATCCCGCCTGATGGCGATGTAGTTCGTGCCTTTAATAAATACGGCTGGCACTGGAGTCCTGATATGCGCTGGCCAAACGGTGCTGATTATATGCATTTTAGCTTTAGCGGAAGATAAAACAAAGGGGGCAATTAAGCCTCCTTTTGTATTGGAATTATTCTCTATATCCCAGATATATAGCATCCAGAATTTTATTTCCTGTTTCAGTTTTAAAATACTTATCCCTTATGCTGACAACATTCTTTTCATTTATCTCCTCTTCAGCTATATTAACAAGGAAGTCCGCTTCTACAAGAATTTGAAAATCCAGTCCGTCGATTGCACTATATGTATGATGGTGACCAACAAGATAACATACCCTTTCAATAAATTCGTCTTCAAATCCAAGCTCTAAAAGTAATTCCTTTGCTAGCTTTGGCCCTTCAATTTCCTGATATTTTCCTGCACTGGATTGATAAATGATTTCACTGATTTTTATCCCTATATCATGTACCAGCCCTGCAATTTCTATAAGCTCGACTTTTGTTTCATCCAGGCCTTCTGCTTCAGCTATCAGTCTTGCAAAAGCACTTACCTTTATAAAATGCTGGATTCTTTTAGAATCTTTTCTGTAGTACTCAATCATAGCCAGCATTACCTTATTTTTTCTGTTCATACTTTTTCCCTCCTGCCTGCCTATTTACCTATTTGTATCGTAAGTCTTTTTATTTCAGTATATCTTTCTTAGTTTTTTATTGCAATCCATTCTTTATTCCTTAAATTTAATTTATATATTTTACATAATAATAAACCCCTTCCTGATTTAGCCAAGCTTGCAATCGCAAAATTAAATCTGCTATTGCATTCACAGCTAAAATTTGAAAAGGGTTTATCTATGTAATTGTTTTTTTGTTGTTTTATACTTTGTATTTTATTATTAAATTTATCTAGGTGTAATTGTAAGGTCGTAGATATCTGCTACACCCTGAGTTGTTTTTCCTTCATAATGAAGTTTAAAGCTTTTACCGCTAAAAATCTTCATAAATTCATCTTTATTAACCACAGAGCTAAAGCCTAGTGCTCCTTGATTGTTTTCTTCATAATCCTGTTCTAAATACATAGAAAGTAATGGTGTTAAAAATCCAGGAGGCATTTCCATATTAGGAGCTTCTACATGAAACACATCAAATTCACTTAATAGCTCAATAAATACCGTTCCCTCTTCAAAGCTTGCACCTCCAAATCTATATCCGCCTTCACCTGCCTTAACAATTTTCATGGAAACCGGTATATCTTCACCCTCTGAATGATATTCACAATAATAATCTTCATTTGAAAAGTTTATTGAATATTTGTCAGGTGCAGCCTCAATTCCGCTTAGTTGGTCAGAAAAATTAGAGAATTCTTCAATAGTTACAGCACCATCTTTTTTAATTTCTAGTCCTGAAAACGGAAAATCAGCTTCATATTCAGCCCACTCTTCTTTAGTTATACTCTTTGAGCTATCTAAGTCCAACTCTGCAAATGCTTGCTCTGTCCCGTCAAAAAGAACATCTAAGCCTGAAGAACCTAAAATATTAGGGTTTTCTTTGTTTATTTTAACTCCCTGCCACTCTGCTTCAAGATCATAGCCGTAAATATTGTTTTTATAGGTGAACTTAATATCATATAGACCCTTTGACTTGCTCGCTTGCTCCTTAGCCTTTTCAGTACTTTTTTCTGCAGCTCCTGAATCTTCATTTTTTTTGCAGCCGGTTGAAAAGGCTAGTACCAAAATAATTGCCATAATACATAACAATACTTTTTTCATAAAAATCTCCTTTTAATTTTATATTTAAAGATACTCAATCTTTGTATCTTCCTCAAGTTTATTATTTCCTGCAAGCTTTATAGCTTTTTATAATAAATCTACAATTTTTGCCCATACAAAGCTTTCTTTGAATTCCTTCATCCTATTTATGCACTCCTGCAAGCTGTTGCATGGCTCACTTGTAAGAATTATTTCATTTTTAATAGAATATAGTAGAAATTGAAACTTGCCAGGCAGATATTCTCTAAGCTCAAATTTCGGATTTTCTCCGCTTTCTCCTAATGGTATCTCTTGCGCAATTGCAGTATTTTCTCTAACATTTATTATGCATCGTTCACAGTCTATCCTGTCAGAAAAGCTCTCTGAAACTGCAATTGTCTCTCCCTTTTGGTTTTTCATAACAAAATACGGACGATTAATAGCATTGTACTTTATTTCTACAATTGCTTGTTCCATTTATTTTCACCTCCTTAATTGTTTTGTAAAGTTAAAATCTCTAACTTAAAATTATTAACTAAGCTACTATTACCTTTTATTAATATAGCTTATATGCAATCACTTTATAATTTCCATTCGTCACTGTTTTATTCATTACTTTTTTCTTTTTTAGTCATTCGAATGACTATCTAAAAGATGCCTCCACCTCCTGCTTCTTATAACAAGAATAGCGTTCGGTAAACGCGTTTCTTGTAGAATAGGAAAGTTTGGTCTCTTGCAAGCAAGGAACTTTCCTATTCTATAAAAAAACAGCACATTTTTTGTGCTGCTTATATACCCTTATATCTAAAACTAGTTACTTACTACTATAAAATAAAAAACAGCACATTTTTTGTGCTGCTTATAAGCTAATAATAGATTTAATCAATGCTATGTATTTATAATATACCTTCCCATTGCCAATCCCTTACAAATTCTTTGAATTTTTCTTCTATTGGCGATAAGCATCTGTTTTTGCTATATGCCAGACTAAAATGCCTATCTAGCTTTAGGTCCTCAATATCATAAGAAACAAGTTGTCCGGTTGCAAGCTCATCTTTAACAGCAATCTCAGAAATAAAGCTAATTCCAACTCCAAGTGCAACCATTTTTTTGACTGCCTCCATGCTTTCGTTAATTGTCTGTGATTTAAAAATATTAAAATCAAGTTTCTTTTCCTTTAGTGCATTTTCAATTAATAGTCTTGTCCCAGAGCCTTCTTCCCTAAGCACAATATCTTCTCCAAAAAGCATGTCAATTGTAATGGGCTTGCCATTTAGCTTTTTCTCCTTAGCTGTAACAAGCAAAAGCCTGTCATCAAAAAAATCTATATATTCAAGAGCTTCTGACACATACTTAGCTCCAACAAAACCAAAATTTATAGTGCCCGCAAGAATTTCCTCAACAACCTCCTTGGAATCCTTATGACGAATTGAGAAGACTACCTGGGGATACTTTTCCTTAAATGCCTTTACAATATATGGCAAAAGATGCTGTTCGGGAATTGAGCTTGCACAAATAGTAAGAACTCCTTCAATATTTTTTTTGTACTCACAAATAGAATTCTCAGCCTTAGCACAAAGATTTAAAAGCTCAGTGGCATAGCGATAAAACATCTCTCCGCCCTCTGTTAATGAAATATTTTTGTTTTTTCTGTTAAACAAGGTAATATCAAGCTTGCTTTCTAGTTTCTGAACCTTACTTGTAACTGATGGCTGTGATAGGTATAATATTTCTGCTGCCTTTGAGAAGCTTTTTTCCCTGGCAACTGTTACAAAGCATTCAAGCTGTTTAAAATCCAAAGCTTTTACCTCCTTTACTGTTTATTCCTACATATACTTTTTAGCGTAAGTAGGGTACCCTTCACTAATTATATTCTCATTCTTTAATCTTATAAATGCAATCTGCCGCATATAGTATATCATTTTCTTCTAGAAAATGTCCCAATCCAAAACGTACAGTCCCTCTTGGAAATGTACCTAGTGTCCTGTGCGCTGAAGGCGCACAATGCATCCCGCTCCTTGTCATAATACCATACTCGTTTGCAAGACGATGTGCAATTTCTCCATTATCAGCGTTTTTAAAATCAAGCGAAACTACTGAAGTTCTGCCTTCCGCACTCTTTTTCCCAATTACATCAATATGCTCCATATTCAGTAGCTTCTCGAGAAAAAGCTCCGTTAACTGCATTTCCTTTTGAAATATTGCTTCAATTCCTGTTTCCTCCAAATATTTTAATGCCGCATTTAAACCAAATATGCCAGGCACATTAAGGGTTCCCGCTTCGAACTTATCTGGCATATATTCAGGCTGATACTCTGTGTCTGAAAGACTTCCGGTTCCCCCTTCAATTAGTGTTTCTATTTTAGAAGCCAGCTGCTCTTTAACCATAAAACCGCCAATACCCTGTGGCCCCAAAAGGCTCTTATGCCCGGTAAAGGCAATAGCATCCGCATTCAAAGTCTTGAAGTCAACCTTAATAGCTCCTGCTGTCTGAGCTGTATCAACAATAAATAGTAGCTTTCTTTCTTTGCAAATTTTACCTACTTCTTCTAAATTTAAAATAGTTCCACAAACATTAGAAGCATGTGTCATCACAATTCCTTTTGTATTAGGCTTGATTAGATTTTTAAAATTCTCTAAATCCAGGCTTCCTTCACTATCACATAATGTTCGTGAATATGTAACCCCCTTACTTTCAAGTCTATTTAACGGTCTCATTACTGCATTATGCTCCATAGAGGATACAATCACATGATCTCCACTTTTAAAGAGTCCTTTTAACAGCACATTTAGACTCTCCGTTACATTCTTTGTAAAAACAACATTTTCCGGCTCTTCAAAGCCAAAAAGCGAGCAAAGCTGCTCCCTTGTTTCAAAGACAACATTTTCACTTTCAAAGGCGTCCGCATATGCTCCTCTGTTAATATTTGTTCCTATATGCATTAAATATTCATATACTTTTTCAGCAACTCCTGGAGCCTTTGGAAAGGATGTAGCTCCATTATCCATATATATTCGCTTCACTTTACACCTCGATTAATCATTCTTACCTTGTATTATACAAATCCCTTCAAAATAAAACAATGAATATTTGATTTATTAATAGTACTGCCTCCTGCTATTTGTTTTAGCTATTGTACTTTTTATACGGTACTAGCTAAAATAAGAAAAGAAAATAACATATACAAGGAGAAATAATTTATGAAAGGTAAATTAGGAATTATTATTACTGGAGGAATAGTCGGGCTTTTTGCTGTTCTTTTAGTTTTTTTTGGCAATCCGGCAAATATGGGCTACTGTATTGCTTGCTTTATTCGCGATATTGCAGGTGCAATAGGTCTTCATCGTGCTGAACCAGTTCAGTATATTCGACCTGAAATTATCGGACTTGTTTTAGGGGCTTTTATTTGGTCCCTTAAAAACAAAGAATTTTCAGCAAAGGGAGGCTCTTCACCCTTTACCCGTTTTGTTCTTTCCATTTCTGTTATGATAGGTGCACTTGTATTTTTAGGCTGTCCATTAAGAATGCTCCTTCGCCTTGCTGCTGGAGATTTCAATGCAATCTTAGGCCTTGCCGGCTTTATTAGCGGTATTTTAGGTGGAATATTTTTTCTTAATAAAGGCTTTAACCTTAAAAGAAACTATAAGCTTACTAACCTAGAGGGCTATCTTTTCCCTGCTATGAATATTGGCTTATTCGCTCTTCTTCTTGCAACACCTGCTTTTATCTTTTTTAGCAAAAGCGGACCTGGAGCAGCAACCGCTCCAATCTGGATTTCACTTGCAGCAGGCTTGATAATAGGAGCTCTTGCTCAAAAAACAAGATTATGTACTGTTGGCGGTTTTAGAGATATGATATTGTTTCGCGACAATCATCTTTTTCTCGGATTAATCTCATTAATTATTGTTGCACTAATTGGCAATCTTATTACTGGTAATTTCAACCCTGGCTTTGCCAATCAGCCAATTGCTCACACTGATGGACTTTGGAATTTCTTAGGTATGGCACTAGTAGGCTGGGCGTCTGTCCTTTTAGGCGGATGTCCAATGCGACAGCTGATACTAGCTGGCGAAGGTAATACTGACTCTGTTATCTGTATTATGGGCTTGCTTGTTGGTGCTGCTATTGCACATAACTTTGGACTAGCTTCAAGCGCAAAGGGTACTACTATAAATGGTCAAATTGCCGTTGGAATTTGTTTTATTGTTGTATTAATAATTTCTTGGGCTAATTCAGAATTTTTATCTAACAAATCACAAGCTTAAAAGGAGGCATTTATGAAAACAATTGATACCTGTGGAATGAGCTGTCCCCAGCCACTCTTAATGACTAAAAACGCTCTTAAACAAAGTTCAGATGGTCTGGATATAATAACTGACAGCAACAATTCCAAAACTACCATTCATCGTTATTTAGAAAACGAAGGATATACTGTTACAATCGAAGAAGCAAATGATACATTTGTATTGAAGGCAAGAAAGTGATGAACGAATATCAAGTTTTATTTTTTACACATACAGGAGCAATAAAATTTAACCGTTTTATGAAAAAAGAAGCTATTTCTTGTGAGCTTATGCCTGTTCCAAGAGCTTTAAGCTCAAATTGCAGTGTAAGTGCAAAAATCTATTTTGATGGCGCTATCACAGCTCTTGTAGATAATCAAATCGAGAAAATTTTCCAAAATGAAGACGGCACTTATTCCTTGGTATATTCATCCGAAGAATTATAGTTATAAAACCAATACTTTGTCAGTAATAATTCTTAACTGACCATCTAAACATTAAACTTATCTAATTCTATAGAGGAGCTGTAAATTACACAATCCCCCAAAGATAGATGATTTGATTATTTCATCTGTCTGATCAAGGGATGTATCGTAATAACAAGCTCCTCTATTTTTTTATTTGTATTTTAAGCGATTGTATCTTTAATAGTATTTTGATAAACTATATTCACATGATATCTAATTATTCTCAAAGTGCCCAAAGGAGTTTTTATGGAAATAACTGAAAAACTAGCTATTGAAATATATACAATTGAAATCTTTCATATAATTGCCCTTTTGCTTATATTGGGCTTTACTTTTTATATTTATTTAAAAACCAAAAAATCAGCACTCTTTTTCAGCTATGCTATAGTTGTAGGAATGCTTGCTCTTTGGATGCTTTCAAAAATATTAAAAACTGTTGCTCCTAATGAAGGTCTTCGATGGTTTTTTATCGTATCCCAATATTTGGGTATACAATTTCTTGGTTTGTCTGTTATCATTTTTTCTGTTTATCTTACTAAAAACAGGCTTATTAATCGAAGGCTGCTTATTTTATTATTAATAGTGCCAGTTACAGGCTTTCTCGTAGTATTAACAAACCCTATTCATAAAGCTTTTTATTCCTATTATGATTTTTATAAGGACAGCTTTGGCTTTTTGTTTTATCCCATTACAGTTATCTTATATATCTACCTTTTTACAGGTATTTTTATGCTTTCAAGAAAGTTTACAAGCCAGCCTCATTTTAAAAACAGACTATTAGCTTCCCGTTGCTTTGCAGGAATAATACTGTTTGCAGTTTTTGGTAATATATACTATTTACTTGTAAAGCTTACTGATATTCCCTATGTTTTCCCCTTTCCATTTTTTGACTTTACTCCAATTACAAGCGCTATTGCATTAATGCTTTTCATTCTTCCTGCATATAAATATCGTTTTTTAGACCTTACTCCAATTGCCTATGTTAATATTTTTGAGCAGCTTCCTGACGGTATTGTATTTATCAAAAACAGTGAATACCTTTTTTCTCCAAATACAACCTTCAGAAATATGTTCTGTAATACTTCCGAAAGCTTTTTATTAGAAAATTTTATTTCAAATCTGGATTTTGAAACTGATGAGGAAGCGGTTGATTTCAAGTCTTTTGTAAAGGACACCTCAAATGACCGTGAATATTTTTTTCTCAAATTAAAATCTCCCTCTTACTATAAGGTATATAAAGAAAAACCCAGAAAAAATCAATCTATTCTGCGCTTTAAGGATATTTCTAAGCAGGTTTTATTGCAACAGGAACTCGAACAGGACGTTATAGATTTGCAGGAAAAGAATCAAAATCTCTCTATGCTTGCTGATACTTTAAAGGAATTGGCAATCACACAGGCTCATAGCAAGGTTTCTCAAGATATTCATGACATTCTAGGACATAGCCTGACGGTTGTAATAGGCATAGCTGATCTTGCAGCCTCAACTAATGACCCCGAAAACGCAAAACAAAAAATCAGCCAGATAAACGAGTTGCTATCAAGCAGTGTTTCAGACCTTCAAAGCTCTCTCACCGGAAAACCCATGACACAGCATACTACTCTGATAAAAGCCATTCAATCCTTAAGCAATGATAATATTCTCTTAGATTTGTCTGTTCAAGGCAAGTCTATTGAGCTTAACAGTTCTCAAACCGAAGCTATTTTCAGAGTTTGTCAAGAAGCGATGACAAATTCTATAAAACATGGAAATGCAGAAAACATCTTAATTAATCTGCGTTTTAAGCCCAGCGAATTAGAGCTTTATATTATTGATGATGGCTCCGGCTGCTCCTGTATTAATCAGGGCTATGGTATCAAGGGAATAATTCGCCGCATGGAAGAAATAGGAGGAACTGCCAATATTGGCTCTGATGGAGAAAAAGGCTTTAATATTCATATTACACTTCCTCTATAGCTTTGTTTGCTCTGTTGCTATAGCCTTAACAGACTCTCTTATAGTTTGAAAAATATTTCTAAGCTCTTTAGTAAGCTCTTTTATTCTAGCCTGATAGCTTTGAAAATCCGAAAACTCACTGTTTTGAAGTAAATGGATATTCTCAATCACATCTTCAATTCTAGCAATTAATTCTCTGTTAATACCCTCTAATAGCTTTAATCGTTCTTTTTCATTTTCCAAAATATTTGCAACCTTAACATATTGTTCAAGCTTTTCATTCGCTTCTGATAGCAATTCGTTTTGTCTGTTAATTTCCTCTAAGAGATTTTTTTCTTCTGTTATATCATGAAAGGTTATTATATAACCAAGATTGTTAATACGGTCATCCTTTAAGGGAGCTATGGTTACCTTATAATACACATTAGAATTGCTCATAATTCCAAAGCTGAATATGCTCTTAAATCCACTTTCAATTTCTAACATTATCTTATCCTTATTAGTTATCGCAATACATGATAATTCAATGATAATACTTTGCAAATCATGCTCTTGAGCTTCCCCTATTCCTATTTCAATTGTTCTATTATTTTTTTTAATAAGCATTCCTTTATAATCATAAATCAATACCAAGTCTTCAAGCTCCGTGATTATTTCTGATAAGTCCGGATTAAAGATTAAGCTTTTTCCCTGAGTAATTCTTGCTTTGAGCATTAAGCTTATGGTAATTAAGGCTGATGCTAAGCCTGCTGCCAGCGATACTGTTGCTATTTGCTGATAGATTTTTTCAAACTCAAGTTCAATTATAACGTCCTGCATATAAAAGCAAAAGACAAAAGCACCCATCAAGGCCGACGTAATATGAATTCCCTTAGTTACGGAATTATGCTTCAAGCAAACCTTAATGTAAATATTGCCTAGCAATAATGCAATTAAAACTATCAGATATATAATCACCCTAATTAACAACATATCCTCAATGATTCTCATTTTTTCACCCTCTATTTACAACCTAAGCAATATATTTGATACAATTTTGTTAATCTCAATTATTGAATTATATAATATTATTTTTAATAGCAAATACACATATTTTTGTTCTATCCGAAAGACCTGTTATGTTAAAAATATTTGAAACCTTATTCTTCACAGTACCCTCTGTATAATTTAGCTCTATTGCAATTTCCTTATTAGTTTTACCTTCTGCTATTAGCTTAATTATTTCAACATCCGTACTACTAAAAACAATATTGCCAAAAACATGTTTTTTATCTATTACCTTATTTTGTTGGTTTTTATAATTCTTAAGCAGATTATCATGTACACTTCTATGCATAACTGATAAATTATTGTAAATACATTTTAAAGACATTTTTAATATATCCGGTTGCATATCCTTAACCAGATAACCATCTGCACCCGCTAAATATGTAGCCCTTATGTTGTCAGAATCCTCAAAGGTAGTTAACATTACAACCTTTGTATTGGGAAGCTTGCTTTTGATTTCTTCTAAAGCATCTATACCTGATTTTATTGGCATCTGTATATCCATAAGAACCATTTCCGGCCTTTTGCTAAGAGTTAATTCAACTGCCTCATTACCATTTGAAGCAACACCAACTATTTCAAATTCAGTATCCTGACTTAGCACTTCCTCAAGCATAGTTCTAAATAATATCTGATCGTCTGCTAAAACAATTTTCATTGAGTACCCCCCCATAAATTAATAGCCCATATCCTTTAATAATGTAGATAGCATTTTTAATCGTTCTCCAATTAGCTCTCCGTCATCACTAAGCACCTGATTAAATAATTTAATATCCTCATTTATTTTATCGTTGCTAGTACAAACCTCAACAGTCATTGCATCTCCCTGAAGACCAACCCTATCAATAATCGGGTTATTGGTATCATAAAGATTTTCATATCTATATGCATCCTGAAAATGTCTTTTTGTTCTGCATACAAGTATAGCAAGGTCAAGTACTCTATGCAAGGGAAGCTCTTCAGATTGTCTTGACCATTTTTCTCCCGTATATCTCCAAACCTTTGCTGAAATATCAAGCTTACCCCTATCATTCCATTGTGCAAGTCCTAACGAAAGTCCCTTTGCATCTGAATCATAGGCATATCTGCCATCTACATTCTCATAATTTTCCGTTACTATAACCGGCTTGTGTTTTAAAGTTGTTGGTATTTTCATTTTCTTTCCCTCCATTTACTAATTTACTAAATTACTAGTTCACTAAAAATATTATATTCCTTTTCTCCTCCTCTGTCAATACAAACTCTTCTATTATAAAATTTTTTAAAAGCATTTTTCCAGGCACAGCGCAAAAGCAGTAAGTGTTTCGCTGACCGTCCGAAGAGTCAAGAAAAAGGGACACTTACTGCAATTAATATAGCTATCTCCTAAAAATGCTTTAATTACTTGCTTATATCTTATATAGCTCCATTTCAATCCAAATTTTCGCTCCCTTACCTTTCTCACTTAAAACTCCATATCTAAAACTATGTGCCTCTAAAATCCCTTTAACTATAGCTAATCCTAGTCCAGTACCTTGCGAATTATTGTCTTTCCCTTTATAATAACGCTCCCAAATATGATTAGCTTCATCTTGCTCCATACCTATTCCATTATCTTCTACTACAATTTTTAAAAATCCATTTTCAACTTCCCCCGAAACACAAATAGTACCCTCTTCTTCAGTAAATTTAAACGCATTACCTATAAGATTATAAAACACCTGCTCCATACCTAACCTATCAGCAAAAATAATAATCTCCTCTAGATTTTTAATTTCAAGCTTGATTTGCTTGTTCTCAGCCATTACTGCAAATGCCTCTGCCACCTTATCTAATAAATCTTTAATAATAATAGGCTCCCTTTGTATTTTAACCAACCCAGCCTCAATTTTCGAAAGACTAAGCACATCCTCAATTAAATGTTTTAATCTATCCGTCGCATTAATAATATGATCTAATTGCTCGTTTCTTTTTACTTTGTTGTCCCCGCTAATATCTCTAATAGTCTCCGCATAGCCTTGAATTAAGGAAAGTGGGGTTCTAAGCTCGTGAGAAATATTTCCAATAAGCTCCTTTCTAAGCTTATCTGTTTTTTTAAGCTCAACAGCCATCTCCTTTATATCTTTAGCTAATCTTCCAATTTCATCCTTTCTATTATCCTCAACAGTGATATTAAAATTACCCTTTGCAATTTCACCCGTTGCTTTTCCAAGCATCTTTATTGGTCTTGTGAAATGTCTAGAAACAACATAAGCTATTGCAGAGCCCGCTAATATCATAATAATACTGATATAAATAAGCTGCTTTGCCAATATTTCCGAGGTTGCTTCTACTGGTGGCAGGGGCGCATTCATAATAAAAATTCCTGCTTCTCCTATTGGTATTCCAATCACCAGATATGTATTTCCAAATCGTGGATGCCTGACCGCCGTCTTAACAGCTTGACCTTCGGAAGCTCCTTTTATAGCTTCATTTATCAATTTATTAAACATATTTTGAGCTTGCTGCTCTGTTGTTCCATTTGCTTTAAAAGCAACGTCCCCGTCTATACTTCTAATCTCTATTAAAACATGATTAATATAGGCAAAGCTCTCCATTTCTTCTTTTAAAGAAGAAACAACAAGCTCTCCCTTATTTAAGCTCGTTTCGCTTTCAATACTATTAACAAACTTTTTACCTTGATTAAACAGTTGCTCCTCTTGCTGGCTAAGATAAAATTCCTTTAAAAAAACAATCTGAAATAACCAAAGAAGCAGCAATGCAAATCCTACAAGCATCATCATTCCTAGCCAAAGCTTGATTGCTATATGCTTCATTTCCCTACCTCCGGCTGAAATTTATATCCCACTCCCCATACAGTTGAAAGCCATCCACGATATGCTCCCAAATGCTCTCTAAGCATCTTTACGTGTGTATCAATAGTACGATTATCTCCAAAATAATCATAACCCCATACCGCACTTAATAGCTGCTCTCTAGAAAAAGCAATTCCGGGATTTTCCATAAAATATAATATTAAATCGAATTCCTTTGGAGTCAAGGCAGCTATAGCACCATCGATTCTCAAATCTCTGCCCTCTGGGCTTAATGATAAGCCTCCAAATACAAGTAGCTTTTCTTTTGGTTCACTTTCCTTTATTATTCTTCTACCCATTGCAACCTTAGCTCTTGCCATTAACTCTCTTGGACTAAAAGGCTTTACAATATAATCATCAACCCCTAGCTCAAAGCCAAAAAGCTTATCATACTCCTCACCTCTTGCTGTTAACATAATAATTGGTACCTGCGAGGTTTTTCTAATCTCTCTGCATACCTTCCATCCATCCATTTTAGGCATCATTATATCAAGAATTACAAGCTCATACGACTCCTGCTTAAATTTATTCATGGCATCAACCCCATCAATAGCCTCAATAACAATATATCCCTCTGCTTCTGCATACTCCTTAATAATATCCCTAATGCCCTCTTCATCATCAACAACTAAGATTTTCTTTTCATCCAATTACAAGCACCTCCAAACGGACTTAAATTTACCTTTAATAAGAATATCCTATACTCTTATTAGCTACTGAGGATTCGTTCATTTTTCCTGATAATTAACAAATAATTTCTTCAATATAATAAATAACAAAAATTTGTCTCTGTTATTAATTATATCATTTTTTATTTTTTGTTTCATGAATACTTCTAATTATAGCTGGTATTATTTTGTCTTTTTCCTTGTTATAGCTATATTATAATTTTAAGATGTGATAAAAGTGTGATAGTTTTATGTTTGTTTGAAAATTATTCTTAAACATAATTATACTTAGTATGCAAAAACTCTCCCGCTATTTAAACGAGAGAGTTTTATTTTAAAATAAACTAATAATCTTTTTTTCACTAATTTTTATTTTGTATAAATATCTACACTATCAAAATCCTTATCATAGCTCACTTTATATCCCAGTGAATCAGAAACAAATCTAATTGGAACAAAGATTCTTCCATCCTGAATAAATGCCTGTGTATTCATAAGCTTCTTTTGTCCGTTAACATAAGCTTCCTTGCTATTATGCTTAACGCTGATTGTCGTACCTTCCTGTATTATCAGCACTTCATTTGTATCCTTTTTCCATTCTGTCTTAATTTTCATATCTTCTGCAACTGTTGCAATTGGTACCATCAAATTACCCTTTACATTTATTGGAGCTGGCTCAACAAATTGATATTTGTCATCTACAAAAACAGTGGTTGCCATTTTGGTATCAACCTCTATTTTAGACATTTCCTCAATCTGTTTTTGAAGGTATTCAAAATAATCAAAGGAGTTATCTGCCGTTAACACTGGAAGTGTGACACTAATATCCTCTGAATAATTAATTGCTGTATTTGTTTTAAAGCCTAATGTAAGTACATGATTCAAATCCTCTTCTACCACTTCAGCCTCTGACGCTTCTTCGGTTTCTGTAATTGTGTCCGTAGCCTCTGCTATAGTTGCAATAATGCTAGCAACCTTTTTATTGATTGCTGTTCCTTCATTTTCAACTTCTGTTGTATCTTCTTCCTCAGATTCTTCTTCAACATCAAGCTTTTCCATCGCAGCTTCAAACTCTGCAAAATCGATTGCGAAATTGAAATCTGAAATCTCATTTACAATAAGTCCATCTTTATTAACCGCATACTCAATTGAAATTCCCTTGTCTCCAACCATTTGGACATCCTTTAACACCTCAAAATACTTATTCATTTCTGTAGAAAACTCTTCAAAATAAGGTGCTTTTTCGCCAAATGCTTTTTCAATTGCTGCTACTGCTTCATCTATAACTGCCTGCTCTTGGCCTTTTAAAGATATTTCAATAGACTTAATTAAGTATTCTTTTACAAGTCCCATAAGCTCATCATCCGACAAAATATCATTAATTGAATATTGTAAAAATCTTTTAAAGGACTTGTCATCAAACTTAACCTGATATATCGTACACATTTGATCGTTAACTTTCTTATCTCTGCTTTTAGTCACTACAACAAAATTAGCATTATATCTTGTAAGATAATCTCTGATTTCTTCGGAAAATTTTTCCTGATATTCTTTAGCTAGCTCGGTAGTCTCAGCATAATTCGTTCCCATCTCAGCACCCATATTACCAAGATCAAGCACCATATATTCTTTTCCTTCTGTATTCATTCTTGCTAAACTCATAATACTATCTGATACCTTGAATATTTCTCTAAATACAGGTTTCTCTGCTTTTGCATCAAAATCAACCCACATTGTTAGCTGTTCAGGCTTTCCATCATAAGTAAAGGTTGAATCAACCTGAGCAAGAACCTTAGATTTGTCTTGATTTTGAATTGCTTTTTGATCAAGCTTCAAATCCAAATTATTGACTTTATCTAGCTCTGCTTTAAATTGCTCCTCAATATTTGTTACATCAACCTTAATATCCATTGTTGAGCTTTGTTCAATTTTTAATTGCTGTTGAGAATTGAGAATAGCCTCGACAAGACCTTTTTCGTTCTGATTACATCCCGAAAAAATACCCCCTGCTAAAATAACTGCCATAATTAATGACATCGTTGTACTAATACGCCTTTTCATATTATACCCCCATTAAATTTTGATTTGTTGTTTTATACAAATAACTTGCAGAATTTGTTAAAACAATAACACGCCTTGTTTTAAAGTTACCACAAACTATTGTACGCCTAGTTAGACCAAAAATCAAGTATTATATTAATAAATGTGAATGTCTGTACACATTTATAGACGCCTAAAATAGACGTCTATTTATCTTTACTCATTTTTCTTACTACAATTACTGCTATACGGGCATCCAATACATTTATTACCCTTCTTTTTTTCTTTTATTATTTTATAAGCAGCACCTGCAATTAATGCTAAGATTATAAGTATCAAAATTATATCCCATATCATTTACAACGCCTCCTTGATACCCTTTATTTCCCTTTCCTCATTGCTTTTTATTAATGTATATATAATTCCAATAATAACCATTACAATAATTAACCCTTGTAATGCAGCCTCTCCTAATCTTCCTGTAGTAATAATACTTCCTATTTGATATACAAGGTATGATAATACATATCCCATTCCAAATTGAAATCCAATTGCTCCCCAAAGCCATTTTCTGCTGTCCATTTCTGCATTCATAGCTCCGATTGCAGCAAAGCAAGGTGGGGTAAAAAGATTAAACATAAGATATGATAAAGCTGCCACAGAGGATAATCCCATTATTGATGCGACACTCCCTGCTCCTGATACAAGCGCAAGCTCCTCAGTATCTATGAAATTGCTTATACTATATACTACAGCTAATGTACCTACAACATTCTCTTTTGCAATAAAGCCTGTAATTGCAGCCGCTGCAAGCTGCCAAGTTCCAAAGCCAAGAGGTATCAAGATAAAAGCAAATGGTCCTGCAAGACTCGCTAAAATACTGCTTGCCTCCATCCCCTCCTCAACAACCTGAAAGCTCCATGTAAAGCTCTGCATAACTTGAACCACAGCATTACATATTAATATTATTGTTGCTGCTTTAACTACAAATGCCTTTCCTCTTGAAAACATTGAAACAGCTGCCCTTTTAATGCTTGGCATTCTGTACTCTGGAAGCTCCATAATAAAATAACTCTTTTCCCCTGTGCTTCCAGTAATTTTTTGAACAATTAAAGCTCCTACAATAATTATAGCAATAGCTACAAAATACATCAAGGTTCCTACCCATGCTGCATCCTTAAAAAATACCCCTGCAAAAAGCGCAATAACCGGGAGCTTTGCACCACAAGGCATAAATGGTGTTAGCATCGCTGTTGTTCTTCTTTGTCTTTCATCTCTAATAGTTCTTGTTGCCATTACTCCTGGGATTGCACACCCTGTTCCAATTACCATCGGAATAATAGATTTTCCAGACAATCCAACCTTTTTCAAATATTTATCCATAACAACTGCTACTCTTGCCATATAACCACAATCTTCCATTAAGGCGAGAAGAAAAAACAAAACCATAATAAGCGGAAGAAATCCAACTACAGCTCCAAATCCGCCAATAATACCATCTAAAAGCAAGGTTTTAATAATTGGTGAGGCATTATCCGCAATAATACCATCCGCATAAGCATAAAAAGCATCAATCCAACCCACAAAATAGTCTGCAAGAAATGGGCCTAGATATGTTTGTGATATTGAAAAAACAAAATATATTACTGCTGCAAAAATAGGTATTCCCCAAAAGCTATGAGCAATAATTCTATCAACTGTATCCTGCTTGGTTTGCTTGCTGCTAGCTGTTTTTCTTACCTCAATATCATCAAGCAGCTTTTCAATATATGCAAATCTGGCACGCTCTAGCTCTTTATCATTGTCTTTTGTTTGATTGTTTTCATTGATATATTCAAAGCTTGTATTGTTTTTTAATCCAGCGCATTCGCTTGCCTTTGAAATTAATTTATCCAGACCTTGCTTTTTGCCTGAACTTATTTCTACAATTGCACAGCCAAGTTCTTTAGCTAATTTTTCAGTATTTATAGTAATATCTTTTTTATCAAGTAAATCTGATTTATTCAAGGCTAGAACTAATGGTATTTTAAGCTCTAATAGCTGTAATGTAAAAAGCAAACTTCTGTTTAGGTTTGTTGAATCTACTACATTAATAATTACATCGGGCTTTTCATTTGTTACGAAGCTGCTAGTTATACTTTCTTCTGATGTAAAGGGCGAAATCGAATATGCTCCAGGCAAATCCACTATACGGATTTTATTTCCAGATTTATTAAGTTCCTTTTTTACATCTCCTTCTTTTTTAGCCACGGTTACTCCTGGCCAGTTTCCTACATGCTCAATTTTTCCGGTTATTGCATTAAATAGTGTTGTCTTACCGCTATTTGGGTTGCCTGCTAATGCTATTTTCATAATTTATCTCCTGCTACTATATTATTATATTAATTCTTTAGCCTTTATATATGTTAAACTATTATTTCTTAAGCTAATATGAATTGGTTTTTTGTATATTGGTATTTAATTTATATTGCAACAAATTGTTCTTGTAAAAAAATTTCAAGTCCGAATTAGCTAAATAGTTCTTATCTAAATATTAATTGCTTTTGCCAGCTCTATGTCAATACTGTACCTTGCATTTTTGATACTGATTATATAATTCTCTCCAATTACTGAAATCACAGTAATCCTTTCTCCATCATAGCATCCTAATGTAAATAAAAAATCTCTCATTGCTTTATCCTCAGTGGTAATTTTTTTTATTATATAGGTACTATTTACTTCTGCATGTGTTAAATCTAAATCA
Organism: Clostridiales bacterium UBA4080; assembly: GCA_002381865.1. GTDB lineage: Bacteria > Bacillota > Clostridia > Lachnospirales > Vallitaleaceae > UBA4080. The sequence continues at coordinate 4,915 of DFYO01000044.1, read as the reverse complement.
TTTAAACCCACATTCTTTTTTATTAAAACCTTCTCTTTTTGAACATACTTAGCCTCAGTATCAATCCCTATTTCGCAAATAATCGAAGCCTTTAGTTGAGTTTTATTTCTATTTATTAGCTCATCTGCTTTAAAAAATAAATTGCCTTGCTTTAAACTAGAAAGATATTTTTTAGGTTGGCCAAACAGTTTATCAAATAAAGTTAATTCCATATATTCCTCCTTGTCAGCTCTGGTAAATCGTTAAAATACTAACATTTCTAGCGCTGAACTTAACTTTAGATTAGCTTTTTAAATACACTTATAACTTAGAAAATTAAGGAAGTAAGCTGCCCCCACCTATAAGGTGAGGTACTTCCTTTGTTAGGTTTGATTGATATAATATGTACTGCGTGTTGTTGATAATGATTATCATTTTCATATAAATCATATCAAGCTTAAGATAGCTTGTCAAGTAGTATTTTGTTTTTGATATGCTTGTTTTTGAATTAACTGAATTGATATGATAATTTCCAAGTATAGCCTATCTGACTATCGCCCCTGCTCTATAGTACACTTACTTAATTATCTGATGTTATGCTGATCAAAAATATTATCCTCTTGAATACCATGATTAGACTTCTTATTGCTTAAAATTTCTAATTTGTTCTCTGATTTTAACTTCCTGCTTTCAAGCTCAGATATGCACTTTAGCATACCATCTCTTTTTAACATTTATCAACTAGAATAATTATTAACTCCACAATATACCATCTACATAAACATTAGATGAATTAGGCCACGAGTCTCTCATAGGTGCGGTTATATATACTAATATATCGGTTGTTACCTGCCCATCATCTGTTGCATCTTCTGAATTAGTCTTTATTTCTATAGTGCTATCATTGATATCTAATGAAGTATTATATGTAATATACCGCAAATCGCTATTATAATTACGAATATATATGTACTTCTCCCATCTATCAGGATCCAATTTAATAAATTCGTAATAGCCATCTTCCTGATTACAATTGTTTATCCACTCGCCAAGCGTTGTTTCGTCATAATCTTTAACATCTAAAACTGTCGCTTTATAACCACTTAAATCCTTACAGCCTGTTAAAGCAAATGACATAATGCAAATAATCAGTAATAATATAATCTTCTCTTTTATCTTCATCTATAACTCCTATAGTTAAGTATATTGTCTTAAGCCGAAAGTAACAATGTCATATAAAGTATTCGTTATTGCCGAAGTTGTAATTTTGCATATTATTTTACTCGTTATTGTGATATAATTTAAATATAAATATTAATGCGAGGTGATAACATGCCCAAAATCCTACCAATCTCTGATTTAAGAAATAATTTTAACGAGATTTCAGCAATATGCCACCAAGATGCTGAGCCCGTTTATATTACCAAAAACGGTAAAGGCGACCTAGTCGTTACTAGTCATAAATACTTTGAAAGATTACAAGCGAAATTAGATCTGTATGAAAAATTAGCTGTAGCAGAATCTGAACTTGTAAACGGGGTTGCTACAATTCCACATGATGAATTGTTTACTAAACTTAGGAGCAAATATCATGTCGAATAAATTCTCAATTTTCTATACACCAATATTTGAATCTGATATCGACAATATCATTAATTACATTGCCGAAGATAATCCTGTTGCTGCTTATGGTCTAATCGATAAGTTTCAAAATTCCATAAGTATTCTTTCAGACTTCCCGTTCAAAGGGACTATACCCAATAACGCTCAACTTCGGTTAAAAGGAATTAGAATACTTATCATTGACAATTACATTATATTCTATCGACCTGACGAGAACTCCAAAACAGTCAGTGTACTACGAGTTCTATCTTCCTACCAAAATTATGGCGATTTGCTTTAGTCACAGGTATTATCTGTCATCTAACGTTTGCGTATTTCCGACTTTTATCAGTTCACTTACTTACAAATTAGTAATACCTCAAAGCTGATGGATTTAGGCAACGTATTGTTAGCTGAAGTTCTTTACGGTAGTTTATCAACACTACTCATCCATTCCAAAATCTTTTCATATAGATCTAATTCTTCTTTGTCAAACTTATATATAAAAGAAGTATTCGCTGACTCATAAATTCTTATGGCATCTTTCTTTACGGTAAGGTGAACATGTTTTGCGTCATTTTCTCTAAAAATCATAAAATCTATGAAAATTGTATCTTTAACATTACTGCTTCCATCTTCAAACAATACCCGATTAATTTTTCTATTATTTATTAATTCTAATATGCTATCTTTCTCCTCTTCTTTTTCAATATTAATGTTAATATGATTATATCTTATAGAAATATCAGTACAATTATATCCGTCAAAATTAATTAGCGATGCACTAAAAAATAAAAACTGAATAATAATTGAGATTAAAATCAAAAACAATATAATAGGAACAGAATTTCTTTTAAAATAAATTGAGGCCTCTACTTTTCCCCATTTAATTAAATCCACTAAATACATAAGCGAGTATATAATGATTCCACATATAACAACTATGTCGATAATTACAAAAAATTCAACTAGATTAATAAATAATTCTTGATAAAAAACTGGCAAAATAAAGTCCTCCCTAACGCCTATATATAGTAAAGAATTTCAGCTAACGTTCACGTGTTCCCGATATGCGGCAGCTCCTTAAATTTCCTATATCAATAGACTAAAAGCTGTTGGATGGGGGGAACATATTGTTATGTGAAGTTATCAACGGTAAATACCACTATCTTCCCTTTATAATTCTTTACATGGAATAAAGATCAATTTTTCTATTAAAGCAGATTGTTTCTCGTTCATAATTCATTCCAAGTTTTTCTAAAACTTTTTTCGATGCTTTATTTTCTTTTTCTACTGTCGCATATAATTTTTTTAATTTTAATACCTCTAACGCATATTTTATACATCCATTTCCACCTTCTGTAGCATACCCTTTTCCCCATTTATCCTTACAAATTATGAACGCTATACAATCAATCCATTCTCCATCTATTTCTTGCTGTATTATTCCCATTTGACCAACAAATTCACCTGTTGCCTTTTCTAAGGCAAACCAATAATCATAGCCAATTCTGCTATAATACTTTTTTATGGATTGAAGCCAAATTTGGGATTCTGTATAATTTAATGAACCTTCACAATACTCCATTACTTCTGAATCACTTAATAGATGATATAAGTCTCCTATATCGTTATCAATAAATTCTCTTATCTGTAATCTTTCTGTCTCAAATTTCACTTAACACTCTTCCTCTCATTTTAATAGATCTTAGCGAAAAACCATAGTCGATAATTTCACATAACGTTTTCGTTGTTGTCGAAGTTCATTGGCTCATTGATTCCCTACTTTCACATACTAAATGTCAGTGAATTTTGGCAACAACCTGTTATGTGATGTAATTGCTTGACTTACAGCCAATAGCCATTAACTAAAAATAAATATATAGCAACAACATATTATTAGTAAAAAAATCCAAAACTTTGATTTAATTGACCATCTTTCTATAGTTTAACCATCTACAATCAAACACTCACTAATAAAAGCATTGATTTTGCTAATCACATATTGTATAATTTAATTAGAAAAAGTGCTACCAGACGGTTAGCCAAAAGTTATCACTTAAAAAGTAACCAACTTTTAGTAGGGGCGGTTACTTTTTATTATGGTTCCGAAAATGTTTACGAATTATATCGTATATGTAAATCACTCCTGTAACAATCGTTACAATCGCTGAAATTACAAAGACTATTTCCATTACCACCACCCCCTTTCTGGAAGTGGCTAACCGCCTGTTCGTCATTAAAAACAGTAGCACTTGAATTAATTATACCAGAACATCAGTTCTCATTCAAGCGCAACATTTTATATCTTTGTAAAGTTAAAATCCATTTCCAGTTTGCATAAATAAATCAAATTAATCACTTTTTAATATTGAAGTATATATACCATTTATGCTTAATAAGTCTAATAATTATAAAATACTTATGTCAATAACGCGTAGAAAGCAATTACGTCACATAACGGTTGCGTGTTGCCGATATTCATCAGCCCAAAATTTACTAATCACATCAGCCTTTAGGCTGATGAATATCGGAAACATATTGTTATCTGAAGTTCGACTGTTTTGCAATTCTTGAATTAATCCAATCAACTATATCATCAATGGAATAATTATTTGATGCAACTCCTAAACCCAGAGTAATTAAATCATCCTGTGAATGTGTAATTTCAATCTTATTTAATTTTAATAGTAATAGCATAATTGAGATTCCGACTCTTTTGTTACCATCAACAAAAGCATGATTTGATATTAAGGAATGGGTAATAGCAGATATTTTTTCTACATCAGATTTGTATAAATACTCCCATCAAAAGTGCTAAATCCTCTATTTAATGCACTATCGAGCAATTTCTTGTCCCTTATTCCCATGCTTCCACCTGTTTTTTCTATAATCTTTCGATGGAATACAACTACATTGTCTATATTTATAGTCTCCACTATTTACTCAACTCCTCTAAAGCTATTTTATTATCATTGATAATCTCATCCATAGCTTGTTCTAAGTTTTTTTGACTTCTTACTTTCAAAAATTCAACAAAGTCAATAACTTCTTTTTTCTTATCATCTGAAAGTTCATTAAAATTCCTTATCAAATCTTGAGCTAATGACATAACAGCACCTTCCCTTTGCTTTAATTAACTACATTATACTATATTCTATCATTTTTTAAAATCGTTATTCACATTTTAGGTATAGAGAATTTCAGCTAACGATTTCGTTGTTGCCGAAGTTCATCTGATCATGCACTTTCCACTATGTCCAACTTTAAGCTGATGAATGTTGTGAACATATTGTTCGTATAATTGGTTCGGGTCTTTGACACTTGCATAAAC
>DFYO01000069.1 GCA_002381865.1 Clostridiales bacterium UBA4080 | reverse complement strand
CGACAACTATCCTAACACATAGGGAGGAAGTTCAGAAAGCACACTCAAAATATTTTGTGCTTCATCGACTTTACCAGTCATGCCATCAAGTTGTTCACTTAAAGTATTTGCACTTGCCAGTGCTTGTCTCTCAGATGATAGCTCAGCCTTCTCATAAGCTGTATCTTTCATAGAATTGTATAACCATAAAATAGCAACCAGTAGAACAAATATAATTGGCAATAAGATAAATAATAGCATCTGGCTTTTAATACCTTTTTTAATAAAATTTTTCTTTGGTTTATTCATATAATTATTTCTCGCTTTCTTTTAAGTTTTATTTAATGTTATGCGCATAAGCCACCTATAACAGAAGGTTTATTTCATACCTAAATTCCACGTGTATTTTTTATTAGCTTAAAAGAACACTATTTCAAGAAGAATTTAAACTGATACTCCCACATTATAACATTATTTACCACCACCTTTCAATCTTTTTCAATAAATTATTGATTGCAACTTTGGAGTAAAGATACTTATTAAACCCTGCAAGTTATCCACAGAGCAACACTCGATTTTCAAGATGATATCTTTATTATACCAGACATTTTTCATACACTTCCTTGTACGGATAGTTTTCTGACAAATTCATAATTACAGTTCTTGCGGTTTTAATGATTTTGGCTGCAAGAAATACATACTTCAAACGAAAGGTCTTTATTTGCTGTCTGTATTCTGAAGGCTCTAAGGAATCAATCTTGAACAACAAAAACAGGTTATATGAAAGCATCATCATTTGAAACACCGCTTCATTTGCCCAAAATGATTTAAGTAAAAGATGACCCACCGCCATGTCGTATTTGGCTTCTTTAATATAGTTCTCAGCATTGCCACGTTTTTCATAGGATATAACTACTTTTTCAGAAAGCAATGTAGTGTTTGTCACAAAGAAAAAGTATTCGTACTCAGAGCCTTCTAAAAGTGATATTTGTGCTCTTTCTTTTTCTGGTTTCAGTACGCGAGACACAACAAACCTTCTGTCTTTCTCCCAGTTATCTAATTTTGTAAACAGTTCTGTAGTTTCTCTGCCTTCTTCACCTTTAACGAATACAACCGATGAATTCGTTGCTTGGGATGCAAGCGTAGAATAACTTTTGGCTTTAATTAAATATTTGCAACCAAGAGATTCTATCGTTTCAATAATTTTTTCATCAAAGTAGCCACTATCCATTCGAAATAAAATCTCTAAATCATCTGTTTTGATGTTGGCTACTATTTCTTTGATCATTTCAGATGCACCGTTAGCTGTGTAAGTATTGCCACTTCTTACAAATCCGGTGACGTAGGCTTTTAATTCGTCGCAAAATGCAAACTGGATATTGTAGCATCGGTTTCCTAGTTTCTTGGGATTATATCCTTTTGATGCACCTTTTTGATGACCTTCTACGTTGATTACACCTATCAATATCAATCGTAATGGATGTCAATTTACTTTTAGTGAGCAGTTTTTTAAAGACTTTAAAATTAATGTCTCTAAACATTTGTGTTGTCTTAAAGGTGAAGTTTCCTAAAAACCGTGACACTGTTTCAGGTTCTTTTACGGAAATATCAAATTCATTAACGAGTGGATCATTTTGAAGGAGCTTTAGACGTTCTAGCTTGTCTATACCAATAAAGTGACCACAGATCATCGTCTTTATATGATTCATCTTGATTTTATTTGTGGAGTCATTATCAAATACGAGGTCATTTTCAACTAGATCAAAAATCTCATTACTTTTTGCGTTCTCAAGGAGAAGAAAAAGACCTGCATTTGATGTTAGATTCTTAGCTTTGAAATCAATTTTATTAATCATAATTTAAACCCCTTTTTCTGCTTTTGTTACTATTATTGTACCATATATCGACTCATAAAAGCTGATAATTCAACACATTTTTGAGCATTTTTCTTTCACCCAATGGGTGAAAGCTGAATTTTGAAGGAACGTATATTTATCAATGCTTTGAGGGTGGTTTATAAAGTACTGACGTAGAATCTCAGTTAAAGTTTCATCTATCCGCCAGGTTATTGCCTTTATTAAAAATTATTATTTATTAAAACAAAACTTTGACAATTCTTGTTTTTAATCTTTTCACTACAAAAAGTTCCCTGCTTTGCCAAAGAACTTTTATATTTTTCAGTATACCTAGATATTTCAGCAAATTTTATCAGCAAAAAACAGAACTAATTCAAATTTTTTTGTCCATTTTTTGCTGATAGAGCTGAAACCTTAACTAACAGCTACCCTCTATATAAAATCAGGGTTTAAGCTGTGTTTTATTCTGAAACTAATTTCCGTAAAAAACACTTAAAATAAATAATACTAAAAAAACTACCCCAACCATAAATCCTGCAAAATCCATAACTGCTAGATGTTTTTCATCATAAGCAGGAGCCTCTGTCTTCTCATTGTTTTCTGCATTTTCTTTAGCTTGCTCTAAAGGCTTGATTGTTTCTGCTTTTGCTGGTGCATCTGCTGCAAATGGCTTAATTACATGCTTGCCATCTGCTTTTACCTCTTGTACTGGCTCTAAAGGCTTGATTGAATCTGCTTTTGCTGGTGCATCCGCTACAAATGGCTTAATTGCATGCTTGCCATCTGCTTTTATCTCTTGTACTGGCTCTAAAGGCTTAATTGCTTCTGCTTTTGCTGGTGCATCCGCTACAAATGGCTTAATTGCATGCTTGCCATCTGCTTTTACCTCTTGTACTGACTCTAAAGGCTTAATTGCTTCTGCTTTTGCTGGTGCATCTGCTGCAAATGGCTTAATTGCATGCTTGCCATCTGCTTTTACCTCTTGTACTAACTCACTTTGCTTAACTAACTCACTTGACTTAACTACTTCTGTTTTCACCTGAGCTGTTGGTGAAAACGGTTTGATTACATGCTTTGAACTCCCTGAATCGATTGCAGCCTCTGAAAAAGGTTTGATAGGAACTCTGATTGATGCTTTTGGATTCCTCTCTCCGCAATTTGGACATTTTTGAACCTCGTCCATCATTGGTTTACCACACTTCGCACATAACATATGTATTTCTCCTTTCTTCCACCCCTAGAAAATTAGATAAATTTAGCATAGTATATTTGCTATTATATGTCAAGTATTACCAAACATATACTCAATATCCGTCCGGTTTATCATTCTGCAGTTGTGTTACAATTGCAATTCCCGAACTTGTTCCAATTCTTGAAGCTCCTGCCTCAATAAGCTTATTGGCAGTTTCAAAGTCCTTTACCCCTCCTGAAGCCTTAACTCCAGCATTTTCCCCAACTGTTTTTCTCATTAAAAATATATCTTCAACATTTGCACCTGCTTTACTAAAGCCTGTTGAGGTTTTAACAAAGGCTGCTTTTGCTTGAACTGACAATTCACACGCCTTAATAATCTCACTTTGATTAAGAAGACAGGTTTCTAAAATAACCTTTACAATTGCTGGCTTTGCAGCTTCTACAACTGCTTTTATATCTTGCTGTACATAATCATAATCCTTGTTTTTTATAGCACCTATATTAATTACCATATCGATTTCATCCGCACCGTTTAGCACAGCTTGTTTTGTTTCGTATACCTTAACATCTGTTGTTACTGCCCCCAACGGAAAACCGATTACTGTACATACCTTTACATCTGTATTCTCTAATTGATTTTTGACATATTCAGTATAATACTGATTTACACAAACAGAAGCAAATCCATATTTCTTTGCTTGCTGGCATATTATTTCAACTTCTTCTCTTGTAGCGTCTGGTTTTAAAATTGTATGATCAATATACTTTGCTAGCTCCATAATTTATCCTCCTACAAGTAATCTATTTATAGTTTATAACTCATAAACAATTAAGTCAAATGGTTCTTTTGCATTTTCTTGTTTTTTTATAGTCAAAAGATACTCGCCTTCCGCTTTTTTCACTAGCTCATACTATGGGAGGGGACTTCTCATACTAATCAACTTAAGGAAACGGACTTGTAACTTACCAATAATGAGTATATAAACAATATAATCTACAGCATATTATAATTATTTTCTAGACTGCGCTAGCTTGTATTCTTTATCCGTTAAAGTAAATAATGCCTTTACCCCTTTTGTAAGAAAAATTTGTTTATCCTGAGTAATAAAGATTGCTTCAACCCCGTCTAATTGCTCTACAAATTCAAGTCCATCTTCATAACCCATTGCAAAAACTCCCGTAGACAATGCATCTGCATAAATTGATTGAGGCGTTATAATAGTAACTGAAGCAAGCTTGTTATTAACTGGATAACCTGTTTTAGTATCAATAATATGATGATACAAATTCCCATTTTCTGTAAAGTTTCTTTCATAAATGCCAGAAGTAACAATCGAAGTATTAAAGCATTCAATAACCCCTAAATAAGAGTTGCTATCTTTGCTGGGATTTCTAAGACCTATTTTAAATTTACTATTATCTTCTTTTTTTCCATTGCATAATATATTCCCGCCTATATTAATTACTGAATTCTCATAATCTTCATTTTTTATTATTGAAAGCACCTTGTCTGCAGCATAGCCTTTAGCAATTGCACCAAGGTCGAGTATCATACCCTTTCTAGCAAGCTTAACTGTTTTATCTTTTTCATCTAGAATAATTTCATCTGTTCCTACAAGCTCTAATGCCTTTTTTATCTCTTCATCCCTTGGAACTCTTTCATCTTCAAAGCCAATATTCCAAAGCTTTACAACTGGTCCTATTGATATATCAAATTTATTATCAGTAATATCTGTATATTTTATTCCTTGACAAATAACATAAAATGTTTCATCACTAACCTTGACTTCTTCTATTCCTGCTTTTTGATTAATTTTCTCAACCTCGCTATTAAGCTGCTTATTAATTGTCATATTGTTTTCAATATTTTGAAGTGCTTCAAAGCATTTTTCAAATAGTTCTTCAGGAACTTGCGAATTAGAATAAACTGCGATTGTAACAAATGTACCCAGAACATATTTTTCTTTTGAATATATCTTTTCGTAGTCTGCTCTACAGGCTGTTAACAGCAATAAGAGTAAGCTCATTACTATTAATATAGTTTTTTTCATATTTTTGTCATCTCCATGTTTTCTATTTCTCATTTTACAAAAAAAACTAAGTGTATTCAAGATATTTATTAATATACATGAAATATGTTTTCTGACATTTATACTAAAATCATCTTCTATTAATAATATATTTATTTTCTTTAATAATAAAAAAAAACCAGAAAGCATTTTGATAAATACCCTTTGCAGGGTATTTATCATTTTATATGCTAGCCGGTCTTTATCAATCCTAATGCTAAATTATATACTAATGCATTGTACTATCAAATTCTCTTTATTGTAAAAACATTTTCATATCTTCATCAACTGATGTGATTCCACCAATACCAAAGTTTTCAACAAGTACATTTACTACATTTGATGACAAGAAAGCTGGTAATGTTGGTCCTAGGTGTATATTCTTAACGCCTAGATATAATAATGCTAATAATACGATTACTGCTTTTTGCTCATACCAAGCAATATTATAAGCTATAGGTAATTCATTAATATCATTAAGGTTAAAAATTTCCTTTAATTTCAAAGCAATTACTGCAAGTGAATATGAGTCATTACATTGTCCTGCATCTAATACCCTTGGAATTCCACCAATATCGCCTAAATTCAATTTATTGTATCTGTATTTTGCACATCCTGCTGTCAAAATAACTGTATCCTTTGGAAGCTTCTCTGCAAATTCAGTATAATAATCTCTTGATTTCATTCTACCGTCACATCCAGCCATAACAAAGAATTTCTTAATCGCACCTGATTTTACTGCATCCACAACCTTATCTGCCAGTGCAAATACTTGCTCATGTGCAAATCCTCCAAGAATAGTTCCCGTTTCGATTTCTGTAGGCGCTTGAAGTTTTTTAGCATGTTCGATTATTTCACTAAAGTCTTTTACTCCGTTTTCATCCGCATTAATATGCTTACACCCTGGGTAGCCTGAAGCTCCTGTTGTATAAATTCTTCCTATATGTTCAGGATTTGGTGGAACTATACAGTTTGTAGTAAATAAAATTGGCCCATTAAAGCTTTCAAACTCTTCCTTTTGTTTCCACCATGCATTACCATAATTCCCTGCAAGATTTTCAAACTTTTTGAATTTTGGATAATAGTTTGCTGGAAGCATCTCACTATGAGTATATACATCAACTCCAGTACCCTGGGTTTGTTCTAATAGCTGCTCTAAATCCTTTAGATCATGTCCTGATATAAGAATTGCCGGATTATTTCTAACGCCAATATTAACCTGAGTTAATTCTGGATTTCCATATTCTCCTGTATTAGCTGCATCTAATAGTGCCATAGTGCTTACTCCAAACTTACCGGTTTCGAGAGTTAAAGCAACTAGCTCATTTACGCCAAGTGTATCATCTAAGGTTGCCGCAAGCGCCTTAGCAATAAACTCATTAACCTCTTTATCTTCTTTCCCAAGATTTAATGCGTGCTCAGCATAGGCAGCCATTCCTTTTAATCCATAGGTAATCAACTCTCTTAAAGAACGAACATCTTCATTTTCTGTAGCTAAAACTCCAACTCTATTGTCTCTTGCTTTTTCAGCTAACTCTAAAGAAGTAGAAGCACTCCATGTCGCTGCATCTGGAATCATTGATAATATAATTCCTTTATCTAAAAGCTTCTTTTTAAGCTGTTCTCTTAACTCTAGGCCTTTGAAAATCTGTTTTTCAATTGCTTTTTCGTCATAATTCGCATTCGTAATTGTCATAAACAGTGTTTTCAGTAAATATTCATTTACCTCCTTATCTTCAACTCCTTCTTTATTTGCAATTTCATTTATATACGCTAATCCTTTTGCTCCATATATTGCTAAATCCTGAATATCTGATACTGTATTGCTCTTTCCACAAACACCCCCTGATGTACACCCTGTTCCCTTACTTGCTTCTTGACATTGATAACAAAACATATTTAATCACACTTACCCTTTCATAATTTTTATTTTTATATAATTAATTGCTGCTAACTACTCTGTAATATTAGCATAGGGCAAAACAAAAATCGGTAGCAATAGCTACCGACTGTGTTTTTTGAAAATTTAGAATAATATTTAGTTTGTAAACATAGTCAAAAGTGCAAATAATGCTGCCACTTTATCCTTAATTTTTTTTGAAGATCTTATGACTCTTTTTTTTCCTCTTAATATTAGTGCCTGATTACATTCCTTCGTTCCATTTACACACCAAACAGCAAAATGCTCGCAATTATTAGAAGTAATACTGTATCCATTAAATGTTGTGCCTAACATGCTATAAGCTCTTTCGACCACTTCATCTCTTGAATATTTGTACTCTACTGAGGTGTCAACCTGCTTAACTCCATCTTTTACAAATTTATCCATGTCGGTTTTAATAATAGAGCTTTCATCCATATAATGTATACTCTCACATACAAAATGAATGACATTTCCATCCTCTACCTCTATTCCATAGTGCTTATATTCAAAAGTCCTTGAGATTAATTCATCAAGCTTACCTGATTTATCTGATTTTCTAATTTCAAAATCTCCAAAACGCAAGGGTTTTCTAACTACAAAAATAATATCCCCTTTCATGCAACTGCCTCCTGTAAGTAAAGAATATTGTTTCAAGAATAGTGCCCCTTTGGACCTAATCTTGCAAGGCTGGATTAGTCTGGCACTTTGTTTGTGTCAATTTTCCTGCTCCAAAAATTTATGCTTAAAAATCTCTGCTTAACGGATTAGCATAAGAAAAGATTACACGAGCCCGCTATTTTTGTCAAGTAATAATAGACCTCTCTCTATATCTCAGGGCAGAAAAAAAGCACCTACGATCGGTGCTTTTTAAAAGGATGAGGGGGAGAGTATTTAATATGTAAGAGGTAACTTTCTTACATAACTAATGATACAATATAAATGTGTATAATTTGTGATGAAATTATGAACAATTTGTTTATTTTATCATATCAATATATTACGTTCTAGCGTTAATACCTAATATTTTTGCAAAATTCACTTTATTATTCATCCTTTAGAAGGGGGCGTGTATCTGTTAGCAAATAACAAAAGCCCCGCCAATACTAGTGCCCCACCAATCATTATATTTTTATCAATTGCAGGCATAAAATGTGTTGCCAAAAAAAATAATCCTATTCCAATCAGCAAAACACTTATTATATTATTGGTTTTTTTTTTATAAATACGATTTCCATCCTTATCGTAAATTTCTACTTCCTCTTCATCTTGACCTGCTGGTCTTTCTGGCATAATAATCGCACAAACTATATATCCCAATACCAAAGAAAACCAAGACATAAACAGCACAACCACTGCTCCAATTCTTACTAAGGTTGCATCAACATCAAAGTACTCTGCTATTCCAGCACATACACCTGATATCATTCTGTCTTTTGAAGAACGATATAATTTTTTCATACTAATTCCTCCATTTCAAAGATGGTAGTGTCAAGTATGACACCAC
>DFYO01000001.1:246-21737 GCA_002381865.1 Clostridiales bacterium UBA4080 | reverse complement strand
GAAACTCGCGCAAAATTTAACGAGCTATTTTTTCGTACGTAAATTTTTATTGAAACTTCCCGTTTTTCGGCATTCGGGAAGTTAGTTTGACAATAATTACGGGGCACTTTCTTGTATTATAATTTTTTCATCTGATATGGGTGCTAAAAGAAACATTGGGTTTTTTATTCAGAAGTATACTGGAGTAAAAGCCTCCGCCTTATATTAGAAAGCAAAAAAGCAACCCTAAGGTTGCTATTTCAAGCTAATGAGGGGATTCGAACCCCTGACCCCTTCCTTACCATGGAAGTGCTCTACCTACTGAGCTACATCAGCTTAATCTGATTTCAAAAAGTGCTCTGCGTCACTTTCATCCTATATGATTATACTACAATTTTTATGTTTTGCAAGTACTAATCTTGCTTTTCTCTCACAATTTGTTCAACCTTTTTTTTGATTCTTTGCAGTGCATTGTCTACAGACTTAACTGATCTTTCTGTCATTTCTGCAATTTCCACATAATTTATTCCCTGAACATATAATCTCAAAATTTCATTTTCCATTTTGCTAAGTCTTTTTGACAGCTCATCCTCAATAATATGAAGATTTTCCTCACCAATAAAAACCTCTTCAGGGTCAACTATCTTGTTTGAAGGTGTAATTTCCATCAAGTCCGTTTTGTCATTATCCTCTTCAAAAATCGGCTTGTTTAATGAAATGTATGTATTTAAGGGCATATGTTTTTGCCTTGTTGAAGCTTTAACCGCAGAAATCATCTGTCTTGTAACACATAAATCTGCGAATGAATAAAAAGACGCTTCTCTGTTAGGATTGTAATCTCTTATTGCTTTAAATAAGCCAATCATACCCTCTTGAATAATATCGTCTTTACTCGCTCCTATCAAATAATAGGACTTTGCTTTTCTTTCAACCAGCACCTTATATTTATTCATCAAATAGTCTAATGCAAAATCATGTCCATCCCTTACAAGACCTACTAATTCCTGGTCATTGTAAAGGGGTAATTCCTCAAATGCAACAACTTCTCCCAAAAAAACCACCTCCCGGTTTATTCACGCCTCTTTTTTTCCATCCAACGCAGTACCTTTTCATTTAGGTGACCTTCTAATCTATTGTTGTTGACCTTTGGCTTTTCTAAATATTTTTTCTTATTTTGTTCTTTGACTAGCTTAACCTCTTCTGCCAGCTCTTGGGCTGAAACTCTGGTTGCTCCGTGTCCCAAAATAATTATTTGCTCTAATCCATCCGAGGTTGCTACTCTGATTTTTGCATCTTTAGCCTTTTGTGCAACAAGTCTTTCAATATAATGATCTGCCGTTTCTGTATCTTTTGTATAAATAACTTGTATGTTTGTATGCTTATATTTTTTTCTAACACCCTTTTTTACCTTATGTGCATCAAATACAACTATAATCTCATTATGACAATATCCTTGAAGGTTTGACATTTCCTCTAAGAGCTTTAGTCTCGCATTCTCTAGTGAATCCTTTTCGGCAAGCTCTTTTAGCTCTTCCCAGCCATATATTATATTGTATCCATCTATAACTAGTATATCCTTTGCCAAAGCATTCCCCTTCCCCGAAAATAGCTTAAAGCTTTTTTCCTTGTAGTTAACAAGTATACTACATAAAGTATCTTTTGTTAATACCTGAAAAATGATTATTATTAAAATCCTTCCTATTATTTCATTCTTTGTCTTACTGCTTCAAATACCATTACCGCAGTAGCAACTGATGCATTTAAGGAAGATATTTCTCCCTTCATTGGAATCCTTGCAATAAAATCACATTTTTCTTTTACCAACTTACTTACTCCTGCTCCTTCTCCTCCAACAACAATACATAAAGGCCCTTTAAGATCCACCTTATACATTATTTCTCCATCCATATCTGCACAAGCTACCCACACCCCTTTTTCCTTCAAGTCATCAAGGGTTCTTGCAAGATTAGTTACACGTGCTACTGGTGTGTACTCAATTGCTCCTGCAGAGGTTTTTGCAACTGTTGCCGTTAGCCCCACTGCTCTTCTTTTTGGAATTATTACTCCATGAGCTCCTGCAATATTAGCTGTTCTTATAATTGCTCCAAGGTTATGAGGATCTTCTATACTATCTAACAATATTAAAAAAGGAGCTTCGTTTTTTTCCTCAGCAATTTTTAGCATATCCTCAACCTCAACATAATCATAGGCTGCTACATAAGCAATTACGCCCTGATGTTTTTTTGTCACTGATATTTTATCCAAATAATCCTTGCTTTCAAACTTTACTAATACACCTCTTTTTCTTGCCTCAGCAATTATTGCCTTCATAGGTCCGCTTTGTTGCTCGCTATCTATAACAAATAATCTGTCAATACTTCTGTCTGCCTTTAATGCTTCTAAAATCAAATTTCTTCCTTCAATAATCAAATCTTGATTTTCCATATAATTCCTTTCATTGCTATAGCAATTTTCTTTTTTCTAAAAAATTAATAATCTTCTTGTTCTTTGGCAAAAGGCTTAGTTCCTCTCTTGAAAATGACTTTGTATATAATAATATAATAATATACATAAGTATTCCCAATGATACTGTAATTAAAGTTGAAACTGCATTGCCTAATCCTTTCCCAATTACCTTAATCATAAAATTATAAATAAGCGGAAAGCTTATAAACACAACAAACATCATACCTATTGTTGCCACTATTGGTTTAATTAGCATTCCCATCCAATCAAGTTTTAGGCTGATTGTCCTTTTTATTACAATATAGTTTATCACCATAATTGTTGCATAGTATGCAATTGAAGAAACTCCTGCTCCAATACCCTTAAGTGCTGTTGGTACAAGCAGATAATTTAATAAAACCTTTACAATAATAGCTCCTGCTAGTGCGTATAAGGGAACACTTGCTTTTGAGACTCCTTGTAATATTCCAGTAAGTGTCTGTCCAATTATTATAAATATCAAACAAATACTATAAATCTGCAAATAATAAAAGGACCCCATGCTTTTGGGATAAAGCAGCTTCATAATTGGCTCTGCTAATATAAACAGTCCTGCAGCTGCAGGTAATGCAAGCATTATTGCAAGTTTAATTCCTTGTTTTACTTTTTCAACTAAAGCTTTTGTATTTTTCAATGCCGCCGCCTCAGAAATTGCAGGTAAAATACTAATAGCCAAAGCTACACTAATCGTTAATGGAAAATTGATTACACTATATGCATTCCCCATTTTTCCAATTATCTCATTTGCATATTTAGAGCTGTATCCAATAAGTTTAAAGCACGAAGGAAGCGTAAGTGAGTCTGCCGTGCTCATAATTGAAAATACTGCCGCCGAGATAGATACAGGAATAGCAAGTTTAACAATCTTGATTAATTGTCTTTTAAAAGAATAGGCTTTGTTGCTGTCAAAAACAGATACCTCTTCAAAATTAAATTCGTATTCTGTTTTTGCATTACTTTCAATGATATGCCTTTTTTTATAATAAAAGCCCGTAAGCGCTGCCGCTGATACAATAAAGCCAATTGAAGTCCCAAATGCAGCTCCTCCAACTGCTTTTGCAGTAATCATATTACTGCTTACCATTACTGAAACCAAGGAAATACCAATAACAACCTTAGTAAAATTTTCTATTATCTGACTTAAGGCTGTTGGCAGCATAACCTGAAAGCCTTGAAAATATCCTTTTATTGCTCCAGTTATAAAAACAAAAACTGGTGCGATTGCAAATCCCCAAATAACATACTCAATTCCTTCCGGCCATCCTATTAGCTTGATTAAAGGCTTTGCAAAGACAACCATAAGAAAACTTACAGCTATTCCCAAAGCAACGCTCATTTTAAAGGTATCTTTAAATATCTGCTTTGCTTCATCAATTCTGCCTATAGCAATCTGTTCTGCCATAAGCTTTGATAGTGCATTCGGAATCCCAATAAAGCCCGCAGAAATCAAAATAGAAAATATTGGAAAAATGGTTTGGTAATAACCAATTCCACTATCCCCAACAAGTAGATTCAATGGTATCTTATAAAAAACACTTACAAATTTTGCAAGCATTCCTGCTACAGAAAGAATTAATGCTCCTTTTATAAATTTACCTGATTGCTGCATCTTTTTACTCCTTCTGCTACAATGTCAATAATTCTTTTATGCTCTTTGTTTAAATACAAGTAGCCTATTAAGGTCTCAAAGCCAGTAGCTGCTTTATAATCATTAAGACTGGCATTTTTTGCTTTGGTTGAGGTTTTTGCATTTCTTCCTCTTTTAAAAACCTCTATTTCCTGTTCTGTTAACAGCTCCTCAATTGAATAATATATATTTGCCTGAGCAGAGGCTTTTACAAAATCCTTAGATTTTTTGTGCATCCTATTGACTTGAGTATTGCCTTCATATACAACCATTGTACGGATTATCATTTCATATACTGCGTCTCCTATATATGCAAGCACAAGAGGAGAATACTGATTTAATTTTATTTGTGAAAGCTGAAATTTTTCTTCTAAATATTCAAATATATTATCCACTAAACACCTCTTTAAGCCTTTCTATACTTAACTCCCTCTCTGGTATCTTCAATTATTATTCCTTTATCAAAAAGCTCATCTCTTATTTTGTCTGCCTCAGAAAAATCCTTATTTTTCTTAGCTGCTTTTCTTAATTCTATCATTTCTTTAATATATGCTTCTTCTTCCTTGGTAAATTCATTATCCTCTTTTTTTAGAAGGTCCAATGAAAAGACTTGTTCAAAGCTTTCAATTAATAATAATTTTTCACTGTTTTCAAGCTTATCGGTTTTTACAACCTCATGAAGAACAGTAATTGCATTTGATATATTAAGGTCATCTGTTAATGCTTCCTTGAAATCTTTTATATATTGCTCCATTGACTCACTTATTTCCTTAGCAGCTACAGTATCCTTTGCAATTACACTAACTCTGTTTTTTAGCTTGTCATAAGCCGCCTTAGCCATATCCAAGGATTCAAAGGTAAAAATTAATTGCTTTCTATAATGACTATTTAATACATAAAATCTATAAACTACAGGCTTATAGCCTTTATTTTCCAATAAGCTGACTGTCAAAAATTCTCCCTTGGATTTACTCATTTTACCTGTCTGGTCTAATAGAAATTCTCCATGCCACCAATAATTGACCCAAGGCTTTCCTGTAAAGCTTTCAGTTTGTGCAATTTCATTGGTATGATGAACTGGAATATGATCAACCCCTCCACAATGGATGTCTAATCTTTCTCCTAAATGCTTAAGTGCAATAGCAGAACACTCCATATGCCAGCCTGGATAGCCTATTCCCCAAGGTGAATCCCATTTCATAGCTTGATTTTCGAATTTTGATTTTGTAAACCACAAAACAAAGTCCTGTGGATTTTTTTTATTCTCATCATGCTCCACATCATCTCGCGCTCCTATTTGGAGCTCATCAAGGTTCATCTTTGAAAGCTTTGTATATTCAGGAAACTTTGAAATATCAAAGTAAACATTTCCATTAACAAAATATGTAAATCCCTTTTTTTCTAACTCTTCAATCATATTAATATAGGTATCAATATAATCAGTAGCCTTTGCAATAACTTGAGGCTTTTTAATATTTAGCTTTTCACAATCATTGAAAAATGCCTGTGTATAGAAATCTGCAACCTCCCATACAGTTTTATTTTCTCTGATCGCACCCTTTAGCATTTTATCCTCGCCCTCATCTGAATCAGACTCTAAATGCCCAACATCTGTAATGTTCATAACTCTTTTTACATCATAGCCTAAATATTCCAATGATTTTTGCAAAACATCTTCGAGAATATAGGTTTTAAGATTCCCGATATGTGCATAATGGTATACTGTGGGCCCGCAGGTATACATACCTACCTTACCTTCCTCAATAGGCTTAAAATCCTCGATAGTTCTAGTTAATGTGTTGTACAGTTTCATGTTACCTATTCTCCTTGTTTTAATATATCTTCATCCAAGCAATTACAATTTTTGCATCTTTCTTCCTTTAATTCTATCAGTTCTTCCTCAGAAACACCATATAATTGCTCTAGTCTTTCTATCCTAATTGCTAATTTGCACATTTCCATCTTAACGGGGTCTGGCAGGTGAACCTGATCCAGATCGTCATTTGGATGTATTTTAGAATTTCTAATTCTAACCACTCTTCCCGGAATACCAACAACTGTTGCATAAGGAGGTATGTCTCCAAGAACAACGGAGCCCGCTCCTATCTTAGAATCATCACCAATCATAATTGAACCTAATACCTTGGCACCTGTACTAATCATTACATTATTGCCAATAGTAGGATGTCTTTTCCCTGTTTCTTTACCTGTTCCTCCCAAGGTTACTCCTTGATAAATCGTAACATTATCACCAATTTCACAGGTCTCGCCAATTACAACTCCGTTACCATGGTCAATAAAAAGACCTTTTCCTATTACTGCACCTGGATGTATTTCAATGCCCGTTTTCCTTACCCCTGTCTGTGAAATCCATCTAGACAAAAAATATCTTTTCCTTTTATATAACCAGTGTGCAACTCTATGTCTCATAATAGCATGAAAGCTCGGGTATAAAAAGACCTCCATATTTGACTTTATTGCAGGGTCTCTGTCTCTAATAACTGCTATTTCTTCTTTGATAAATTTAATTAATCCCATAATCTTTACCTCCACACAAAAAACCTCTTATCTTACGATAAGAGGCGAATTTATCCGCGGTTCCACTCTTTTTAAAATGAATATCATTTTATCTTTTCTGATTAACGCTCAGTAATCGGACCAGGCTACTTTTTTCACCAAATCAGCTCCCAGATGCACTTCATCCGAATATCAATATAGGCATGCTTTCAGCCTTTGACAAGCCCTCTCTAAATAATTCTTTCGGATTACTCTTCTGTTCTTTGCTTTTATTATATCGCTATACTAAATAATATAATAAAACATTGGATTCGTCAACATCTATGGCTACCTTTTGTATATGTTTATCAATGATGTTTTTTAGGTCCTAAAGCAATCTTTTTCAAAAAACCATCTAAACTCTTAAAACCTTTATAGAAGTTTTTTATTCAAAAATAATTTTGATTTATTTTTATTGAATACCTGAAGCTACTTTAAATAATCTTAAAACAGTCATATATGCTTGCTGTCTCTGATATCCACCTTTTGGGTCGAATTTGTTATTTCCAACTCCACCCATAATTTTAGTATCAAATACATATCCAATATATTCTTTTGCCCAATTTGATATATTGCTGCTATCTGCAAAGACTGGCATAGAAGCCTCCGTATTATTACCTAAAGCCTTCGCTGTAGCTGTGAGCATTTTAGCTGCCTGCTCTCTCGTAATTGGGTTGCTTGGTGAAAAAGTAACTGAAGATGTTCCTTCTACAATTTTCAGCGCAGATGCTGCCATAATATCTTTTCTTGACCTTTCAGAAAGCATGCTAATATCTCCAAATTCTGTTGAAGAAGGTATACCAATTCCTTGTTTAACAAGATATTCCTCAATTGTCATTTCATTGATTTGCTCAATACAGGTTATTGCCAAGGTGCAAAATTCACTTCGATTTACAATCTTTGTGTATTCGCTTTGCAATGCAATTGGAACAAGCTTACGATACTCTGCCTCTCTAACTTCTGCAATAGCCCAAGGATCAGGTTCATCAAGAAGATTTGTTGCTGTTAGCCTTAATGGATTTTGTGATGCTTGCGTTGACTTATAAACTCCATCCTTTCTTCCAGCAGTCCAAACTGTATTATCATTTTTTGCAACGACCCTATGCTGATAACCTATAGCAATACTTGTAACCTTATCGGTCCATTTTACTGGTGAGGATAAATGGCTTCCTCCTAGGCTGCTAATATCATTATTTCCCCATGCCCATAATGTATTGTCGGCTTTAACTGCAAAAAAATAACTATTGCCAAGGTCTGCAGATATCACATTATCCATTATTTTAATCGGACTCAAAACTGGCCCTGCTATTTCCTTGCTTCCATCAAAAAATTTGTTATCATCTCCTGCACCACACATCCACAAACTATTGTCCGTACGAATAATCATTGTATTAGCGTTATCGGCTGCAACAAACTGAACATTATCCATTATTTTAACGGGTTCGGCTACGGGAGCTGTATGCCCCACTCCAAGAGAACCATTTGTTCCATTTTTATTGCTACTCCAGCCCCACAGTTCCTTGCTTTCATTAATAAAGAAATGCTCGCTTCCATTTGTTAAAACTGTTTTTACCTTTTTGTTATGCGATACCTGTTCAAATTCTTTTCCTGTCATCAAATATATTTTTCCATCTTCAGTGCTAATAATTACAGGCCCCGAATAATAATCATCCATTGAAACACTTGCAACATTATCCATTATTTTAACTGGTACCTCAGACACCGTCATTTGTGCTGGCTTTCCCCAATACCATAAAGACCCATCTTTTTTTATAGCCATTACTGCATATCTATTTACCGAAACACTTTTCACATCGCTTAGTAAGTTGACAGGCTCTGAAACATAACTTCCATTGTTTCCCCCTATTAATCCTTGATCATTTTTTCCAAAGCCCCATAGTGTCCCATCCTTAGTAATATAGAAGGTAGTTCCCCATCCCGCTGCAATAAATGTACTGCTCTTTGAAGCATAAGATAGTTTAGGGCTCATAAAGCTTGAAGCCAATAATATTGTTGTTAATAATACTGATAGAAATTTGTTTTTCAAAATACTTCCTCCTTTTTTATAAACATATTTTTTTAATTATAGCAATTCTAGCTTGTTTGCTATAATATCTCAAGTGTCATAGGTAAATAAAAGGTCATTTTTTCATTATCAAAAGTCATTTTTTATGACCTAAACAAGTCACTCTCCTTATTCTTGCCTCTTCCCCTCAAACAGTGTATAATAATGTTTCAGTAATCAACTATAAAATCTATTAGAAATCAGGTGAATTTATGAAATTTGAGAAAATAACAAGTCAGCTTAATAATAAAATTTTAATATTGGATGGTGCAATGGGCACCCAAATCCAAACCTTCCATCTTACAGAAGAGGACTTTAGGGGAGAATCATTCAAAAATCATTCCCAAAATCTACAAGGAAATAACGATATTTTAGTGCTTACACAGCCTGATATAATTGAAAAAATTCATTCGAATTATCTAGAAGCAGGTGCTGATATTATAGAAACCAATACCTTTAATGCAACAAGTATTTCTCAAAGCGACTATGCCACTGAAGATTTTGTCTACCAGATAAATTATCAGGCTGCAAAGCTTGCGTCTTCTTCCGCAAAAAAATATTCTTTAATTACTCCTGATAAGCCAAGATTTGTTGCGGGCTCAATCGGCCCAACAAATAAAACTGCTTCAATTTCTCCTGATGTTGAAAATCCAGGTTTTAGAAATATAAGCTTTGATGAACTAAAGCAATCATATAAAGAACAAATTATTGCTCTCTGCGAGGGCGGTGTGGATATATTGCTTATAGAAACTGTTTTTGATTCCCTAAATGCACGTGCCTGTCTGATTGCTGCTGATGAAGTGTTTTTGGAACTAAATATCAGGCTACCTATTATGATATCTGGTACTCTGACAGATAAAAGCGGACGAACCCTTTCAGGTCAGACTCTTGCTGCTTTTACAGCCTCAATGAATAATGAAAATGTTATAAGTCTCGGACTTAACTGCTCCTTTGGAGCAAAGGATTTAGTACCATATATACAGGAATTATCAAAGCTTACAGATAAATATATAAGTGTTCATCCCAATGCAGGTTTGCCAAATCAGTTAGGTCAATACGATGAGCTTCCTGAAGAAACTGCAGCATTTATTATGCCTTTAGTTAATGGAGCCTCAATTAACATATTAGGCGGTTGCTGCGGAACAACTCCTGCACATATAAAAGCTATGTATCAAGCTACAATTGGCAAATCTCCTCGAGTTCCACTTAATCTTAAGCCAGAAACTATAATTGCTGGACTTGAGCCGTTAAAAATAACAAAGCAAACTAATTTTGTTAATATTGGTGAAAGAACAAATGTTGCAGGTTCTATAAAATTTGCTCGTTTGATTCGCGAAAAAAAATATGAAGAGGCACTTGATATTGCAAAAAATCAAGTTGAAAACGGTGCTCAGATAATAGATATAAATTTTGATGATGGCTTGTTAGACGGCTTTGCTGAAATGGATTATTTTTTAAAGCTAATTGGGAGTGAGCCTGAAATTTCAAGAGTACCTGTTATGATTGACTCCTCAAAATGGGAGGTTATTGAAGCTGGCTTAAAAGCAATTCAAGGAAAACCCATTGTGAATTCTATTAGCTTAAAAAATGGCGAAGATGCTTTTTTGTCTCAAGCAAAGCTAATAAAGCAATTTGGTGCTGCAGTTGTAGTTATGGCCTTTGACGAACAGGGACAGGCTGATACTTTTCAAAGAAAAACTGATATTTCCAAACGTGCTTACGATCTATTAACTCAGAAACTGAACTTCCCTCCTCAGGATATTATTTTCGATGTTAATGTGCTTGCAATTGCTACAGGTATAGATGAGCATAATAATTACGCTGTTGATTTTATTAATGCAGTAAGATGGATAAAAGAAAATCTCCCTTATGCAAAAACCAGCGGCGGTCTTAGCAACCTTTCCTTCTCTTTCCGTGGAAACAATGTTATAAGAGAAGCGATGCATTCTATATTTTTATTTCATGCAATTGCTGCTGGACTTGATATGGCAATCCTCAACCCAGGAATGATTCAAATATATGACGAAATAGATCCCATCTTACTCAAGCTTGCAGAGGATGTTATCTTGAATAAATCTGATGGAGCAACTGACCTATTGTTAGATTTTGCTGCAACAGTAGCTGATAAAAAAAGCGAAAAAAAAGAAGCTGACTTAACATGGCGTACAGCTTCCTTTAATAGCCGCCTTAAGACGGCCTTAATGAAAGGAATTACAGAATATATTGATGCTGATTTAGAGGAGGCCAGACTTGCTCTTCCTTCCTCAATCGATATTATTGAAGGCCCCTTAATGGATGGGATGAAGGAAGTTGGTACCCTTTTTGGAGAAGGAAAGATGTTTTTGCCTCAGGTTGTTAAAAGTGCACGTGTTATGAAGCGTGCTGTATCAACACTGCTTCCTTATATTGAACAAGAAAATACTAGCGGTAAAAGTACAAAATCAGGAAAAATCCTTATGGCAACCGTAAAAGGAGATGTTCATGATATTGGCAAAAATATTGTTGGTGTAGTTCTTCAATGCAATAATTTTGATGTAATTGATTTGGGAATAATGGTTCCTCCAGAGGAAATAATTGACACAGCTATACAGGAAAATGTTGATTTAATTGGTCTAAGTGGCTTAATCACTCCTTCTTTAGATGAGATGAGTTTAATTGCTAAAATGCTTCAAGAACGAGGCTTGAAAATACCCCTGATGATAGGCGGAGCAACAACCTCTAAGCTTCATACAGGTCTTAAAATTGCGCCCTTATACTCTGCTCCAGTAATTCATTCACTTGATGCGACAAAGGGAGTGGAATGTGCAAAGGCTCTTATGTCTAATAGACGCGATGAATATATAAAAGAAGTTTACGAAGAATATCAGAGAGTGATTAGCGTTTCAACACAAAACCCTATAAATCTTGTATCTCTAGAAGAAGCTAGAAGCAAAAGAAAAATATTAAGCTTTAATGACGAAATATATACTCCATCATTTTTAGGAATTAAGGTTGTTGATAATATTACTGTTAATGACTTGATACCCTATATTGATTGGAACTTCTTCTTTTCTGCTTGGGGCTTTAAAAAAAGCTATCCTGCTATTTTAACAGACCCTGTATTATCTGTTGAAGCAAATAAAATATTTACGGATGCTCAAAAGCTATTATCTGAGTTATCTGATGAAGCCCTTGATTTAAAAGGAGTTTTCGGAATATTTCCTGCTAATTCAAGCCTTGAAGATATAATAGTTTCAAAGGATGATGAAACTATCACCTTTAATAACTTCAGACAACAAAAAGCAAATAGCGACTATCTTTCTCTTGGAGATTATATTGCCCCTCTCTCATCTGGAAAAACTGACTATATTGGAGGCTTTGCAGTTACTTCAGGTTTTATGCTGCCAAAAATGTCTTTTGATGCAAAAGAAAATTCCGATGACTATAACAGCATAATGCTTAAAGCAATTGGCGACCGTCTTGCTGAGGCCTTTGCTGAAAAGCTTCACGAAATGCTTCGTAAGGAATTTTGGGGCTATGCATCTGAGGAAAATCTTTCAAAAGAAGAGCTGTTAAAAGTCAAGTATCAGGGTATTCGACCAGCCTTTGGCTACCCTTCACTATTAGACCACTCAGAAAAAACCAAGCTCTTTGACTTGCTTGAAGTAGAAAAAAACATTGGTGTATCGCTTACTGAAAGCTATATGATGAATCCCTCCTCCAGTGTTTGCGGTTTATATTTTTCTCATCCCGAAGCATCATATTTTGATTTATTCAAAATTGCCGATGACCAGCAAGCTGATTATGCTAAAAGAAAAAACATAAGCATTGATGAAGTTAAAAAACAAATCAGTACCAGAATCCAAAACAAATAATAAACAAAAACAAGTACTTAAGCTAAAAAGCTGGGTACTTGTTTTTATATATTAATCCTTAGTATCTTATTTGAATAATAAGCAATTTATAACCTTAACTAGTCTAATTTTTTCCAAAATGTCCTGTCTTCTCTATGTGGCAAAATAGAAGAACCCTTTCCTCTTGGAGTAACTTGTGAAACATCTATATTAGCTTGTCTAGCCACAACCTCTGCAACTCTAGGTCCGCAAAACTGTCCCTGACATGGTCCCATTCCAGCCCTAGTTCTTCTTTTTATTGCATCTAAGGAATCAATCGGAATTCCTCTGTTCATTGCATCAATAATTTCAGCTTCTGTTACCTTTTCACATCTGCAAACCAATCTTTTTTCTGGCTCAGAAGCATCAATACTTCCATCAAAATCTTCTTCTTTTTTTACTATTATCGCTTTTCTTCTAGAATTAAAACCAGGGTCCTCATTAAGCTCAACGCCCATTTCCCTAATTATGTTGATAACGTATTTTCCAATAGCCGGTGATGAGGTTAATCCTGGTGACTCTATTCCTGCTACATTAATAAATCCCTTAACCTTTGTTTCTTCAATAATAAAATCTTTTTTGCTTGAGGAGGCTCTAATTCCTGAAAATGAAGTAAGTGTCCATTTTAAATCAAAGCTTGGAACTGAAAGCCTTGCAGTATCTACAATGTATTTTAAGGCTTCAAGGTTCGTGCCCAAGTCATCCTTGCTTCCTACCTCCTGTGCATTAGGTCCAAGCATGAGATTTCCATGATAGGTTCTTGTTACCAGTATACCTTTTCCATTCTTGGTAGGGGTTTGAAATAGCACATTATTTGCAAGATGTCCTTGATTCTTATTTAATAATACATATTCCCCTCTTCTAGGAGTTATAGTAAAATCATCAACCCCTGCCATAGCAGATACCTTGTCACTATATACACCAGCACAGTTAATTACATATTTACTGTAAAAATTACCTGCTGTTGTTACTACTTCAAAAGCATCTTCAAGTTTATTAATCGCTGAAACCTCAGAATTAAGCTGAAGCTCAACACCATTTGCAATAGCATTTTCTGCTAGTGCTATTGCCATCTCATAAGGAGAAGTCAGCCCCGAGGATGGACAGTAAAGTGCTTTTTTTACTTCTGTATTAACATATGGCTCCATTTCTATAATTCTATCTTTGTCAATAATCTCTAAATCATCAACGCCATTTTTTAGTCCATTTTCTAAAAGCTCTGATAGAACCTCAACTTCTTCATCCGTAAAGGCAAGAACTAAGCTCCCCCTTTTCTCATATCCAAAATTAAGCTCTTCATTTAAAGCTTCATACATCAAATTACCTTGTCTGCATAATTTGCTTTTGAGTGTTCCATATTTATCATCAAAACCACCATGGACAATCGCACTATTTCCTTTTGTTGCACCACAGCTAACATCATTTTCTTTGTCTAGCAGCAGGACTTCTAGCTGATATCTAGACAGTTCTCTTGCAATCATTGTACCAATTACACCTGCACCAATGATAATAAAGTCATATTTTTTCATAGCGGCCTCCTCCTAAAGCAATATATTTATATATATTATTATACAATAAGATTTTAAGGTTTGCACTACAATAATATCTATCCAAATAACACTAGTAGCAAATAGCTTGATAATATTGCCGTTAGAACACTTAGCACCATAGTTCCTCCAAACCACGCAACAATACCAGCAGCAAAAAGTCCAATTAAAGAAACAGCTCTATTTTCACCGCCATCAATTATTCCCTTTATTATCAGCGCACTTAATGCAGTATAAGGAATATACTGTAATATTTTTGCTATAAAGGGTCTTATCGGCTTTTCATTCAAAAAAACAAGAGGAATCATCCTTGGAATATATGTTACAAGCATCATTCCAACAATTAATGGAATAGTAGTTTTCATTACTCTTCCTCCTTGAAAACAAAAGCCCCCAAAACAGAGCTTGTTATTATCGTAACTATTAAATCCCATCCCGACGGCATAAGCTTATAGAAAGCAATAATAAAATAAATCCCTCCTGATAGTGCAAATAATGCAAGTACCCTAAGTGATTTTCTTATTTCAGGTGTTATTATTGCAACAAACATTGCATATAATCCTATTCCTAAGCTGCTTTGAACTGCTTTTGGCAAAATAGCACCTACTAAATATCCCGAAATAGTTCCTCCCACCCAAGCTAAATATGAAAATCCATTTAAGCTTAGAATAAAGGGAGTCGTTATTTCCTCCTCTGAAAGTGATGCAACCGCAAATGTTTCATCAGTTACACCAAAGGCAATAAATAATAGCCTGCTTCTCCTACTTTCCTTTATCTTTAATGCTAACGAAGCACTCATCATCATGTGTCGCAAATTCAGCAGCAAGGTTGATAAAATTATATTCCCATATAATACCCCTGCCGAAATAAGATCTAACGCCATAAACTGACTGGCACCAGCAAAAACCAAAATTGAAAAAAGTAACGTTTCAATCATATTAATGCCTATATTATTAGCTAATAATCCAAAAGCCATTGCAACTGGAAAATAACCCAGCATAATTGGAGTTGCTGCTATAAATCCCTTTCTGATAGAAACAATGTTAAAATCACTCATAAATCCTGTTCCTTTCAATTGCTATATTGCTTAAACTGTCCTATGCCAAATTATTGAAGCAATTTTTTCAACAAGATTATTTCCTGTTGCATATTATTATCTGAAGAGTTCAAAAAATCATATCTAAACAAACAAAATCCGCCGTATGTTGATGTATTTTGCGCATCCCATATCATTCTGCTTATCAAATTCGAATTATCTATCCATTCATTAATTCCAGTTGTACCTGCCCATTGGTCTATTTTTCCCACCTTATATGCTGCAATTCCTGCATATAATTCAACATTAGATCCTTTTACCATTTCATCCCACTCTAAAAGCAAGGTTCTATATGGATATCTCGAGTGCTGATAACCAAAATATATTTGAGGGCAGATATAGTCAATATACCCTTTATTTTTCACCCATTTTTCAACATCAATAAATTCTTTGTTATAATTCACATCATTATTGCCTTGCGGACTGATTCCAAAGCTAATATCTGAATTTATCTGTTTAATGGCAGAATAAACCGCTTTAACAAGCTTATCGTTGTTTTCTCTTCTCCAATTTTGCTGACTTAAGCTGCCTCCATTACTAAGATATTTTTGATAATCATATAAGTCGTAATCAAGCGCATCGCTTGGATAGAAATAATCATCAAAATGAATTCCATCTATCTCATAATTTACAGCTAACTCCTTAACTCCATTTACTATTAAATTTCTTGCATCCTGGCTGCCTGGATTAAAAAATATTCCTGTTGGAATACTAATTACTCTGTTAGAACCGTCAATGCTCCAAAGCTTTGCAATATTATCATTTGAAAGCGCTATCTTTGAATCCTTAGGTCTAATTCTATAAGGATTAATCCATGCATGAACTTCAATATTCTTTAATTTTGCTTGCTCAATAATGATTTTTAGAGGATCAAATCCCGGGTTTACACCCTCTGTTTTACTTATAACATTTGACCAAGGGTAGTACTCTGATGGATAAATAGCATCTGAAAAAGCTCTTACTTGAACAAATGCAGCATTTAATCCAATATTTGACATATTTTCAAACATACCCTTTATATATTGTCTAAATTGTTCCTCTGTATTATATTTAGAAAATATTGATTGAAATTCAAGGTACGAAATCCAAACACCTCTAATCTCTTCTGCAGTCTGAACAGGCTTTTCCCCTTTATAGGTTATCGTATTATATGAAAGCTTAACCATATGATCTCTTAAGATATTTTGTTTTCCTAATACAGAAAAAACTTTGTATTCTTCAGGTGTAATAAGTGAAATATTTTTTGAAAACTCAATTGCTTGATTCCAATTAAAGTCCGCCTTGCTATCCTTAAAGCCAAGACTTCTCAATAGCATTGTCGTATATTCATTTCCAGTAATCTGTTTGGTCGAACCATATAAAGAAGCGCTGACTCCCTGTGTAAGGCCATTTTTATATAAATAAGTAATATGCTGTTTTGCCCATTTAGGAACATCAGTAAATGGTATCGAAACGCCACTTATTTTTAAAGCCTCTTCCTCTTTGCCAAGAACTCTTACCAGCATGACTGCCGCCTCTGCTCTAGTCGCTTTTTTTTCAAGCTCAAAGCCCTTGTCTGTACCTTTAAATAACCCCATTTGATAAAGCTTTTGTGCCTCCTCAGAATAGAGAATACTCTGTTCTCCAAATGTCTTTAGTCCTGACATAAGGGTCGCCAATACAAATACTATAACCAGTATTAAGCTAATTAATGACTGTAATTTTTTTGATTTCATTTTATTCCTTCTTTCATTTCAATACTATCCGTTTTTTCTAAGCAAAGGATACTTTCCTTCTGCAATTCTCCTTGCCCTTTAATCTAAAAAATTTTCCAATACTATTTATAAAATTATGCTTCTAGAAGCTTAATACCTTCTCTAATTCTATATAATGACTCTTCTTTGCCAAGTATTTCCATTAAATCAAAAGCTCCTCCAGGAGTTGATGCCTTTCCTGATAAAGCCGTTCTTAATGGCCATAGCATTAGTCCGTTTTTCATCTCTTTTTCTTCAACATATCCTAATACCAAATCATGAAGCTCCTGAAATCCCCATTTTTCTTGGTTTTCAAGAATTGGTAAAATAGCTTTAAGGCTTGTAAGCGAATTTTCTGGATTTGTTTTCATTTTTTTATGATTGTACAGCTCTATGCTATATTTAGGCAGTTCTTGGAAAAAATCAATATTAGCAGTGATTTCATTTAATACCTCAACCCTGCTTTGGACAAGCTCGGAAATTCTTTTAATATCAAGACTTTCTTTTGTAATTACAGATTTAATTATTGGCTTTGATATTTCATAAAATTTATCCTTATCCATATTTTTTATGTACTCACCATTCATCCATCTAAACTTTTTCATATCAAATACTGCTGGTGATTTATTAATATTTTTATAATCAAATATTCTTATTAAATCCTCTAAAGAAAACATTTCTTCATTTGTTCCAGGGCTCCATCCAAGTAGCGCAACATAGTTAACAATAGCCTCCGTTAAAAAGCCTTGCTCTACCAGATCCTCGTATGAAGAATGACCGCTTCTTTTACTTAGCTTCTGATGCTCCTCATTAGTAATTAGTGGACAATGTACATAAGTAGGTATTTCCCATCCAAAAGCCTCATAAAGTCTGTTGTATTTAGGTGATGACGAAAGATACTCATTACCTCTTACAACATGAGTTATTTCCATTAAATGGTCATCAACCACATTTGCAAAATTATAGGTTGGAAAGCCATCTGATTTAATTAAAATCATATCATCTAGTTCTGAATTATCTACTGTTATTTCACCATAAATATCATCAACAAAGGTAGTTGAACCTTCTGTCGGATTTTTTTGTCTAATAACATAAGGTACATTTTTCTCAAGATTTTTTTCAATTTCATCTTGACTTAAATTCATACAACACTTGTCGTATCTGAATGCTTGTTTATTATTTTCAGCTTCTTCCTTAAGTAGGTCAAGTCTTTCCTTTGAGCAAAAGCAATAGTATGCCTGTTTTTTATCAATCAACTTCTTTGCATATTCAAGATACAAGCCCTGAGCATTTCTCTCACTTTGAACATATGGCCCAAAGCCTTTATCCTTATCAGGACCTTCGTCATGTACTAAACCCGTGTCCTTCAAAGTTTTATATATTATTTCAAGTGCCCCTTCAACAAACCTTTCCTGATCTGTATCTTCAATTCTCAGCAAAAAATCACCCTTCTCATGCTTTGCAATTAAAAAGGCATATAAAGCTGTTCTCAAATTACCTACATGCATCCTTCCGGTTGGACTTGGTGCAAATCGTGTTCTTATTTTTTTAGTCATTTTTTTCACTCCATATTATATGATTATTATTTATACATATTCATTAAAGAAATTCCTTGCTGGAAAACTCCTATTAAAAACTTCCTTAAATTCTGACTGTTCTGAATCCAGATAGCCAAAGCATAACTGAGTTAATGTTTTTATATCTATTTCAAAATCATAATCACTCACTATGTATTTTGCTGCTTTGTTTTCTGTTATCTGATACACTGCATTGTTCATTCCAATATATGAATCCGTAACCTTTATTCTAATATTTTCAACAAATAAGTCAATATTTTTATTAATAAATTCTTCGACATTTATTATTCTAGCCATCATAAAGGGTTTAACAGTAATTGTATTATCCTTTATATTAGGAATATAATATTTCAGTTTGCTATACTCATGGTCAAATATAACCACTCTGCCCATTCTGCTTTTCTCCTGTATAAAGCTTGTTATTTCATAAAAAGCATCTACAGTATTATAAACAATTTCTCTTATATGAAGAATATTTCCTTCATAGTACATCATCAAATACCCTTCCTTGAAAACTATAATCGAACCATTGTCAGTTCTTAGCTCTTTATAAAGCTTAAGAAAATCCTTTTCATCTCGCATTGTTATAAGATTATAATTTTTTGAAAATTTTTCAAATTGTCTGCAAAGCAAGCTTAAATCTTTTTCTGTAAAGCTCCAGCAGGTATATGGTATGTTTTCTGTCGAAATAGTTTTTGTATTGATATCCATTTTTATATGGTCTTCTATAAAACCAAATCCATATCTTTCATAAATTCTTGAATCAATGGGCATTAACAACGAAAAAACCTCCCCTTGATTATATAAGCGGTTTAATGCTGCCTCCATCAACTGACCCATATATCCTCTGTTTCTGAATTTGATATGGGTTGCAACTGCCACAATATATGAAACATCGTAACTCTTATTATTCATTTGAACCCTAAAGGGATTAAGATGAAGCATGGCAATAATACTATTATTTTCCTTAATTGCCATAACACGTTCAGCTACAATTTTTTCATCAAAATAATAGTCCACAAATTGCTTTGAGTCCTCAAATGATTGCTCGTATAATTTTCTTATTTCTTCGATATCATCTTTTTTTAAGGATACTAGCAGCTGCATTTTTATTCTCCTAATTCAAAGATCACTCCCGATCATAGCCTTGGAAGATTTTCTTATTGGTTAAAGTTTCTATCAATAATTGAATATTTTTCTAATATTTCAATAGGATTATAAGATAACTTTGATTTTCTAAGACCTTCAATCCCAAGGTCCTCTTCTCTGTTTACTATTTCTACATTTGGAAACTCATTTAATAAAAATTGCTGATTTATTACCTGGTACATTCCTCTAATATTCTCATTTGCCTTTTCAACATGAATAACTGCAACCTTGCCATTGTTCGTTAAGCTTCCAATACTTATTGCCTGAATTTTGTCATCCAATACTATCGCACCAGCTTTAATATCTAAATCATCAATATTACATATAATTTTACATATTGACTGAAGCTCTTCATCTAAAGCTTCTGTAACGGCTTCCTTGTTATACTTCCATTCTCGCAAAAACTTACATACTGCTTCCTTGTCTTCTTTGTTAAGTTTTTTATAAATAAACCTGCCTTCAAATTCCTTAATAAAGGCATTTAGATGATTTCTCTTTTTATTAAATTTCTTCCCTGAAAGAGTTCTTAGCTTATCAGCATCATATAAGTAATCAAAATAATCCCTATAGGTTGAAATTTCAAACCTATCGCCATATTCCTTTATGATAAACTCCTTAAAAGTTTTATCTGCAACATACATTCTAAATTCTGTATTAATATCCTGAAAATATTCATATATTGCCTCAAAAGCTTCCTTAAAATGCTCTTCTTTACATATTGGCATCAGCGTTATTAATTTATCCTCTATTACTTCTGTTAAAATTAAAAAGTTATCTGTAAATGCATACTTAGTCTGATTATGCTTTGCCCAGAGATACATTACATTAAAATTATATTCACAGCTAATTATATCTCTAAGCTTAAAAAATGGTTCAATTTCATGTCTTGATTCAAGTGTTAATTCATTAAATTCTAGCTTCATAATATTACCTTTCTATCAAAATACAAATTGCCTGAGCACTAATTCCAAGTCCTTCGCCCGTAAATCCAAGACCTTCTTCTGTCGTAGCTTTTACGTTAAGCTTATCCTTATTAATTTTCAAGGTTTCTGAAAGCTTGTCCTTGATTTCTTCTATATATGGAGAAAGCTTAGGTCTTTGAGCAATAATTGTTGAATCAATATTTGATATTTGATAGCCCTTTTCATCTATTAGTTCTCTAACCTTGTCTAACAGCAACAAGCTGGAGATATTCTTATATTTTTTATCCGTATCCGGAAAATGTTTACCTATGTCTCCTAATGCTAAGGCGCCTAATAAAGCATCCATAATTGCATGGGTAAGTACATCTGCATCTGAATGTCCCATTAGGCCCTTTTCAAATGGAATTCTTACTCCCCCTAAGACTAGCTCTCTATTTTCTACTAGTTTATGAACATCATATCCTATTCCTGCTCTCATTAATGTATTTCCTTTTTGATTTTTATTAAAAAGATAGTGAGTAACTGTTTAATTATGCTTAACTCTTTAATTAAACATTTGCTCGTATGTATTTTATTATAGCATAATATTTGATTTTTGGAAAATCAGCCATCAAAAAAATAGCGTAATTTTAAAATAATGATAACTCTTTATAAAGCAAAAAAGACAAACATTTGCTTGTCTTTTTTCTCTTGAAGTAGCGGAAGAGGGATTTGAACCCCCGACACCACGGGTATGAACCGTGTGCTCTAGCCAACTGAGCTATTCCGCCATATTCAATATGCTGCTGTCTGAAAAACTGTTTTCTCAAACAAATTCACTTCTATAGTAATACTATAGAGTGGGCGCAACAGGGCTCGAACC
>DFYO01000001.1:0-208 GCA_002381865.1 Clostridiales bacterium UBA4080 | reverse complement strand
TTCTAACCAACTGAACCACTGGGCCTTAACAGGGGCAGTAGGACTTGAACCCACGACATCCGGTTTTGGAGACCGACGTTCTACCAACTGAACTATACCCCTAAATATTCTTCCATAAATGAAGAATTTCCCTTATATATATATCTTTAAATTGTTTATTTATCTAAATAACTTATATTCTTCATATCTAACAAACAAGCTTTACACT
>DFYO01000006.1 GCA_002381865.1 Clostridiales bacterium UBA4080 | reverse complement strand
TCTTACAACTGTCAAAGACAGGATTATACCACCTAAGCTTATGTATGTCAATAGGTCTAGGGGTTCTTTAGTCCCATTTTTTTAGGGACTAAGGTCTTATTTTTCTTAGTAGCTTTGATCCTTTGTTATATCCAAATATTTTCCAAAAAAGCTTAGCTACCTGGTACTTTGCGCCCTTTGTTCGGGCTAATACATCTCGGTGTTTATTGATATATAATAATATATCGTCAATTTCAGCCTTATCCTTAATATTATATAGCAAAGAAATTGTATTTGCAAACTTATTTGCAAAAAAGCTGCTCATTTCTAAGTTGACTTCCTTTCCTTGTACCTGTTGCATTGAATTGTCTGCAAAGACTTTCAATTGGTCTATTATAGCTTTTTTTGACATAATATTCATAATTGAACCTTCTCTTGCTCTTCTGTAGCATACAAGGGGTTCTGAACAAAAGTAAAAATTTTCCGCTTCTACTGCAAAATTCATAAAAAATTCGCAATCCTCAGCACACGAAATATCCTCTAAAAAACGCATATTATTAGCTTGAATAATTCTATTCCTATAAATATTTTTCCACGGCGCCCAATACGCCCCATTACTATCCTTCAGCTTACTAAAAAATTCTTTTCTGGAATGAGCTTTTAAATCATACTCGAAGGGTAGCGGTTCTTCCTCACACACACCATCCCCATATTCGTTAATATGCGGGCAGGTTATCATATCAGCCTTTATATTTGCAGCAATAAACTTTTCCATAATATCAATCGAATTCTCCCGCAAATAGTCATCACTGTCTAAAAACCAAATATATTCACCTTTAGCAATCGCAATTCCATCATTTCTTGCTGCTGATACTCCCCCATTCTCTTTATGAATTACAATTATCCTCTTATCTCTTTGTGCATATTCATCACAAATTCGTCCACTGTTATCGGGAGATCCGTCATCTATCAAAATCAATTCCAGCTCTGCTTCTTCATTGCTTATAATACTTTCAATGCATTGGGGCAGATATTCTTCAACCTTGTAAACCGGCACCACAAAACTAAATCTCATTCTTAAGTCACCTCTCAAATTAATATTATATAAAACACTTGCTTACCCTTTTATAATATCCAGTTATAGGGAATGGTTTCACTGTTTTTAAAATGGAAAAAAATTGCCAGCCAAATCATTATATAAATCAACGTCAGTAAAAAGCTTATCGACACAAGGCGCCTTTGATTGAGAGCCTTAAAATAATAAGGAACAACAATTACTACAGCTACAAAGTACTCCATACTTGCCCTTATTGCAATTAATTCAAACAGTCCTCTGCTCGCAAACTGAATCACAAATCCTGTTAACAGTAAAAAATAATACATTACAAATCTTTCATCCAGTTTCTTTAGAATAAAATACATTATAAATCCAGGAGCTATATATGTCATATTCATTAAATCCAGCATTAAATGCCCTCCGCTTTGAAAATGGCTTGCTCCCGCCAAATATGTAGAATAGCTTTCCAAGAAAGGGATTAATGAAAAAATCTTCAAAAAAATTATATCCATATATCTTATAAATAAAAATACCATTGCCAATATCATCGCCTGAATCGAAATATATGGTTTTTTTTCAAGAATTCGATTAACAAAATATACAGGCACAAAGAAAACTGAACTCGAATGAATTAGCGTAGCTATTGCTACCCACATGATAAATCGTATGAATTTCTTATCAAAAACATATTTTAAACTAAAAAGCAAGATAGATATTGCCAGTACATGACGCACCAAATTGTAGGATGTTTGATAATATAAAAGCAAAAACATAAACATTCCTATTCCTACACTTATTTTATCCCTTCTGTCATAAAGCGCCAGATATACAAAAAGTATAGTTAATGCGCATATTACAAAAAACATAAAATGCTCGTCTCCGCCAAGCATTGCAATTATTCTATTAATTAACAAATATCCTTTTTCTATTCTGCTATCCCAAAAATTATTTTGGCTTTCTTTGAAAATAACTACATAATTATAATAATCTGTTCCAATTCCAGTCCTTAGCCCTGCAAATGCAGAGGGAATCAAGATCATATTAACCACACAATAAATCCTTACAAGCCTATGTTTAAATCTAACGGAAAGCTCTGCCAAAACACCTGACACAATAATAATCAATCCGTAAAGGACTATATCACGCAATTTTTCCACCTCACAATAATTATACTTTCAAAGCCCTAAATCTATAACTTCTCTATTATATCTTTGTTCTGTCTACAAGTCTTTCTCTAACTTGAAGCACTATTTCCTCGACTTCAGGTATTTTAATGAATATTACTATAACAGAATATATTAATATTCCAATTAGTATCGCCGCAATAAGTGCAATTAACATTCCCGTTACTGCCGCTAGCTTAATATAAATTATATATGCGGCCGCTCCCATAATCAAGGATGCTCCAGAAAGCTTAATTGTTGATTTGATTAGCTCTTTTAGCCCAATACTTCCCAGCTTTTTTCTAAGCTCATAGATTAACATCCCTGAACCAGTAATAGCCGCAATGCTTGTTGCTAGAGCCAAGCCGTATATGCCCATAAATCTGGATAATATCAGGTTTAAAATAATATTAATGGTTACTGCCTTGACTCCATTTAACATAGGTGTTTTTGTGTCCTGAATTGCATAAAAGGTTCTTGATATAACCTCTTGAATTCCAAATGCAGCCATTCCGATTGAATAAAAAACCAAAGCTCCGGAGGTCATAACTATTGCACGTTCATCAAATGCACCTTGTCCGAAAATAATTTCTACAATTGGTCTTGCTAAGACCATAAATCCAACAGTTGCAGGTACTACAATTAATAATATTGCAAGAACCGCTTTTATTACAACATTCTTAAGCAACTCAAGATTTCCCTCTGATGCCATTTTTGAAATCGAAGGATATAGCACCACTACAATTGAATAAACAAAAATCCCTTGAACAACTGCATTTAATTTTGCTGCATAGCTAAGTGCAGATATTCCTCCAATTGCAACAGAAGATGCAAGTGTTCTATCCACAAGAGTATTTATCTGATTTACAGAGGTTCCAATAACAACTGGCATTGCTAGTAATAGCATTTCTTTTATGTATTTATCCTTAAACCTTATGACCGGCTTGTGTCTAAATCCTGATTTATATACAGAAGGCAGAACAAACATAAGCTGTAAAAAGGTTGCAGCCACCGTACCCCATATTAATACGCCTGAATTAGTTCTGTAGCTGACAACAATTGCAGCAATTACTGCTATATTTAAAGGAAATCCAATTAGCTCTGTTATTGCAAAACGATTTTTGATATGAAGATATGCAATAAGCACCGTAAGCACCGAGGCGGCAACAACACTTATCATTGCAACTCTGGTAAAGCTGATTGCCATCTCAAGCATTTCTCCGTCAAACCCTATTGCAAATATTCGCACTATCGGCCTCGTAAACAAAAACACAAATACTATCAAACCTAAAGTAATCAATACTCCTATATTTATAAGATTGCTCGCAAAAATATTGGCTTTTTCTTCACCCTCTTCCGCTTCAATTCTTCCATACATAGGAATAAATGTATTTGCTATTGCAGCGAAGAAAAATGAACATATGGTTCCCGAAATAGTCAGTGCTATTAAATACACATCTGTAATTTCCGCTGCACCATAAAAATATGAAAGTGCAATTTCTCTTAAAAACCCAAACATTTTTGAAGCTATGGTAATTACCATAATCATAATTGCCGTTTTCTTCATAACAGCTCCTTAATATAATACCTTTTTTTCATCTTCAGTTAGCATCCTCTGCTAGCATATTATGTTTTTTTAGCACCTGTTTATAATAGCTGTCTCTTCTTGGATTTAATGATGAATTTGTATATTCCTTTGCTTTTTCATAATTAATTTGGGCTATCTCATGCAAATTAGCATTTATCATTTGCTCGAGTACTTTTTCCAAGCCCTTAATGTCCTTTCTTTTGAAGGTCCACTTATCTTCAATTAGCTCTGGAATTCCTCCAACCCTAGTTCCAATCATTGGGCAAGCTCTGCTGAGTGCCTCTACCATCGATCTTGGCAGGCCTTCAATATCACTTGGCTGCACATAAATATCTATTGTGTCCAGCCATCGAAATACATCCTCGTGCTTAAGGCTTCCTGTAAAAATAATCCTGTCTTTAATTCCAAGTCTTTCTGCAAGCTTTATCAGCTTAGTCGGAGTTCCTCCCCCTACCATCTGATATTCCAAATTATATCCCTTTTTTATAAGACTTGCCATCGCCTTCAGTACATACCTTTGCCCCTTGTATTTTACATAAACAGCTCCTATTGTTCCGAGAATAATTTTTTTATCTTTGCTATAATCCTTAATTTTTAGTAATCTTTTTTTTAATGCCTCAGCCTCTAATTCCCCTATATCTACATCTGATATACCGATATAATCACCACTTGCAGGGTATCTGTTTTGTAAAAAAGACTGTGTTACATACATAACATGATCAGCTTTTTTTACTTGCTTTTTTAATCTAAAATAGTAAATACCCGATACAAGCCTTCCCTTCCAGCTATGATACCACAAGGCTCCAAAGGAGCAAGCAACCACTTCTGCAATAACAGGTTTCCCAGATTTTTGAGCAATGTTTTGAACTACTTCTGCCAAATCACAGGGAAGCCTTACAATAACAGCATCAGCTTGTTCAACTATTTTTTCAATTCTTTTTTTTGTTTCTGGGTTAAATAGCTCAGTGTAGCTACTAATGCCTTCAAATGTAATTCTATTATCAAGCACAGGCTCTAATATATTTTTTGCATTTTCATCCTCTACCATGCGTGATAAAAATGTTATTTCATCAAAATATTTGAAGTATCTTTCAAATACCCCCGCCGAATATGAAGCATCAAAATAATGCTTTCCTTCACATTTTATAACTCTTATGCCATGTACAAATAGTAGCTTCATATTTCATTACCCCCTTACCTGTATTAGTTTTATAAGCAATAATACTGCCTAGCCCTAAACCAAATACTCTTCGTATATTTTAATCATTTCCTGAAGAATTACATGCAAAGAATATTTATTAATATCTCTCAAATTATTTTCTGCAAATTTTTTTCTTATGTCAGGATTCTTATAAAGCTTAATAATCGCTTGCGCAAACTGTTTTTCATCTTCAATATCTACAACGTATCCATTTTCATTGTTTATTATAATATCTCTGTTTCCTCTTGAATCTGTAACAATTAAAGGGAGTCCAGCAGCCATACCCTCCATAACATTTACAGGCAGTCCCTCGCGTCTTGATGATGATACGCTTATATCAGATAGTAACAGCAAGTTAACTACTTCACTAGAGTATCCTAATAATAGCACCTGTTTTTCCAGCTTATTTTCTTCAACCATTTGTTTATATTTATTCATAAGTGCACCGTCGCCCGCCAGCAATAACTTAATATCGGGGATTTCTTCTTTAACTAGTGCCACTGCCTTAATAAGTAAATCCTGATGCTTTCTATAGCTAAGCTCTCCAGCAAAAAACAAAATAAAATCCTCCGCTTTATATCCGCAGGATTTTCTTAATTGAAGCTTCTTTTCTTCAGTTTGCTTTTGCATCTTATCGGTGTCTACTCCCACACCGTTTACGAATCTGATGTCCTTAGTATACAAGCTCTTTTTTGCAAAGGAGTAATCCTCTTCATTAATCGTAATCAGGCAGTCCATATAGCGAGAGAGTATTTTTTCAATCGGGTAATAAAGCGCCCAATTTTGCCAAGGGCCTCCTTTTGTAAAGTGAAATCCATGTGCTGTATATATTACCTTAGTTCCTCTTTTTCTGGCTTTTTTTGCAGATAGCCTTGTAATTACACTTGCCATAGGAGTATGACAATGAATAAACTTAAAATCCTCACTATCAATTATTTTTTTTAGCTCCTTATAAGCTTTTATATTGTTTAATTTATATGGAGAGCGTTCAAATGTAAGCGTATGCTTTTTGTCAGTAAAGGGAATTTGCATATCTCCGCTACATGCAACATGAACCTCTGCACCTTGTTCTTTAAGCCATTTCAAGTATGGAAGATGAAAAGATATGAAATGACTTTCAACCGATGCTACAAAAAGTACCTTTGTATTCTGTCCAGGTTTCATACTCATTCAAGCTCCTCTTTTCTTTTTATTGTTACAGTATCATGCTTCATCATATATACATCTTCATCATAATTTCCTATCTCTGGACTATTAGCTATGCCTTGTAAATTATTCAAAATATATTTTGGGAAATTCACACCACATTCATATGCGTGTAAATATCCCCCTCCAAATCTAGGGTTAATCTCTGAAATGTAATATTTTCCATTTACATCAAATACGTCAATATCTATTGGCCCCTTAAGCTTTGCCAGCTTAACCAGCCTTGTTATTATGTCAAATAGCTCTTTTGATTTAATAGATCTTGATTTGTCCGTTTCTCCTGCTCTCATTGCTATTTTTTCTTTTATGAAAATTGCTACAATTTCCTCTGTCAAAAAGTCTATATATACATCGACACCTAATTCCTGTCCATCTAAAAACTCTTGTATTATAAGGTCTGGAACAGAATCCCATATAAGTTTTGCCTGCTCAATATTTGTAACCTTGCTAATATGAAGACTGGCACTTCCCTTCTGAGGCTTAATAAATACCGGAAAGCTAATCTCTCCTCTCAGCAGTGCAGCCTCAAACTCCTCAAAATCACAATAGGTTTTTGCATAATTAAAGCCTCTTTCTAAGCAAAAGCTTTGTGCTTCAAATTTGTCCAGCCAGATTTCACAGGCTTCATATTCTGAAACAATTGGTTTTACCCCTATTTCATTAAATCTCCCTGCATTTTTTGCAATAATAGATAGCTCTGGATCAATCAAAGAAAAAACTGCCTTTATATCCTCTTTTTTACATATATCAAGGAGCCTATCTAAATATTCCGGTTCATTAATCTTTGGAACAAGATAAAATTCATCACCAATATAGGCTGCAGGTGCTAATGGACTA
This sequence comes from Clostridiales bacterium UBA4080, assembly GCA_002381865.1. GTDB lineage: Bacteria > Bacillota > Clostridia > Lachnospirales > Vallitaleaceae > UBA4080. Next base: position 6,787 of record DFYO01000006.1, on the reverse strand, counting down.
TTGTCAGTTACCACTAGCTTGCCTTTTCCATTTATTTGCTCTTTAAAGTATTTTAATAGCTGGGTTCTTCTCCCAACACTTGTAGCTAAAATATTCATCTTTTTCTCCCATCTATCTTAATCATTTTATTCTTGCTGATTATTTTCTTCTGTTCCCATAAAGCTTTCCATTAATTCTTCACCCTTTTTATTTACTCCCTTTCTGGAAAAAACAATCAAGAAGGTCAAATAAATAATCTGTAGGTCCTTTAAAAATGTAATATTGTCAACATATTCAATGTCATAATCAAACTTTTCTTCCCAAGATATGGCATTTCTACCCTTTACCTGTGCAAGCCCTGTAAGTCCAGGCCTTACATTATGGCGTCTTTTTTGTCTCTCATTATATCTTGGCAAATACTCAATCAACAAAGGTCGTGGTCCTACAAAGGACATATCTCCCTTTAAGATATTAAAAAGCTCTGGAAGCTCATCTAGCGAAGTACTTCTGAACATTTTTCCAAAGGGCGTTAGTCTTATATCAGGCGGCAATAATTCGCCCATTTCATCTGTTTTATTTGTCATCGATCTGAATTTATAAAGAGTAAAAATTTTTTCGTTTTTTCCTGGACGCAAATGCTTAAAAATGCCAGGTTTTCCCATTTTAACTCTAACTATAAACAGAAGCACTAATAATAACGGTGACAAGAAAACAATTGCAAGAAGTGCTCCGATAAAATCTAACAGCCTTTTGAAAAATCTTTCATAAAGAGTTTTTTTATGTGTATTCATAAGTATTCTTCCCTTTTGCTCTTTTTTATTCCCACAGCTTCTTTATTGTTTTGACTATTCTTGCTAAATCTTCATTTGTCATCTTTGTATCGCTTGGAAGACAAACACCATTTTCAAACAGCTCCTCAGATACAGGAGCTCCAACAACCTCATACTTTTCAAATATCGGCTGCATATGCATTGGCTTCCATATTGGCCTTGATTCAATATCTTCTTTTTCTAAAGCCTCCATAATATCTAAGGGTCTTACACTACCTCTTGTTAGCATACAGCATAACCAGTAATTAGGCTCATTCCATTCATTGACTGGCATTAGTTCAACCTTCTCAAGGCTTGATAGCTCTTGCCTGTAGTATTCAAATATTTCTTTTTTTCTAGCTATTCTTTTATCTAAAACCTTAAGCTGTCCTCTTCCAATTCCAGCTAATACATTGCTAAGTCTGTAATTATATCCGATTTCTGAATGCTGATAATGTCTTGCTGCATCTCTGCTTTGAGTTGCCCAGAATCTAACCTTATCTATTTTTTCCTTCGACTCAGAAACTAGCATTCCACCCCCTGAGGTCGTAATAATCTTGTTGCCATTAAAGGAATACACTCCATATTCTCCAAAGGTTCCTGTCTGCTTTCCCTTGTAAAGAGTCCCTAATGATTCGGCAGCATCTTCTATAATCGGCACTTCATATCTTGAACATATTTCTGTTATTCTATCCATATCTGCTGAAAGACCATATATATGAACAACTAAAACAGCCTTCGGCTTATATTTCAAAAAGGCTGCTTCTAAGGCTTCTGGACTCATATTCCAACTATCAATATCACTTTCAATAAATACCGGTATTGCTTTTTGATAAAGAACCGGATTAACTGTGGCAGAAAAGGTCAGCGTAGGACAAAAAACAATATCCCCTTCTCCTACTCCTGCTGCAATAAGGGCAAGATGTATTGCAGCCGTTCCGCTAGACAGAGCTGCTGCATTCTGAGCTTTTACATAGCATGCAAATTCATTTTCAAATTCAGTTACATTTTCACCAAGTGGCGCAATCCAATTTGTTCTAAAGGCTTCCTTAATATAATCCATTTCATATCCTTCATCACTCATATGTGGTGAAGCCAAATATATTTTTTCCATTTTTATATATTGTTATCCTCTCTCTGTCAATAATGATTTATCTCAAGCTATTTAATTTTCTTTAATTCTTCGTACTTCACTGGAAATATTAACTACCTTATTATCTTTCTGCTCGTTTCCAGCATAACTATATGTTGGAACTAATCGAGTAAGACATTCTCTAAGCTCGTCATTGTCAAGGGCAGGCAGGTCCTCCATTAAGCGCGCGAAAGATTTTTTTAATATCGGATATGCAAAATCTCCAGCTTTTCCAATAAAAATTTTCTTGTACTTGGTATTTACAAGTCCTTCCTCTTCCATTAAAAGCTCTTCAAACAATTTTTCTCCTGGCCTTAAGCCTGTAACCTCAATCTCTATATCCTTATGTGGCTCAAGTCCCGAAAGCTTAATTAAATCAACTGCCAAATCATATATTTTTACTGGTTCTCCCATATCAAGAACAAAAACCTCTCCACCCTTTGCAATTGCCCCTGCTTGAATTACAAGCTGAGAAGCCTCTTGTATTGTCATAAAATATCTAATTATTTCCATATGTGTTAAGGTAACCGGTCCTCCCTCGCTAATTTGCTTTTTAAAAAGCGGAATAACCGATCCATTACTTCCAAGCACGTTTCCAAAACGAACTGCTGTGAACTTTGTCTTGCTTGTTTTTCCTAGTCCGTTAACTATCATTTCACACATTCTTTTACTTGCACCCATAACATTGGTTGGATTTACTGCCTTATCCGTTGATATAAGAACAAATCTGTCAACATTGTAGTCATTAGCGGCTTCTGCAACATTCATAGTTCCAAACACATTGTTTTTAATTGCTTCTTTTGGTGAATCCTCCATTAAAGGTACATGCTTGTGTGCCGCTGCGTGAAATATTACATTTGGTTTAAGCTTTGCAACAATATCAAAAATTGTTTCCCTGTCTCTTACCGATGCAATCAAAACCTCTAAAATCAAATTGTCTCCGTACTGAGACAGCAGCTCTTTTTGAATATCATATGCATTATTCTCATAAATATCTAAAATGACTAGCTTCTTAGGATTAAATCTGGCAATCTGTCGGCATAGCTCAGAACCGATTGAGCCTCCTCCTCCAGTAACTAATACAGTTTTGCCTTCAAGATAAGATGCAATTTCTGCAAGATTAAGATTAACCTCATCTCTTCCTAACAAGTCTTCAATTTCTACATCTCTGATTTTGCTCATGGAAACCTTTCCGTCAATAATTTCCATTATTCCCGGTACGATTCTTACCTTAGCATCACATCTTTTCGCTTCTTCTAATATTTCCTTCATATCCGACGGAGAAGCAGTAGGTACTGCAACTATTATCTCATTTACCTTGAAGCGTTTTGAAACACTGTAAATGTCATGTCTGTTTCCAACAACCTTAATTCCGCCAATTGTTTTGCCAATTTTATCAGGATCATCATCTATATAACCAACAACATAGCCATAGGACTCCGGATGATTTTTCATTTCATTTCCAACAAGACTTGCGGTTGCTCCGCAGCCAATTATAAGAACCTTCTTAAGATTTGCCTTGCCCCAGAAAATCCTATTGTTTTTTACCCTTCTTATTAAACGATAGCTAAAACGCATTCCTCCAACCATTATAAGTTCAATAATAACAGATACAAAATATACTCCTGGATATATATCAAGTCCTAATAACGATAAGTACGCAATAGAGCATATACTTGATAAGCCAACTGCCCCAACTACCTTCAGCAGTTCTTCTACCGAAGCATATTCCCATAAGCTGTCATATAAGGAAAACTGATAGTAAAAAAACAGCTTTATTAAGACCACCGCCAGCCCATATGTAGCAAGCTCCTTTAGTACACTACCAGGAATAAGCCCCTCATAATGCAAAAAAAGCGCTAACAAAAATGCCGACAATACAATAAGTGTGTCTAACAAAAGCAAATAGGCTCTCCTAAGTTTAATTTTCATCCAAATTCCTCCATTTTTATTGCCATATTCATTATCCCGATAAATCAACTGCACAAAAAACAATCCAATAGTTTGCAACTCAAAATATTTATTCCATCTTATCGCCAATGCATTTCTTTGTCAATATATTTAAAACCCGCTCCTTATCTCTAAAACAATAACAATTCTTTGTTTTGCTAATTAAAGCTATAGGTCTGAAATACATCCTCAAAGGTTTCTTGTCTTTTTACAATTTCTATATGATTTGTTTGCTGGTCATACTCAACAATTGCAAAATTAGGAAGAATAAATGGAGGCTTCAAAACCACCGAATATGATCCCACATTATCAAACATTACATAATCTCCAACAGCAACATTTCCATTGTACCCTCTGTAAAGAAAATCTGCCTCAATACATGTAAATCCTCCAAAATCCAAGTGCTTATATTCCTTAATATCTTTAGTATTGTTATTATTAAAAACGGTAATTGGTGGATTTTTCTTGTTCAAGGTAGGATTGATATTATAGACACTACCCTTAAGTGTTGCTATTTTTTTGCCTCTGACATCCTTTATGCTGATTACCTTCGATGCAAACTTCATAATATCGCCTGCCAGAGCACTTCCAGGTTCAATTAATAGCATTGGCTTTTTATCCTCTGGATAAGCTCCATAGTGGCGGCTAAATTCTGTTGCAACAACTCTTGCATACTCCTCATAGCATGGAATATGACCTTCAAACTGCTCCTTCAAGCAATCTGCCATCTTTCCATACATTCCGCCTCCAAGGCTAATGTATTCAAGCTCATTGTCAAAATATTTTTCACCGATTTCAATAATTCCTTTAACCCTGTTTGACCAGGTATCTAAGCATCTTGATGAGAAATGGCAATGTAGTCCTATCACTTTAATATTGATGCTGTCTCTAATTTCCTTTAGGATTGCCAAAAAATCCTTGCCTGTTACATCAACTCCGAATCTTGATTTTATTCCGTTTTTAATGTCAAAATTACATCTTATTCCGACTGAAAAGCTTTTATCCTGATGCCTTTCTGCTATTGCTTTGATAACCTCAAAATCATTGTAGGAATCAATATTCACCTTTGTTCCTAACAACAACAGGCGTTCTAATTCTTGAGGATTTTTATACGGCCCGTTAAAATAGATATTGCTCGGCAAAACCCCTGCTTTTTCAGCAATTGCAGCTTCCATATCAGAAACCACCTCTGCAAAGCCTCCCAGCTGATCTACTATTTTACATACTCTTGGTATATAGTTAGTTTTGTACGAATATGCAATATACGTTTTTGAATAAATCATATTAAACGCACTGCTAAGCTCCTGAAAGTTCTTTTTAAACTGCTCCGTATCTAAAATATAAAAGGATTCACCTATATCTTTTCCAATTTTTTCTAATAATTCATATGATAAAATCATCTTCAACCCCCAAAGCTTATTTGTTCACTTTATTGTAACATAACTGTCACACTATATCCATACAAAATTTTATGCTTTTTGTTTGTCCTCAACTTCTAAATAGGCAAAACTCCTTCTTTACCCACTATTATTAATCGCTTTCAACGCTCTTTAAGTGTATATTACTTTCTAGTAGTTTGGCTGTGTTCTAAGTATTAAAGCTTTTCATATCCGCTTGGGTTTTCTTTTTGCCAATTCCATGAATCTCTGCACATATCCTCAAGAGATTTTTCTGTTTTCCAGCCTAGTAGGATATTTGCTTTTTCAGGATTTGCATAGCATTCTGCAATATCACCCGCACGTGCTTCTACTATTTTGTATGGAATTTCTATATTGTTCACCTTTGAAAAGGTATCTACCAATTCAAGAACACTATAACCCTTTCCTGTACCAAGATTTATTGCTTCTGCTCCCTTAAAGCTCTCCAAATAGTTAATAGCCTTAACATGTCCCTTTGCTAAATCCGTAACATGAATATAATCCCGTATTCCTGTCCCATCCGGAGTGTTATAGTTATTTCCAAATACACTAAGCTGCTCAAGCTTTCCAACCGCTACCTGTGTTATAAAAGGCATAAGATTATTTGGTATTCCTTTTGGATTCTCTCCTATCATTCCACTATTATGTGCACCTATTGGATTAAAGTACCTAAGTAATACAATACTCCAATTGTTATCTGCCACATAAATGTCTCTTAAAATCTGTTCTATCATAAGCTTGGTCCAGCCATAGGGATTAGTTGCACTTAATGGCAGGTCCTCTTTAAATGGAGAAATATTATTCATACCATATACCGTAGCAGATGAACTAAAAACCATTTTTTTCACTTTGTACTTTTCCATAAGCTCACATAGCATTAGTGTTCCCGTGATATTATTCTGATAATATTTTAAGGGCAGTTTTACTGATTCTCCTACCGCTTTTAATCCTGCAAAATGTATTACTGCATCAATACTATTTTCTTTAAAGATTATTTCAAGCTCTTCTTTTTCTATCAAATCAACTTGGTAGCTTTGAAATTTTTTACCTGTTATTTTTTCTATTCGTTTTAAAACCTCAGGGCTGCTATTAGAAAAATTATCTGCGACTATTATTTCATACCCCTTCTCTAAAAGCTCAATACACGTATGTGAGCCTATATATCCTGCTCCGCCTGTAACTAATATTTTCATTATGCCCCTCCTCGTATAATATGTCCTGCCTTTTTCAAAAAAAACAAGCCTGCTTCTCAAATAAAATTACTTCTTAAAACACATAATTATCTTCTCTAATTCTATCAAAAATTTCTTATTCATACAATGAATATTATTATACCTGCCTATTATTATACATCTTTTGCTCTCTTCAAAAATTATAATGTACCCGCTATACTTTACATAATTATACTCCTCTTCTCCTAAGAAGACATCTTCACCTCAGAAGCTCTTTACTTTTAAGCCTCTTCCCATTATACTATCCCATCTTTGACAGTTGCAAGA
>DFYO01000032.1:5776-8226 GCA_002381865.1 Clostridiales bacterium UBA4080 | reverse complement strand
GTGATATTTTGATGCATGCCATAAAAACTCTAAGCTCTTACAGCATTGTGGCTCATGTGCATGATGAAGTTATTATTGAGGCGGATCCTAGCATGTCACTTGATAGGGTGTGCCAGCAGATGAGTAGAGTTCCTCCCTGGGCAAAGGGACTCATCCTTGATGCCGATGGTTATGAATGCGAATTTTATAAGAAAGATTAGTTAAAACATCAGATTTCACCTCTTGCCGTGGCTACCAGGTAGGAGGTGTTTTTTTATGAAGATTATTGAAGTGAAAGATGGCAGCCCGATCAAGGGTGAAACAGAACAGATGACAGAAGAACAGTTGCAAAGAGAGTATGACTTTTATATAGCAGAAAGTATCATCAGGATGCTTCAGAAAGAAGGCAAAATTACAGAGGATGAACGACGAAAAATATCAGCGTTAAACCGCCAGAAATTCTCACCAAAGCTAGCTGAGATTATGTCTTAAATCACTTGCTATTAGTGGCCTTTAGAGTGATATATGTAATGAAAGAAAGCGAGGTGAGACAATGAAAAAAATAACGAAAATCGATGAATTGACAAAATCACAGTTGTCAAAAAACAAGCTTCGAGTGGCCGCTTATGCCAGGGTTTCAACAGATAGTGATGAACAACTGGAAAGCCTTAAAGCTCAGTGGGAGCACTATGAAAACTACATCAAATCCAATCCAGAATGGGAGTTTGCAGGGCTTTATTATGACGAAGGGATATCAGGGACCAAGAAGGAAAAACGACCCGAGCTTCTCCGCATGATCCGCGATTGTGAAAGTAATCGGGTTGATTTTATTATTACCAAATCCATAAGCCGGTTTGCACGTAATACCATGGATTGTTTAGAACTGGTAAGACAGCTCTTAAACATAGGTGTTTTCATTTATTTTGAAAAGGAAAATCTAAACACAGGTGATATGGAAGGTGAGTTAATGCTTTCTATTTTATCTGGTTTTGCCGCAGAAGAGTCCGCATCCATTTCACAGAACATGACATGGTCAATCAGCAGAAAATTTCAAAATGGCAGTTTCATTATTGGCAGTCCACCTTATGGTTATGCCAATGTGAATGGTGAGATGGTCATCGTTCCAGAAGAAGCAGAAGTTGTTAAGCGCATTTTTTCAGAGTGCCTTTCAGGTAAAGGTGGAAGTGTGATCGCAAAGGGCCTTAACAGGGACAAGATTCCTGCAAGAAGAGGTAATCATTGGAGCACAGGAACAGTGATCGATATGCTACGAAATGAAAAATACAAAGGGGATGCGCTTTTCCAAAAGACTTACACGGATAACAACTACAGTCGACGACCTAATAAAGGAGAGAAAGACCAATTCTACTGCAAGAATCATCATGAGCCTATCATCAGCAAAGAAGTGTTTTCTAAGGCACAAAAGCTGATCACACAAAGAGCGAAGAGTAAGGCTGTTAACAAAAAGGCTTATCAAAATAGATATGTGTTAAGCGGCAAAATCATCTGTGGAGAGTGTGGGTCCAAGTTTAGGAGAAAAACAAACTACTCTGCTGGCAGAAATTATATCGCCTGGAGCTGCATAGGGCATATTGAAGACAAGAACAGTTGCTCCATGCTATTTATTCGGGATAGTGAGATAAAGGCAACGTTCGCAACTATGATGAATAAGCTCGCCTACAGCAGAAAGGTCATCCTGGGACCACTTTATGATGCTATAAGTAAAAACAAAGAAGAGTGCGACCTTGAAAGAATTGATGCCATCGATAAGCGAATGGAGCAATTGACCGAAGAGCGCAATACGCTTATTGGCCTTATGACAAAAGGATTTCTTGAACCAGCACTTTTTAGCAAGGAACGAAATGCACTGGATAGCGAAATAAAAAATCTAACCACTGAGAAGACAAACCTGGTCATGTCATTTACAAGTGGAACATCACAGGCTGATGAGGTAAAGGCGATTCTTGAGCATGTGTCAAAAGATAAGTTTGATGGCAATTATACGGACGAGGCATTTGAAAAGTATGTAGAAAACATCATTGTAAATTCAAGGGATGAACTAACCTTTAAAATGAAATGTGGACTTTCCCTTATAGAAAAGGTGGTGAGATAAATGGCATATGTACCATACGGATATACAGTTAAAGACGGAGTCATAACTGTCGATGAGAAGGCAGCAGGTCAAGTAAAGGAGTTCTTTGAAAAATATATATCAGGACTTTCCCTTACAGTGGCTGGTGAACAGGCAGGTATTGAGAAGACGCATTCAGTAATGGGGCGTATTTTGAAAAATATCCTTTATCTCGGAAATGACGTATATCCAGCAATCATAGATAAAGAAACATTTGATAAGGCTGAAGAGATTAGAAATAAACGTGCGAAGGACTTAGGGCGGATTGTAGAGCTTGCAGCTTTTACTGTTCCCTCCCCTATAGAACGATTCAAGATGAGAAAATCAGAAGGTAAACTTC
>DFYO01000032.1:0-5739 GCA_002381865.1 Clostridiales bacterium UBA4080 | reverse complement strand
GCTGCCTATTGCCGTGTTTCTACAGAAACTGAAGAGCAGAATTTAAGCTATGAGGTACAGGTTGCACATTATACGGAATATATAAAGAAAAATACTGAATGGGAGTTTGCAGGCATCTTTGCAGATGACGGCATTTCCGGTACTAACACTAAAAAACGAGAAGAGTTCAACCGTATGATTGAGGAGTGTATGGAGGGTAAAATAGATTTAGTTATTTCCAAGTCCATTAGTCGATTTGCTCGTAATACTCTGGATTGCCTAAAGTACATTAGACAACTCAAGGAGAAGAACATATCGGTATTTTTCGAGAAGGAGAACATCAATACAATGGATGCCAAGGGTGAAGTATTGCTTACCATTATGGCATCTCTAGCACAGCAAGAAAGTCAGAGCCTTTCGCAGAACGTTAAACTGGGACTTCAATACAGATATCAACAAGGAAAGGTACAGGTCAACCACAAGCGTTTCATGGGGTACACAAAAGACGAAGACGGCAACTTAATAATAGTTCCTGGAGAGGCAAAAATCATTAAACGAATTTATAGAGAATACCTTGAGGGCAAAAGCCTGGCGGGTATTGGTAGGGATCTTGAAAAGGATGGTATTTTAACAGCTGCCGGAAAACCAAAGTGGAGACCAGAAACCTTAAAGAAAATCCTTACGAATGAGAAATACATCGGTGATGCACTTTTGCAAAAGACAACTACAGTTGATTTTCTTACAAAGAAAAGGGTCAAGAATGAAGGTCATCTCCCGCAGTATTATGTTGAAAATAACCATGATGCTATTATTCCAAAAGAACTTTTTTTACAAGCACAGGAAGAGCTTCATCGCCGGAATAACATTTACACAGGTGAAGACAAGAACAAAAGGATTTACAGCAGTAAATACGCTTTGAGCTCCATAACCTTTTGTGGCGATTGTGGTGATATTTACAGACGAGTTTACTGGAACATTCACGGTAGAAAAGAAATTGTTTGGCGATGCGTAACAAGAATCGAGCAAGGCCCCGAAGTTTGTAAGAGCCGAACAGTAAAGGAAGGCGATTTATATGATGCTGTTATGACCGCCATTAATAGATTACTTGCTGGCGGTGACAACATGATAAAAACACTGGAAGAAAACATTCATGCAGTAATCGGTGACGCTACAGATTATCAAATTTCAGAGATTAACACCTTGCTTGAAGAAAAGCAGAAAGAGTTAATTAGCCTTGCGAATAAAGGGAAAGACTATGAACCTCTTGCAGATGAGATTGATAACTTGCGTGAAAAACGGCAGAACCTTCTTGTGGAGGATGCATCCTTAAGTGGAGAGAATGAGAGGATCAACGAGCTGATAGAATTTATCCGCAACAATAAATACCGTACCCAAAGATATGATGATGCACTTGTAAGAAAGTTAATACAGAATGTTACTGTTTACAATGACCACTTTGTAATATGCTTTAAATCTGGCATTGAAGTTGAAGTATGAAAAAAGGAACTTAGATGGCCCATGACTCTAACGTAGAGTTGTGGGTTTTTCTTTTGGTTTATAATTGTAGCAATATTGAAAAAACTATTGTTATTATCAACCAAATGGTTTATAATATATTTTAGTGTAAATTGGAGGTGCTGTATGACTACGGCAGATATGATTAAGCAACTATGTGAACAAATGAATATTAGCGTCGCGGAACTTGCTAGACGTATTGGTCAGACTCCACAGAATTTCAATAAGAAATTAAAACGTGAAACTGTAACCTTGGATGAGTTGAAGGCTATAGCCGATGTATTGGATATTAAGTTTGAGCAGGCGTTTATTTTGCCTGATGGCAATGAAATAAAGACAGGCAATGAGTAAAGGAGGCGGTCTAATATGATGATCAGTCCAGAAAGTTATTACGAAGAGTATCTTAAAGGAAAAACTAAAGAACAGATAATGACCGCTATCCGGGAACTTAAGCAAGAAATAGGTCGTCTAAAAAACTCAATGGAAAACCCGCATGGTGGCATTAAAACTGTTATGCATCCAAGTGAAGATACTCGCCTACACTGGAATCGTGAATATTTAGAGAAAGCCAAAGAAGCCTATGCTGAAGCTGGTGGAACGTATACCTTATCAAAGGCAGAAGAAAAGGCAGCTGACTTTGATGCAAATATAGATGCCATCAGTAAGATAACCTTTAGCATTGGAGGTTACTTTGGTGGCTATAGTAATTATGTTGTAGAACTAACTGATGAATTGAAAGCCTATACAAAGTTATGGGAAGATGAAGAACCTCTCTCATTATGGGATGAAGATAACCAGGAGCCGTGTACAAAGGATACTTTTATAGTTGCACTTAAAGATCTTCATATCGGTGAGTGGCGTAGACGATACTCAACAAAGCGTTTCGGATACATGGTACTTGATGGTACACAGTGGGAGCTGGAATTTGAATATAGCAATGGCCATAAATCGGTAAGCTTTGATGGTGATAACTCATACCCCTATAACTTCGATAAATTTCAGATGTTATTTGGTATCGATGTTACTGAGGAGGACGAGGATGAGGATGAGTAGATTTGATTGGGTAAGGGAGGAGCAACCTTGGAGATAAACAATATGAAAGCTTTATCTTATGAAGAGTTACGATCATTATATAAAAAATTCTTACATAGCCTGAACCTTTCCAAATCAACAGTCAGCACTTCTTACTCTGATTCCTTCTATCTTTGGAAAAAAGGGAGTAAAGAGCTGTTCTGGAATGTAGTGACATCTACTGATTTTGAGAGTGATGCAAAGGAAGAGTTATTAAAAGCTCTTTCTAATAACTCGACCGGTAACGTTGTTTCACTTGTTAATAGCTACTTATCTCATTTAAGAAGGTTTCGTTTATTTTTGTCATCAGATGGGAAATTAGTTCCAGTTGAGAATAGAAAACAAATCACAGAAAAGCCAAAACATAAGAGTAGAGAAATAATAATCAACAAAATGTATGTTGGAGGCTATTTGTCTGAGGGCGATAATATAGGTCATGAAATAATTAACTTATATAAGGCTGATGATGGAAAGAACTATATTTATCTGAATTCACAAGGAACAATAGAATTATCTCATGGAGAAAGTTGTATAACCGTTTTGTTGGTACGGAAATTTGCCTCGAAAACATATAAAATACTAGCGAAGGCAGAGGGTGTTAAAATTCTTGATTTTGCCGACAGTAAACTTACGCGAAAAGAGAGATATCAAGGGCAAGTTGAATTAGGGCTGACCTATGGTGGAGTAAGCCTTGTTGATTTATTTAATGAAAATTCATATCAAGGTAGCCTTGAAGAAGAAAAAAATGCTTATACTACGTTTGTTGCGGATAGGGTTATTAAGCCAAAAAATCAGATTTATATTACAGACGATGAATCTGTAAGTGGAGATAACACTTTTTTCATTCGTACAAATAAAGGATTTGGCAAACAAACATTAAGAGAGTTCTACAACGAAAATGAAAAGCCGGATTCCTTTGCTGATTTGAATCAGATAATTGAGGCCAAAGAGCTATGGGAAGATACTAATACGACCCAAGCAATTTCTGAATTGCCAAAGCTACAAAAAGATCCACATTTCAATTTCCTTAAAATAATTAAGCAGGAAGACAATGAACTCGCTTTTTCCAATATGCTTGCTTACTTTTTCAATATAAATAGAGAAGCTTTTTCTAAGTTTGCGCATGAAGTTTTATCTATCAAGATACAAACAGATTTCAACATAGAGAGAGAAAAGAGAAATATTGACCTGCTAATCTCTGACAAAAACAATGCCATTGTAATAGAAAATAAAATCAAATCAAGCATCAATGGTATTGATGACCGACACGATATTTACAGTGATAAGGTACAATCACAGCTTAAAAAATACTATCAACAAGTCACAACTGATGATGAGTATCGCAAGAAATCTGTGAGTTGCTTTATTTTTTCACCTAATTACAATCGCATTGAATTAAGCAAGTTTTCGTGCGGTGAAAAGTATACTGTCATTTATTACAGAGAAATTTATAATTTCTTTATTGAAAACAGGAGCCTGTTTGATGATGTGACTTATTTTGAAGATTTCATTAATGCAATGCATAAGCACACAAAGGACTACGATAATGATTTAGAAGAAGAAATGCAAAGAAGATTTCTAAATACTATTTACAAAGCAAAAAAGGAGTAAAGAGACCGTCGTCTGTGGAGATATATTATTTTCAAAGATGTCATCAGATGGAAAATGATATTACAGCAAATAAAATATTGGTATTGCCTTGGATTTGTTCATGCTCATCGGATAAGTTCCTTTGCTTTATTAAGTCCGAGAGCTTTTCGGATGCTTTTAAATCAGAGATTTTTTCATCTGTATGGCTAATATCGAACAGGAAAGCTTTAAAAGAGTTGTTGAGACAAAATGCGGATTAGGAAAAAGTTTCTCGAATAATATTGAATTATAGAAAGGGATCGTTATGGAGTATATAATAAAAGAATTTTTGCTTTTTTTAACATACAGCTTTATTGGCTGGGTATGTGAGGTAATATATTGTTCGTTTCCGGATAAAAAGTTTGTGAACAGAGGGTTTTTAATAGGCCCGTATTGTCCTATTTATGGCTTTGGAGCACTTGCAGTCATAAATATTTTGACACCTTTTTCAGATAATCCTATAATAGTTTATTTTCTTGCAGTGATTGTAACTAGTCTTTTGGAATATGTTACGGGATATTTATTAGAACGAATATACCATTTAAAATGGTGGGATTATTCAAATTATAAGTTGAATATTCATGGAAGAGTCGTATTACATAATTCGTTGATTTTTGGAGGATTATCATTAATCGCAATATATTTTCTAAATCCTATTTTACTTAATATGATTAACAAGTTGCCATTAAGCATGCGTTACACATCAAGTTTAATATTACTATCCATATTCTTGACTGATAATATAATAGCTACTCTAAATGCTTTAAAATTGAATACCAACCTATCGAAGCTTCATATGATTGCGGATGAAATCAAAGAGACGATGTCAGAGGAATTTTTTATAAAATTAAAATCAATACAATCTGACGAAGGACTGTCTCAGATTAGGGTATTAACAAATAAAATCGATGAGCTTAACCAAAAATTTAATGATATATCAAAACAAAATAAAGAGTTTGTGAAAAGAGTATTTGCTGCTTTCCCCAATATAACGTCAAAATTACATAAAGAAACACTAATTAATTTAAAAGCAGTAAATAAAATGAACACAAACAAGAAAAATAAAAAAAGCAATTGATAGTATAAAAAATAAAGCACATGGGTGAATAACCCGATGTGCTTTATTTTGCCTTATTCAACATCAATTGTAATGCTGTTGTTTGGCTTTTCTTCTTTAGGAACTACAACTTTAAGTAAACCATTTTCCAGTTTTGCTTTAATACCATCTGGCTTGGCATCTTCCAAATAAATTGAACGACTCATAGAACTATAACGTCTCTCTCTGTGGATGAAATTCTTTTTCTTTGATTCACTGTTTTCATCCCTAGTAATAGAAATCATAAGTTTTCCATCGTTAAGTTCAACATTGATGTCTTTTTTATCTATACCTGGCACTTCAGCCTCAATTAGGTATTCATTGCCATTATCTTCGACATCAACTTTGAAAGTGTCATGTGTGAGGGTTCTTCTAAAAGGCCAGTCATTGGAAAAAAAGTCATCAAGTACGTTGTAGAAGTCCTCAAAGCCAGTGTTTGTAGAGATTTC
>DFYO01000052.1 GCA_002381865.1 Clostridiales bacterium UBA4080 | reverse complement strand
TCGCGCAAAATTTAACGCTTTTTTTGCCTGGGTAAAATTCTATATTAACTTCCCGTTTTTCAGCATTCGGGAAGTTACTTAGACAATAACTAAAGGGATTGTTTTTATGATATAATCATTTTATGTTATATGCTTTTTATCAGATAGCAAAATTCTATAGCTACATTCAATATGCTAAGTATTATCTTATTCTAAGCCGATAACTGTATTACAAAAACAAAAGCTTACTTGCGGAGGTCTTGCTATGAAAAAAATCTATTTGCCGATATTATTCTTCTTAATTTTTTCTTTAAGCAATTCAATTACTTTATCAAAAGCATCAGAAAGCAGTATATTATTTGACGGTATAAACTGGGACGTTTCTAATAAAACCCTTTGTGACTATGGTGTAACTTATGTTGAGGCTACAAGTATATTTTCACAATTTAATTATACCTATTATATAGGAAACACTTTTTTACAAGCAGAAAAGGATGGGCGTAAGCTAATTTTTTATAATAACAACAAGGATTATAAGGATGATAATAGCTATAAGATAATGGAGCGAGCTGTCCTTAAAAGAAATGATACAATTTATTTACCCTTAAGATTTTTTGCTGAGCTTAATGGCTATAGTGTAGATTGGAATTCTTCTACAAGCCAAATTACCATATCTTCAACTGCTTATAAAAATGAAGCTAGCGCTAAAGTCCCTAAAGAACAAAACGACTTGACTTCCTCTAGCCAACAGGTAGTATCACAATCCACCCACGACGAAACTACGCTTATTAATACTGATAATAATAAAACGGAATCTCTTAATAAATCCGAGGTTAGCCCAACTGATATGCCTATCTCCGATAACACTTCAGCTCCTACTGATCAAGGCTTAGCATCTGAAGAAGCGCCCACCCCCTTAGCTCCAAAACTATTTACATCAATTAATGGTATGTATTATCTTAACACTATTGAACAGGATATACGTTTTGCTACTGAATACTATAAGGATATTACACATTTAGAGGTTATAGGTCGAACCCTTGACAATCGTCCTTTATACGCAATTAGGGTTGGAGAAAAGTCTTCCTCTCCAAAGCCTTCTATTCTTCTCGTCTCAAATATTCATGCTAGAGAGGATTTCACCTCTATGCTTACAATGAAAATGATGGATAATATTCTTTATTCCTATTACGGCAATGGTTATTTTGGAAATTATAATGTTAAGGATTTGCTATCTAAAATTGATATTTGGTTTATTCCGGTTATTAATCCAGACGGTCTGGCAATTACCCAGTATGGCTTTTATTCTTCAAATAATTATGTTAATTTATTTAAAATGAATAATATTGCTAAAGACTATCGCTGGTGGAAGGCTAATGCCAACGGAGTTGATTTAAACAAAAATTTTGAAGACGGAAACTGGTCCGTAAAATCCTCCTATGCAGTAAAGTCCTCTGAAAACTATAAAGGACCATATCCCAACAGTGAGCTTGAAACATTAGCAATACAAAAATTTTGTAATGAAAAGCTACCTCTTATGTCCATATCCTATCACACCTCAGGAAATATTATGTATTGGGCCGATAATAGTACTCACGCAGGCTTTGAAGGAATTGATATAAGTATTATCAATCGAATGGCAACTCTTACCGGCTATCGCCCAATGCCTGTAAGTACTACTCCCTCTGAATATGGCTGTGGATTTGAAAATTGGTTTAAGGCTAGATTTAACCGTTTTTCTATCTGTATGGAGCTATCTCCTCCTGTAGGTAAGCCGTATGTTCAGCATAATGATAATTTGTTCGAATCCTTGGTTTGGAATAGAGCAAAATATTCAGGTCTTCAGTTAGCCGTTGAGGCTTTAAACTACAAGTCTGAAATGTATGAGGTATATCAATCCGGCAATTATTTAAAAAGCTTTTACTCAAAAGAAAAAGCAAAAAACTATGCGCAGTATTTTGCCAATTCATATATATTAAATAATGGTGTTGTTATCCAATAGCACAATATATAATTCAAATTTTTATTTAGATTAGGCAACCATTTTTTAAAGCCGTTCCGTATTCTTCAAAATACAGAGCGGCTTTATAGTATACTATTTTCTATTTACTTTTTTAATTAGATATCCGTATCCTTCAGCTTCCATTTCTTCTAGTGGGATAAATCTTACAGCTCCTGAATTTATACAATACCTTAGACCACCTTTATCTGCAGGGCCATCGTTAAAAACATGCCCCAAATGACTGTCTCCGCTTCTGCTTCTCACCTCAGTTCTAATACGATTATGCGATGTATCTTGCTGATAATTCACTACTTCGGGTATCAACGGTTTTGTAAAGCTCGGCCATCCACATCCTGAATCAAACTTATCCTCTGATAAAAAAAGTGGTTCTCCAGTAACAATGTCAACATATATACCCGCTTCCTTGTTGTTCCAATACTCGTTCTTAAAGGGAGGCTCTGTATCATTTTCCTGTGTTATTGAATATTGCTCCTCTGTCAGCTTAGTTCTAAGAACTTCGTTCTCTGGTTTTAAATAATCAGACGGATTTATTTCAATCTCGTTAGCTAAATTCAAATCAATATGACAATATCCATTAGGATTTTTCTCCAAGTAATTTTGATGATATTCTTCTGCTAAGTAATAATGCTCCAAGGGTTTTACCTCTACTGCTATTGGTTTTGAAAACAAAGCTGCTACTTCATTAATTTTTTTATCAATAATTGGTATATCTTTTTCATCAACATAATAAATACCCGTTCTGTATTGAATTCCTCTGTCATTTCCCTGTTTATTGATGCTTATAGGATCAATTATTTTAAAATAATAATCCAATAGCTTTCTCAGTGAAATCTTGTTTGGATCATACAAAACATGGACTGTCTCGGCATGTCCGGAATTCTTATAAATCAAATCTTCATAAGAAGGATTTTCAGTTTTCCCATTGGCATAGCCAGATGATACCTCAATAACACCATATATTCGCTTCATATAGGCTTCTACTCCCCAGAAGCATCCACCTGCAAAATAAATTTCCTTTGAATTTCTCATATTTATTCAGCTCCTTTACAATTAGTCAAGGTAGTTAATACTAATATAATAATTATATCATATTTTAACAAAGTGTTGCTTAGCAATCCAATCATATAGTCCTACTATTATTCGGAGTATTTTTCTTTAATAAAAATAATTCTTTTTGCAGTCTGAACAATTATTAAAGGCACTATAGAAAGTCCAACTATTGCCAAATATTGTTCAGGCACAAGCTTTGTTATTTCAAATAGTTTATGTAGCGGTTCCAGCAATAGTACGCTAAATAATAATATAGCTCCTGTAATTAATGCCAGATAAGAATAAGGATTGCTCCAAATAGTTTTTAATGTAATAGGCCCGTCAATTCTGCAGTTCAACCCATGTACTAACCTTGCAAGACTTAACGTTGCAAATGCCATTGTCATAGCTGCGCCCTGACCTCCGTAAGTCATGCCCATATAGTATGCTATTATTGTAACAAAGGCTATAACAATTCCTTCCAAAACAACCTCAATGGCAAATTTTTTATCAAGAATTGGCTTGCTTATATCTCTGGGCTTCTCATTCATCAAGTGCCCATGTGCTGGCTCAACTCCAATTGCAATCGCCGGCAAGCTGTCTGTGAGCAGGTTAATAAATAGCAAATGTACCGGCGCAAAAGGAGCTGCCAGTCCTGCAATGGATGCATATAATACAGCTAAAATACCCGCTGTATTTCCTGAAAGCAAAAATTTTATTGCATTTTTAATATTGCCATATATACTTCTTCCATTGTTTATAGCCTTTATTATTGTTGCAAATCTATCATCAGTAAGTACCATACTTGCAGCATCCTTTGCAACCTCTGTTCCCGTAATTCCCATTGCAATACCTATATCAGATTTTTTAAGCGCCGGTGCATCATTTACTCCGTCACCGGTCATAGCTACCACATTACCAAGCTCTTGCCACGCTGAAACAATTCTTATTTTATGCTCCGGTGATACTCTTGCAAATACTGCTACCTTCGGCACAATTTCTCTAAGCTCTTGGTCTGATAATTTTTCAATTGCTTCTCCATCAATCGCTTTATCATCATTTCTTAGAATTCCGATTTGACGTGCAATTGCTGAGGCAGTTATTTTATGATCTCCTGTAATCATTACAGGCTTAATTCCCGCATTTATACATGCAGCAACCGCCTCTGCCGAATCTTCTCTCGGAGGATCCATCATTGTAACTAATCCCAATAATATCAACTGATTTTCGTCCTCTAAGCTCAAGCTTTCTGCTTTCATTTTTCTCCAAGCAAAGGCAAGTACTCTAAGCCCTTTATCTGAAAGGATAAAATTTATTTCTTCAAATGCCTTTTTGTCCTCTGTGGTAATTGGACGAATACCATCCTTTATTTCAATAAATGCAGCTCTCTTTAAAATCACATCTAAAGCACCTTTTGTAAATGCGATAGGCTCAGAATTTTCCATTTCATGATGTGTAGTCATTAGCTTTCTGTCACTATCAAATGGAAGCTCTGATATTCTGGGATATTTGCTTCTCATAATCATTTCATCCCATTCAAATCTTTCTCCTAAATCAACAAGAGCAATTTCCGTTGGATCTCCAATACTTTTTTCATTTGTAGTGACAGCATCACTGCAAAGAAGACCAGCTAGTACCAGCTTATTAGTAAGCTCGTCCTCTTTATCTAGGTCTTTAACCTCAACTACTTGATTGTCTACATAAATACTTTGTACCGTCATTTTATTCTGTGTCAAGGTTCCTGTTTTATCGGAGCAAATTACTGATATGCTACCTAAGCTTTCAACTGAATGAAGCTTTCTTATTATTGCATTTTCTGCTGCAAGCTTTCTTGTTCCAAGTGCAAGTACTATAGTTACTATTGAGCTAAGCGCTTCAGGTATTGCAGCAACTGCCAAAGAAATGGCAAACATAAGCGCATCCATAATAGGACTATTTCTATATATGCTTAATCCAAATACCAATGCACATATTATTAGTATTCCAATTGATAGCTTTTTACCAAAAGCATCCAGGTTCTGTTGCAAAGGAGTAGCCTTTTCCTTTGCATTACTAATCAGCTCTGCGATTTTTCCAATTTCCGTTTTTTCTCCTACCGCAGTAACTACTGCCAATCCTCTGCCATAGGTTACATAGCTACTTGAAAACACTCGGTTTATTTGGTCTCCAAGTGCAACACCCTCTCCTTCAATTACTCCCGTAATCTTTTCAACACTTAAGGACTCTCCTGTCAATGCACTTTCATTAGTTTGAAGGCTGTTGCTTTCAATTACACGTCCATCTCCCGAAACATAATCACCTGCTTCAAGAATTAAGATATCTCCAACTACAACCTCCTCTGAAGGAATTTCCTGCTTTAATCCATTTCTCAATACCTTTGCACTCGGAGTAGATAAAGCCTTCAAGCTCTTTAATGACTGTTCAGCTTTTATATGCTGAATAGTTCCAAGCGTAGCATTTAGAATCAATACAGCAACAATTACAAGTGTGCTTTCTATTTTACCCATCAAGGCCGATACAGTAGCTGCAATAATTAAAATCAAAACCAGAAAATCTTTAAATTGACTGAAAAAAATCAAAATTACCGGTATTTGTTTTTCTTCCTTTAGCTTATTCCATCCATATAGCTCTCTGTTTTTTTTAACCTGCTCCGGCGCTAAGCCCTCCATATCTGTTCCTAAATTCTCTAATACCTGCTTTACTGTTTTTCCTTCTGTTCTTTCCATCTTCTATTCCTTTCAAAAATTAAGTATAAGTTGTTTTAAAAATATGACCTCACCAAACTACTAATAAAATAATCACAATACCAATGCACTCAATTGTTGCGCAAAGCAAATATTGTATGCTTTGGAATTCTGAGCCTTCCAAACCTAATAAAAAAAGACCAATTTAATCCATTAAAACAGATTAAATTGAGTCTCACTAAATACTAATGTATTTTGATTACCGGGCTTTCGCCGTATTGACGATAATCAATCCTAAAAGGCAGTTACTCCCTCAAAATATTTATTTATTTAAAAATAACATATTTTAACTCTAGCGTCAATTTTTTTATATATTTATTAATAGTTATTTGCATCCTTATTTATAATTGATTTGTTATAAACAATATATTTTCCTTTTTTAAATCTTAAACCATATACATATTCTTAATAAAGCTTTTTTATTGGTCTTTAACCGTCCCCTTGATTTCTTGGTTACACTATACAACATTTAGTCAGTTTGGTATAGGTTGGAATTAATTTTTTCGCTATTTTTAATTATTCTAAACTTATGATATGCCATTATTCCTAAACCAATACTACCAACTAATGTAAGGAAACTTGAAAAATTCATAATCCAAGTTGGATAAATTATTTTATATATTTTAATGTCTATAATTAATGAGCTTATTCCACATAAAGATAAATAAATAAAATACACAGCAAATATAATTTTAACTGCGCCTTTCATTTTGCTCAATTGGTTCGAAAGTGACCCCATCATAATACCCAGAATGATATACCCCGCAATAGATACAAAAAACCCGATTATACTATACTTATAATCATATGTAATTTCCATTTGACTTTGAGCTGCAACTAACACCTTGCTTGAAATGTTAAACAAAAATATAAGTATACTGTTCCATACAATAAAATATATTAAATTTCTTTTCATATTTTTCGAATCCTCCATTTTTTTATGTTGTTAACACTTTTCTCAATAAACGGCATAATGTTCTGTTCTTGCTAATACCACTAGGAATCTCTCGTTTTTCAAATGTATAATTCAATACAATCGCTTCTATTATAGATTCTATCACTTCACAATTTCAAATTAAGGCGTTATAGCTTAATACCAAACACCTTAACTCAAAATAAAAAATTTAGTTAACACTAATATTAAAACAACCCGTTTTAGAATTGCATAATTAGGTAATCACCTACATTGGTGGCATTCCATTCAATACAATTTCATTACCATGAGTAAAAAACCAATTTTTTCTATTATGTGCTATAACACATAAGAGAAAGAACTGGCAAGTCATCGATACGATTAATGGAACAACTAGATCTGCGGTTATCTACAGAATAGCTGAAACCGCTAAAATGAACAACTTAAAGCCATATGATTATTATGAGCATCTGTTAACAGAGATTCCAAAACATATGGACGATACAGATCTATCCTTTTTAGATGATTTACTACCTTGGTCAAATAATCTGCCCGAAAGAATCAAAAAGCTAGTTCAATAGTATCAACAAGTCCCTGTATAATGGCTTGATATTTGTCAAGGTACTTGGATTGAAGCGTTTACGTTATTATAGCACATAAACTCAGCTTATAAATCGTAAGAGACTTTATCATCTATTCGCAAATAATGATACAGTCTCTATTATGTTATTTATTTTGGGATAAATACTTGTTAAATATAGAATACAACTCGTTAAATTTTATTTGTTCTGACTTTATGTAACTGCCATCTCTTAATTGGATTACATCTTTATCATCAATATTAAATGAAGTTGTACTCTTCTTTCCATAAAAAGCTATGCTTAGATATGGCTGCTGTATACTTGTATCAGATTTTGCAAGCTCTGCCTCATTGAATATGTCCTCAAGTTGCTTTATTTCTTCTTGATCGGTTATCAACGCAGCATAATTATTCGAACCATACCCAATTACTATTTGTGTTGTATTCTGAACTTTTTCTATGTCTATAGTATTCCCATTTGTTTCAACTGGTGACCTTTGACATCCAAACATAGTTAGAATAAATATAGGCAGACATGCCAAAAGTAAAAAAGCCTTTTTCATTGTTTACTCCCTCCCTATTCACGCTATTTCCAATAAGTATTCTGGTACATTGAAAAATATGGGCAATAAATAACTGAATGATTATATAATCCATAAGCGCCCCATTTTGAGTTTAACATTATACTAGAGCCATTAACTGATGTTATAATTCCAGAATGTTGGTTACCAGGCATAGGATAATATATTTTCTGACCACTTGCTGCCGAAGATTGTTTTGTGTAACTACCATCGGACATATATCTACCAGGATTATCCATCCACCAAATATTAGAAGATGAGGTGCTATACCATGCATAAGAATGACAGTTGTACTTATAAGTAGCACTTCTAAGTCTAGTTGCTTTTGGATACCTTGAATACATATAAGAATTCATACTAGCAATCTCGTTACTTGTTGCTTCTTGTCGCTCAAAAACTGATACACTAGATCCTTTTGGAGTTTTAACCGTTCCAGTTCTTAAAGTATCTCCAGTTGCAGCTGTTGTCACAGTTCCAATAGTAGCTGTTTTTACTTCTACTCCAAATGTTTCACCCTGTCCTACAGTTATTGGTGTTGAATTAATCTTGGATGCAACTTCGTAAGATTTTGAAATGATTGAATCCTTTTCTGTTTTATTTAGTTTATTAAATACCGTAGGATGCGCAAGTAACGATTCCCTATATTTTTGTTTATATCTTTCCTCATTATCAATTATGTTCCCTTTGGTTTTCAGAAGTTTGTCTGATGAATCTTTATAGTTTTCTATCAGACTATCCTTAAAATCTTCTCTTTTCGTAAATCTTTATTGAAACTTCCCGTTTTTCGGCATTCGGGAAGTTAGTTTGACAATAACTAAGGGGGGTTTTATGTTGTTTTATGTTGTTTTATTTTCTTATGTTATAATTTTTTATATGATATGGGTGCTAAAGAAAGGACACTCACTATGAAAAAATCAAATGATAAGAAATATTCACATCTAACCTATAATAATAGATCTATTATCCATGAATTCCTTAATTATGGATATTCATTTACTGCTATAGTTAATAGCATACACAAGGACAGAAGAACCGTTCCTAAAGAAGTTAGAGCCCATAGATTTATCAAGCCTTTTGGGAAGCATAAAGCTATTTCTAACTAACTCAACTTACATTTGACTTTTAATGTTAGTGGCAAAATTTATTGCATTTGCGAAATCCTTTTCATTTGGTCTTCCTTTATTTAATCCTCCAAAAATATACTTTGTAAAACCATATGTCATAAAGCCTTTGCAGCTAAACTGGCCAATTATTTCAAAGCCCTTATTGATAAGTATTTGGTTAATAGCATTATGCATACTTTTTACTGGAATAGTTGCTGTAGAAAACACAAATGCTTTTATATTTTTTTGTTTATTCAAACCATTTACTAAATCCAAGAGACTACTATGATGTTTTCCATTATAAATGCCAGAGCCAAAGCCTATTAATCCATAGCTACTCAGCAGCTCCTCTTTGAAGTCTTTAGGTTCAATTATTTTTGCATTTAAAATTTTAGCAATTTTTTTGCAAATATGCATTGTGTTCATATGATGGTACGATGCACAGATAATTAGTGTCTCTTCGTTTTTCACTTGTTTTTCCTCCATAATCTAGCACAGCTTATTATTTAGATATCTCTTTATTGCCTAACATTAAAACAGAATGCTTAACTTCTGGTTTATTGTCAATCCTACATACTATCATTATGTCTTCAGTTTTTTTATAATTCTAGCTGTATATTATAATATTAGTCCTGTATTATTAAGAATTCAATATATTCTTTTGTTTTTTCTTGATACTTTCTCTAATTATTTTTTTAATATCTACAAATGTATATAACTGATTTTTTATACAGCTGGTTTCTATTTAATGACCTCAAAAAGCACTGTAGTCTAGTTTAAAGCTTTAGTTATATTAATAAATAGCAAAACCTCTTGCCTTTTATATTGAACAATGGGTAAAATAGTAATATCCAAATATGCACTTATTGGAGGTTGAATATATGATTAACTACCTTACTTCCCTCGGAATAAATTATGTCACAATTCTAGTTGTTAATTTGATACTTTCTGCAATAGCTATATCCTTAGAACGAAAAAACCCTACAGCAACTCTTGCCTGGCTCTTTTTTATGGCATTTTTGCCGGGAATAGGTTTCTTAATATTTTTGTTAATGTCACAAAATATATCAAAACGCAAAATTTTCAAATATACAGCAGAGGAAAGTGAAATTTATGAGGCTTTTTTAAGTAAACAAGCCGAGGCCTTTAGGGATGGAACTTTTCAATTTAACGATTCAGATCTTGTTCCATATACCGATATGATACTATTTCACAATCGCCTAAGTGAATCCTTTTACTCTCAAAACAACGATATAAAGGTTTTTTCTGACGGAACTGAGAAATTCAAGGAATTATTTGAAGATATAAGAAAAGCAAAGCACCATATTCATTTGTTATATTATATTTTTAAAAATGATAGCCTAGGCTCAAGCCTGCTTGCCTTGCTTGAAGAAAAAGCTAAGGAGGGAATAGAAGTCCGAATTCTTTTGGACCATGTTGGCTCACGTTCCTTAAATAGTCTGCTAATAAACCGTTTAAGAAAATCCGGAATTCAAATAGCTTTTTTCTTTCCTTCCAAGTTTAAGTATCTTAACTTTAAAGCCAACTATAGAAATCATCGTAAGCTGGCAATAATTGATGGAAGTATCGGCTATATTGGTGGCCTTAACGTAGCTGATGAATATATAGGTAAAAGCAGGCGCTTTGGCTATTGGCGTGATACTCACCTTAAAATAATTGGAGACGCGGTTATTTCTATGCAGATAAGATTTTTTTTGGATTGGCGTCATGCTTCCCAGCAAACCTTAGAGCTCAGTAACGAGTATATTCAAAATTCCTATTCCTTAGGAAGTGCAGGCTTGCAAATAGTATCCAGCGGGCCTGATAGTATTCATGCACAGATTAAGCAAGGCTATATTAAAATGATTACTAAAGCTCAGCAATATATCTATATTCAGACGCCTTATTTTGTACCTGACGAAAGTATTATGGAAGCATTGAAAATTGCTGCAGTTTCAGGCATTGATGTGAGAATTATTATGCCTCAAATGCAGGATCATCTTTTTGTACATTGGGCAAGCTTCTCACATATTGGTGAGCTTCTGCCTTATGGTGTCCGATTATTTATGTATAAAAATGGATTTTTACATTCAAAGTCTATTGCAGTTGATGATATAATATGTTCTGCTGGAACCTGTAATTTTGATATTAGAAGCTTCAAGCTTAATTTTGAAGTCAATGCCTTTATTTATGACAAAGCAACTACACGAACTCTTAGAAATCTATTTGAAGAGGATTTATACAATTCCTTTGAGGTTACCTTTATGGACTACCAAAACCGTAGCTGGATTGTAAAAACCAAGGAAACTATATCCCGTTTATTTTCACCTTTACTATAGAAATTCAATGTGCTTTTTGTTAAAATAAATACTCTGGATTATAAAAGATAACCAAATAAATTAATATATATATACTTTTTTTATCTATTAAATCCCGCAATTAGCTATTGAATATTTATAAATATTAATGTATAATTAATCAAAACATTAAAATCAATTTTTTAAAATATAAGGAGGCAATTATTTATGAAAGAAAAAGTAGTATTAGCTTATTCAGGCGGTTTAGATACAACCGTAATTATCCCTTGGCTAAAAGAAAATTATGACTGTGAGGTTATTGCAGTTTGTGTAAATGTTGGGCAAGGCAAGGAAATAGATGGTTTAGAAGAAAGAGCATTATCAACTGGAGCTAGCAAGCTTTATATTGAAGATGTAACTGATGAATTTATTGATGATTATGTAATTCCTACTATGCAGGCTGGTGCAATTTATGAAAGAAAATACCTTTTAGGTACTTCCATGGCAAGACCACCAATTGCAAAAAGACTAGTTGAAATAGCCCTACAAGAAGGCGCAACCTCAATTTGTCATGGAGCAACAGGCAAAGGTAATGACCAGGTTCGCTTTGAGCTTACTGTAAAAGCGCTTGCTCCACAAATTAGAATTATTGCTCCTTGGAGAATTTGGGATATTCAGTCAAGAGAGGATGCAATTGCTTATCTTGATGCAAGAAATATTCCTGCACCAATGAAAAAGGGCGATACCTATAGCCGTGACAGAAATCTTTGGCACTTAAGCCATGAGGGTCTTGAGCTTGAGGATCCTGCTTGTGAGCCTAATTATGACAAGCTTCTTCAAATGTCAGTATCCCCTGAAAAAGCTCCAGATGCTCCAACCTATGTAGAAATAGAATTTGAAAAAGGTTTTCCTGTTAAACTAAATGGAAATTCAATGAAAGCCTCTGAAATGCTTGAAGCTCTCAATGAAATAGGTGGCAAAAACGGTATAGGAATAGTTGACATTGTTGAAAACAGAGTTGTAGGAATGAAATCCAGAGGTGTATATGAAACTCCGGGTGGAGCAATTCTTTATGCTGCACATCAAGAACTCGAATATCTATGCCTTGACAAGCAGACTCTTGCTTATAAAAACACTCTATCAATTAAATTTGCAGAGCTTGTATATAGCGGCGAATGGTTTACTCCGCTTCGTGAAGCATTAACAGCCTTTGTTGATTCTACTCAACAAACAATAACAGGTACTGTTAAGCTAAAATTATACAAAGGAAATATCATACCGGCAGGAGCTACATCAAAGTATTCTCTTTACAATGAAAGTATTGCAAGCTTTACAACTGGCGAATTATACAACCATCATGATGCAGAGGGCTTTATAAACCTATTCGGACTTCCATTAAAGGTTCGTGCAATGATGAAACAGGCAAATGAGGATGTGAAATAATGAAGCTTTGGGGCGGAAGATTTTCAAAAGCTACAAATGCTATGGTGGATGATTTTAATTCCTCCATACGCTTTGATGAAAGATTATATAAGCAGGATATAATGGGCAGTATTGCCCATGTAACCATGCTTGGAGAACAAAACATTATTCCTCTTGAGGATTCAAAGCAAATAATAGCTGCACTAAAAGATATTCTTGCTGAAATTGAAGCAGGTAAGGTTACCTTTGATATCGAAGCCGAGGATATTCACATGAATATCGAGAAAATCCTTATTGAAAAAATTGGTGATGTTGGCAAAAAGCTTCATACCGGAAGAAGCAGAAATGATCAGGTCGCTCTTGATATGAGAATGTATATAAAAGAAGAAATTCTAGCTATTGACGCAATGATAGCTGAGCTGCAAAAGGCTTTATTAGAGCTTTGTAAATCTAATCTCGACACTATTATGCCGGGTTATACTCATCTTCAAAAAGCACAACCAATAACCTTTGCACATCATTTAATGGCATATTTTGAGATGCTTAAAAGAGACCGTTCAAGGTTTATGGATACCTATAAAAGAACGAATTCATTGCCTCTCGGTTCAGGTGCTCTTGCAACTACTACTTATCCCTTAAATAGAGAGCGTGTTGCAGAATTATTGGATTTTGAAGAAATTTGTCTAAATAGTATTGATGGCGTTTCAGACAGAGATTTTTGCATTGAGCTATTGGCAGATATTTCAACCTTAATGATGCATCTTAGCCGTTTTAGCGAAGAAATTATTCTCTGGTGTAGCAATGAATTTGGATTTATTGAACTAGATGATGCTTATAGTACGGGAAGCAGTATTATGCCTCAGAAGAAAAACCCCGATATACCTGAGCTGGTAAGAGGGAAAACCGGACGAGTATATGGTTCATTAATAAGCCTTTTAACTACTATGAAGGGGCTTCCTCTTGCATATAATAAGGATATGCAGGAAGATAAGGAGGTTACCTTTGATGCGATTGATACTATCAAAATGTGCTTGCCTATTTTCAAGGATATGTTACTTACTCTAAGAGTAAACAAGGAAAATATGTACAAGGGCGCTGGTGGCGGATTTACAAATGCAACCGATGCCGCTGACTATCTTGTAAAAAAGGGTGTTCACTTTAGAAATGCTCATGAAATTATCGGCAAGCTTGTGCTATATTGCGTTAATAATAATAAAACCTTAGAAGAACTTTCCCTTGAAGAGTACCGTTCTATCTCTGATGTGTTTTCTGAAGACTTATATCAGGAAATAAGTCTAGAGGCATGTGTCAATAAACGAAATGTTATTGGCGGTCCTTCAAAGCAAATGATGGAAAAGGTTATTGCTATTAATGAAAACTATCTTAACAACTAAGCTTTAATACTTAATCACTTTTAAAATAGTTGGAGCTGAATCCATTTGGATTCAGCTCCATTACTGCATTATGGTATAATTGATAATTATTATACAAAGAAAACCAGCCAATCTGAATATAATCAGAAAGGCTGTTTTTTTAGTATATGTATCCACCTAGTATTTTTTTAAATGTTCTAATATCCACCGGCTTCATTAGGCAATTGTTCATTCCTGCATTATAGTAGCTGATAACCTGTTCTTCTTTTACATTTGAAGTCATTGCGATTATTGGAATATTTTTATAATTTTCCATTTCTCTTACCTTAAGTGTAAATTCAATTCCATCCATATAAGGCATTTTAATATCAGTAACTATCAAATCATATTTGTGTATTTCAATTTTTTTCAGACCTTCAATTCCATTTTCTGCAACATGAACATTATGTATTCCAAGCATTGCAAGCATTTCTACTGCTAATATCTGGTTTACTGTGTTATCCTCAAGAAGCAAAACCTTTATTTCCCTACCTTCTGACTTCTCAGCAAATAATAATTCCATGTCCTGCGGCTGTTCCTGCAAATCATAATAGGTCTTATTCAAATACATCACTTCCCACGAGTTTTATTTGTTTAATTATAAATGATTAGTGTGTATTCCTTTTGTCTATTATGTGAGATATTGTACATATTCTTTAATAGCCCTGTAATAAATATTTTATTGTTTTGTATACTTAAGAATAACAATTCCAAGTGGCGGCACAATTAGCTGGATTTTCTGTTTTTTCCCATCCCATTCGCCATCTTTTGTGATCATTATATTAGGGTTAACTAAACCACTTCCTCCGTATATTGAATCATCACTGTTAAATATCTCTTCATAGGCTCCCTTATATGGTACTCCTATAGTGTGTAATGTTCTAGGCACTGGGGTAAAATTAGCTACAATAACAATAGTATCCTCAATTTTATCTGTTTTTCTTGCATAAGAAATTATACTAGATTCCCAATCTGAGCAATTAATCCATTCAAATCCCGAAGGTGAAAAGTCATCATACCAAAAAGCTCTTTCCTTTTGATACAAATGATTTAAATCCTTAATATATTTTTGTAGCTGCTGATGCTTTTCAAATTCAAGCAAATGCCAATCCAAGCTTTTGTCCTCACTCCATTCATCAAATTGAGCAATCTCATTACCCATAAAGGATAGCTTTTTACCTGGATGTCCATACATAAAGCCATAAGCAGCTCTTAAATTAGCAAACTTCTGCCAATAGTCTCCCGGCATTTTACTAATCATAGAACCTTTTCCATGAACTACTTCATCATGTGATAATACCAAGATGAAATTTTCTGTATATGCATAAACCATGCTAAAGGTTAAGTCATTGTGATGATATTTTCTATGAATAGGCTCTTTTGAAATATACCTTAAGAAATCATTCATCCATCCCATATTCCACTTCATACCAAACCCTAATCCACCAGTATCTGTAGGTCTCGATACTCCAGCCCATGCTGTTGATTCCTCTGCAACCATAAGAACACCTTGATATTTTTGATATATTATGGAATTTAAATGCTTGAAAAACTCAACCGCTCCAAGGTTTTCTCTTCCTCCAAAGCAATTAGGAACCCACTCACCTGAATCCTTGCCATAGTCTAGGTACAACATGGACGCAACTGCGTCAACTCTTAAACCGTCAATATGGTATTCATCTAACCAATAAAATGCATTTGCAATAAGAAAATTAACGATTTCATTTCTTTCAGTATTAAATATCATCGTACCCCAATGAGGATGTTCTCCTTGTTTTGGATCCTCATGCTCATACAATGCTGTCCCATCAAATCTGATAAGTCCATGTGCATCCTTTGGAAAATGAGCTGGTACCCAGTCAAGTAATACTCCGATATTGTTTTTATGACAGTAGTTGACAAAATACATAAAATCCTGAGGTGTTCCAAATCTGCTTGTCGGCGCAAAATATCCTGTAACCTGATAGCCCCATGAGCCATCAAAGGGATGTTCTGCAACAGGCATAAGCTCTATATGTGTATATCCCATCTCTTTTACATAATCTACTAAATCATGAGCCAAATCTCTATAATTGATATATCCATTACCTTCTTCGGACTTTTTCCAAGACCCTAAATGCACCTCATAAATAAGAGTAGGTTTATTATATGGCTGGCTGCTATCTCTTTCTTCTAACCAATCATTATCTTCCCATTGGTAACCAGTAATATCTGTTACTACAGAAGCTGTATCTGGTCTCAGCTCTGCATAGTTTCCATAAGGATCCGTCTTAAGCAAAATATGATCTTCTCTGGTTTTGATTTCAAATTTGTATTTTTCGCTACATTCTATGCCTGGAATAAAGAGCTCAAAAATCCCTGAATTTTCTAGCGCTCGCATAGGGAAAATTCTTCCATCCCATCCGCAAAAATCTCCCACAACACTAACTCTTTTAGCATTAGGAGCCCATACTGCAAATAAAACTCCCTCGACCTTGTCAATAGTCATTTTATGAGCACCCAGTTTTTTGTATATCTCATAATGAGTTCCCTTATTAAATAAATGCCTGTCCAAATCAGAAATAACCGGCTTAAAGGAATATGCATCAAATCTTTCCCAGCTTAAACCATTATATCCTTCATACAAAAATTTATATCTCACCTTTTTGTCAATCTCTGCGGTAAAAAAGCCAGCCTCTCCAACTCTTTCCATCTTGATAATTTCTTTTTGTCTTTTTAGTAATATTATCGATATACTTTTTGCATGAGGCTGGAATGCATTGATAATATATTTTTCCTTTTTTTTATGTATCCCCAAAATATGGTGAGGATCTCTGTGATTTGTTTGTATTATTTCCTCTAGCTCATTCATATTAATATTGTTTTTCATTCTGACACCCGCCTAATCCGTTTTTTTCTTTACATCTTCTTATATTTTATCAGTAAAAATAAGCTTTGACAACTGCGATTGCTATAATATTACAGCAAATTTACCATATTAAAAACCCCCGCTTTTTAAGGCGGGGAATTCATCATCTAATTGGGCATACTCCATTATCACATCCATCATTCCCAATATCAATTTCCTGCTCAGATTTTTCATATTTTGCAAGTAGATTGGTAAGAAAGGGCTTCATCTCTTTATTTCTTTTGTTATACTCCTCTTCATCTATCGCCTCATAAGGAAGTAGCTGATAAAAATTATCCTCAAGTGCTAAAAATGATAAAGCAACAACCTCATCCCAATTATTCCATACCCATTCCTCAACCTCATCCCATTCATGCTCTCTAACATGAATTGTAATGGAGCAGTTATGATCAACATAATTTTCCATAAATAACTTATAATTCTCCAGCTGTTCAATAGCTGTAACCTCATACTTGGTTTTTCCTAAAGGTGCTTTTATCGGAAATTCAACAACCTTGGTTGTACAGGTTTCAATGCTTTGTCCAACCTCCGGAAAAATCGGATATCCTAATTCCTCGCAAACCTTTACAACAGGGTCATCACTATTAATTCTTACTCTTCTAATATAATATGGCGAATGCGAGTAGTGTACTCCACTTGATACTATTGGCAGCTGGCTTAAGGTTCCTTCCGGCTTAACTGTTGTAACTAAGACGGGTCTGTTTTCACCAATATCATCTGCATATCGATTAGCTGCATCTACTGCTGTTTCTCTAAGCTTAGATAAAAGCTTACCCTCTTCCTTTTTTGAAAGCTTAACTGCATTTACCATATCCTGCCATCCTGTAAGAGAACAGCCTAAAAGCTTATCTCTTGTCTGCACATAATTCCATTCAGGGATTTCAAGCTCAACACAGGTCATTCTATAGCCTGCTCTTGCCGAAAGCCTTTGTGCCTCCATTAAAGCTTCATAATCAATTGTATTATCCTCTCTAACAAAAGAAAATACATTAACCGTAGTAAGATTGCATAAACCATTAGCATCTAACAAAATTTCTCCGCACGGATTAACTCCGTTCATATTTGGTCTTCTTTTAGCTCCTGCTACCTCATTAACCCATCCTGGCTCGCCTGAGTATCTCATTTGTTCTATTTGCCAATGAAGCATCTCTCTTGTTGGCTTCTGCTTATAGTAAATTGAATTATTACTCATTTGACGATGAATAATATCATGATCTACTATCCATTGACCATCAATTTGCTTATATAAAGCATTTTTTGCTTCTATCGATTCCTTGTCATCTGAATCAACTAACACAATTTCTGCTGTTCTTCTAACCCCTCCAACAACAACATTCTCTCCAATAATATTGGCTATGTCCAAACAGTCTATAGGTTTCAAATGCACTGAGGCTTCATCCTCCAGAACACCTCTTCTTTTAATAACTTTAGTTATTTTTGAAAACATATTTCGAAGACTTGAATGCCC
This sequence comes from Clostridiales bacterium UBA4080, assembly GCA_002381865.1. Classification (GTDB taxonomy): domain Bacteria; phylum Bacillota; class Clostridia; order Lachnospirales; family Vallitaleaceae; genus UBA4080. The sequence goes on along the minus strand of DFYO01000052.1, from coordinate 68,765 downwards.
GCTTGCAGTTCCTCCAAAGGTTTTTAGTTTTTCACCTTTTGGTCTGACGTGATTATAGTTAATTATAATAGTATTAATATTTCGATATTCATTGCTATATAACATCTTCAAAAAATAGTCAAGAGCCTGAGTCCAGCCCTCCTTGCTATCTCCAATAACTATTCTAACTGAATTGTTGTGAATAAATTCTATACTTGTGCTATCTTCTCTAACACTTTGATGTTCAGGAACATAGTCCTCCTGAATTAATTCAAAATCACTTCTGATTTTAGGAAGTCTCTTAACATCCTCCTTTAAAATTCTAATTCCGACCCCTGAACCTACCATGAGCAAATAAAACAAATCCTTAAACACATTAAAATTGTTTATTACCGTAAAAGCACAATTAAAATTAGCCATAGGATAATAATCTGTTACACCAGTACCACCTACCCAAAAGGTTCTCCCTGATAAGAATTGTCTTAAATGGAATATATTATCATATAGTCTCTCAGCCTCGGCTTTAGTAGTTGGAACAAGGCTACAATTATACTCAACGGATCTTCTTACTGTTTCCCACCAGTATTCTCTTCTTTTTTCCTCAGGAATCCATCTTGAATAGGTCCTATAGTACACAAAAGTCCCCAGCTGCTTCATTGGATTAGGCTTATGCTTATACTTACTTATAAATTCATCTGTTAGAAGCCTCGAATCAAGTCTTTTAGTCCTATTGTCCCTTGTTTTATCTCTCTCATATCTATAGAGAATATATCTTTTTGCAGCATCCTTTCTGGGTGATTCCATCAAATGCTTTTCCACCAAATCCTGTATATCCTCAACTGAAACAGGCCTTGGATAATCCTTAAGTTCCTCTTTTATCTTCAGACTTATTGCCTGAGCCAGCTCCTCATCCACACTATCCTTGGTTTCAGCCATTGCAAGCATAATTGCTGTTGCAATTTTATCTGAATAGAAATCAGATATAGAGCCATTTCTTTTCAACACTGTAATCATCATTTACACCTCTTTTACAATATATAGTATCTCGCAACAAATTTTCATACTATATATTGTATCGACAAATAAACCGGAAGTCAATAGAGCTTCCGGTTTATATTTTGCATTTTATGTTATTGCTACACAAATAAAATAATATCCTCTATAATATCTTAGCTTCGCATCTAATTAATCTCTTCCTCCAACTATTCTTAGCAAGGACAAAAATAGATTAATAAAATCTAAATATAACATAAGCGCTCCAATAATTGCCATATTACCTTCTGCTTGTTTAACACTCCCTCTTTGAAAATGTTTAAGCTTTTGAATATCATAAGCAGTTAAACCTGAGAATACTGCAACTCCTAAATATCCAATAATTAAGTTCATTCCTTGACTTGGAATAAAAATGTTAATTACTGACATAATAATCATGCCTACTATACCCATTACAAAAAAAGCGCGAAATGCATTCAAGTCAGTTTTAGTCATTTTCCCATAAATTGCCATTACAGCAAAAATCAGTGCTGTACCTATAAAAACCTTACTTACAACATCTAATCCGTATGCAAGTAGTACAACTGATAAAGTTATTCCATTTAATGCTGAGTAAAGCATAAATCCTGTCAAAGCTCCAGCAAAAGACATTTTATGTGCTCTTGCAGATAGAAAAAATACAATCCCAATCTCTGCAATTATTAGTCCGTAAAAAAGAATTCTGTTACTATAGATGATATATAATAAAGCTTCATTTGTTGCTACAGAAAAAGAAAGGATTGCTGTCAAAAACAAGCCTGCAAACATCCACATAAAAACTCTCGATAAAAAACTATTAGAAGTCTCCTGCTGTTCTAGCTCATACTGTGTAAAATTGTTATTCATATAAATCTCTCCTTGTAAAAAATGTTTTAAAAACGTATTTATAGTATCATTTGTTAAAAATATATTTATAATTATAGCATATAAATATTAAAAACAAATTAAAAAACTAAAAACACATACTACTATGATAAATCTAAAGAGAACAGAATAATCCTCTGTTCTCTCTAGTATAAATCATTAAAAATCTTACTGATTGTAACCCTCTTCATCTTCCTTCTTGTAATGTACTATTAAGTGCAAGCAAGATAAAAAACAAAACTTTCTTGTTAAATTACAATAATTGCTATTTTAATAAATGAATAAATATTCCGCTTCTAAGCTTCGGCTCAAACCATGTAGATTTTGGAGGCATAAGTTCATTTGCATCTGCAATATTCATTAGCTCTTCAATGGATGTAGGAACCATTGCAAATGCTACTGTCATATCTTCATTTACACGTCTTTCAAGCTCCTTAAGGCCTCTAATTCCGCCAATAAAATCAATTCTATTATCTGTTCTTGGATCTCCAATTCCTAAAATTGGAGCAAGAAGATTTAATTGAAGTATTGAAACATCCAAACTTAAAACGGGGTCCTTTTCATTATAGGTTCCTGCCTTAGCTTGGAGCAAATACCACTTGCTTTGAAGAAACATTCCAAATGTTCCTTTTTCTGTTGGTCTTATTTCAGTATCGCTAGTTTTTGTGATTTCAAATTTCTTTTCAACCTCTTTAATAAACTCTTCTTCAGTCATTCCATTTAAATCTTTTACAGTTCTATTATAATCCATAATTTTCAACTGATTATCCGGAAAAACAACTGAAAGAAAATAGTTAAACTCTGCATCATCACTATAGCCAGGATTCTGCTCTCTTCTTTTTAAACCAACCTTAACTGCTGAAGCCGCTCTATGGTGTCCATCGGCAATATATAAGTCAGGAACAGCTGCAAAAAGCTCAGTTAATGAATCAATTGCTTTTTGTTCATTAATAACCCAAACCTTATGATTTACATTATCTTCAGGAGTAAAATCATATTCTGGCTTGTTGTCTTTTATCCAATTATTAACGATAGTATCAATCTCATCCTTAGCTTTATAGGTTAAGAATATTGGGCCTGTATTGGCATCACAATAATCTACATGGTTAATTCTATCTGCTTCTTTATCTGCTCTAGTAAGCTCATGCTTCTTTATTTTGTTATTAATATATTCATCAATAGATGCACATCCTACAATTCCATTTTGTGAACGTCCGTCCATGGTTAGCTGATAAATATATAAGCATGGTTTTTCATCTTGAATAAATTTGTTTTCCTTAATCATTGAATATAAAACTTCTTTAGCCTTATTATATACTTCTTCAGTATATGGACTTACCCCTTCATCAAAAAAGGTTTCTGCTCTGTCTATTTTCAAAAATGAAATTGGCTTATCCTCTACTACAACCCTTGCCTCTTTAGAGCTATATACATCATATGGCAATGCTGCAATATCCTGTACTAAATCAATTCTTGGTCTTACTGCTTTAAATGGCTTTATAACTGACATTTTATTCCTCCTGTAATAACTAGAATAAGAGCCAAGACAATAAGCCCTGACTCTTAAGTTCTATAATTATCTTAATACTCTTACTTTTACAACTCCGTCAATAGCTTCAATTTTTTGAGCTAAAGCTTCATCTATAACTGTATCTACGTCAAGCACTGTATATGCCCAATCTTTTTTACTCTTGTTCATCATATCAGCAATATTTACCCCTGCTGATGCAAGAACTGTAGTAATTTGGCTAACCATATTAGGTATATTTTTATGATTGATTGTAATTCTGCTATCTGATGAGAATTCACCAGCAATGCAATCTGGATAGTTTACTGAATTTGTAATATTACCAAGTAATAAATAATCCTTAATCTCATTAACTGCCATAATTGCACAATTAATCTCTGATTCTGGAGTAGATGCTCCTAGATGAGGAATACATACTGTATTAGGAAGCTCAATTGATTTTGCATTAGGGAAATCAGTAATATATCTTCCAATCTTTCCACTTTCAAGTGCAGGCTTGATTTCTTCATCATTAACTAGCTCTGCTCTTGAGAAGTTTAAAATCTTAACTCCATCTTTCATATTCTTTATACTTGCTTCACCAATCATACCCTCAGTTTCTTTGATAAAAGGAACATGAAGTGTAATATAATCAGCCTTTGCATAAATCTCTTCAAGAGAAGTTGCCTTACACACCTGGCTACTTAATCCCCATGCTGAATCTACAGAAATAAAAGGATCGTATCCATATACATCCATTCCTAGTGCAACTGCAGCATTAGCTACAAGAACTCCAATAGCTCCAAGACCAATTACCCCAAGAGTTTTTCCCATAATTTCAGGTCCTGTAAACTTGCTTTTTCCTTCTTCAACTAGCTTAGGCACTTTATCGCCTTCGCCTTTTAAAGTTTTAGCCCAATCAATAGCTCCTGTAACATCTCTAGAAGCTAAAAACAATCCAGCAATAACAAGCTCTTTTACACCATTAGCATTCGCACCTGGAGTGTTAAATACAACAATTCCTTGCTCTGAGCATTTATCAATCGGAATATTATTAACCCCTGCTCCAGCTCTTCCAACTGCCTTTAGCGCTTTTGGAAGCTCCATATCATGCATTTTAAAGCTTCTAAGTAAAACTGCGTCTGCATTGTCATCTTCTGTTATAGTAAATCTTTCTCCTAAGAGCTTAAGTCCATTCTCATCTATTTTATTTAAAGTCTTAATATTATACATATTGCTCCTCCATATATTCCCTTCCTGCAGGAATTACTGCAATCACAGGAAATTATTTGTTTTCTGCTTCAAATTTCTTCATGAATTCTACTAATGCTACAACACCTTCTCTTGGCATAGCATTGTAAATACTAGCTCTCATACCACCCACAAGTCTGTGTCCTTTTAAGTTTTCAAAGCCTTCTGCCTTTGCTTCTTTGATAAACTTAGCATCAAGCTCTTTATCTGGAAGTACAAAGCATACGTTCATTATTGAACGGTCTTTCTTTTCAACTGTTGCTTTGAATAAACTGCTTGCATCTAAGAAATCATATAAAATAGCAGCTTTTTCTTCATTTCTTTTTTGCATTGCTGTAAGTCCACCATTTTCTTTAATCCAGTCAAACACTAATCCAGCAATATAGATTGAGTAAGTAGGAGGTGTATTAAACATAGAATCATTCTCAGCATGTGTGCTATATTTAAACATTGTTGGCGTAGAATCCATTTCCTTGCCAATTAAGTCTTCTCTTATAATTACAACTGTAAGACCAGCAGGTCCCATATTTTTTTGTGCTCCAGCATAAATAATTCCGTATTTGCTAACATCAATAACTTCAGAAAGAATATTTGAAGACATATCTGCAACTAATGGAACATTTCCTGTTTCTGGAAGTGAAGTAAATCTAGTTCCAAAAATTGTATTGTTAGAAGTAATGTGGAAATAGTCCGCATCCTTTGTAAAATCAGCTGAGTTTACTTCTGGGATATAAGAAAACACTTTGTCCTCTGAAGATGCAATAACCTTAACTTCACCGTATCTCTTTGCTTCTGAAATAGCTTTTTTAGCCCATACGCCTGTATTTAAAAAGTCTGCTTTGCCAGAACCTGTCATTAAATTCATAGGTACCATTGCAAATTGTGACGAAGCTCCACCTTGTAAAAATAATACTTTATAGTTGCTTGGAATGTTGAGTATTTCTCTTAACGATGCTTCTGCTCTATTAATAATATCTTCATACACAGCGGATCTGTGACTCATTTCCATTACTGACATACCCGAATCCTTGTAACATACCATCTCTTTTGCTGCTTGCTCTAGAACTTCAACAGGTAACATAGATGGTCCTGCAGAAAAGTTATACACTCTTTTCATAAACTTGTTCACTCCTATAATATAATATTTTTAAGATAGCGCCCCATTAGTAATGAATAAATATCCATTAATATATCAGGCTGTATAATATACTCCTTGTACTAAAAACCTAAAAGCTTTAATAAAATCATTTTAGTAAAAGGATAAATTATTAACGAACTCATTAGGGAACATTAAATCATCTGGGTTTTTGAATAAAAAAATTCATTCTTTCCCTTGTTTGATTAATTCAATTTCATTTAAAGCTCAATATCAAAATTCTCTCTTTAATTCTCTAACATTACTGTCAATTCGAGTGTTTAAAGATAAATATAATATATAATATAATCCTTGATTCGTCAACCAGAAAAAGTTAATTTATCCCTAAAAACACTATCTTTGTAGCATAAACACAAAGAGTGTTGTTAATTAATTAACCATTTTGGTTATAATATAAACATTCTGCGATTGCACTCTTGCTTCGCAGAATGTTTAGTTTATTATTACCAAAAAAACCGTGTTTTTTATCCTTTAATCCATTATTATTTCGTCAATTGCAGCCCCTGGTGCTACCATAGGGTAAACCTTCACATCCTTATCAATCACACAATTGATAATTACAGGTCTTTTTAAGCTGATTGCCTGCATTATTGCAGGTTCAAATTCCTCTTTTTTTGTTACGTTAATTCCAACAGCGCCAAAAGCATCTGCCAGCTTAACATAATCTAAATCTGGATTAAGATTGGTGTATGAGTATCTTTCCTCATAAAAAAGAGTCTGCCACTGTCTAACCATTCCTAAAACACTATTGTTAATAATAATTCCAATAATTGGAATATTATACCTTACAGCAGTCATTATTTCATTCAGGTTCATTCTAAAGCTTCCGTCTCCTGCAATATTAAATACAGGAATATCAGGGTTTGCTACTTTTGCTCCAATAGACGCCCCCAAACCATAACCCATTGTACCTAATCCTCCAGAGGATAAAAACTGTTTTGGTCTTTTAAACTTATAGAACTGTGCTGTCCACATCTGATGCTGTCCAACCTCAGTAGAAATAATAGCCTCTCCCTTGGTTATTTCATTTAGCTTTTCGATAATAAATTGTCCTGTCAGACCCTCGCCCTGAGAAATTCTGTACTTATCCTTGAGTTCATTTATTTCTTCTATCCATTCCTCATGCTTTTGCTGCTTAATTTCCTTATTAAGTCTTATAAGAACTTCTTTAATATCTCCAATTATAAATTGATGAGTTGCTATATTTTTATTAACCTCTGCAGGGTCAATGTCAATATGAATAACCTTGGCTCTTTTTGCAAACTTTGTAGAATTACCAATTACTCTATCGCTGAACCTAGCACCAACAACAATTAATAGATCAGAGTTGGTAACTCCAATATTAGATGCTTTTGAACCATGCATACCAAGCATCCCCGTATACAATGGATGCTCACCTGAAAATGCTCCCATTCCCATCAAGCTGCAGGCTGCAGGTGCTTGTATTTTTTCAATCAACTCTGTAACCTCAGCATTTGCATCAGATATTACCGCTCCGCCACCTACAAATACAAATGGTTTTTTTGCCTTATTAATAAGCTTTGCAGCTTCTTTAATATCCTTATCAAGGATATCATCAATTCTTCTCTCTATTTTCTTTGGTTCTTGATATGAATATTCAGTTTTATTTGCACTTACATCCTTTGGTATATCAATTAATACCGGTCCCGGTCTGCCCTCCTGTGCTATAAAAAAGGCATCTCTTACTACTTTTGCTAAATCCTTTACATCTTTTACAATAAAATTATGCTTGGTAATAGGCATTGTTATTCCGGTTATATCAACCTCTTGAAAACTATCCTTACCCAAAAGAGCTACCGGAACATTGCCTGTAATTGCAACCATTGGAACAGAGTCCATATAAGCAGTTGCAATTCCTGTTACCAGATTAGTTGCTCCTGGTCCTGAAGTTGCAAAGCAAACTCCAACCTTGCCGGTTGATCTTGCATATCCATCTGCGGCATGAGAAGCTCCTTGCTCATGAGAGGTTAAAATATGTTTAATTTTATCCCCATATTTGTATAATTCATCATAAATATTTAATACTGCTCCGCCTGGAAAACCAAATACAGTATCTACTCCCTGTTCTAAAAGGCATTCCATTAATATCTGTGATCCCGTTAATTCCATAAGTAATCCTCCTTAGAATTATTGGTGTTTTATTTTAACACTGCACCTGTACTTGCGCTTGTTACAAATCTTGCATATCTGCCCAGTACTCCAGTTTTAATCTTAGGTTCTTTAATTACCTGCTTTAATCTTCTTGCTTCCATTTCTTCCTCAGAAATAGCTACATCAATTTTACCGCCAAGAATGTCAATTTTAATAATATCACCATTTTCAATTAGCCCGATATTTCCACCCTCTGCTGCTTCTGGAGAAATATGTCCTATTGCTGCACCTCTTGTAGCACCGCTAAATCTTCCGTCAGTTATTAGTGCAACTTCCTTGTCAAGACCCATTCCTGCAATTGCTGAGGTCGGAGAAAGCATTTCTCTCATTCCAGGTCCGCCTTTTGGTCCCTCATAACGAATTACTACAACATCCCCTGCTTTTATTTCACTTGCATAAATAGCTTTAATAGCTTCCTCTTCAGAATCAAAAACCTTAGCAGGTCCTTCATGCTTAAGCATTTCAGGAGCTACTGCTGATTTTTTAACTACTCCGCCATCTATAGCAATATTACCCTTAACAACAGCAATTCCACCTGTTTCACTATATGGATTGTCTATTGGTCTAATTACATTATTGTTTTTGTTAACAACTGCTTCAAGATTTTCAGCCATAGTTTTTCCTGTTACCGTCATAATATCAGTTTTTAACAAATTCTTTTTTGTCAGTTCTTTCATTACTGCCTGAACACCACCAGCATAATATAAATCCTGCATATGATGTGGCCCTGCTGGTGCAAGCTTACATAAATTAGGTGTTTTATTGCTTATTTCATTTGCGATCTCTAGGTCTAAGATAACTCCTGCCTCATATGCAATTGCAGGTAAATGAAGCATACTATTTGTACTGCAGCTTAATGCCATGTCAATTGCAAGTGCATTTAAGAAATTATCCTTTGTCATAATATCCTTAGGCTTAATGTCTTTTTCCAGCATTTCCATAACCTGTTTGCCCGCAAGCTTTGCAAGTCTTAGTCTTTCTGAAAATACAGCTGGTATAGTACCGTTACCTGGTAAAGCCATACCAATAGCCTCACTCAGGCAATTCATACTGTTTGCTGTAAACATACCTGAGCAAGAACCACATGTAGGGCAAGCGTTATTTTCGCAAGCTAACACTTCTTCTTCTGTTATTGTTCCTGCTTTAAATGAACCTACCGCCTCAAAAACGCTATTTAAATCTAAGCTTTTATTGTCAATATCTAAGGATAGCATTGGTCCGCCGCTTACTACTACAGTAGGAATATTAACTCTTGCAGCCGCCATTAGCATACCTGGTACAATTTTATCACAGTTTGGAACCATAACCATTGCATCAAAGCCATGAGCCATCGCCATTGCTTCTACCGAATCTGCAATCAATTCTCTTGTTACAAGAGAATAATTCATTCCAATACTACCCATTGCTATTCCATCACAAACTCCTATTGAAGGAAATACAATCGGAGTTCCTCCGTTAGCAAGTATCCCAGCTTTTACTGCTTCAACAACTGAATCCAAATGAATATGTCCTGGAACTATATCGCTTTTTGCATTAACAATTCCGATTAAAGGCTTGTTAATCTCTTCATCAGTATATCCCATTGCTTTAAACAAAGAACGATGGGGTGCTTTTTCTATTCCTTTTTTTACACTATCACTTCTCATTCTAATACCTGCCTTTCTGATATAAATCTTATATCAAATCATAGAATCTAATTCCTAGTTAATCGCTTCACAGATTTTTTGTCCGATTTCTTTTGTTCCAACAAGCTTTTTACCTTTGCTCATAATATCTCCTGTTCTATAACCCTCAGCTAATACAGCTTCAACTGCCTTTTCAACTGACTCAGCTTCCTTTTCAAGATCAAAGGAATATCTTAACATCATTGCTGCTGAAATGATTGTTGCAATTGGATTAGCTTTATCCATTCCTGCAATATCAGGAGCTGAACCATGAATTGGCTCATACATTCCAAGCTTTGAGCTTCCAAGGCTTGCTGAAGGAAGCATACCTATTGAACCTGTAATCATACTAGCTTCATCCGAAAGAATATCTCCAAACATATTTTCAGTTAAAATAACATCGAACTGCTTTGGATTAATAACTAACTGCATTGCAGTATTATCAACATATAAATGGTTTAACTCCACTTCTGGATAGTCCTTTGCCACCTCTTCAACTACTTTTCTCCATAATCTTGAAGTATCTAAAATATTGGCTTTATCTACACTGGTTAATTTCTTATCTCTTTTCATTGCAATATCAAAAGCAACCTTAGCAATTCTTCTGATTTCTCCTTCTGAATATGCCATAGTATCGTATGCCTCAAGACCATTTTCTGTTTGGTTTGTTCCTCTGTCTCCAAAGTAAACCCCGCCTGTAAGCTCTCTTACTACAACAAGGTCAAGCCCTTCTTCTCCAAGAATTTCAGGCTTTAAAGGACATGCATCAGCCAGCTCCTTATACATCATTGCAGGTCTGATATTTGCAAATAATCCTAATTCACTTCTAAGTCCAAGAAGTGCTTTTTCAGGTCTGATATTTCCAGGTAACACGTCCCATTTTGGACCTCCAACTGCTCCTAAAAATACCGCATCACTATCCTTACATACCTTAACAGTTTCTTCTGGAAGAGGAACTCCAACTGCATCAAGAGCTGCTCCACCTGCTAAAACCTCTGTATAATTAAACTTATGCCCATATTTTTCACCAATTTTATCAAGCACTAAAATCGCCTGATCTACAATATCCGGTCCAATTCCATCACCTTTTACTACTGCTATTTTGTATTCCATAATATCCTCCTAGTATAATTAAAAGTATTTTTTTGCTTTTATTTCCAAATCCTTAATCAGCTTAATTTCTATTGCATCAACAAGAGCAATCAAGCTCGCTGCAATAACATCAGTTGAAACTCCAACTGTAGACCACTCATTTTCACCATCTGTCGAGGTAATCAATACCCTTACCTTTGCTGCTGTTGCTTCCTTACTGTCTAAAACTCTAACCTTATAATCTATTAAATGAACCGCTTTTAATTCAGGGTAAAACTTTTCCAAGGCTTGTCGAAGAGCTTTGTCAAGGGCATTAACTGGTCCATCACCCTCTGCAGCTGTCATTTTCGACGTGCCCTCTACATTTACCTTTACCATTGCATAGGAACCAAACTCTTCTCCTGTCAAAGGCTTTTCTCCAATAATCTTGAAGTTTTCCAATTCAAAAAACGGTTTATATTTTCCTAAATGTTTTCTTATAATTAATTCAAAGGTGCTTTCGGCTCCTTCAAACTGATATCCCTCATGCTCTAATTCCTTAAGTCTTTTGATAATTGCTGCTGTTTCAGGTGAATCCTTTTGAATTTCCGGGTCCACACTCTGAATTTTTTTCAAAATCGAGCTTCTTCCTGATACCTCTGACATTAAAAATCTTCTTGCATTACCAACTAAAGAAGGATTTATATGTTCAAAGCTTGAGGAGTTTTTATTAACACCGTCAATATGCATTCCACCCTTATGCGTAAATGAATTTTTTCCTACGTATGGGGCATTATCATCTAGTGCAATATTTGCGACCTCTGCAACAAAACGAGCTGTTGGCGTAAGCTGCTCAATATTTTTTTCTTCAAGACAATCATATCCTAACTTAAGCTGAAGATTGGCAATAATAGTTGTAAGATTAGCATTTCCGCACCTTTCACCAAAGCCAATAAAGGTTCCTTGTACCTCTGTTGCTCCTGCTTCAACAGCATTACCCGAATTTGCAACTGCTACTCCGCTGTCATTGTGGCAATGAATGCCCAAAGTCATATCCAATTCCTTCATTACTTGCTTTGTAATCTCTGTTATTTCATTTGGCATACAGCCACCATTTGTGTCACATAAAACAAGACTTGATGCTCCAGCCTTTTTAGCTGACTTTAATGAAAGTAACGCATATTCCTTGTTTGCTTTGTATCCGTCAAAAAAATGCTCTGCATCAAAAAAAACCTTTTTCCCTTTTTCAAGAAGATACTTTATTGTATCCTCTATCATAAGTAGATTTTCCTCTAATGTTGCATTAATGATATCTGTTACATGAAAATCCCAGCTCTTGCCAAATATTGCAACATAATCTGTTTCTGCCTTTAAAAGAGATTTAATATTTTCATCCTCTTCTGGTTTTATAGATTTTCTTCTTGTGCTACCAAATGCAACAAGCTTTGAATGTTCAAGCTTTATGCCCTTTACACGTTCGAAAAATTCCAAATCTTTAGGATTTGACCCTGGGTTTCCTGCTTCAATGTAATCAACGCCAATTTCATCCAGAGCCTTCACAATTTTTATTTTGTCATTTGCTGAGAAGGATATGCCTTCACCTTGGGCTCCATCTCTTAATGTTGAATCATATATCACTATTTTTCTACCCATTGTCAAACTCCTTCCTACCTATCTAATTTTAGCAATGTTTATTTTTCGGTTAAAAGAATGGCCGGTTTTTCAACCGGCCAGAACTTTACTTCATCCAGCTCATCATTTTTCTTAATTCTTTTCCTACCTGCTCTACTTGATGCTCTGATTCAATTCTTCTTCTTGAAATAAATGCTGGTCTGTTTGCTTTATTTTCTAAAATCCAGTTCTTTGCAAATGTTCCGTCTTGGATTTCATTAAGGACTTTCTTCATTTCCTTCTTGGTTTCATCAGTGATAATTCTCTTTCCAATTGAATAATCTCCAAATTCAGCAGTATCAGAAATTGAATATCTCATATAGCTTAATCCGCCTTGAACTACAAGGTCGATAATTAATTTCATTTCATGTACACACTCAAAATATGCACTTTCAGGCTGGTATCCAGCTTCTACTAAAGTTTCAAAGCCTGCTTTCATAAGCTCAGATACACCGCCACAAAGAACTGCCTGCTCACCGAAAAGGTCAGTTTCAGTTTCTTCTTTAAATGTAGTTTCTAAAATTCCTGCTCTTGCTCCGCCGATTCCTGCTGCATAAGCAAGTGCTAAGTCTTTTGCATTTCCTGTAGCATCTTGGTAAACTGCGATTAAGCAAGGAACTCCTTTTCCTTCTTGGTATTGGCTTCTTACTGTATGTCCAGGACCTTTTGGTGCAGCCATAAATACGTTTACATCTGCTGGAGGCTGGATTTGTGCATAATGGATATTAAATCCATGTGCAAATACCAATGAGTTTCCTGCTTCAAGTCCTGGAGCAATGCTTTCTGCATAAATATCTGCCTGCTTTTCGTCTGGTAATAAAATCATAATGATATCAGCAGCTTTAGCAGCTTCTTTAGCAGTTGCAACCTTAAGTCCCGCAGCCTCTGCCTGTGACCATGACTTACTTCCTTCATAAAGACCAACTATTACATTAACACCTGATTCATGTAAATTAAGCGCATGAGCATGGCCTTGTGAGCCATAACCAATTACCGCAACAGTCTTTCCGTTTAATAATCCTAAATTACAGTCTTTTTCATAATACATAATTGCCATTTCTCAAAATCCTCCTGATAAATCATCGTTTATTGTATATTATCTTTAATAACATGATTGCCTCTTTGAAGCGCCGTTAGTCCGGTTCTTGTAAATTCTCTAATTCCGTAAGGCTCAATCAAGCTAATAAATGCTTCTAATTTTCCTTGGTCCCCTGTAATTTCAATAACCAAGGATTCTGTTGCAACATCAATAATTTTTGCTCTGAATATATCTACAACCTCAATAATTGATGCTCTTGTTTCTTTTGTAGCTGTAACCTTAATAAGCAGAATTTCCCTGTATACAGCAGCTTCCTTAGTCAATTCCTTTATATAAAGAACATCATGAAGCTTATTAAGCTGTTTTGTAATCTGATCTAGCACCATTTCATCTCCTGTTACAACAATGGTCATTCTTGAAATGTTCTCGTGCTCTGTTTCCCCAACTGACAAACTGTCTATATTGAAGCCTCTTCTGCTGAAAAGCCCTGCAACCCTGCTAAGTACTCCTGACTGATTGCTAACCAACACAGATAAAACATGTCTTTTCATCTTATTCCTCCTCGTATAGCATATCTATTTTGAGTAATCGTTATTATATTATAGCATGTTTCATTGTAAAATCAAGCAATAAGCTTTGATTTATTAATACATTAATCTTATAAAGCCTTAATGTTTTTTATCTATATGTCACAAATTCAAAAACGCCCCTACAACAAAAACGTTGTAGGGGCGAATATTATCTACGCGGTACCACCCTAATTATCATTACGATATCTCTTGAAAGGTTCTATCAAACCCTGAACGATAACGGCGTCTGCCGATTTTACCTACTTAATTCAGCAAAATAACTCAGGAGTGATATAGTGTATTAGATAGTATCGATTCTCAGCAGCCATCGACTCTCTTAAACTATTACTAAATAAACCTCGTCTCCATCACTGTCTTTAATATATTAACTTGTAATAAATATTATCAAAACAATTCATTTAATCTAAATCAAATTATATCAAAGCCTTTTTGTTTTTGTCAAGCTATTAAATTCGATAATTTTTTTCAAAATTTGAAGGATTTATTATGCACATCCTTCAAATTTCAAACAATTCATCTATTTTATATTGACAAACTTTATTTATTAAGCTAAAATTAAGTTGTTCAAAGGTGGTGAATTTATGACTAAGGGTCAGCTTGAAGCCAAAATATGTGAAGCTATCAGTAAATTCGAGATAGAATATATGGGCAGAGGTCCTAAAAATATTCGAGCATATATTTTAAATGATATTATTGTTGTTCGTCTGGCAGGATTTTTAAACCCCTCAGAACAAAAGCTTACAGAAAATCCACAAGGTATTGAATTATTTAAAAAAGTTCGCACTTCATTATTTGAAGCTGGGCGAGGATATTTGGAAACATTGATTAATGACATTCTTAATGTTGCCGTAATCAGCACTCATGCCGATATAAGTACTAAGACTGGTGAAAAAATAATAATAATCACTACCGATAGAAATTTAGATGAATTATACAAAACAAAATAAATTCGGAAGACAATGCAAAGTAGCATAGCTAAGTTGATAGTAAACCGATATTCAAAATAACTTTTTTTGAGTATCGGTTTTTTTATTTTCTAAATATATAGCAAGCTATTACCAAGGTTAGTTTATCCCTTGAGCTTCTTAGTCTTTCTTGCTAAATTTAGCAACATAATAATTAATTAAGCACCCCAAAATCATTCAAATAAATAACAAACAGCAGGAGGAAAAAAATGAAAGAATATTTACACAAACTCAATTTATCGGATCAAGTTAAAAACATATTAAACAATAGTAAAAGCATTGTGTTTCCTAAAACAAGAAGCGAACTAGTTGAAATGGCCTTTGGAAGCGCTGAGAATGATGTTTTTAATGTTGTTTTTAATAATGGAAAAGAGGACATAATTGAAGCAACCGTAACAAGATGCAAGAACGGTGCAGTCGTCAACTACCCTGACGACTACATGCGCAGAAGAGACCCTGATTGCATGTTGGTTGCTGACTCATTTGATACAGATAAGCCTCGATATGATGATGTCTATAAAAATGATTTTGAACCCTTGCGTTCAGCTACATTTGAGTGGTTATCCAATCAGGACTTAATCGTTCTTCCCTTTAAAGCAGGTGGAAATGAATACGGCTATGAATCTCTTCTTATTGCTCCTTCAAATACTGCTTTCTTTGCTTGTGGTCTTTCAGACCTTCAAGGCTTCTTAAGTATAGATGACATAGAGGCCGGCTTTACACCAAAAGCAATTGTATTTTTAGCCCCACCATTCAGACACACACATTTTAACGGAAAACAAATTGTAGTACACAACAGACTTTCTGAGTTGCATGAGGTTTTTTCGTATAATCTATATCCAGGTCCAAGCGCAAAAAAAGGTATTTATGGAGTTCTTCTAAATATCGGTGAAAAAGAAGGTTGGGTAACAACTCACGCTTCAACAGTAAAGGTTATCACACCTTATGATAATGAAATTGTAATTATGCACGAAGGAGCCTCTGGTGGTGGAAAAAGCGAAATGCTTGAGAATGTTCATAAGGATTTAGACGGAAGAATACTATTAGGTAAAAATCTTCTAACAAACGAAAACAATTACATAGAACTAAATGAAACTTGTGAACTCAGACCAGTTACAGACGACATGGCATTATGCCACCCTAAAATGCAAAATGGCAGCAATAAATTAGTGGTAAAGGACGCTGAACAAGGTTGGTTTCTAAGACTTGATCATATAAAAAGCTATGGAACAACTCCACATTACGAAAAAATATTTACACATCCTGCTGAACCGCTTATTTTTCTTAACATTCAGGGTGTTCCAAAATCAACTTGTCTTGTTTGGGAGCACACTATAGATTCAGACGGAAAGCCTTGTCCAAATCCTCGTGTAATTCTACCTCGTCGACTTATGCCAAATATCGTTGACGAAGCTGTAGAGGTTGATGTTCGAAGCTTTGGAGTAAGAACTCCTTCCTGTTCAAAAGAAAACCCTTCCTATGGAATTCTTGGTCTGATGCACATTCTTCCTCCGGCTTTAGCTTGGCTATGGAGATTGGTTGCCCCAAGAGGCTTTAATAATCCTAGTGTTATTGATTCGGTAGGTATGACAAGTGAAGGTGTTGGCTCATACTGGCCATTTGCAACAGGTAAAATGGTTGAGCAAGCAAATCTATTATTAGATCAAATTATCAGCTCCTCAAACACAAGATATGTATTGATTCCAAACCAGCATATCGGAGCTTATAACGTTAGCTTTATGCCTCAATGGATATCACGAGAATATATAGCAAGACGTGGAAGCGCAAAATTCAAGCAAGAGCACTTAGTTGAAGCTCGCTGCACTATCTTAGGATATGGTTTAGAATCCCTGCGAATAGATGGACACTATATTCCAAAAGCATTTTTACAGCCTGAAACTCAAGCCGAAGTAGGAATTGACGGTTATGATGCAGGAGCAAAAATACTAACTGATTTTTTCAGACAAGAGCTTCATAAATTCAATACTCCTGAACTAAATCCGTTAGGCAAAAAAATTATTGATAGTTTTATGAACAATGCTTCATTGCAAGATTATATAGATTTAATCCCAATGAGATATTAATAAAGAATTACTTCAATTTAGGAAGTCCCCAACCTCCTACGCAATGACAGCTTGTTGATTGGCCACAAAAGGAACTGCAAAGCAGTTCCTTTTTTCTTTTTATTTATAATTCTTTTATTTATGCATATTGGCGTTTTGATTTTTTCTTTCTTTCGACGCGATTACAATATTTTATTTATTGTTTTTCCTTTATTGTTTTTCCTTTATTATTTCTTCCACTATATCTGGAACAAAAGTCTGGTCTGTGATGGGCGGTCTGATATATGCTTCATCCTCCTGACGTTTTGGCAGTTCCATTTTTTGCGGAGTCAAATCCTCATATTCAACCTTGCTTAATAAGTGAGCAATGCAATTTAATCTTGCATGCTTTTTAATATCTGCATCAACAACATACCATGGCGCCTGCTTGATATCAGTATAGGCAAACATAGCATCCTTTGCCTTTGAATATTCAACCCAATGCTTTCTTGATTCTAAATCCATAGGACTTATTTTCCATCTTTTTGTAGTGTCGTTTATTCTGTCTTGAAACCTTTTTTCTTGCTCATCATCACTTACTGAAAACCAGTATTTTATCAAAATAATCCCTGATCTAACTAACATTTTTTCAAAATCCGGACAGCTTCTTAAAAACTCCTGATATTCATCCTCAGTGCAAAACCCCATTACATGTTCTACTCCAGCTCTGTTATACCAGCTTCGATCAAACAATACAATTTCTCCAGCTGAAGGCAAGTGTGCAACATATCTTTGAAAATACCACTGACTTTTTTCTTTTTCCGTTGGGACCCCTAATGCCACCACTCTGCAGATACGCGGATTAAGCTTTTCCGTAATTCTCTTAATTACTCCACCCTTTCCAGCGGCATCCCTTCCTTCAAAAATAACAACTATGCGAAGCCCTTTTTCCTTAACCCAATCCTGAAGCTTAACAAGTTCAATCTGAAGCTCTTCAAGCTTTTTTTCATAAGCAGAATTGCTTATTTTAACAATGTTATTTTTTTTATCAGCCTTGTCCTTCATACTAAAACTCCCTTCACATATTATTTTCCCCTAGTTAATAATATTATATCATTAAGAATCCCCACATTCAAATAATATAATGTCAAATGTTATTCACAACCAAATAAATCGCATATATTACATAAAATGCTGATAAGGCTGCTCCCTCTGCCCTGTTTATTATTCTGCCCGTCAAGGAGAATAAAAGAACTATTAAAGTAAGCAAAATATTTAAGCTTAACTCAACAATCAAACTTGGATCAACTACAACCGGATTAAGCGTTGCAGAAATACCCATTACAAAAAGCACATTAAAAATATTGCTTCCAATCAAATTTCCCAGCGCAATATCGCTTTCCTTTTTTATTGCTGCAACCGCACTTGTAATAAGCTCTGGCAAGGAGGTTCCAATTGCCACAATAGTAAGTCCTATTAAGGTTTCTGATAATCCAAATGCTTTAGCAATACTTACTGAACTATTAACCACCAGATTTCCTCCCCAAATAATACCCGCAATTCCACCTATTGTATATAAAGCAAGTTTCCAAATAGATGGATGTTTTTGCTCCTCTTCCTCGAAATCATTAGTTGTCTCTCTGCTATTTTTTACTGTTTCAATTATGTAATATACAAACACCGCAAACAAAAGCAGCAGCATCAGTCCATCTCCTCTGCTTAACAGCTCTGAAGCTTCTCCTCCCCAAAAATTATCAAGTGCCAGAATAAACAAGGCCAGTGCTGATAATAACGTCAAAGGAATCTCCTTCTTTAAGGATTGCTTTTGTACCTTCATAGGCAAAAGCAAAGCAGATACCCCTAAAATCATACTTAGATTAAAGATATTGCTACCTAGTATATTTCCTAATGCAATTCCATTGCTCCCCTTTAAGGCAGCCGATATACTTACTGCCGCTTCTGGCGCTGATGTTCCAAAGGCAACAATCGTTAACCCTATTATTAAAGCAGGTACCTTAAATACCCTTGCAATACCGCTTGAACCCTCAACAAAATAATCAGCTCCTTTAATAAGCAGCAGAAAACCTATAATTAGTATTAAATAATCCATGTGACATCTCCTTAATTGATTTATTCTTTTTTCAAGTATTAAAAATAAATTTGCTTGTGAACTCCCAAGCTATCCTTTTTACACTTGATTATGCTTATACATAAAGCTTTCTTGCTATACTATTATATGTTGAAACTACAAATTGAGCAACAAAAAAGAGATAACTCAATAATGAATATCTCCTTATTGTCGGCATATTTTCCGACCGTTCGAATATGCCTTTATATTTTTTTATCTTATTCCCCCTAACCACGTACATTAAATACTCAAAGCATTTAACATAATTGATATTACCATCTCTACAAAAAAAGTCAACTCATTTGGAACAAACGGCATGTATACCGGAACAAACGACAAGTGTTATGTTTATTTAATCAATTTTTGTCTTTTTATTAAAAATACTACGACACAAAAACTCCAATTGTTTTTGCTCGTAGTATTTTTTCTTTTATTAATATAATATCATAATTTTTTACATTAATTATCTTTCAGCAATTAATTTTTTAGCCATTTCAACAGCTATTTCCTTACATAATAACAAGTCCTTCTCTTTAGCAGAGGATTTAGCCTCAACACAGCTTCCCACTTTTTCCCACTTAATTTTTTCAGCAAATTTTTCTAAATTACATACTCCGCCTCCACTCCAGGTGGATGTACCAAAAATCCCTAAATATCTGTTCTTAAGCTGAGAATTTTCTATTTTATGAATCAGGTTTTGCATAGTAGGAAATAATTCTGTATTATAAGCACAGCTTCCAAGCACAACTCCTTTATATTTCCACATATCACTAATTATATAAGAGACATGTGTTTTTGAAGCATCATATATTCTGATATTCTTAATTCCTTCCTCTGACAGACATCTTCCTATTTCTTCAGCCATCTTTTGTGTGTTCCCATACATAGTACCGTATACAATAACTACACCTTCTTCAGCCTCTGCTTTTGACCATTGGTCATACATTCCAACTATTAAACCAGGATTATTTCTCCATACTGGTCCGTGTGTTGGAGCAATTGTTTTTATGTCAATTTTAGCATCTGTTACTTTTTTAAGTGCTTTTTGAACCATCGCTCCATATTTACCTACAATATTAGAATAATAACGTCTTATCTCATCAATGTAAAAATCTAGGTTAATCTCGTCATCAAATATACCGCCATCTAATGCCCCAAACCCTCCAAAGGCATCCATTGAAAACAATATTTTCTCAGTTTCCTCATAAGAAACCATTGTTTCTGGCCAATGCAGCATTGGTGTTAGTAAAAACTTCAAATTGTGTTTACCTAGTGATAATGTATCTTGGTCATCTACAATCAGATATTTTTCAAACTTACCATAAAAATCTTCTAAAATAGAAATAGTTTTCTTATTTCCAACTATTGTAAGATTTGGATATTTATACAATAGTGCTTTTATTGATCCTGAATGGTCAGGCTCCATGTGGTTTATTACTAAATAATCAATTTGCTTATCTCCAATGATATCTCCGATGTTATCAAGAAACTCATACATCTTTGTGCTTTTTACAGTATCTAGTATAGCAACCTTGTCATCGTTTATTAAATATGAGTTATAAGAAACTCCTTTATCCAATGGCCACAAATTTTCAAATAAACTTGTTTCTCTGTCGTTTACCCCTATGTAATATATACTACCTGTCAAATTAACTGTTTTTATCATATTTCAATCCTCCTATATTATCTTCCTTAATTTATGCATTTCAAATTATAACTACTCCCAAATTATACCTTTATTATAGCTTTAAATCAATATATAACTTACTTAATCTCAATATGCTGATTATGCTATTTATGTGTATCCTTCGAAGCTGTTTTTGTGTTTTTCATATTATTAATTCATATTTATAATTTATGTTGTTTTCAGTTATTTTAATGTTTTTTTGGTATTTGTAGGCACACTTTGTTTTTTTATTTGTTGTTTATTCTTAATTATGGTTGATTATCCAAATACCATTGACTTTTATTTTCATTTTGATATTATAAATATACATTGTATCTGTTTTAAGCATTTATTCAGTACATTAAATTATTATCAGCATTCTTTTTCAATAACATCGCGTTAGTAAAATGAATAATAATCCATTTTGTTTATGATTGTATCTTGTTTCTGGAATATACAAAGCCAGCACTTTAATCCTATTAATAAAGCAGGTGAAGCTTATGAACAATATATTAATCAACAAAATATATACTGTTTTTACCAGTTCCATTGCTTTAACCGAAACAGAACAGATTAAGCTTAAATATATTCTAGAAGTGCTTGTTAATGAGCTAATTAAACTGTTACTAATGCTTGTATTTTTCACTAGCCTTGGCTATGGATCAGCTTTTATTTTTTGCTTTATTACTTTGATGATAATCCGACCAATGACTGGCGGTTTTCATATGAAGGGATTTTGGAGTTGTTTTGTATTTTCTTTTTCATTTTTTAGTTTATGTATTTTAATTGCACATTTTATTTCTCTAAGCTATATTTTACAGCTCTGTCTTTTTGTTTTTTCTATGTTAGTATATGGTTTTTTTGCTCCTGTTATTCCAAAGCAGCGGCCAAAGTATCCGCCTGATAAAATGCTTCGTTCAAAGATTATAAGTTTAGTTATTATTATTCTTTATTTTCTTATATTCAACTTATATGGCGGAAGTTTTTTAAGACATGGTATATGGGTTATAGTTTTTCAGGCAGTCCAACTATTGATTTCCTTAGGAGGTACACATTATGAAATTAAACAAAAAATTAATTAATCCATTAAGATTTGTTTGTAGTTTATTGCTTTTAGCAACACCTTTAGTTGTAGCTACTTCTTATAGCTTCCTTTTCTGGGGAGAACCTGAGTGTCCAGATTGCTTAAAAGAATTGATTTAGTTGTGTTTTAAGGAAGCAGAACCTTAAAGACTACATAATTATCACCACAGTCTTCGTTATAGGCTTCAATACTTCCCCTATATTTGTTAACTATCTGCCTGACATTATAAAGACCATACCCACGGCCAGTCTTGCTTTTAGAGCTAAAACCCTTATTGAAAATATTTTTCATGATTTCTTTCTCAAGATATGGATGCTTGTTTTTCACAACAATCAAATTCATATCTTTTTCTTTGTCAATTGTTACTGAAATTTCTTTAAAAAAACCCTCTTCATTTCTTGCCTCAATAGCGTTATCTATTAATACTCCAAGTATCTCTATCCATTCATATTCATGAAGAATTGAACGATATTTTTCCTCCTTAACATAAATATCCAGCTTAATCTTATTTGCTTCTGCTTGAGCCTTTTTTCCATATAAAAAGCCAGCAATTATTTTGTTTTGATATTGTAGAAGGGTATTGAGCTCATCCTTGTTTGCAAGCTGTCCTGTATATTCTTCAAAGCGTTTTGTGACCTCTTCCATTGATTTAGATGTATAAACCATCATCCCAAGTGCCTGAATATGGTTTTTAAAATCATGCTGCCTTGTTCGGATATCAGATATTAGCTCGTCAATAACTGGTAAATATTGCTCGTGAGCCTTTAATTTGTTGGCTGTTGTTTCATTTTTCAGGCTATTTTTTAGCATTCCAAAGTTAATGAAAATTATCACAAGAGAAAGGGCAGAAATACTAACCAAGTTTTCAATAATACTGTCAATATTAACATTCCAGTATATTACAATCAAAAACATAGTAACAAACGCATTAGTTACTATATATTCAAAAACTCTATTTTTAATCAATACAAAGTGAAATAAATAGCTTATTGGAATAAAACGAATTACAAATAAACTCAAAATCAGATTTACTGTCTGTGCTACAGCTCCAATTTCAAAGGTAATTGCCAGCTCACCTAAAAGCATTTTTGTAGGTAGCAATGTAATTGACTGAATTACCATAAGTATTACTGTAGAAATCAAATAAAGATAGATTGTCTGAAATGTAGTTTTCTTGTGAAGCAATACCATCATACCAAAAGAAACAAAGGCAGAAAGCACCGGAGAATACCATTCACCATGGTATGCTGTACTTATTATTCCAACTATAGCTCCAAAAACCAATGCAAATCCAAAAAGCTTTTTCAAATCATTTTCTTTCTTTAATAAAGCATTAGAAAGTAAAATGTACATAAGTGCATCAATAACACTAAGCAGGCAAGATTCAATCAATGTCATTAATAAATCCTCCATAGCTCGTCTTTATATTTTCTGCCAACTGGAATCATTTGATCAGAATTATTCAAATCCACTCCACTATTTAATTTATCTATTCTTTTAATATAACTTTTGTTTATAATATAGCTTTTATGGCATTGAACAAAATCCTTAGAGAGCTGTTGAATTATTCCTGCAATAGGGATATATGAAAATACAGCCATTTCATTTTGTGTTTTCACAAAAACCTTTCTATTTTTAGCTTCAATATATATTATATCCTTCTGATTAATCAAGTATGTAAACTCTTTTTCCTTAAACTTAATCATTTTATTATCTTTACTACTAATTAAGCCTGTTTTAATTTCTTGAAAAACCTTTCGGATATCATCCTTTGCAAAAGGCTTATAAATAAAGCTATAGCAATGAACATTTCTATATGCTTCCATTTCAATTGAATGAAATGCAGAGATAAAGACTATTGGTGTAAGCTTATATTCTGAAAGCTCCCTTATCTCCTTTGCAAGCTCATATCCTGAATAGTCCTCTAACTGAACATCTAAAAAAAACAAATCTAAATCTTCTCTTTTTGCTATCTCCAATGCTTCTTCTGCATATCCAGTTTCAAAAATAGTTATATCCTCATCTATTTCCCTAACTATTTTTACCAATCCACTTCTTATGTTCAATTCATCTTCAACAATAATAATTTTTTTCATAAGTTCACCTCTGTTTCTATTAAATAAGTTATTATGATTGTACTGATTCCATAGATTTAATAATATTGAATATCATTTCATTCACAGGTGTTTTTATATTATATTTAATTCCAAGCTTAACAATTTTCCCATTTAAGGAATCAATCTCCGTTTTAACTGCTTTTTCCATATCCTGAAGCATTGAAGCTCTGTGCTGAGCAGTAGATGGAACTAGCTTCTCAAAAAAATGCTTTTTGTATTCATCTGCGCTCTTCCAAAAGGTTTTATTATCTGATGCTTCAATAACCTCAAATATTTCTTCAATAATCTTTTCCATTATTGAGATTGAATATTCATTTTCAATAAGCCTTCCATAATTTACACCTAAAATTGTTCCTAGCGGATTAAGGGCTGCATTATATAAAAGCTTCGCCCATATTGTCTCTACTATATTATCAACTATCTTACAAGGAATTCCACCCTTTTGAATTGATTGTGCCAGCTCATTCATTTCCTTACTAACATTGTTATATAAGCTGCCAATCATTAAGTCCGAAGAACAAACCGTAACCTCACTAATATATGGCTCTGGCCTTCTAAATCCAATAAACAGTCTTGCAGAAAAAACCTGTTCTTTTCCAAAGCTGTCTAAATATATCTCTTCATCTTCTAATCCATTTTGGATAATCAATATTTTTCCATTCTTTTTCAGCAATTGTTTTTTCTTTTTTAATTCCAAGAAAACCTCTGCTGTAGCAGTAGTTTTTGTGGCTATTATTATATGATCAAACTCAATATCTGATATTTCACTTATTTTTTCAAATAACTTAATCTGTCCCTTGTTAATGACAATTTCTTTAAAAACCCCTGTTCTTATTATTCCATTCTCTTCTATCTGCTTTTTAGTTTGTTTTCTAGCAACAAGATAAACATCTTCTCCCGAATCCCACAAGGCTGCTGCAATAGCTAGTCCCACTGCACCACTTCCAACTATTAGAACCTTCATAAATGTCTCTCCTTGTACTCTATTATTGTAAGCTATTCTTTGCAATTCATAATAATTATTATATCATCATTTTTACTATTTGTGCTATCAAATATCATAATTTATCAGATATTTCAATGCCTCTCTGCTTTATTTTTTACTTTTTACAGCTCAACTTTCCCATTAGTATTCTGACCTAGCCTATTACAACAAAAAATCTAATCACTCTTGACAAGCATTTCATTTTATTGTATTATTTATATATCATAATTATATAATATTTAAAATTGTTAAATAAACTACAATACTATACGAAAGAAGGGATTTTATGTCTAAGAAAACAGTAATTGTCGGTGGAGTAGCTGGTGGTGCCAGTGCTGCTGCCCGACTCAGGAGAGTTGATGAAACAGCTGAAATAATAATGTTTGAAAGAGGTTCTTATATTTCTTTTGCAAATTGCGGTCTACCATATTATATTGGAGGAACAATAAAAGAAAGAAACGCATTGTTTGTCCAAACTCCCGAAGCAATGAATGCAAGATTTAATATGGATGTACGTATTGACAGCGAAGTAGTCTCAATCGATAGAAACAATAAAACCGTTCATATTCGCGAATTAAAAACCGGAAAAGAATACGATGAAACCTACGATAATTTAGTATTGTCTCCAGGTTCTTCTCCAATTCGACCCAATATTCCTGGAATTGATAATCCAAGGGTTTTTTCTTTATGGAATGTTCCTGATACTGATGCAATCAAAAGCTATATAGAGGATAATAAAATCAAAAATGCTACCGTAATCGGTGGCGGCTTTATAGGAATTGAGATGGCAGAAAATCTACATGATTTAGGCATTAACGTTACTTTAGTTGAGATGGCTGATCAGGTAATGACTCCTGTGGATTATGAAATGGCTCAGATAATTCATCATCATTTATCTTCAAAGGGAGTCCGCCTTCTACTTAATAATGGTGTTAAAGCCTTTGAAGATAAGGATAACACAACCTATGTTCAGCTTCAGGATGGCACAGAGGTTCCATCGGATATGGTAATACTCTCCATTGGTATTCGTCCTAACGGTGAGCTTGCAAAGGAATGCGGTCTTGAGGTTAATCAGCGTGGTGGTATTGTAGTTGATGAGTATATGCAAACCAGTGACCCTTCAATATATGCAGTCGGTGATGCAATCGAGGTAATAGATTATGTTAGCAATACACCTACGATGATACCCCTTGCGGGTCCTGCAAATAAGCAGGGTAGAATTGTTGCCAATAATATCGCCGGTAAAAAAGAAGCCTATAAAGGAACACAGGGTACTTCAGTTGCAAAGGTATTTGACCTTACTGTTGCCTCAACAGGCTTAAACGAAAAGCAGCTTAATAAATTAGGCAAAGAATATGGTAAAGACTACTATATAAGCCTAGTACAGCCTAACTCACACGCCGGATACTATCCAGGGGCTCTTCCTATGACCTTAAAGCTAATATTTGATAAGGACGGTAAGGTTCTTGGTGCACAAAACGTTGGCTATGACGGAGTAGAAAAAAGAATTGATGTTATAGCAACTGCACTTAGATTTGGAGCAACTATCTATGATTTAAAGGAACTAGAATTATCTTATGCTCCTCCTTTTTCATCTGCAAAGGATCCTGTTAATCTTGCTGGTTTTGCTGCAGAAAATATACTTGAAGAAAGTCAATTGCCTTTCTTGTGGAGAGAAGTTAAAGACATTGACCCATCAAAAACAGTTGTTTTAGATGTCAGAGAGCTTGTAGAGTTCAACCTAGGTGCAATTTCAAACGCTACCCATATTCCGTTAAACAGCCTTCGTTCAAGAATGTCTGAGCTTCCTAAGGATAAAGAAATCGTTGTTTATTGTGCTGTTGGTTTAAGGGGTTATATTGCAACAAGAATTCTATCATCTTACGGTTTTAAAGCAAAAAACCTACTTGGCGGATATAGCCTTTATAAAGTTTTTAATGCTAATTACTCAAATCCAATGTGTGATTTTGATAATATAAATGAGCATCTTGGTGATGATGGAATACCAGAAGGAGTTCAAAAAGAGGAAGCTTCTACAGAGCTTCATACAAACAAGACCATTGAACTTAATGCTTGTGGCCTGCAATGTCCTGGACCAATTATGGAGGTTAATACAAAAATATCCGAGCTTTTACCTGGAGATATTCTTAAAATATCAGCTACAGACCCTGGCTTTGTTGAAGATATCCAAGCATGGTGTAAAAAAACTGGCAATAGCTTTATTCATTCTGAAAAGCAAAAAAATTCTTTTGTAGTTACTCTTAGAAAAGAACATACAAAAGAACTCGCTTCTATAAAGCCAGATCTTCAAGATGATACCACAATGGTAGTTTTTAGCGGAGATTTAGATAAAGCATTGGCTTCTATGATTATTGCAAACGGCGCAGTAGCGATGGGTAAAAAGGTAACTTTATTCTTTACCTTCTGGGGCTTAAATATCCTTAGAAAAAGCAATCCTGCTCATGTCGAAAAATCCTTTATTGAAAAAATGTTTGGTGCAATGATGCCAAGAGGCTCTAGCAAGCTCAAGCTTTCTAAAATGCATATGGGTGGAATGGGAACTGCAATGATAAAAAACGTAATGAAAAACAAACATGTAAACTCCTTAGAAGAGCTTATAGCATCTGCTCAGGCAAACGGAGTAAGAATGGTTGCTTGTACAATGTCAATGGATTTAATGGGCATCAAGGAGGAAGAGCTTATTGATAATATTGAATTTGGTGGTGTTGCTACTTACTTAGGTGCAACCGATACTGCAAATCATAATTTGTTTATATAATATATTCAAATATTTACAGAGTATTTATCTACTATCTAAAAAATATACTTTCTAGAACAAAGTGTCTGACAAGTNNTTCCTATGAAACAAGAATAGCGTTCAGTGAACGCGTTTCTCGTAGAATATGAAAGTATGGTCTCTTGCAAGCAAGACGAACTTTCCTATTCAATAAAAATGATAGACAACACAAAGGGGAGCTAAGCTCCCCTTTGTGTTGTCTATCTTAAATTTCAATTTTATTTCTATTTTTCAATCCAAATTGGAGATGTGAAAATAAGATTACCATCCTTTTGTGTAACCTTTACATAATAATAAGCAGCCTTTTTAGGCGCATCTATTGTTATTTGATAATTTGTACTAGATACATTGTTTTTAAAAGTTTCATAAGCAACTCTTTTTCCGCCATTAGTATAAACTGAAATTTCCTTAATAGGGTCATAATAATCAGGGTCAAATACATTCACACAAATACTTACAGAAAAAATATCATCCCAGGTTTTCGTACCCATTGCATATCCGTTTAAATAAAACTCTACAGCCACATTCTCGTCTTCAGTTGAATAAACCCTGTTTTCTCTTATCGCCTTAAAAATCGACTCTTTTGTAAGCTCTTTGGCTAATATTACTGTTCTGAAGGGATTGCTTATCATCCAATCCTTAATGTGGTTATCTTGATTATTGGTAGGCGAAACATGCCACCCCTTATCTAAAGCTCTGTGATACAAGCCATCACATCTCCAATAACCTTTGTTGAGCTCTTTTCCCGGTCCGTTTCCAACCTCTATTAAATGAATAAGCGCATCTCTTTCTTTGCTATGAAAACCAAAGTCCCAAAAATCTCCCCATGTAGTTCCGGGATGATTGAATTGACTTATTGAATCTGGGACCTTTTCAAGTTCCTGATAATACTCTTCTAGGTCTACCGTATTGCTGCTTAAGAAGCCTTCTGTATTAAATGTATTCATATGCCCTGATTTTTTATCATAATAGGATTGTTCAAAGCCTGTAATAGCAACAAACCTTCCATCCTCTGTATACCTTTCTGCTGCCTCCTTTGATATTGCCCACTCCTGACTTTCATGTTCAAAAAGATTTGCTGTAGTATCATTATCAAACATCTGTGAGTGTTCCGTCAAAGCAAAAAAATCAACATTGCCAAGGCTTTTTACAAAGGCAAACGCCTCATCTGGGTCACCCATTCCATCTGAAAGTGATGTATGTGCATGAAGCTGTCCTCTGTAATGATTATAAATTGGTTTAACACTTATTTCAGCTGTTTTTGTCGAGGCAGTCCATATAACACTTTCATCAAAAGCTTCTGTAATTGCTCTTAATGGAACATAGGTTTTATTTTTATCTAGCAATATTTCAGTGTCAATATCTTTTCTTTCTCCATCTACAAATATTGCCCTCTGATTTAGCTCAAGCTGTACATCTTTTCCCTCTCTATTAATATATACCTTTTTTTCCTTACCCTCCCACTTGACAACTGCTCCAATAGCTTCACAAAATTCTCTTGCCGGCACCAATGTTCTGTAATTAGAATCCATAACAGCATTCGCATCCTTAAAGTCAATATAAACACCATTTACCTTTACCTTAACTGGTGTTTTTATTGGCACCTTTGCCTGAGCCTCAATTCCAAGCAGCGCAATAAAAACCATACATAAAACCATAACTTTCTTAAATAATTTTGTCATTTTATTCCCTCTCTTCTCCCTTATGCTATTGTTTGTCGATTTCATTTTATTATCTAATTCGACATTATTCACACCTGTTAATTATTATAATCCACTTATATTATGAACGCAAGACAAGCATGTTAAATGTAATTGAAGTTTAATATCTTCATACATATTAATACACTATTTAATCCTTTGAATTTTTTCAGCTACTTCAATTATTTCATTAATTAATAATAGCTTCGCTTACGCTTACATACTTTCTCGGTCTAAGCGTTTATACAGTCAAGCAATGCAAGCCACTAAAAAACACCCTCCAGGGTGTTTTTAGTGGCTTGCATTGCTATCAAAAGAATTTAATTGTATGTATCTCCTCTTAAATAAAGCTCCCCCTCTATTATTCCACGATACTTATCTTTTATAAACCCTTTTAGATTTCCGTTCCAATGCTCGACCATAATTTGGGTGTGTTGCAACAAATTCCAGAAAGGAAAAAGAAGTGTTACCAATTGCTTGGTATATCTATATAATACATTGTCAATACATCGCTTTGGTAAGCCGATAGCTTACAAATCAAATTTTTTTTCTTCTTTATTATTTCCTTCTGACACCGAGAGCCCAAGCAAGATTAATATTGTTCCAAGTATTGTAATATAAGTGATTTTTTCATGTAGAATAATTGCCGACAAAAAGGTTGTAAGCACCGGTACTAGATAAATATACTTATTCGTTTCAACAGAACCCAGAACAACAATAGCTTTGTTCCACATCAAAAAGGCAAGCGAGGATGCAACTATACCAAGATATACCAGAGCCAAAAACAGCTCCTTCGAAAAAACCACCTCTTTGTATGCCTCATAAGAAAAAAGATTGATTACTGCAAAAACAATAAGCCCGTAACCCATTACCTTTCTAGTCAGCTCGATAAGATTATATTCTCCCTTAATTTTTTGCATTAAAAGTGTATATACCGCAAACATAAGCGCTGCTCCTAGTGCAAGAAAATCTCCAAGAGGCTTTGTCCCTTCAAATTTATTTACATTAATAATTATAAGAAAAACTCCAAAATAAGCCAACATAAAGCCTGCCCATTTTTTTGCTGAAAAAAATCCGCTTTTTAAAAATATAGCTGAAATCAAAGCAGTTATCATAGGTATTGTTGCAACAATCAAGCTTACATTTGAAGAATAGGTATAAATCAATGCTGAGTTTTCAAAGTAAAAATATGCTGCAAGGCAGCTACCCGAAAGGAAAAACAGAAGTTCCTCTTTTATACTATTTGGTTTTTTAAAATGTGGGAAAATAATGCTTAAAAATACTACTGCAACAAAAAATCTTATTCCTAAAACCTGAATTGGCAGTAATTCTCTTAAAACAATTTTGCTCACCAAAAACGTCGAGCTCCAAACCGCCACAGTTAAAAAAGCTAATAAATGTCCCGTTAATTTATTCATAATTCAACCTCCTAGGCTATATTCTACTTTAACTTATAAAATATCTCAACTTATTTATTTTTTGCCTAATTAAAGCAAATTATATATTCTGTTTACTAATTTCTTACGTACAGCTATATAGTTAAACCTCTTAGATTATGGTATAATATTATTTAATATGAATTGATTAAAGGGAGGCTATTTATGAGTGATAATATTTTTACCTTGGAAGAAATAGAACGCAACAAAAAATACCTAAATCTATTAAAAAGACAATTCCCAAATATCCAAGCAGCCAGCACAGAAATAATAAACCTTCAGGCAATTCTTAGCTTGCCAAAGGGTACTGAACATTTTTTGTCTGATTTGCATGGTGAGTATGAAGCTTTTCTTCATGTTTTAAAAAACGGTTCTGGTGTAATCCGCAAGAAAATTGAAGAGGTTTTCAGAACTACTATAACTAGCTCCCAAAAAGCTTCCCTAGCACAGCTAATATACTATCCAAAGGATGTTCTCCTTCATGATATTGATGCAGATGGAGATGAATGGTATGCAACAACTCTGCACAGATTAATCAAAGTATGTCGAGAGGTTTCTTCAAAATATACTCGTTCAAAGGTAAGAAAGGCTCTCCCTAAGGATTTTGCATATATTATCGAAGAACTTCTTCATGAACAGGAAAATGTTCTTGATAAGCAATATTACTATGATGAAATTATTCGCAGTATTATCCGAACAAAGCAGGCAAAGCCTTTTATCATTGCTATTTGTGAACTTATTCAGCATTTAGCAATAGACCATTTACATATCATTGGAGATATTTATGACAGAGGACCTGGTGCAGATATTATCTTAGATACTCTTCTTGATTATCATTCTCTTGATTTCCAATGGGGAAATCACGATATTGGGTGGCTTGGAGCTGCTTCCGGCTCTTTGCTATGTATAGCCAATACCGTTCGTGTGACCTTAAAGGCGGGTAATGTTCATAATCTTGAGGAATCCTATGGCATTAACCTTTTACCATTAGTTAAGTTTGCAATGGAAACCTATCCTGAGGCACATCCAGCATTCAGACCAAGTGCTCAAAACGGGCTTGGACAGCAGGATGACTTGCTAAGTGCCCAAATGCATAAAGCAATTAGTATAATTCAATTCAAATTAGAGGGTCAGTTGATTTTGAGAAATCCAAATTATAACTTTGACTCCAGACTATATTTAGATAAAATAGATTTTGAAAACAATACTGTAAAATATGGCAACACCAGCTACCCTCTTAAGGATTCGTTTTTACCAACAGTTGACCCTGAAAACCCTTATGTTCTTACTAATGAAGAAAATGAAATCATGGAAAAACTAAGAGAATCCTTTTTAAGATGCGAAAAGCTTCATAAGCATATGAATCTTCTTCTTACCAAAGGAAGCATGTATCTGGTTTTTAATGGCAATTTGCTCTACCATGGATGCATTCCTATGACCTCTAAAAAAACCTTCCAATCCTTTAAGCTTAACGGAAAAAGCTATAAGGGCAAGTATTTAATTGACCAATATGAAATAATGATTCGTAAAACCTATGCAAGCCGAAACAATGAAATTTCTCAAGAAGAAATGGACTTTTTCTGGTATCTTTACACTGGTGAAAACTCTTCTCTTTTCGGCAAGAAAAAAATCACTACCTTTGAAAGATATTTTATTGATGACCCTGTTACTCACATTGAAGAAAAAAATGATTACTATAAATGGATAGTCGAACCTGAAATTTGTGATATGATACTCTCTGAGTTTGGCCTTTCTAACTCCGATGCTCGCATAATCAATGGACATGTTCCAGTTAAGGTTACTCGAGGTGAAAGTCCTGTTAAGGCTGATGGCAAGCTTTTGGTAATTGATGGCGGTCTTTCTAAGGCATATCAAAAGGAAACCGGTATTGCCGGCTATACACTAATCTTCAATTCGCACGGTATGATTTTAGCTGCACACGAGCCCTTTGAGTCAAAGGAAAAAGCAATACAAGATAATATTGATATAATTTCAAAGCTTACCGTTTTGGAAAATCGCAATATTCGTATTTTAGTTGCAGACACAGACATAGGAACTCAGCTTAAAAAAGATATTTATGATTTAGAGCTCCTATTATATGCATACGAAAAGGGAATAATCAAAGAAACCTCTCGATAATTCTTTTTAAGGATGTGACCTATGAAAAAACAAAGCCAGCACTTAATCGTTATTAGTCTTGATGCTCTAAATGCCCTTGATTTTAATTATCTAAAAGAGCTTCCTAATATAAGAGCCTTTATTAAAAAAGGTTCTTATGTTCGTGAGCTTTCTAGTGTTTACCCTACTGTAACATATACCTGCCACACCTCAATTATAACCGGAACATATCCTGATAAACACGGAATTTTTTCTAATGAAAAGGTTCAACCCTCAAAGCCCTCGCTACAGGATTGGTATTGGCATAAAAACGCTATTAAAGTTCCTACCCTGTTCGATTATGCAAAAAATGCCGGTTTAAAAACAGCAAATGTTCTCTGGCCTGTAATGGCATCTGCAAAAATCGATTACAACTGTCCAGAAATATGGTCTGAAAACGAAGGCTTTATTTCTCTGTTTTTAAAATATGGCAGTATAAAAGCACTCCCTATCTTACTAATGGAGGCCTCAAACTTCAAAGGCAAACAGCAACCCTATTTGGATAATTTTTCAGAGGCTCTTGCTATTCGAATGATTAAATCCAAAAAGCCAAATTTACTATGCATTCATTTAATTGAGCTTGACCATGTAAGACATCATTATGGAATAATGGGAGAACATAGCCTTGAGGTTCTCAAACGACTTGATCAGCGTATTGGAAGAATCGTTGAAGCCGTTAAGGATGCCCAAATATACGATAATACTACATTTCTAATCCTAGGAGATCATGGTGGAAGCGATTTCAATACCGTTGTATACCTGAACAAATTTTTTAGCGAAAAAAATTTAATTAAGCTGGATATTGATAATAACATTCGCAGCTGGAAGGTATATGCAAATAGCTGTGGCGGAAGTGTTCATATCCATGTTAATAAATCCTGCAGTGAAAAAGACAGAAAAACAATTCACGAAACCATCTATAACTTAGTCAATCTTGAAATACCCTTTGTCAAAAATATTTATTCTAAGGCAGAGGTTCAAAGCCTCTTTAAGTTAAACGGAAGCTTTGAATATGTAATAGAGCCAAATGACGGATATATATTCAGGAATGATATTGCTTCTAATTGGATTTTACCAAGCTCTATGGTTGAAAACTGTCTAGTTTCTGATCATGGCCAGAATCCAAATCATCCCGGACTTAAAACATTATTATTTGCAAAGGGTAATAAAATAAAGCCTGGAGTAGTAATACCCAAGGCTTCTATTGTTGATGCGGGACCCACAATGGCAGAAATTCTAAATTTAAGTATGAAAAATACTGACGGCAGAATTCTGACTGAGATATTGCTTTCATAAAAACAACGCTTATCTAATCCCATATAATCTCTTTATAAATAATATTTCCTTTATCATCAGTTAACGCCTCAAAACCTTTATTTCTTCCTGTGTTTTTAGCCTGATACATTGCATTGTCAGCTAGCTTAATAAGCTCATCAATACTATCATAGCCCTCAATAGGAATACTTACAACCCCTATTGAACTCCTTACAGGGATAAACTCACCATTTTTGAGTGTAAACTTGTTATCCTGTATTGCTTTGCCTATTTTTTTAACAAATTCTGTCAAATATTCTTTTTGCGCATACTTTAATATTATTAGAAACTCTTCTCCTCCCCATCTTAAAACATCATCAGTACTTCTTACATTTTCTTTCAAAATAAATGCAAAAGCCTTCAATATTTCATCGCCCTCATCATGTCCATATTGGTCATTAACTCTTTTAAAATGATCAATATCCAGCATAACCATTCCATATGTATTCATTGCTACATCTTTATTCCTCTTATCTTCTCCGATTTTGCCTTCAGCAAGCACAATAAAATCCTCAATATCCTTCGTACATACATTATTAAAATAGTGTCTGTTATACAAGCTGGTCATTGAGTCCTTAATTGAAAATTCTGATACTCTTTCATGTAAAAGAAATTCTCGTTTGCCTTGATACTCAAGCAAATACGCTACAGAAATACCCGCCATATTAGAAGCACTCATATAAAATACATTTGCAACAAATATGCTAAATGGAGTTTTAAGGATAAAATATTCCGCTAGGGCATAACCAGTCAAAAGAGCACTTCCCGCCACTGCTCCATAAATATATCTAATTCTCAAAAACGCATAGATATATAAAAAAAACGGAATCAATCCTGAAAAATTCCTTGATATCTCAGGATGCTCATGTCCAACAATTGCCATTACAATAATTCCCGCTCCTCCAATTGTAACCGCAGTAAGATTAATTATCTGAGCAAATTCAGGATAACGCTTCCAATAGGTCAGAATAAAGGATATAACTAAAAACGGAGTAACTACAAAAAATCTGATTTTCAAAAAATCAAGTAATAGTTCATTAAAGATATAATAATCGACAATCATAAAGGAATAGAACATTACTATTCCTAATATCAAGGCTATCCTAAACCATTGCACTGTACTAGCAACATATATTTGATATGCCTTTTCTTTATTCCTATCCTTTATTTTAAGTGTTAATGGAGAGATTTGTTCTGAATAATCAAAAAGCAATTTCATCACTCCCTTTGTTAAATATAGGCTAATTTTATCACTAAAAAGTTCTTCTTACAAGTCATAAGTCTACTCAAACAGACCCAGTTTTTTAATTTTTTCAAAATTCATAATTTTTTTTATAATTCTATTAATAAGATTAATTACAAGTATAACTAAAATACCGATTACCAATCCAAATGCTATAGAATAGCCAGTTCTTGCCAACGACATATAAAGTGGTGTGCGAATATGAGAAAACGTATTAGTTATTGACGTTTGACCTATAGCAGCTAATAATGCAAAGCCTGCAGCATATATATATTTTATAATCAAATCCTTTTTAATAAATTTCGCCGATGCATAGTAAACACCAACAACCATTGCAGGAAAAGCAATTAAAAACTCTTTTGTTCTAGGTCTGGCTAGCAATGACTTTTCAAGAAAGTTTCTCAACATAATTTCAAGCCTTATAGGTTCAAGATTAGATTCATTGCCTGTCCTGGCAAGATAAATATATCCAATAGCCGCAATTACAACCAGCAAAATACCATATTTGATTTTAACGTTCATATCTAAAAATCTTTTTGATGTATCAAACAATTCTTTTACAACGCTTTTGTTACTATTTCTGGCTAATTCCTTAACATAGAAAATAAATACGGCAAATATCGTCAGCATTATAGGAACCAAAAGGCTTACCTTAACTCCCGTAAATAAATCCAGTTCAAGGAAATATCTTGTATCTGTCATGATTGTAGCAACATAAAGCGCTCCTAATACTGATACCAAAGATGAAGTTAATAATGCAAGTGCTCCTTTCTTGATTCCCTTTTCTCCCTCAGCAAGCAAGTAATATTTAGTATATACTACCACGCTTAAGGTAGAAAAAACAATTGCCGCAGCAAGCGCTGAAAGCTTAACTGCCATAGATGGCATTATATAATGTACCGCTATGCTTCCTAGTCCTGAGAGCAAAATCATAAAAAGATTGAATTTATAGTTTAATACCCCTAAAACTACATTTAACAATAGTAATCCAAATAGTGCAACCTCTAATGTAAGTAAAACCTTAACTGCAAAAGGCAAACTAAAATCCTCAAAAGCACTTGCTGGTCCAAATTTATAACCATGACCTTCAAGTCTGCTTTCAAGCTCTGAAAACATATCCTTATAATCATCCATATTAGTTACATAATCTTCATTTGCTTGTACAAAAGGTCTAAAATATATTGCCTTAATATTCCTTTCTGTTACTGCTCTGAAAATCGAATTACCTATTTCCTCTCCGCCTTCATAAAACGAATTGTATTTATATCTGTTTGCTATAAAATCCCAGATATTAAATGCTCTTAAAAAAGAATCCTTTGAAAATTTATCGATAATTGGCTTCAAGCCATCGGTCATAAAATACTCTCTCTGTTCAATCGTTTCAAGTAATACTATTTTCATGTTTTGCTTTTTGATAAAGGATTCAATTTCGTTAATATACTTATCGTCCTCACCTGATCCGACAACCCCTTCTCCATCAAAAAACAATAGACCGCTTCCTGTCCCATATTTTTCAATCTCAGAAGCATAGAGATTCCATGAACTAATCGGATCTTTTTCATAATTAACTGGTCTAAGAACAAGTTCAAGTCCTGCTTTTTCAATAAGCTCTATTTTTTCCTTATCAAACCCAATAGGAAGATTTAATACTTCTGTTCCATATATATCTCTATTTTCTCCAACCATACTTCCTGCTGAATTATATATCTCTCCTGTCTTTTCATATAGCAGATCTTTTTCCTCTTGTTTTATTAAAACGGAGTAATAGCCTTGCTCCTTATATGTCGAAAACTCAATGCTTTCATAAAACTTAAGCCCATTAACAATTGTATCAAATTCATCTTCATTTTCTGTTTCAATAAACAATGAATACTCATTTGAATTTTTGAGTTCAGTAATTACAGGCATAGGATATCTTGTTTCCCAATCACCCTGATTGAAAATTTCTCCGCTTACCTTATACGTTATTCCTTTTTCACTTACATATTTCAATAAGGTTTCCTCTAAAATTGCAATAGAATATAAGCCAAAATCACCTAATTCCTTCATCCATTCCTCTTCTGAATACTCTGATTTTGCTGCAAGCTTTTTTACTTCCGAATATTCCATCATTATTTCAATAGAATCACTTGCCCTTTCAATATTCATTCTAAAGCAAGCAATAATTCCTACTGTAATAATAGATATAATTGTCAGCAAGCCTATCGCTGTCCTTGTGATTTTTTTATTGTTCATTTTTATATAGCCCTTCCCTTGTTCTTATTTTTTATATTTTGAATAATTTCCATTATGTTTTTTTCTTTTAATAATAAAAGCGTAATAAAATAAACCAAAATACCTAACCCCATATCTATAGCCAAAATTATTATTTTAGCAATAATACCCTCTGAATCTAATGCTAATACACTGTTAATTCCATATATTGCAGCTGCCATTAGTGCTACAGAAGTAATTGTTTTAATAAACGTAACGCAAAAACCTTTTATATCCAACAAGCCTTCACTATATCTGAATAAAAACATGCTTACAATAACTCCTAGATAAAATGATATTGATGTTGCGAGAGGAATTCCCACAAGCCCAAGTGGCTTAGTTAATACAATATTAAGAACAATATTTGTAATTATTATCAATACACTAATAAGCATTGGAATTCTTTTATTCCCCATTGTATAATATGCTTTATTTAATACATCCCATATCCCAAAGGCAACCATATAGCTTGCATAGCCAGCCAGCAAAACGGCTGTTACTTCAACTGCTTTAATATCAAATTCACCTCTCATAAGAATAATGCTAATAGCATTTTTACTAACTATTGCAAGCCCCGCTGATACAGGAACCATAAATAGCAATATGCCTTGAATTACCGAATCAATGCTTTTATAAAAAGCAGTTTTATCTAAATCCACAAATTTTTTATTGAACTTTGGAAACATTACCGCTGTAATTCCATAAACAGCTGTTGTTACTATTGCTAGAAACAGCATATTTGAATAGTATAGCGCCGAGACCTTTCCCTCTCCAAAATATGTTGCTATAGCATTATCGGATAAAAATGCAAGCTGTTGAGTAGCCGAAATTAATGATATGGTTATTATTCCAACCAAAAAATCTTTAACATATTTATTTTCATAAAATAACCCTGCGCTATATGAAAAGCCTGTTACCTTCCATACCCTTGGAACCTGCATCAGCATTTGAAGCAGCCACCCAATGGTTGTTATTACACTTAGTCCAACTATTCCATACTGCTTTACTCCTATAAAAAGAAAAACAATTGCTATTATATTATAGGGAAAGCTTATAATTGCTGGAAGCATATATTGTTCATGTGCTTGTAAAATACCAACAAACAAATATGCCAGACAGATAAAAAACACAGTTGGAATCATAATTTTTGTTAATAAGCCCGTAAGCTGCAATTTATCTCCTGAAAAGCTCTTTGCAAAAACCTCAAGAAGCTCTGGTGTAAACATAAAACATAATACTGTAATAACAGCAGAAATTAGCAAGACCCAGTTAATTATTCCACTATATGCTCTGTTTTTTTCTTGGCTGTCATCCTTTTGAAGCTTCATTGAAATAGGTATAATTGTAGTTGCAATACCTGAGCCTAAGCTTAAAAAGATAGTTGTAGTAATCGTAATTCCCATAAAATATGCATCTGATTCAGTTCCAGTACCAAAGCTACTTCCAATCAAGGCATCTCTTACAAATCCAATGATTTTTGAAAGTATTGTTAAGGCTATAATCAGAATAATCGCATTCATTGCACGGCTTTTTTTATTATGTTCCATTAATGGTTACTCCTGCTCAAAAGTTTTCAAATAATCACTTTGATAAATAAGATCCTGAATTAAAAGCTGATCTAGTTTTTTTCTAATATCCGAATCATAAATAGCTTTATCAACCTTTTTACCTGTTGAAAAATCATATGTCTGATCTTCCTGTGCAATATATATATAATCCTTTGTAATGATGTTATTATTCCTTCTTATTGCATCACCTGAATATGCTTCGTCCATTATATCCTGACTCATTGTATACTCAATTTCAAAGCCCATCATATTAGCAATTGTTGGCATAATATCCGATTGTCCACAAGGCTTTTTAATTTCTACAGCCTTATCAATTCCAGCTCCAGTAATAAACAATGGAACACTTTCAAGTCTTTGCCACTGATAATTAGAATTTTCTACACCTAATATCTCACAGGTATCCTTAATATCATCAGTAAATATACCTGCGTGATCACCATATATTACAACTAAAGTATCTTCTAAAAGATTCGTCTGCTCTAGATATGAGAAAAAGTCAGCCAATGCTCCATCTACATAATTCATAGCATTTAAATACCTTCGGCTAAGTATCTGTGCTTCCTGCTCAGTATTTGTAAATGGTCCCTTGTAGTATGCATCAAATGGATGATGTGAAGATAAGGTAACCATGAATGCATAAAAAGGATTATTATTGCTGTCCTTTAATGCTAAATCAATAGATTGCTTAAAAAAGGCTTTGTCACTTATTGCCCATCCAACCTTTTCAGTCATTTCAAAGTCATTTAAGCTATAAAATCTGTCAAAACCAAGTGTCTTATGCATAACCTCTCTATTCCAAAAGCTTGCCTCATATCCATGAAAAGAGTTAGCTCTGTAACCAAGCTCTTTTAACTTTTTAGGCAGAGAAATATATGAATTATTAGGAAATTCAAAATACGCTGAACCCCCATAGGTAGGATGATTTGATGTGTTTGTTAACAGCTCCGCATCAACTGTATTTCCTCCTGCAGTTTCAAAATAAAAATTCGAAGCGTATATGCTCTTTTCTTTTAAGCTGTTAAGAAATGGAGTAACCTCTTCCCCATCAACTACTAAATCAATGGGATAATTTTGAAAAGCTTCAAGTTGAATAATTATAAGGTTTTTCCCTTTAGCAATATCCGTATACGAATTGTCATGTCCGAATGAAGCTCTGTTTGCAGACTCTATAAATTCCTTTTCCTCCTGAGTAAGAACCTTCTCTTTAGCTAAAGCCTTTTTTATTGAGTATTTTATATCATAATAATGATAGTATACTAATCCTAAATCAGTACCGATATATTTTCTTTCAAACTGATATTTTGTATCATCAACAAACTGATATTTTACAGCAAAAACCGACATGCCTGCAATTACTATAGCAAATCCTGCCAAAACAGTCTTTTTCCAAAGTATTTTTTGCTTATTGTTTCTAAGATAAATCATAAAATATATCAAAAAAGGAAAATCTAAAAATAAAATCAAATCCTTTATCTTAAAAAGAGAAGCTGTACTTGCCTTTACATCTCCCAAAAATCCGATTTGTTTTAAAATTGGAACAGTTATAGGGTTGTAGTAATACCTGCCATAAAGCATATCTGCAAGCAAAATCAAGGTCAATAGAATATCAGCTCCTAAGAGCGCAGGCCTGTTATTTTTTGGAAATAACATTATAACAATTCCCATAAGCACTGCAAAGGATGCCATTAGAGCAAGTCCCATTGTAAAATGCTCCATTGTAATAACCGGTGCCTTATTCACTTGAATTGTGAATTGAACATAAAAAGCCTTAAAAGACAAGCTAATCAACCAAATGAGCATAAACATAAGCGTTGTCCTTTTAACTTTATCTTCTATTAATATTTCCTTGATTTTTTTTGATAAATTTTTAAGCATATCATTTTCCTTTCTTTGTCCTATAACTCAATTATTGTATCAGCTGCATAAGGTATTTTTTATTATCCTCAGCCTTTTTCTTTAGTAAATCTACTTGCTTTTCTATCTCCATCTGGATTTCAGAATAACCCTCCAAAATATTATGTATTTCTTTAATTGAGCTTTCCACCGTAAAGCTTTCAATATCCTCAAGCGCCGAAATATTCATCTCCTCTAAAAAATATTTTACCTTCGGGTCATAAATATATCCAATCATAGGTTTGTTTTTTAATGCGGCATATAATAATGCATGTAAGCGCATACTCAATACAAATCTTGTTTTTCCAATTACCTCAATTATTGTATTGACATCATATTTATTGTTTAATGAATAGCTTTTACACTCCATCTTCTCTGAAATACTATTAGATATCTTTAAATCTGTTGGATATTTCATTGGAATAAACAAAATATTCATACCTAGCTCTCTGACAATATAATCACAAATCAAAGCCATTTTTGCTGAATATTCCTCTTGATTTTTCCAAGGTCTGAAAAGCACTCCAACAAGCGGCTTACTTGTTTCAATTTTTTCTTGTTCAAAAATTTGTTCTAGATTTTGAGGCTTCAGCTTAAGACTAAAAACCGGGTCAGCCGTTACTTTAATCAAAGGCTTTCTGACACCCAGCTTTTCAAGCTCTTTATAAGATAGTTTTTCTCTAAGTGTAATTAAATCCACTTTGTTTAACATATATTTTGTAATCCAGCGATTTACTCTTCTTCTTATTGGACCTATTCCATTAGCATAAATCATAGTCTTTTTGCCAAAAGCCTTTGCCAGCCATAGTATAGCCAAATAATATATTAAGGAACGTGTGCTAGTACAATCCTGAAGAAGACTTCCTCCGCCCATAAGTAAAACATCTGCCGATTTTATTTCTTTAATAACAGAAATCATATTAAAGCGGTTTGTTGCATGTACCTTATATTCTTTTTCAGTTTCTTGTGGATTATTTGATAGAATTGTAATTTTAGAGTTAAGCCCTAAATCCCTGACATCTTCACACATAGATGTCAATATTGCATCATCTCCAGAGTTCAAAAATCCATAATAGCCGGTAATCAAAAAT
This sequence comes from Clostridiales bacterium UBA4080, assembly GCA_002381865.1. Taxonomy (GTDB): domain Bacteria; phylum Bacillota; class Clostridia; order Lachnospirales; family Vallitaleaceae; genus UBA4080. Next base: position 26,330 of record DFYO01000052.1, on the reverse strand, counting down.
TTTATCATTTAAGAGTCCTCTTTATTCTGCTGGATTGGATTACCTTGTTTTTAGGCATTCCCTTATGTATTATACGCTTTAATTATAATATTATCAATATAGTAATTAAAATTCCAGCTGCGTGATTATTAAAAGTGACTTTCCCCACCAAAACGACTTGCGCAAAAAGAACTGAGCTAATCGGCATATATTAAATTCCCTTGAAATATATATCTTTTCTATAATACAGCTGTATTAATATTCTTTAATACAGCTGTACATATTTCTAGCTCTTTTGAAACGCTCTTTTTTTTATTAATTTTTAATAGACACTTTCATAATTATAATAAAGCTTTCCTCCTGACATATAGAAATTCAATAGATAAAAGCTGCTCCCTAAATCTATTTTTGAATCTGCTGGAGTGTAATTAATACCATTAATATCAATATATCTTATTCCTTCAAAATAATCAGCACTAAAGGATGATCCACTGGCGTTAATATAATAAATATTTTTGCCAGTCATTTTTTGAAAATCGCTTAGTATTCTATGAAAGGCCTCTGCTTCTCTTGAATCTGTAAAGCTTCCGTTTTTTATTGGATTTCTATTGCCAACAATTATAATATTATTTGAGTATGTGTTTCTTAAATCGTTTTGCACCTTCATCCATTGAGAATAAGCAGTTTTTATAATTCCTCCTGAATTAGTTCCTAAGTTAATTACTGTTAAATCTTCGTAGTTGCTTACCCTATATGTATTATTCCAGATTATGTTTTTCGTTGTTAATGCTCCTGGATTAATATTACTGTTTCCTGCAAAAATTGCAAGATCAGATTTGTTCAGTCTTTTAATATATTCATTTTTTACAATTGTATCTAATAATCTGTTTGATCCAGTAGTAGAACCAACAATAGATGCTTTAAATGAATAATCTGTAATCCTTTGATTGTATAGCGGGTCATTAATAGGGAAATTAACTTTTTCAAGATCAACTCCCGATAATGGGATTGCCCTTTCAACTAACAATTTGTCAAAATAAATACTTCCGCTAATATCCTTATCCGTTTTTAAGCTTGCAATATATATTCTTTCAATTTTCACTGGATAAGTCATTCCTTTTGGAAGCTCTGCCCTAAGCTCCTTCCATCCGTTAAAATCTATTTTGTCTGTAAAGCTTATGTTATAGGTATTGTTCTTTGCATCAACCAGCTTTGCCTTTAATAAAAGATTGCTGTTGTCGCCATAAACATATAATGCTGTTTTACCTTCTCTTTCATCTAATATAGTAATCCCCTCAAAAACTGCATATGCAGCCTGAGTAACTCCTGAAATTGGAAAGCTATAATTAAGCTTAATAGAGCTATTGCCATCATAAACTATTGCTGAGTTTTTCTCGACGCTTCCTTTAGCAGTCTCAGGATATGCTGAAAAAGAAACCTTTTCTGTTTCAAAGGAAGTCTTGGCATTCCATGTTGAGCCTACTACAACAGCTGCCTTGATTTCTATATCTCCAGCTTGAATTGTCACCAATGATGATCCGCTTTTTCCGTTAGAAATAAAAACTCCATCATTAAAGCTTCCTAAGCTTTTATCCTCTAAGCTCCATTGAGCATCCTTTGACTGTACAACACCCTTATATCCCTCTAAATCAGTACCTTTTAAGCTAAAGCTTCCACTTGCGCCTTGAGACAGGTACAAAATTTTCGGTTCAACATCGAGGTCAATATATTGATCTGCGCTTACTAAATTAATAGTTCCAGATACACCATTGTAATAACAGGTAATTGTTCCCTGTCCGCCTGTTTCAGGTGTAAACTCTGTACCATTAAAGCTTCCCATTATTCCTTCACTGCTCCATGTAAGCTGCGACAAATCAAGTGCCACAGGATTTTCATATTCATCAAAGCCTAGGACACTAAACCTAATAGGTGAATTTTTAAATACCCTTTGTGTTGGAGCAGAAACCTTCAACTTTGTAAGTGTTCCTTGTGGTGCAGTCGACTGAAAGCCTAAGCCATTGACTATCCTTCTTTGTGTTCCTTCAGAAGGAGTGTTTAATAACTCTGTACCTAATGATACTTCGTTTCTTGCTGCAATAGTACTTGAGCCTCCTCCATCCATATGAATAGCATTATATGCCCCATATTCCAGAAGATATTTGCCTAATTCATAGTGGGTTGCCCCTATGCTCTTTCCTCTTCCATCAACAACCATTGAAATCAGATAATTGCCATCAGAAGTTACACCGATTGCTGTTCTTGGCTGTCTGCTTGTAGGCTGTACAAGCAAGCCCTCTTGAACTACTACTCCATTTTTAAGAATTTTACCTCCACCGCTTATAATGGTATTGAATACTTGGTCTCCAAAATTAGTAGTAATTTTCAGATTAACATTGCTTCCAATATTAAAGGATGGCAAAACTTTATCCTTGTTCACCTCATTTACAGTTACAACATATCCATTTTCAGGTATTACTGCTGCTGTTTTGGGAGGCACAACATCTATAACAATATTATTATCTACTACAATTTTATACAAATTTGCTTTGCCCTCAATCTGCTGCGTATCGTTCATAGCATTTCTATTATATACTACCGAATTTTTAAAATCATACTTTCCATTTATACACGAAATATAAACGCCTTTGAAGTTTTCTTCATTTCTAAATACAATATTTCCGCTAAGATAACTAAATAAGACGTTTCCTGAGTCTGAGACCATCATAGATCCTGCTCCTAATGAAGTTTTATTATAGTTTTCTTGGAGATAGCTATAATTTCCGTTTTTATACTCTGCACCAATAATGTCACTTGGATTTGTAGCCATATCAAAAAAGCTTGCATTAATTCCTCCAACTGAATTATTTTCTTTCATAATATTAGTAAGTGTGTTCTTCGTTCCCCAAACATCTGAAGATCTTATAATATCCATTTTTACATTTGGATTTGTAAGCTCCATCTTCAAAACATATATATCAATCCATCCTAGATTTGTAAGCTTTGATTTTTTCTCATAGGTTAATCCCGAAGTAATTGTCTTGGTTTGCTTTTCTTCATATAAATAAACCAGACTGCTCGCATTTGCCTGTATTGGCTGCAGCTTGTAGAGCAACGCACACATAAACATCAACACCAAAATCTTCAAACCATTTTTCTTCATAATCCTTCCTCTTTTCCCTTATTATAATCCTTTATTTATATCATTTTCTAACCACTAGTATACCAAAAGCAAATACCCTCTTCAATTGTTTCACAAAAATGTAACCTTTGTTATCTAATTGAAATAATCTCAAAGGGTTCCTTAATTGTCCCTTCTCCGATATATTCTTTTGGATACTCTATTCTCATAGCAGGTAATATTCCCATATCCTTAACCTTTGCATCTTTATGAAAAATATTTCCATCCTCAGCAACATATCTGACCATAGAGCCATTCGAAGTCATAGGGGTTCTGAGCCAGTAATCATCTTCTCTTCTGTGTTCTAAATTATTGTTAACTACGTACTTTTTCAGTTCGGACCCTTCAAGTAAAAATACTCGGTCATAATTTATCTTTTGTAATGCCTCTTCACTTTCCCAATCCACTGCCTCTGGAACATAGGTCCAATACAACGGTCTTCTTCCTTTTTCACTTCTGGATTTATCCTTTATTGAAAGATATGAGGTAATTTCTGAAAACACTTGATTATCTCCTTCTTTTTCGACTATTTCATCTAAAAATGGTCCATTAAGCCATCTTCTTATATCCGAGCCTTCCCACAAATTGCTTCCAAATTCTTTTCTTTCTTCATCTTCCGCTTTAAAGCCCGTGTCATATTGACCTTTGCTTATTATATTTGCAGATAACAAAAGCAGCTCATTATTGTTATTATCAATAATCTGCCAAACAAGCTCTTGTCCCTCAAAGCTGCCATACTTAATATAGGCCCCTGTATCTGGTTTCAAGTATTTGTTTTGAATTAGACCTGTTAAAAAGGTGAAAATCAAAACTAATGCAATTACAACAATACACACCTTTATATATATAGGATTTTTTCTTATCTCATTGCCAACCCACGCCCAAATACCAATCGCAAGCATATCAAAGTAATGTATAAATCCGAACATATGCTTAGCCAGATCAGCTTCACCATTACCAATTACCGGTATAACCAGGTTAATACCTGATCCCGCAATTATTGTAAGCCATAGCAAAAGAATAATAAAAACATCCATTCTCTTTTCTCTATAAAAAAACCATCTTATCATTTCAATTATAAGTATTAGACCTGCTGCTACAAAATACATTATTATAACTGAAAGGTTATCAAACTTAAGCATCATCCTAAGCTTGCTCCACAGCTCAAATCTATGCGCAAATTCCATCCTGTCCTTTTGTGGCCCATAATTCGCAAGATAAGGAGGTGAAATATAGGTGCTATTTTTTGCTGAAATTTCAAGCTTTTCCCAAAATCTTTCAGGCCTTTCTATGTAGAATTTCAAGAGCTTGAACTTGGACACATTGGGATAAAAATTATTTTTAAACTCTTCATCATATATATTAATGGGATATCCGCCCCCCAGATAGCCATGAGTATCGGCAATAGCTGCATACTTTTTGTCTACTCCCAGTGCTTCTAAATCCGCTTCAGGAGTATCTGAATTTCTTAAAACTCCAAAAAATACCGCCTGATAATTTGTTACATCATCCATCCATACTGGTATGCTGTTAATCATCATCCAAACTGCAAAGCACGTTGTAATAAACCCTCCAATATTTAAAATCCAAAACAATCTGTCCTTTGTAAGTCCCATAAACATTAATCCAATTATGCCAAATAGAATTCCAATTGGAATATTCGTGAATTTAGACCCCGAAAGTATAATCACTGCTAGATAATAAATTATAATCCAAACTCTTCCGCCCTTTTTTTCCAGTATCTTCAACAATACTCCCAACAAAAATAACGAAAGCACCATCTGAGCTGCTTCACCATAAAAAGAATTAAAATACAGGGTATATCCTTGGTCACAAAGAACAATTAGCATCAATGCTCCAATGGATAATTTTTGTAATAAGCTTCTATTTTTAATGCTATCCATTATTAATGCTATTGAAACAGAATAAATCAAAATATATATTATCGCAAGAGAACTCACAAAATACTCATTCATCAAATTCTGAGCAAAGTAATTGTTAATAATGCTAACAATTTTTGAAAGCTGCAAAAAAATAAAATGAGGTGAATTATATGGATTTCCTCCATCCATATTAACTTCAAAAATCCCTTTTTCCAAATTCATCTCGTATTTATCATAATAGTAATAAAAGGGATGCTCTGACTTTTCTAAAGGCATAATATAGTTTCTATAGGCAAACCGTGGATAATCACCATTATCCGATAACCCAATATTGTCTCCCTGATATAAAACCAGCATAATAATTATAAATACAGCGATTCCCGTTATTAGTGAAAATGACTTTTCCTTTATTTTTTCAGTTATCTGTGTTTTCTCAATAAAAGCTTTTAATTCCATATGCCTCTCCTATGATATTAATATTTCCTAAATCATTTTATCAGATATTCACCTGATTAGTATAGCATAAAATTTGCCTATTGATTGTTTTTATGATTTCAATCAGTTATAATATATTATAACTAAGTATTGATTTTATATTTGTCCGTTTCTGTTGTTTTAAGGCAACAATCTTACTTTTTCGTTTTCCTTATACATAAGGAGGCTTCAAAATGATAACGCAAAAGCAAAAAATTCTTGTCGTTGATGATGAAAAATCTAATTTAGATCTAATCTATGAGCTATTAAAGAAAGACTATACCATAATTTTTGCCAAAAGCGGAACTCAGGCTGTTGAACGTGCAATAACTCAATCTCCAGATTTAATTTTACTTGATATTCATATGCCTGAAATAACTGGTTTTGATACCATGAAGATTTTCAAAAACAATGAACGCACAAAGGATATCCCGGTAATTTTCCTTACAGAGACCTTAGACAATGTAACTGAGGAGCAAGGCTTGCTGCTTGGCGCTGTGGATTATATATTCAAACCTTTTAATGCAGCCGTAGTAAAAATCAAGATACATAATCATCTTCAACTACTTAATAAAATGAAAATATTAGAAAAAATAGCTTTGCTTGATGGTCTTACTGAAATTCCAAACAGACGAAGTTTTTCGGAACGTTATAATTTAGAAATAAATAGAGCCTTTAGAAACAAATCACCTATATCTCTTGCAATAATAGATATTGACTCTTTCAAACAATATAATGATAATTATGGCCATTTTATGGGTGATGTCGTCCTGAAAATGATTGCCTCAACAATAAAAACAAATCTGAAAAGAGCAACTGATTTCACTGCCCGAATTGGCGGAGAGGAATTCGCCTTACTGCTACCTGATACAGCTTCTGATGGAGCAATACAGCTTGCTCAGGAAATACGCTTAGCCATTTACGCATTACACATAGAGCATTCTTATTCTAAAGTCTCAAATAATCTAACTGTCAGTATAGGCGGAATATCTTTTATACCGACTAGTAAAAATCAAAGTGATGAATATTTTAAGCTTTCTGATTTGCAGCTTTATGAAGCAAAAAACAAAGGTAAAAATCAGGTTTCCTGGAAAAATCTTTAGCTCTTAGTTTTAGCTTTATAATTATCTATATCTATATTTATCATATCCAAATTATTATCTCTTGATATCTGCTGATAGAATTAATCAGAATTATTTGATATAATAATTATTATTAATCTAATCGGGGTAAATAATATGGCAAAATCAATCCGAATACCAATTGAACAGCTATCCGAGGGCATGACACTTGGCGATGATGTTGTTAATAGCAACGGTTTAATTTTAATACCGAAAAATACCGTTATCCACCAAAAACATATTTTTCGTTTAAAGCTATATGATATTTTAAGTGTAATCATTTTAGATTTGCCGGTTACGGATTATTATCCTGAAGCAATTAGGCAGCCCCACGCAAATATTCATATAGAAAGAACAGATTTACCCTTTTTAGAATTTCAAAACAATTATGCTATAAAAGAAACACAAATCAAACACCATCTTGAGTCTATAAGTAATGGCGAGCCTGTGCAAATTGATGAATTGCTTGATATTAGCTACAGTCTTTTAGAACAGCTTAAAACCAAAAGCAATTTATTCAATTACCTACACGACATCAAAACTACTGACGACTATACCTTTAGCCACAGTATTAACGTTTCTCTATTATCCAATATATTCGCACACTGGCTTCAGCTTACCCACAAGGAAATTGAAGAGATTACGTTAGCCGGTTTACTACATGATCTTGGCAAAACTAAAATCAGCTTAGAACTTCTAAATAAACCGGGAAAGCTAACTGATGAAGAATTTGCTTCAATTAAAAAGCATTCTCAATATGGTTTTGAGCTTATTAAAGACCAGACAATTCCTTATGATGTTAAGATGGGGGTTCTTATGCATCATGAAAAGCTCAACGGAAGCGGTTATCCTCTGGGTATAAAAGATGAATATATTCATCCCTACGCAAAAATAATATCTATTGTTGATATCTATGATGCTATGACTAGTACTCGCTCATACCATGAAAAGGCTTGTCCTTTCAAGGTAATACATATGTTTGAATATGAATCATATGGCTTATTAGACACTTCTATGCTATTTGTTTTCCTCGCTAATATAGCTCATAATTATCTTGGAAGGGTCGTACGTCTCTCAAGCGGTGATGAGGGTAAAATAATTTTTATTCACAACACCTCTCCTTCAAAGCCTATAATAGAAGTTGGCGAAAAAATCTTGGATTTAGCAGTGCTGCCTCATCTTAGTATTGAAGAAATATTATATTAAAAATTATTTTTTAAGGCCTATGGCAATTAACATAGGCTTTTTATTATTCTTTCCTATTCTTAAATCATACAATTGTACGTGACTTTCCCAAGGACTTCTGATAGAATAATAACGAAATAATTAAAATATAGGTGGTGTACTATGAATACATTAGAAAAAGCACTTTTCATGCATGAACAATGGCAAGGAAAATTAGAAATCACAGCAAAGTCCAAGGTTAATAACAAAGAGGATTTGGCTATTGCTTATACTCCAGGTGTTGCTGAACCCTGTAAAAAAATTTTTGAAGACAAAGAAAATGCCTATAAATATACAATGAAGGCAAATACTGTTGCAATAGTCACAGACGGCACTGCAGTATTAGGCCTTGGCGATATAGGTCCTGAAGCTGCTCTGCCTGTAATGGAGGGAAAGGCTGTTCTTTTCAAAGAATTTGCTGGAGTAAATGCTATTCCAATCTGTCTTGATACAAAGGATACTGATGAGCTTGTAAAAACTATTAAATATCTTGCCCCTGCATTTGGCGGAATCAATCTTGAAGACATATCCGCACCAAGATGCTTTGAAATTGAAGAACGTTTAAAAAAAGAATTATCAATTCCTGTATTCCATGATGACCAGCATGGAACCGCTATTGTAGTATTATCTGGAATTATTAATGCTCTTAAGGTTGTGAATAAAACGCCTGAGCAATCAACAGTAGTAATTAACGGAGCTGGCTCTGCCGGAATTGCTATTTGTAAACTATTACTTCTTAAAAACTTTAAAAATATAATAATGTGTGATAAGGCAGGAATAATAAATAAAGAAGAAACTTGGCTTAACTGGGCGCAAACTGAAATTGCCTCAAATACAAATACAAACAATATCCGTGGTACTTTATCCGATGCACTAAAGGATGCTGATATTTTTGTTGGTGTTTCTGCTCCAAACATAGTAACTGAAGAAATGATTAAATCCATGGCAAAAGACTCTATCGTATTTGCTATGGCAAACCCAGTTCCAGAAATAATGCCCGACTTGGCAAAAAAAGCAGGTGCAAAAGTAGTAGGCACTGGAAGATCTGATTTTCCTAATCAGGTCAACAATGTACTTGCATTTCCTGGTATTTTCAAGGGTGCCTTAGAAGGGCGCGCAACTCAAATTACTGAAAAAATGAAACTTGCTGTTGCTGAGGCGCTAGCTTCTTTTGTTCCAGAAAATGAGATTAACGAAGAAAATATTTTACCAAAACCGTTTGACAAAGGTGTGGCAGATGCAGTTGCAAGAGCTGTAATCTCATGTATATAGTTATATGAACGCCACAAAAAAGTATTACAATTCTTTATCCGATTACTATATAGGACTATTTGGCGAAAAAGTATATAAGCTTGCACTTACTGCAAGCACTACCTGCCCAAACAGAGATGGTAAAATTGGTAATAATGGATGTATTTTTTGTAGCACTGTGGGCTCCGGAGACTTTGCGTCTAATGGAGCCTTATCTGTTAAAGAGCAGATATTAGAAGCTAAGCAACTCATCAAAAACAAAAAAACAAATAATTACATTGCATACTTTCAATCCTATACAAATACTTATGGTAACCTTTCACAATTAAATTCTATTTTTAATGAAGCAGTTTGCCATCCTGAAATAGCAGGTCTTTCTATCGCTACACGACCTGACTGTCTGGAAGCTGAGGTGCTTGAACTCTTAAGCTCACTTAATTTTAAGAAAAAATTATGGGTCGAGCTTGGTCTTCAGACTATGCATCAAACTACAGCTGACTTTATAAGAAGAGGCTATACTCTTGATGTTTTTGAAGCTGCTGTAAACGATTTAACTAATCTAAATATCGATGTAGTCGTGCATCTTATTATAGGCCTTCCTGGTGAATCACGGAAAATGCTGCTTGAGACCATTGAATACCTTTCTAATTTGCCGGTTAGTGGAGTCAAACTTCAGCTTTTACATGTATTAAAAAACACTGATCTTGAAAAATATTATTCCTTACATCCAGAATTCCTTCTTAGCTTAGAGGAGTACTGTGAACTGGTAGTTGATTGTGTGGAAAGGCTATCTCCTTCCATTGTAATTCACCGTCTTACCGGAGACGGACCAAAAAATCTTCTTGTTGCACCTCTTTGGAGCACAAACAAGAAAATAGTTCTCAATACTATAAATAAGAAATTCTCAGAGAGAAACACTTATCAAGGCAAGCTATGGAACGTTTGTCCTTGAGATAGCTTGTATATTTTTACTCTTTGATATAGAATATACCTATAAAATTATTATTATTTTGAATTGCAGATATACCTCAGGAGGCACGAATGAACGCATCAAATCAGGAGCTTAGCTTAAACAAATTACTTATACTATATATGCTCAATATAAGCACTACTCCATTAACTAACTCTATCATTTCAGAATTCATACTTAATAAAGGCTATACGAACTATTTTTCTTTACAGGAATATTTAAATCAGATGGTAGAAACTAACCTGTTAAAAATAACAACAGAATCTCACCGAACTTTTTACCAGATGACAGAAGATGGCAATACCACTTTGGATTTCTTTGAAAACCGTATTCCTGAAAGCAGTAAAAAAGAAATACAGCAATATCTTAAGGATAATAAATTTGAGATCAAATCCTCTTTTGAAATTTCTGCTGACTATTACCAGCAAATTGGTGAAACATATCTTGTTGAATGTATTGCGCGAGAAAACAAAACCATATTAATGGAATTAAAAATAATGGTTTATTCCAAAGAGGATGCTGTAAAAATCTGTGAAAACTGGAAAACTAACAACCATATAATTTATAAGCATATGCTTTCAGAACTAATAAAGGAATAACATTTTATGTTATTCCTTTATATTTAGTGCTTTTTCAATTGCATACCATATCTCTTCCTTGCCTTGCTTTGTCATCGAGGAAAAGGGTAATACAATTCCATCCTCTTTAATACCCATTGCTTTCTTTATCATATTAATATGCTTTGTAAGCTGGCTTCTTTTTAGCTTGTCTGATTTTGTTGCTACAATAATCGGTTCAAAACCATTCTGTCTTATCCAATCAGCCATCATCTTATCATTTTCAGAGGGCTCATGCCTAATATCTATTAGAAGTACTACCAGCTTAAGACTTTCTCTTCTCTTAAGATAATATTCTATCATTTTACCCCAAGATTCTCTCTCCGATTTTGATGTTTTAGCATATCCATAGCCCGGAAGATCAACAATATATAATAAATTTTCCACATTATAAAAATTAATTGTTCTTGTTTTGCCCGGCTGTCCTGACGTTCTTGCCAATGCCTTTCTGTTAATCAATCCATTAATTAGTGAAGATTTCCCCACATTTGACTTTCCAGCAAATGCAACCTCCGGCATTCCTGTCATCGGAAATTGCTCCATCTTAACACCTACTGCTTCTAAGGTTACATTATTTACTAACATAGACTTCCTCCTTGCTCGTTTTCAAGCAATGCTTCATCTAATACCTGCTTCATATCAGATACATACACAATTTCCAATCCTTTAATAATTTCATTGCTTATCTCTGCAATATTTCTTCGATTGTCTTCAGGTACTAAAACCTTTTTTATTCCAGCTCTTTTTGCTGCTAATAGCTTTTCCTTCAATCCTCCAATGGGAAGAATTCTGCCTCTTAAGGTTATTTCTCCTGTCATTGCAACCTGATTGTTAACTGGTCTTTTAGTTAGTGCTGAAATCATTGCAATTGCCATTGTTATTCCCGCTGAAGGACCATCTTTTGGCACAGCACCTTCTGGAATATGAATATGAATATCTTTTGTTTCATAAAAATCATCCGCCATATTATCAATCAAGTTACACTGTGACCTAATATAGCTGATTGCTGCCTTTGCTGATTCCTTCATAACATCTCCAAGCTGTCCAGTAAGCTCAAACTTGCCCTTACCTTTCATAATATTAACCTCAATCGAAAGAGTGTCTCCCCCAAATTCAGTCCATGCAAGTCCTCTTGCAATACCAACTTGAGGTTTTTCATTAGCCATATCAAATCTGTAAGGTGGCGTGCCCAAATATTGCTTAAGGTTTTTTTCAGTAATTTTAAAGCTTGGTTTGTTTTCTAAAAAGGTTTGCTTGGCAACCTTTCTGCAAATTTCTCCAATCTTTCTTTCAAGACTTCGCACACCGGATTCTTTTGTATATTCATTTATTATTTTAGAAATAACTCTTTCGCTTATCTGAAGCTCGCCTTTTCCAATGCCATGCTTATTTTCTTGTTTTGGGATAAGGAAATTTCTAGCAATATGTATTTTTTCATTTTCTGTATAGCTAGTTACATCAATTAATTCCATTCTGTCTAATAATGGCTTAGGAATATTTCTAACTGAATTTGCTGTAGCGATAAAGAGTACATCTGATAAATCAACTGATATTTCTATAAAATGATCTCTGAATTTACTGTTTTGCTCGGCATCAAGTACCTCAAGCATGGCAGATGCCGGGTCTCCTCTGAAATCACTTGTCATTTTATCAATTTCATCTAATAAAATCAAGGGATTGCTTGACTCTGCGTGCTTAATAGCATTAATTATTCTTCCCGGCATTGCACCTATATAGGTTTTTCTATGCCCTCTTATTTCAGCTTCATCTCTGACACCGCCAAGTGAAATTCTTGAATACTTTCTATTTAATGCTCTTGCAATAGATCTTGCAATAGAGGTTTTACCTGTTCCTGGCGGCCCAACCAAACAAATAATAGGACTGTCAGTATTATCTGACAATTTCCTTACTGCAAGATGCTCAATTACTCTTTCCTTTACCTTTTCAAGTCCATAATGATCCTCATTTAATATTATTTCTGCATTAGATAAGTCTGTTTCTTCATTAGTCTTATTATTCCAAGGCATTTCTAATAATGCCTCAATATAATTCCTGCTCACAGTTGCTTCTGCTGAACCTAATGGCATTCTTTTTAGTCTATTAATTTCCTTTTCAATCCTTAAAAGCACTTCCTCTGATGCATTTAGCTGCTTCATTTTCTGAGAATACTCATTCAGCTCTTCTTCAAGCCCCTGCTGTTCTCCCAACTCATTTTGGATTACCTTCATTTGTTCTCTAAGGTAATAATCCTTTTGGCTTTTATCAATTTTCAATTTTACCTGATCATTGATATCCCTTTTGAGCTTGGCAATCTCAATTTCTGCATTTAAAATTGTTACCGCCAGCTTAATTCTGATGGTCTTGTCTCCTTCACTCAAAAGGCTTTGTTTACTATCTAAGGAGGCTATCAAATTGTATCCAATTACGTCTGCCAGCTTTCCAATATCGTCTATTTTTAATATTTTATCTATTGTTTCCTTTGCAAATGCAGGATTTATCTTATAAAATTCTTCAACTGTTTCTTTTGCTGCAGACAGCATTGCTTTTATTTGTACTTCTTCAATGTCTTCATCAGAATCTACAATTACTTCTGCTTTTGCAATAATAAATGGCTCTTCCTTGATTATTTCCGTAATCCTTGCTCTTACATCCCCTGACACAAGTACTCTGACAACATTTTTAGGAAGTTTAATAAGCTGCTTGATTTTTGCTATAGTTCCTACCTCAAATAAATCATCTAATGGATTTGGTTCTTCCAAATGAGCCTCTTTTTGAGAAACAAGCAGTATTTGCTGATTGGTTTCCATAGCATATTCTAATGCCTCAATTGATTTTTCTCTTTTTACATCAAAATGCATCATCATATCTGGAAATAGATTAATACCTCTCAAGGCTAAAATTGGAATTTCTATAGTATTATTTTGATTGTTCATCAGTATTGGTCTCCTTTTTTGAAACGAAATACTATTAATAGCTTTTTGTATGTTCTGATAATCGATAATCCCCCTGTTTTTTGCAGGGGGATTGAGTTGATAATTATGCAGGTTCGTTTTCGTTATTTCTACCGCTTTTCTTTTTGTTTGTCGAGTTTTTCTTCATTGAAGTAATGTTTTCATTTATTACTATTACTGGTTCAGCTTCTTGTTCAATTGAAGCTTTAGTAATAATACATTTTTCTATCTTTTCATTAGATGGTATTTCAAACATAATATCCATCATTACATTCTCTAAAACTGCTCTTAAACCACGTGCACCAGTTTTTCTTTCTAGGGATTTTTGAGCTACTGCTCGAAGCGCTTCTTCTTCAAATTCCAGCTCAACTCCATCCATTTCAAAAATTGCTTTATACTGCTTTACTAATGCATTTTTAGGCTTTGTCAAAATATCTACTAATACATCCTCTGTAAGCGAATCTAGAGTTACAGTAACCGGAACCCTTCCGATAAGCTCTGGAATAAGTCCGAATTTTAATAAGTCCTGCGGAAGTACTTTTTTAAGAGTATCACTAATATCTTTATTCTTTGTGCTTTCAATATTAGCACCAAACCCAAGTGCCTTTTTACCTACTCTTCTTTCAATAACTTTTTCTAAGCCATCAAATGCTCCTGAGCAGATAAACAAAATATTAGTAGTATCAATTTGAATAAACTCCTGATGTGGATGCTTTCTTCCACCCTGTGGCGGAACCGAAGCAACTGTACCCTCTAATATTTTTAATAATGCCTGCTGTACTCCTTCACCGCTAACATCTCTGGTAATAGAAGTGTTTTCAGACTTTCTTGCTATTTTATCAATTTCATCTACATATATTATACCTTGCTCAGCTTTTTCAATATCAAAATCTGCAGCCTGAATCAGTCTAAGTAAAATATTCTCGACATCCTCACCCACGTAACCTGCCTCTGTTAATGTAGTTGCATCTGCAATTGCAAAGGGTACATTAAGCATTTTTGCAAGCGTTTGTGCAAGAAATGTCTTTCCTGAACCTGTTGGTCCAATTAAAAGAATATTGCTTTTAGAAAGCTCAACGTCAGAATCCTTAATAGCATTTCTAATTCTTTTATAATGGTTATAAACAGCAACTGCTAAAGCTTTTTTAGCATCGTCCTGTCCAATTACATATTCATTTAAAAACTCGAAAATTTCTTTTGGTTTTGGAACATTTTCAAGTTCAATTCCTTCTTTAAGCTCACTGAATTCTTCTTCAATAATATCAGCACAAAGCTCAATACACTCGTCGCAAATATATACATTAGGACCAGCAATCAGCTTTCTTACCTGCTCCTGTGTTTTGTGGCAAAAGGAACATCTTAAGCTTTTTTTATCATCATACTTATTAGGCATCTAAGCACCTTCTTTTTTATATTAAACCTGTTTATAGTTTCGTTTATCTTTTATAAAAGACTTTATCAATAATCCCATATTCTTTAGCAGCCTCCGAAGTCATAAAATTATCTCTTTCTGTATCTGCTGCAATTTTTTCATATGGATTTCCAGTGTTTTCACTTAAAATTTCATTAAGTCTTTTTCTCATTTCAATAATTCTATCTGCATGTATTTTAATATCTGTAGCCTGTCCTCTTGTTCCTCCAAGCGGCTGATGAATCATTATTTCAGCATTAGGCAAAGCATATCGCTTTCCTTTTGCTCCTCCAGCAAGTAGAAATGCTCCCATACTAGCTGCCATACCAACACACATTGTAGATACATCAGGCTTAATATATTGCATTGTATCATATATTGCCATTCCTGAAGTAATTGATCCTCCAGGGCTGTTTATATATAAGAAAATATCCTTGTCTGGATCCTCTGCCTCTAAAAACAGTAATTGTGCAACAACTAAGCTAGCTGTTGTATCGTTAACTTCTTCTCCGAGAAAGATAATCCTTTCCTTTAATAATCTTGAAAAAATATCGTAAGATCTTTCGCCTCTGCTAGTTTGCTCTATTACATAAGGTACTAAACTCATATCCTCTTACCTCCTTATTACTTCTCTACGGATGCTTCTGTAATTAAATCTAGTGCTTTTTGATTTAACATATCTTGCATAATGGATTCTTTTTCATCTTCTCCAATGTTTTGTAAAAGCTTATCAATTTCCATTTGATAAAGCTCCGCCATCTTTTTAACCTCTTCATTGTATTCTTCATCAGAAATTGTAAGGTTTTCTGCTTTTGAAACGCCTTCAAGTACAAGTCTTACTTTGATTTTATTGTCAGCTTCCTTTTTCATAGCTTCTTTTAGGCTAGCAAAGTTCTGTCCAGTATAATTAAAATACTGCTCAATATCCAAGCCTTGGTATTGAAGTCTGTGAGCGAACTCATGTGACATATTCTCAGCCTCTAAATCAACCATTGGCTCAGGAAGCTCAATGCTTGAAGCTTCGATAAGCTTTGTTAATACTTCTTCCTGCATTTCTTTTTTGTTTGAAGCTTTTTTTCTATCAGCTATCTCAGCTTTAATACTGTCCTTGTATTCTGATAATGTCTCAAAATCAGAAACATCCTTAGCAAAATCATCATCTACCTCTGGCAATTCCTTTGCTTTGATAGAATTAATCTTAACCTTGAAGGTAGCAGGCATTCCTTGAAGAGCCTCTTGATGATATTCTTCTGGGAAAGTAACCAGTACGTCAACCTCTTCACCAATTTCTTTGTCAATTAATTGATTTTCAAAAGTATCAATAAATGAGTTGGAGCCAATTGTAAGGTCGAAGTTCTCGCCTTTTCCTCCCTCAAATGCAACTCCACCTACAAAACCTTCAAAATCAATATTTACAATATCTTTATCTGCAACTCTTCTATCAGTAATCTCAACTATTCTTGAATTTTGCTCTTGAACCTTTTGAATCTCTGCATCAATATCCTCATCTGAAACTTCTACTTCTCTTTTTTCAACCTCAATACCTTTATATTCACCTAATGTAATTTCAGGTTTAACTGCAACAACTGCTGTAAAAATAAAGCTTTTACCTTTTTCTATTTGAACTGCATCAATTTCTGGTCTTGAAACTACCTCTAAGCTTGCTTCCTCTACTGCATTATCATATGCTTCTGGAATACAGTAGTTAGCGGCATCATCATAAAAAACTTCTGGTCCGTATGTTTTTTCAATGATTTGTCTAGGTGCTTTTCCTTTTCTGAATCCTTGAATATTCATTTTCCCTTTGTTTTTATTATATGCTTTTTGCATGCCTTCTTCAAATTTAGCAGCATCGACCTCAATAGTCAATTTCACCATGCTTTTTTCTAACGTTTCTACTTTTGCGTTCATTTTTTAATATTCCTCCTTATGGATGTATAACAAGAAGCGCTCTATACGCCTTTCCTGCAGATCATACTGCTCTTTCTATTTATAGCTGTTGATCTATATAAACGTTTACCGTTTAATTTATAAGATATTTAGGGCATAAATTCCCATAGTCAATCGTCATTTATTATATCACAGCAAAAACAATTGTGCTAGTTTTTTTTATTGTAATACCCTATTTTAAAATACACTAGATTTGTTTGGGTATTTTAGTCCAAAATGGCATCCCTTCGGATGCCTCATTGGTTTAATAAAATAATATTAACAGCACTTAATTGCTGCTCTTTATACATTATGACATGCCACAAAATGGTTTTGCTTGATTTCTCTAAATTCTGGTGTCTTTTCTTTACATTCCTTAGTTGCGTAGCTGCATCGATCCACGAACCTGCATCCTTCGGGCGGATTAATAGGACTTGGTACATCCCCCTCAAGCATTATTCTTTGCCTGCTTCTTTGAATCTTAGGGTCTGGAATCGGAATAGCTGATAATAATGCTTTTGTATATGGATGCAATGGATTTTCATATAATTCCTCACTGTCAGCAAGCTCCATCATATGCCCAAGATACATTACTCCTACTCTGTCTGAAATATATCTTACCATTGATAAATCATGTGCAATAAATAAATATGTAAGTCCTAGCTTATCCTGTAAATCCTTTAAAAGATTTACAACCTGTGCTTGAATAGACACATCTAGAGCAGATATTGGTTCATCACATATAATAAACTTTGGATTCAATGCTAGTGCTCTAGCAATTCCTATCCTCTGTCTTTGTCCCCCTGAAAATTCATGGGGAAATCTCATAGCATGCTCTTCACCAAGACCTACAAGTTCCAAAAGCTCAATAACTCGTTTTCTTCTATCTTCTTTTTTTTGAAAAACCTTATTTATATCCAGAGGCTCCGCCACAATATCTTCAACTGTCATTCTTGGATTTAGACATGCATAAGGATCTTGGAAAATCATCTGAAAGTTTTTTCTAATATCCTGCATTTTCTTTTGAGGGAAGTTATAAATATTTTCTCCCTGAAAAAACAGTTCTCCATCCGTCGGTTCATACAATCTCATAATAGTTCTTCCTGCAGTTGATTTACCACAGCCTGATTCACCTACAAGCCCTAGGGTTTCCCCTTTGTAAATATCAAAGCTTATTCCGTCAACCGCCTTAAGGTATGAATTTCCTACCTTAAAATATTTTTTTATGTTTTTTGCCGATAGTAAAGGTTCCATTACACTTCCCCTCCTTTATTAGCAAATTCATGATTGAGCCAGCATCTGCTTTTATGAGTCTCACTATTATCTGTGAATTCTGGAACATTGTTTCTGCAAACCTCCATTGATTTATCACACCTATCAAAAAAGCTGCAGCCTTTTGGCGGAATATATAAATCTGGCGGCGTTCCATCAATTGCATTCAAGGGCTCCCCTTTGTGCATATCGAGTCTAGGCACCGAATGCAGCAGCCTTATAGTATAAGGATGCTTTGGATTTTCAAATATGTCTGTTACTGTACCCTCTTCAACAATTTGACCAGCATACATAACAATAACTCTATCACTCATATCTGCAACAACGCCCAAATCATGTGTTATTAAAATTATTGACATATCATGTTTATCTTGAAGTTTTTTCATAAGCTCAATAATCTGAGCCTGAACAGTAACGTCCAATGCCGTTGTTGGTTCATCCGCAATTAAAAGCTTTGGATTTGAAACCATCGCTAGCGCTATCATTACTCTTTGTCTCATACCTCCTGAAAATTCATGAGGATATTGTTTTGCTCTTTTATTTGCTTGAGGAACAGACACTAAGTCAAGCATTTCAATTGCTTTTTTTTCTGCCTCTTCCTTCGACATCTTTTGATGCTTTCTTAATCCTTCAACAATTTGAGATCCAACTCTCATAGTAGGATTCAAGGAAGTCATGGGGTCCTGAAAAACCATGGCAATATCCTTGCCCCTTATTTCCATCATTTCCTTATTGGTTTTTTCTAAGAGATTATTTCCTTGAAATACAACCTCTCCACCCTTATAAAAAGCAGGAGGCATTGGAAGCAGCTGCATAATTGAATTAGCTGTAACACTTTTTCCACAACCGGATTCTCCAACAATTGCAACGGTTTCTTTTTTATGTACATCAAAGGTTATTCCCCTTACAGCTTCTACCTCACCGAAGAATGTCTTAAAGGATACTTTCAAATCCTTTACTTCTAGTACTTTTTCCATATATTTTTCTCCTCGTATAATATCTTTTAGATACACAATTGTACCTTGATAACTTAATTGTTTTTGTTCAATAGGCCTAGTTAAGCCCATGATATAATTGTCCTAGTGTCAATCAGGTAATTGTTCTTTTTCTCCTTGTTGAACCAGTATTGGTTACTTCATGAATAGTCTGTTCCCCTGACATGGCAGTTAGCTTCAAACCGCTGGCTGTTTGCTTAAGTTCATGGGCTACCACCTAGCAGTGTGGTTTCGCATCTGTCCATCTTAAGCCGGATTCTTATATGCGAGGGTGTCGATGCTCCATGATCATGGGTTTTACCAAGCCGATTGAACACTCAAATCTTACTACGAAAGAAGGTGATTTTATGAACCCACTTTACGTTGGAATTGATGTAAGTAGCAAATCCAATGTCGTTTACTTGATGCTCCCGAGTGGTGATAAGCACAGTAACTTCTCTGTTGCAAACTCACACGATGGTTCTACTCAGTTGGTAAAAAGAATCTGTTCTGCGTTAACTTCTGAATCCCTTGATACTGTTTCCATAGGTCTTGAAGCCACTTCTGTCTATGGTGACAACCTTGTATATTTTCTTAGGGAAGATGCATCTCTTGCATCCTTTAACAAAATGATTCATGTCCTCAATCCTAAGCAGGTCAATAAGTTCAAAGAATCTTATAATGACCTTCCAAAGAATGATTGGGTTGACTCTTTTGTCATTGCTGACTGTCTGCGTTTTGGAAGAATCAACAAAGAGGTATATGTCGGAGACTATCGCTACAAAGCCCTCCAAAACCTCACACGAGCACGTTATTTCACTGTTTCCAACCTCACCAAGGAAAAACAACGATTTATGAATGTGCTGTTCAAGAAGTATTCAACCATGACACAGGAAAAGGTATTTTCTGATACCTTCAGTACCACTGCCCTTGCTGTCTACGACGAATTTGAATCTGCTGAAGCACTGGCATATATGGACTTACAAGAACTGACCGCTTTTATCATTGATAAAGGAAAGAACCGCTTTCCTGATCCAGATACGGTAGCCAAAGCCATTCAGAAAGCTGCCCGAAGTTCTTACCGCTTACCCAAGACGGTAAATGACTCTGTGAATCAGGTGCTTTCCCTATCCATAACCTCAATGAAGGCATTGGAATCTCAAATCAAAGAGTTCGATAAAGCAATCGCTGCCCAGATGGAACTCCTGCCAAATGTATTGATATCCATTCCAGGAATAGGTCCTGTATACTCTGCCGGAATCATGGCTGAGATTGGCGATATCAATCGATTTGAAAATCAGGCTGCACTTGCTAAATATGCAGGTCTTGCCTGGACTCAGCACCAGTCTGGTAATTTCGAAGCCAAAAACACAAGGCTTATCAGATCTGGCAACCGATTTTTAAAGTATTATCTGTGTGAAGCTGCATTCTCACTTGTAAGATGCGACAAGGAGTATAAAGCTTTCTACCACCTCAAATATAAAGAGGTAAACAGATATCAACACAAACGTGCACTCGCATTAACTGCCCGTAAATTTGTGCGGTTAGTCTTTACACTGCTTAAAGACAATCGCCTATATCGCTCAGCAGAATAGTGAAATTTATCTGCTGATTTAGTCGTCCTGCTCATTTTTCAAAAACTTGGTCGACAGGGCTTAGGTAAGTGTGCCTTTTTTCCAGTATTGATATATAAAAAAATGCAATATTTAATCCATCTCCTCTTGACATATCACCGCTGGACTATTTACGCAATCTAGGGTCTAGTGCATCTCTTAATCCGTCACCTAGTACATTAAATGCAAACATAATCAATGAAATAAATATCGCAGGAATTAATATCTGATATTCATTTCCAACTGCAAGCCCCGCAAGCCCTTCATTTGCAAGGCTACCTAAACTTGATTTTGGTGGCTGAATTCCCAGCCCTAAAAACGACAAGGTCGCCTCGGCAAATATTGCTCTTGGTATTGTAAGTGTAACATTTACCAGAATAGGTCCTAATGTATTAGGTATAATATGCTTTGCCAAAATCCATTTTTTATCTGCTCCAAGGCTTTCTGCTGCAAGAACATATTCACTCTCCTTAAGCTGAAGCACTTGACCTCTTACAAGAATAGCCATAGGTACCCATCCTGTAAGACTCATCGCTAATATTAGAATAAACAAGCTTGTACCCTGCCCCGATTGAGAAAAAACAACCGAAAGCAAAATCACAATAAGCAGATAAGGGATGCTATATATTACCTCTGCAATACGCATCATCAAATTATCTATCCTCTTAGAAGCCATACCCGCAACACCGCCATATATTACGCCAATCAAAAAGTCAATTGCTGCAGCCATTACTCCAATAAAAAGAGAATATCTTGCCCCTAACCAAATTCTTGTAAACAGGTCTCTTCCAAGCTCATCAGTACCAAACCAGTGCTGCGCACCCGGTTTTAGATTAATACTGTCTAAATCCTGTTCAAAATACGAAAAACCATTTATATGTATTCCAATTATTGACATAATAACAAAAATTCCAATTAATACAAGCCCGCTCATTGCTAGCTTATTCATTTTTAATCTTCTCCAAACATCCGGCCAGTATTTGATACTTGGACGCTTGATTGTTTCTGCTGCTTTCGTATCTGTAAGTGCAGGAGCAAACATGTCTTTTGTTATTTCAAATTCTGCTTTCATCAATGCTCCTCCTTCGTCAATCGTATTCTTGGATCGATTAGAACATAAGCAATATCAACCAATAATAACATTGCTATCAAAATAATCGAATAAAAAATAGTAGTTCCCATAATCAGTGTATAATCTCTATTGCTAATTGATGTCACAAAAAACATACCAAGCCCAGGAACTCCAAATATTTTTTCAACAACAAAGCTCCCTACAATAAGATTGCTTATCAGTGTTCCTAAAATGGATACAATCGGCAATATTGCATTTCTTACAGCATGCTTGACAATTACACTTTGATTAGAAAGTCCTTTTGATTTTGCCGTCTTAATGTAATCCTGACCCATTACCTCAAGCATGCTTGAGCGCATCAATCTAGCTATTTGAGCTAAAGGCATAACTGCAAGGGCTATACTTGGCAATATCGTGTGAGCAAAGCTTCCCCAGCCTCCAATTGGAAGCCACGCTACATTTTTTGCAATATACTGTATGAATACTGTCGCCAAAATAAAACTCGGAACAGATATCCCCACAATTGCAAAAATCATCGAAAGATAATCCGGCCATTTATTCTGATAGAGGGCTGCGAGCGCTCCTAATACAGGACCAAAAACAAGTGCAATTATTAGCGCTTGAAAACCTAAATATGCCGAAACAGGCAAACCTCTTTTAATCATATCATTAACCGTTTCAACTCTTGATTTCATCGAAGCCCCAAAGTCACCCTTTGAAAGCTGTTTAAGATACATCACGTACTGCTCAGGCAGCGGTTTATCTAATCCATACTTTTTCAATAAATTTTCATATACCTTTGGAGGCATTTTACTTTCAGATCTAAATGGATTTCCAGGAATAGCATGCATAAGCATAAATGTAATTGTAATTACCACCCATAGCGTTATTGCAGCCATAACCAATCTTTTTAACACATATTTCAGCATAATATGCTCCTTTCTTATGTTTTGGCTTTGCAGCTCTGCATGAGGACTTTTTCAAGTACACCCATGCAGAGCAGCAAAACCTGTCATTATGACAAGCTTTGCTGTCTCCATATTACTAATTTTTTAAGTTTTTTTATTTTACTATATCTGCATAAATCATAACAGGATATCTGTTAGCTGGCTTATAAACACCTGTCAAGTGTGCTTTTTGAGCATAAGGCTGAGTATAGTGATAAATCGGCATTACTGGAAGCTCTTCCATTAAGATTTTTTCAGCTTGTCTCATAGCATCAAATCTTACCTTTTGATCTGCTGTTGACTTAGCTGTTTTAATTAGGCCATCATATTGTCCATTACTAAAATTAGAATCATTATATGGGCCATCAGTTACAAATAAATCCATAAAGGTCATCGGGTCTACATAATCTCCAACCCATCCTGCTCTTGAGATTGCATAATCTCCAGCCTTTTCTCTGTCTAGCTTAACTTGGAATTCAACATTTTCAATTTGCACTTCTATTCCAAGTGTATTTCTCCACATTTCTTGAATTGCTTGAGCTATTTTTTTATGTCCTTCTTGAGTGTTATATAAAATAGCAAATTTATTCATATCAGCAATTGTCATTCCTTCTTCTGCTAAACCTTCTTCGAGCATTGCTTTAGCATTTGCAGCATCCTCTTTTATAAGGGTTCCCATTACCTCTCTAAAATCTTTGCCTTCTTCATCCGGAATACCAAATGGAACTATTCCTCCCGCTGGAAGCTGTCCTCCTTGAGCAACTTTTTCAACAATTGTATCTCTGTTAATCGCTGCTGAAAGAGCATGTCTTACCTTCTTATTGTTAAAAGGCTTAGTATCTCCATTGAAATTGTAATAGTATGTTGCAAGGTCCGCTCCAATAACAAGGTCTTTGCTTCCTTGGCTTTTTAACTGTCCAACAACTGCCTGTGGTATAGGAAGAAGGATATCATATTCATTACCTTCGTATTTCTGCCATGCAGTATTCTCGTCTTCTATCATATCAAAACTTATTGAATCCAGCTTAACCTTAGCTGCATCATAGTAGTTCTCATTTTTGTTAATTGTAATATTGGTTTTATGCTCCCAATTAGTCATTTTAAATGGGCCATTAGAAACAAAAGTAGCTGCGTCATTTGCCCACTCTGGATTCTCAGTTACAACCTTTTGGTTTACCGGAAACAGAGCATAAAACGCTGTAAGCTCAATGAAAAATGGTGCTGGCTGTTCAAGTACAACCTGAAGAGTTTTATCATCTAGAGCTTTTACTCCTACATCCTCAACTTTTGCCTTGCCTGAGTTATATGCTTCTCCATTCTTAATATAGAAAAATTGATATGCATAGTATGCTGCTGTTTCTGGATCAAGAGCTCTTTTCCAGCTAAATTCAAAATCCTGCGCAGTAACAGGGTCTCCATTTGACCACTTTGCATCATCTCTCAATGTGAAGGTATACGTCACATTGTCATCAGCCATTTTATATTCCTTTGCCATTCCAGGTACAATTTCACCAGTTTCAGAATTTTTCATTAATCCTTCAAAAACATGGTCAATTACCCAAGAGTCATGTGTTCCCTGTGCTAGTGCTGGATCTAAAGACCCTGGTTCACTTGAATTATTTGTCCTAATTGTTTTTCCTTCCTTGTTCCCGCCAAAGCCACAGCCTGAAAGCGCTATGGATAAAACAAGAATCATACTTACTATTAACGAAATTCTTTTTTTCATAAATTGCCTCCTTATAATTTTTTAAGAACCATTCCTATGTGAAAGTTTAACATTAAAAGCCTTATTTTTCAACAAAATTCTAGCTTTATCAGATTAGCATGCGAAACTTTTTTGTATAAATATTCATATTTGTTGCAATTTTATATGATATTTTGTTGTTTTTTTACTCGTTCAATGTTTTTGTAATTTACTTACCAATCTTTTTTTATGTATTTTTATTTCCATAATGTAAACTTTTGTTTCTCGTGTAAATAAAGTGTAATTTTTACTTAAATTCCATAGTTTTTATATCTGTTACAAAACTCACCTATCACTTTTATAGATCATCAAAAATTAATAATAATTCATCCATCTAATCTGCAATCAATTTTTTCTGCAATTGTTTAGCTACTTCTTCCCCTTTAACCTTGCCTAAAACTGCAAGGGCAAATTCAATCGCCTTCCCTGCTCCCTTTCCTGTAATTATATGTCCACTAACAGCAATACTTTCCTTTGATATCCGAGCCCCTTCAAGTTCCTCTTCAAATCCTGGGAAGCAAATAGCCTCCCTGTTTTTTAATAGTCCCATGTTGCCTAGTATTTTAGGCGCAGCACATATCGCTCCTATAAGTTTCTCCTGCTCATTATAATCCACTATCAGTTCCTTTAGTGGTTGATAGTTCTCAAGCCTTGTTGTTCCTGGCATTCCTCCTGGTAAAACGATTCCGTCATAGCTTTTTTTGTCAATTTCTCCAAAACACTTATCTGCAACTATACAGATATCATGACTTCCCTTAATGTATTTATCCTTTTCGATAGATACAATATCTATCTCAATTCCCCCTCTTCTAAGTACATCAATTATCGCTACCGCTTCGATTTCTTCAAATCCTTCGGCTAAAAAAACTGCTATCTTCATAGATTTTCCTCCTTTTTAGGCTTATTTTATCTTTGTATCCTCCGCAAACAAACACAACGGACTTCCTTCCTTTGTTAAAATATGATATTCTAATTAATAATATTATTTTATCACTCAGCAGATTATTAAACCAGTTCAAAATCCGCAACTATTTTTTTAAGCTTTTAATATCTTGGCTTGAACAAAATAGTTTCTTAGATTAAAGCTTTACAAAAATTTCTGTTAGGAGAATTAATTATGGAAATAGAAAAAAAATTCTTAGTAAAAGAACTTCCAGCCAATTTGTATGATTACAAATGCTCCTTAATCAATCAAGGCTATATAAGTACAGCTCCCGTTATTCGCATCCGACAAACAGATAATGCCTACTATCTTACAATCAAGTCAAAGGGACTTATTTCCAGAGAGGAATATGAAATTGAGATTTCTGAAAGCGAATACCTTTCCTTGCTATCAAAGGCAGATAACAATATTATTACCAAAAACAGATATTATATACCCTTCTATCCCTATACGATTGAATTAGATGTTTTTTCAGGCTTATTAGAGGGTTTAATTGTAGCCGAGGTAGAGTTTAGTTCCCTTGATGAAGCAAATGCTTTTTTGCCACCCTCTTGGTTCGGTAAAGAGGTTTCCTCTGACAGTCGTTATCATAACAGTAGCCTCTGCAAAATACAAAGCTTAAGCAGCCTTGATTTATAGACAAAAAAACAGAAGCACTTGAGCGCTTACAGATTAATAAAAAAAATCAAGGTCCAAAAACCTTGATTTTTTTATGCAGTGCGGGTGAAGGGAGTCGAACCCCCACGGTCGCCCGCTAGATCCTAAGTCTAGTGCGTC
>DFYO01000029.1 GCA_002381865.1 Clostridiales bacterium UBA4080 | reverse complement strand
AAAAAACTGACCTCTAATATATAGAGATCAGCTTATCAATATCTTATTAATTATTTTACTTGTGCTTTTGCTGTTTCTACTAATTTTGCAAATCCTTCTGCATCAGTAACAGCCATATCAGCTAAGATTTTTCTGTTGATATCAATCTGAGCTAATTTTAGTCCATGCATAAATGTACTGTATGACATACCGTTAGCTCTAGTTGCAGCATTTATTCTTGCAATCCATAATTTTCTAAAATCTCTCTTCTTAAGTCTTCTTCCTACA
Source organism: Clostridiales bacterium UBA4080 (assembly GCA_002381865.1). Classification (GTDB taxonomy): domain Bacteria; phylum Bacillota; class Clostridia; order Lachnospirales; family Vallitaleaceae; genus UBA4080. The sequence goes on along the minus strand of DFYO01000029.1, from coordinate 7,581 downwards.
TAAGAATAAACTCCTGATTTCATTACTGCCTGTTTTGCAGTTCTAAACTGTTTAGACTTTGCGCCTCTGTAGCCTTTTGCTAATTTCAATACTCTTTTATGTCTTTTATGGGTGTTTAATCCACCTTTAACTCTAGCCATTTTCTATTCCTCCTAACGCGAATTAAATATAAGGTAATAATTTTTTGATTACTTTTTCATTTGATGGTGACATTACAACATCAGGTCTTGCCTGTCTTTTTAATTTAGGACTTTTCTTTGTTAAGATATGTCTCTTATATGCTTTGCTTCTTTTTAATTTTCCAGTTCCTGTTGCTTTAAAGCGCTTTGCAGCTCCACGATGTGTTTTCATTTTAGGCATTTTCATGTCCTCCTTAAATCTTCTGAATAATTATTTAAACCGTTTTTTTAGGATTCAAAAACATAACCATGCTTCTTCCTTCCATTTTAGGCGGCTTTTCGATATCACTAATTTCTTCGAGTCCTTTTGCAAACTCAATCAGAATTTCTCTTCCGATATTAGTATGCGCCATTTCTCTACCTCTAAAACGTACAGATACTTTTACCTTATCTCCGTTTTTTAAGAATTTTTCAGCTTGCTTTTTCTTTGTGTTAATATCGTGTTCCTCTATATTGGGAGACAAACGAACTTCCTTTAACGTGATTATATTTTGCTTTTTACGAGCCTCTTTGTCTTTTTTAGCCTGCTCATAACGAAACTTTCCATAATCAATTACCTTGCATACCGGTGGATTCGCTTTTGGAGAAATCTTAACTAAATCAAGATTCTTTTCCCTTGCTATCTTTTGGGCATCCTTTGCACTCATAACACCTAATTGGCTGCCATCTTCATCAATAAGACGAACCTCTTTGTCTCTAATCTGTTCATTAATCATATGTTCGCTAATAATACAACACCTCCATTTTACTTTTTCATTATCGTTCTTTAAAAATAAGCTTATTTAAGCTAACAAAAAAAGGATAGTCTCCTATCCACACATACAAGCAAACTGATTAGCATCAGTCCTTCAACTTATACAACCCTGTAAGCAGTGCCTCAAGGTGAGAGTGGATACTCTTCTTCTTTTCACAAACGAAATTATATCATAGTCTTTATACAAATGTCAACCTATTTATAAGTAGTCTTCAAATAAATTATTTTTTAGTAATTAACTCATTATTAAAGAAATCACCCTGTAAAAAGGATTTTTACCGATTAGCAACATCCTTCAAATCAAACTATTTCAATGCCTATTAACAATATAGCGTAAGGTGTATTATCATTTAATTAGAATGTTTGTATTCTATCAATTCTTTATTGTTTTTTAATTTCATTCTTATATATTCATTAATTTTATCTATTTCTACATTTTTTTCTACGGAAGCAATGATAAGATACTTAGATTTATTCAAATCAATATTATACATCAACTCGTATTCTGCATTTTCTCCAACATATAAAGATTTCCATGATATAGTAACATTGTTTATATCAAAATTACCATTATCTTCAATAATGTATTCTTTATACTTAGAAGCTAATGGAAAATCATATCCTCCCTTAATCCCATAAAGTTGAACAAAAAGCTTTAATTTGTCATTATCATTCATATTTTTTGCTTCATAATATCCATATGACTCATTTGTAACTGTTTTTAATATTTTAAATCTAATATTATTTTGGCCCAAATATCCATCGTCTATTGTGATAACTGGGATATCCAACATTTCATTTACTCGTCTTTCAGATACTAATAAATTATCTCTATCTGCTAAAAATAACCTATAAAAAATATAACTTCCAAGAACAATCACAATAATTAGTAATAATAGCTTTTTTTTATTTATATTTATCACTTAGACATCATATCTCCTTTTTATATTATATTTAAAACTAATTTTCATTCATTCACCTTATTTCTTTAATTAGTTTTATTTATTCATAAGGATATTGTGAATAGGCAATACTTATCACCTATTTCACAACATATCCCAATCCCTCTTGGCGAATAATTATCATATTTCTAAAAGAATTCTTTATACAACTATAATTTTATATTATAAGACCTGTCAGTCAGCTATGCTAGCAAAACTCTTTTTGGATGTATATAATATCAAAAAGGTTATTATAAAAAATTATAATTTAGGATAATAATAAGCCTTGTATCCAGAAGAATAATCATAAAGAAAATGTATTCCACCATGTCCTATAGTAGCATAACTTAACAATTTCGTATTATCATAATAGTATTTACCCACATCCATTCTTAATGTGCCAACTGATTTTGACTTTACAAAATGTTGCGTTCCATTTTTATATCCGCTAACTAAATAGTATCCATCATACTGCTTCAGTTGCGAATACGCCGCTACATCCCATCCATCTTCTATATAAACTTCTGCATATTTTGTTGTTACCACCGCATCATAATAGGATCTCTCATAAATATTTTTTGTGCTTAGCATTTCATAGTTTGACATTCCAGTCATGCTTTGTAATATCGAGACAACTCCAAACCCAGTGCCATAAGGCGATGGAAGAAACGATAAAAAGCCTAGAATAACACTTGCATTTATTTTTGTTCCATCACTTACAGTATAGGTAGAGTCTGTCTTTGAAGCGTACTGATAATATCTATCTATTCTAATTCTCTTGTCTCCTGTTTTATTAGCAGATGCTTTAAACAAATTTGTATCTTCAGGATAATAGTATTCTGTACTAACTGCATACTTACCTAATTCATTTTTCATTCCCTCAATATCATTATTCTTTTTTGCTTTTTTTATTATTTTATCAAATTCATTTTCACTTATAGCTTTATTTCCCTTAATTGCTTTTTCTTTAATTTTATTGTATTCACTCTTCTCAATCTTACTAATTTCTATTTCTTTATCCTTTTTATCAGGATTAAATGCAATTGCATCTATTCCACATATTGAAACTACCATAATAATACTTAAAACTAAACTGATAAACTTCTTAACCATTTCTATTTATCCTCCCTGTCCATATTTTATATATATTAATTAATAGAAATATCATTTTCGCGCGCAAATAATAAATCAATTATTAATACCAGATTAAACTGTTTTTTAGCTTATTCAATTTTTTCATATAGGGAAAATTTCAGATATTCCCCGCCTCAGATTACTTTTTGAATTGGGTTGGTTAATTTTTTTACCAACATGATATATTATACCCCCCCCCTCAAGAAATGTCAAGAACTTTTTCCCCCGTAAACTTTTATTGAAACTTCCCGTTTTTCGGCATTCGGGAAGTTAGTTTAGCTAATAATCGAGCTTATTATGTGCAGCTATAAATTCCATTACTGCATTATAAACATTAAAATAGACCTTGATACAGTAATGGAGCTGAATCCAAATGGATTCAACCCCAACTATTGCAAAATAGCCAATTTCTAAAGCTGACCCCCACTTTTGCAAGCAGGGCAAAAATAGAAACAAAATACTATTATATTTCACTGTCATCTATTTCTTTTTCAATAATTAGTTTTCTGTCAATCTCTTCCTTTACTTTACTAATAAAGTCTTCAAGCTTAAGCGAGCCTTCATCTCCCTTAGCTCTGCTTCTTACAGAAACTGTTTTGTTTTCTTCTTCATTTTGTCCAACAATTAACAGATAAGGGACTCTTTCCATTCTAGCTTCTCTTATTTTGTATCCGATTTTTTCAGCTCTGTCATCCAGCTCTACTCTTATATCATTATCATTCAAGGCCGCTTCAACTTGTTTTGCATATTCAAGATATTTATCAGAAATAGACAGCACCTTTACCTGCACAGGTGAAAGCCAAGTTGGGAATGCCCCTGCAAAATGCTCAATTAAAATACCAATAAATCGCTCAATACTTCCAAAGGCTACTCTGTGAATCATTACAGGTCTGTGTTTTTCTCCATCCTTGCCAACATATTCTAATTCGAATTTTTCAGGCATTTGGAAATCTAACTGTATTGTTCCGCATTGCCATGTTCTTCCAAGACAATCCTCTAAATGAAAATCAATCTTTGGTCCGTAAAAAGCACCATCACCTTCGTTAATAATATATGGTAAGCCTTTTTCATCCATAGCCTCTTTCAAGGCTGATGTTGCAGTCTCCCAATCTTCATCCCTGCCCATGCTTTTTTCAGGTCTTGTTGAAAGCTCCATAGAATACTTATATCCAAACACATTATAAACCTCATCAATTAGGTCAATAACCTTTTTAATCTCATCTTTTATCTGCTCTGGCATCATATAAATATGAGCATCATCCTGCGTAAAATTTCTAACTCTCATCAAACCATGAAGTGCTCCTGACATTTCATGTCTGTGTACTAATCCAAGCTCTGCCATTCTTATTGGCAAATCTCTATAAGAATGCTGCTTTGTTTTATAAACAAGCATTCCGCCCGGGCAGTTCATCGGTTTAACTGCAAACTCTTCCTCGTCGATAAGAGTTGTATACATATTATCTCTATAGTGTAGCCAGTGCCCAGAACGTATCCATAGTTCTTTGTTAAGAATTATTGGTGTTGATATTTCCTGATAACCAGCCTTCTTGTGGATTTGTCTCCAATAATCTATCAGAGTGTTTTTTAATATGCTTCCCTTCGGAAGAAAAAATGGAAATCCAGGACCCTCGTCAAGAATTGTAAAAAGCTCAAGCTCTTTTCCTAGTTTTCTATGGTCACGTTTTTTTGCTTCCTCAAGCTTTTGTAGATATTCATCCATGTCAGCTTTTTTAGCAAAGGCTGTTGCATATATTCTAGACAACATTTTATTATTTTCACTGCCTCTCCAGTATGCTCCTGCAACATTTAATAGCTTAAATGCCTTGACTGCTTTTGTATTCATTAAGTGAGGGCCAGCACATAAATCCACAAAATCTCCTTGTTGATAAAAAGAAATAATAGAATCCTCTGGAAGATCTTGAATCAACTCAACCTTATAGTCTTCTCCCTTTTCCTTCATAAATTCGATTGCCTCTTGTCTAGGCATTGTAAATCTTGTTATTTCAATACCTTCCTTGACAATTTTCTTCATTTCTTTTTCAATTTCAACTAAGTCCTCTTGAGTAAATGCTATTTCTTTATCGAAATCGTAATAAAAACCATTTTCAATTGATGGCCCAATTGCCACCTTTGTTTCAGGATATAATCTCTTAACTGCTTGAGCCATTACATGAGAAGCAGTATGTCTAAATGCTTTTTTACCCTCTTCGTCATTAAAGGTATATATATTAAGCTCTGCATCTTCATCAATTTCATGTCTTAAATCTACAGTCTTCCCATTAACACTTGCACTACACGCTAAACGTGCAAGCCCCTCGCTAATACTATTTGCAATTTCAAGCACACTCTTTTTGCCCTCAAACTCCATTGTTGAACCATCTTTTAATTTTATAATCATTTTTTTCTCCTCTTTTCAATACTCACAAACATGTTCTTAACCTAAGCTATTTTAACTCCTAAGTTTTCTTAGTTGTCTTCATCTTCTTCAAACACCAATTTATTAACAAAAATTCTTTATCCCAAGAAATCATTAAATAAAGTCAACATACTTGCTGTCTGTATTCATAATATGCCTTACTAACCAATCAAATAAAAACTTCACAAGCTCTTCAATTTTTTCTTTTTGTTCCTCTTCTAAGTCCTCACTCATAAAGCTACTAATCTTTTTAATAAATATTTTATGTTCCATTTTATGAGCAATAATGTCTTCGTAATCAACAGCCTCCATAAGCTTTTCTTCACAATTAAAATGATATTGAGTATATTCTGCTAATTCTTTTAAGACAGCTACTAATTCATCATAGCAGTCAATTCCATCCTGTGCATCTACCAATAACTTTTTAGTATCTTCAATAAGCTGTACAAGCTTTTTATGTTGATTATCAACCTCTTCAATTCCTAATAAATAATTATCATTCCAAAGCATATTTTTTACCTCCATTAAAAATAATAATTAATCTGTTCTATGCAAATCAAGAATAGCGTTCGGTGAACGCGTTTCTTGTAGAGTAGGAAAGTTTGGTCTCTTGCAAGCAAGACGAACTTTCCTACTCTATAAAAAAACTCGCCACTTACTGATTATTTCAGTAAGGGGCGAGAGATTATCCCGCGGTTCCACCCTAATTGTTTTAGAAACCACTCATTATGATTATAACGTAATCAACGGACTGTATTAAAGTCACTCAGAGTTAGTCTTCAAATACTTCCGGATAAGAACATTTCAGCTTACAGTTCTCTCTCTAAATCCTTCCAAATTCTACTCGTCTCTTCATAGTTTTAAAGCATTATTTCTCAGCAAATATTATTTATAATTATATCACCCTTATTCGCTTTGTCAAGGCAATAATTTGGATAGGTTATACTTATTTAGACAATAATTACTCGGACATGGTAAAATAAATAAAATTATGTGGAGGATTAATACCATGTCAAATTCAAACAAAGCCAAAAGATACAGCGATGAGTTTAAACAACAAATAGTTTTATTAGTAAGGAAAGGGAAAACCCCATTAGAAATTTCAAAAGAATATAATATTGCAAGATCTACTATAAATAAATGGACAAATGATTTTACTTCTTCTGGTTCATTTAAAACAAAAGATAATAGATCTGAGGAAGAAAAAGAATTGCTTAAATTACGCAAAGAAAATCAGCAATTGAAGATGGAAAATGATATTTTAAAGCAAGCGGCGCTGATAATGGGACGAAAATCAAAATAATTCGTGCAAATAAGAATAAATACAGTATCAGCGCCATGTGCAAATACTTGAAAATTTCAAGAAGCTTGATTTATTATAATAGTAAAGAAAATGTAATTGATAGCGAATTAGAAGATAAGGTTATTAAGATATTTAAGGCTAGTAGGAATAATTATGGTACTAGAAAAATAAGAAAAGAGCTTTTAAAATTAAAACATAAAGTATCCCGCAGAAGAATTGGGAAGATTATGAAGAAATATAAATTAGTATCTCAATATACAGTTAAGCAGTTTATAATACATAAAACAAAGTGCAATGAAGAAGCCATAGCTAACGAAGTAAATAGAGATTTTAATAGAGCGACTATTCAAGATGTTATAGTAAGCGATTTAACGCAAAGCCGAATTTGGGGCTTTGTGACCGATTATTTTGTGAGCATCCATTCAACCCGATGACGGCTAAAGCATTGCTGTTACTGCCTTAGGTGTATTGCTTGCCCACCTGTCGCACACGTTCGCCCTGTGTGGCGTTTTCTCATCCCATGTGGATTAAAGATACCACTTGGGATGATAAAACGCCTGTTTGGGGCGAATTTGGCGAGGGTTCCACTTCGGCTTTTTAGGGCAAAACCACTGCCTGCTCTGAATATTATTTCGGTGCAGGATAAAGGGACGTGGTCGCCCCGATTCACAAACGCCGGTAGTACCGACGTTTTAAAGACTTTTAGCACGTGGTCGAAATGACCCTTAGTGTGTCGGTTGGGTGGTCGGAAGCAATTAGAGATCGCTTAAATCCTGTCTTCTGTAGTGGTTATCAAGGTGGTCAGCCTAGTTCTCCTTGTCTTCTTCCGTGTATTTTGCAATCCCAAAGTGTAA
>DFYO01000035.1 GCA_002381865.1 Clostridiales bacterium UBA4080 | reverse complement strand
AACTTCAAAATCGTCAATCCGAATCCATCTGTACTTAGATTTAAGCCCGAGGTAAAAAACAGTCGTCGAAATCTCTGATTTCGATTTACCCTTGATGGCTCCTAAAAGCAACGCTACAATGTCTAGAATGCGACGGGATAAGTGGATCTGTTCTTGAGTTATCGCCGTCGGTAACTCTTTTAAGCATTGCTTTTAGGTGCTGTCAAGGGCGACGTCCGTCTGCCAAAAAGTAGATACACTCAAATTTTTTAGGGTCCTATTGGATCTTTTTTTCTCCTTCGAGTTTTCATAAACCACTTGACACTACCAAATATAATAGTATCCCTTGCTAATTGATTTCTTTTATGAGCATAAGCATCTTACGAAACAGCCATACTACTATTCCTACCGAAAGAAGCATAACAAATGGAATAATAACTGCCTGCAGCACGCTGATTCCAATGGATATTTCACCCGCAACAGCTATTTTGCCAATATTAATCGTTCCGCAAAACGCTAAAAACATTGAAAAAACGGTAAAAACAACAATAAATCTAAGCAGGTCAAGCCAATATCCTTCCCTCTGAATTCTTGATATAGCTATTGCCACCATAATGAGCCAGACAAATATTAATGCAACACTCAAGCCTACCGAAAGGCTTTGGTATGAAAAGCCAATACCCCCGAGCTTTTCAAAAATACCTACCAGGCTATCACTTAATTGCAGTTCAATACCCATTAGCAAAAACATTTTATATGCTGCTGCATTTGGTAATGCAACAAATATAGCACCAATTTTCCCAAATACTCCAAGGGGAAGCTTCATAGAAAGTCTAATCAAATCATATAGTGCCATTGACGCTCCTACTCCTGCTGCCATCCTTATCAAAAGCTTAGCTGCACGAATAAAGCTTTTCTGTTCCTTCTTTGAATTAATCCCAATTATCATTTGAACGGCAAATGCAACAAAAAATGTTATCAAAGGATTCCTCCAGCCCATAAAGCTTACTTCAACCCCCATAAATTCACCTTGAGTAGCTGCCTGCAGCAAAAACATTTCAAGCGAAAACACTAATGCTCCTATAAAATATTGAACAAGCTGCTTTATCCCCAAGCTCTCCTCTGAGGCTTTATTTGACCTTGTAATAAAAAATGCAAATAATGGTATCAGCCCAAGAATCAAAATTCCAAGCTGCATACCCTTATGTATATTAAATAATGATATACTTGACAGCATAGCGGTCATTTTTATTATTGCTCCAAACCCATTTGAGCTTTCTGCATCCATCGCACCAAGTATGGCCTCTTCGAATAAGTCCATAGCCGTAAAGCTGAAAATCACAGCAATCAAAAATGCAGCAAAATATGTAATAGCAAAAGCTGCCATTCCCTTTTTTATCCCCAAAATAATACTTTCTTTCATTAATAGTCTCCTGTTACTTCACGATGTTGTCGATTATTTTTCTAAAATCATAGCCCTTAACTGTATATAGCTTTGCTTTTGTTTCTTCTTCCTTAATTGCCATTATTGTTTTTACTTGTTTCTTGATTTTATCCGATTTAACTTCTTTATCCTTTGCGGAAGCCTCCTCATCTATATTCTCCTTAAGCTCTGTTTTTTCACTTGTATCAATAAACAAAGCATCCACTCCTATTTGCTGTGCCAGAACAATATCATTATCATAGTCAGCACTTATAATAATACTTTCTTTTTTATTTAATCTCTCTTCTTGAAATACCTTTTCGTAAAATGTTATATCTGGCTTTTTTATATGCAAATCCGAAGAAAAATAAAAATCATCAAAATATTTTCTAATAGAACAATTTTTTAACTCTAAAAGCGCAAAAGCACTTTGCGCATTGGCAACAATATATACATTTTTCTTTTGATTTTTAAGTGCCATAAGCATATCAATAACACCCTCATATAGCGCAAGCTTTTCTGTAGTTAAAATTCTAAACATTTTAGCTGCTTCCTTAGGTGCTTTTTTCTTAGGCTTTATCTCGCTATCTCTAAATAATTTGTAAAAAACATCCTGAATATCAATATCCGCTCCCTCGCCGTAATCATTAACCATTTTTTTTACATTTTTTCCATATTTATCCTTTAGCTCAAATGGCTCATAATAAGACCCGCAATACCCATAATACAAAGCCATCTTTTCCCATACATAATCTGTTTCTTCATTTGTCTCTATTTCTAGTAAAGTTCCATATAAATCAAACAAATAATTTTTATACATTATATTCTCCTTTTATTGCTCTGTTAGTAGTATTCAATTTATATTCTACCTTTTTTTAGTTTTAGATTCAATGAATTTTTTCTTTTGTAAAAGTAAAATAGTTTCTCCTTCCTGCTCTAAAAAACCACCGCAACTAACTACGGTGGTTTTAATCCCTTTTATTATATAATCTCACAGCTATATTTTTATTTGTCGAATTTATAACCCGCTCGTACAATGGTATGTATATGCTTTGCTTTGTCGCCTAATTTCTTGCGTATTTTTTTTATATGGGTATCTACTACCCTGTCATCCCCAAAATAATCATAGCCCCATATACTGTCTAGAATTTTTTCTCTTGATAGCACCCTCCCTTGATTTTCCATCAAATACAAAAGCAGCTCATATTCCTTAGGGGCAATTTCAATTTCATTATCCTCAACCATTACGGTATAGGCATCCTTATTTATCTCAATACCAAAAGCCTCTACAACATTCTTTTTCCCTGTCTTCCCCGAATAGAAAACCCTTTCTAGCATCCTTTGGCTTTTTGCCAAAAGTACCTTTGTATTAATTGGCTTTGTTACATATTCATCTACTCCAAGCTCATAGCCTAACAGCTTATCTGCATCATCCTGTCTTGCGGTAAGCATAATTATAGCAACCTGCGAAACATCACTTATCCTTCTGCAAACTGACCATCCATCTAGCTTAGGCATCATAACATCCAATATTATCAAATCAATTTCCTTTTCATTATCATGAAACACCTCAATAGCTTCACTTCCATCTGCCGCTTCTAATACTTGAAATCCGCCTTCCTTAAATGCATGAGAAATAACGGCTCTCATTACATCATCATCTTCAACAACTAATACCTTGTTCCACAAGGAAATAACCCCCAATACAAGTTTATTGCAACACAACAGCCTTGATTTTCTTTGCTCTAGAATAAATATATCTTATTTTGCATTAATTTGCAATATATTCTTGAAAAAACATAATTTTATCTACAATACATATAATTATTGTTTAATTCAGAAAATGCTTTTCTATAGGCTCTGTCAGTTATTAATGCATCAAAAACATCTGCGATGCTTATAATCTGTGCTATAACAGGTATTTCTTCACCTTTTAGACCTCTTTAAATACCTTTTCTGAAATATCCTCTTTATTATATATCCACAAAACTAAGGTATTCATTTATTGCAATAAGCATTAATGTTTTTTACAAAAAAAATTGTTCTTTATATCTTTTGCCACCCCTCAATATATGCCCTTCATATTCCACTCAAATCCTCAGCATTTTCCTTAATATTACCCAATAATTTGTAAAATTTTTGTTAATTATTTTGTTTTATTTTTTTGTATATTTGTGTTAATATAATTTTGTATGTTTATATTAATGGCTATAGGAGATTAAAATGACTTTACTATCTATTTTCTTAATTGTATTATGCCCTTTTACAGCACTAATTCCAGCTGCTATTATGCTATATAGTGTTCAAAAAAATAAATTACTAATGTTTTTAAACCCCTTAAATGTTGGTTTAATTCTATTATTTGCAATTGCATTTATCTCGGCAGTATTGAATAAAGACCGTATTGCTTTATTAATGTCTTTTGGATTATTGCTTTATTTATCTGCTTCTATTTATATACAAAATCACTATTATGAAGAAAAATCCATAGAAAAGCTGTTTCATAGCACAATGCTCATTTCACTAATATCTGTCTTTATAGGCTTTATTGAAAAAGCTGCTTCTTTTTTCTGGGATATAACCTGGATATCTCAAGTTTTTTGGAGTCCTACATATATTCCTAGCCAATATGCTTATAGAATATATAGCACCTTTGGGAATCCAAATGTTGCTGGTGCATGGTTTGCTTGTATGTTCCTTGTTGCTTTTTATTTTCTGGAAAAAGCTTCCGGCAAGGAAATGTTTAAATACGGTTTCTACTGTTTTTTATTTGCCTTATCAATGCTTTTTACAGGCTCAAGAGGTTCAATCCTTGGACTTGGGGCTGCAATTTTAATATTTGCACTATTTAGCGATTCAAAAAGAACTAAGGCGATTTTGATGATATCCTTATTCGCAGTAATTTTAGCAGCGTTAACACTGCCTGTAATGAACCACTCATTAAATTCCCGAATGCCTTTATGGCAGCAATGTATGTACCTTGCAAATGAAAAGCCTCTATTTGGCTGGAGCTTGCTAGGAATATTCCGCCAAACAGGCGAAATACACGCACATAATATCTGGATTACAATAATAACCACTATGGGCCTTTTGGGACTTGCAATATATGCGGCAATCAAGCTATATCTAATCAAAGGACTACTACTGCTTTACTCAAAAAACTGCCGCTTAGTACCTCTTTTAGCTGCAATACAGGTGTTTATAGTAACTCATGGTTTAGTTGATTTTACTCTTTTAGTTCCACAAATAGGAATGATGTTCATAATAAGCTCTTCCTTAATAAGCGGCTTAGATCGAAGCTATAGCATCTATCCTGCAATTAATTGGAATAATCTAAGGGATATAATTCTTCTTAAACAACCCTTTCCATTTTTCTAGACTTGATTATCAAATATTATACATACAAGAAACGCGTTCGGTGAACGCGTTTCTTGTAGAATAGAAAAGTTTGGTCTCTTGCAAGCAAAACGAACTTTCCTATTCTATAAAAAAACAGCTATAAAAAAGCAGTTCACTCTATATGATGTGAACTGCTTTTTGGTTTATATTAATTGCCACTATTATTGATTGTATTTATTATTTACGCATTAATAGCTATCTTTCTTATTTAAAATCTTCTCTTAAATCTTCTTCTATTCTTTCTTGTTTTCATAAGGTACATTATCCCAAGTACAAGTGTTATTACGCCTAGTATCGCTCCCCAATAAGGTATTGCTGCATCTGAGGCAAGGAATTCAAATATTGTACGCTTAGAAACAGAATGCTTAGCTAGCAAAGTAACTTCGCCCAAAACCTCTCCCTCTAAGGTATATGTAAGCTTTCCAACCGTATGCCCCGCTTCAATCGGTGCTTTAAGAGGAGTTGTACTCCATTCAATCTTTTTCTCAATTTTTTCTACCTGGTTTTTAAAAAGCAGCTCCGTTCTTTCTTCCTTTGCAACCACCTCTAGCTCTTGCGGGCCTTTTTTTGTTGCATTTGGAATTGGTAGCTTTTCAATTACCTCACCTGATTTTGAAAAGGTATAGAGCGCATATTTTACAAAGCCATATTCAAATAGTGCTTTACTTTCCATAAATCTCAAATCCTGTGGTGATTTTAGCACAACTGCAACAAGCTTCATTCCATCCTTTGTTGCCGTTGAAACCAGACATTCTCCTGCTTGATCTGTATTGCCTGTTTTAACGCCCGTAGCATAGGGATAATAAGAGCTACTGTATCGTGCATCAATTAAAAGATTTCGATTTCTCCATGTGGTGTTTCTCTCTGGCTCAGCTCCAAATTCCATATCAAAGGAGGGGGTTTTTACTACCTCTCTAAACAGCTCGCTTTTCATTGCCTCTCTTGTTATTAAAGCAATATCATAGGCTGTTGAATAATGTCCATCTTCATGATAACCACTTGAATTAACAAAATGCGAATTTTCAGCTCCAATAGCCTTTGCTTTTTCATTCATAAGCTGTGAAAACTGAGCCAGTCCGGTAGTCGCATCAAGGTCTGGGTTATTACTTGTCTTTTTTGCAACCGCCATTGCCGCAACATAGGCAGAATCATTCCCTGAGGGAAGCATCAACGCCATTAACAGCTGCTTAAGTGTAAGCTTATCACCAATCTTATGCCCTGCCTTACTGGCATCTAGCGGCACTCCATTAATTTCTCTGCCTACAATTATTGGTTCATCAGGCTTAATATTCTCAATTAAAAGCAAGGCTGTAAGTACCTTTGTTGTGCTTGCTGGATACATCTTTGCCTTTGCATTTTTATCATAAATAATTTTACCTGTAGTTTCTTCCAAGAGTACTATAGCCTCTGATTTCAAATTTAAGGTGTTTCCCTCTGCTTTGGAATTAACTCCTGTACTAGCTGCTAGAATAATAAATACCAGCAAATAGCTTAATAATCTCTTTTTCATAATTTATCCCCTTTTTATTTATGGTACAGTTTATCATTCTTTACTTATGATATGGTTCATTGTTTTGTATTCGAAAGCTTCTGTATATCTGTTCCAATAATACAACCCTCATCAGCTGATGCGGAAAGGTCATTTTTGAAAAGCTAAGCTTTTCATCTACAGCTTTAAGTACTTGTTCAGACAAGCCTAGTGAACCGCCGATTATAAAACACAAATGTCCGTTTCCCTTCACTCCAAGCTGAGTTATATGCTCTGCAAGCTCCGTAGAGCTTTTTTGTTTTCCTTCGATTGCAAGTGCAATTGTATAACAATTTTTACCAATATTTTTCAGAATGCGCTCACCCTCTTTGACTTTTACTTCTTCTTCCTGCGCCAAAGACATTTTTTCCGGTGCTTTTTCATCTGCTAGCTCAATAATATCAAGCTTACAGTACTTTGACAAGCGCATTGTATATTCTTTAATTGCCTCTGTCCAATATTTTTCCTTGAGCTTTCCTACTGCAATAATTGTAATTTTCATATTCTTTTCACCTCTTGTTACTGGCTGACCTTAGAACTTTCCTATTCTAGAACAAAGTGTCTGACAAGTCAGACACTACGCGCCCGAGCGGTTTGCGAAGCAATACCTTCTTATCCGCGAGGTGCGCATCTTTGGCACGCAGTGCCTTTTTTGTTTCATAGGAAAGATACTTTTACACATTACCATAGCAAGGTCTTTCCTATGAAATAAAAAAGTGCCCTCGCAAATAATGAAGGCACTTCATAATTCTTATATCCGTATCTAGACAACCTTAAATAGTTCTTTTGATTTATCCGTTGGAACTCTAACAATATCTGCACCCAGTGCTCTAAGCTTCAGCTCTATATGCTCATAGCCCCTGTCAATATAGTCCACATGATTAATAATAGTTTTCCCCTGAGCTGCAAGCCCTGCCAGCACAAGTGCTGCTCCTGCTCTTAAATCAGTTGATGTAACCTCTGCTCCTGTTAGCTGTTTTACTCCGCTAATAATGGCGGTGCTTCCTTCTACTCTTATATTAGCACCCATTCTGTTTAATTCATCCGTATATTGGAAACGATTTTCCCATACACCCTCTGTCATAAGACTTGTCCCATTAATCTTCGTCAGCAAAGCTGTAATCTGCGGCTGCATATCTGTAGGAAATCCAGGATAGGGAAGAGTTTTAACATGAATACACTTAAGTGCCTTTTCTTTTTGAAAAACTCTTATGCCTTCATCCAGCTCTTCTATGCCTACTCCCATCTCCTTAAGCTTAGCTGAAATCGCTTCCATATGCTTAGGTATAAGGTTTGTAACTGTTACATCTCCGCCAGTAATAGCACTTGCAACCATATAGGTTCCTGCTTCAATCTGGTCAGGAATCATCATATATTCAGCTGAGTGAAGCCTTTCAACTCCATGTATTTTAATTGTATCAGTCCCTGAGCCTTTAATATCTGCTCCCATACTGTTCAAAAAGTTTGCAACATCTACAATATGCGGCTCCTTAGCTGCATTTTCAATAACTGTTACACCCTCTGCAAGAGTAGCAGCAAGCATAATATTAATTGTTGCCCCTACGCTGACAACATCCAAATAGATTGTACTTCCTTCAAGTGCATCTGCCTTTGCATGAATCATCCCATGCTCTACCGAAACCTTTGCTCCAAGAGCCTCAAAGCCTTTTATATGCTGATCTATTGGTCTGCTTCCAATATTACAGCCTCCCGGCAATGCAACCTCAGCTCTTTTAAATCTTCCTAATAGCGCCCCTAGCAGATAATAGGAGGCTCTTATTTTATTGATATGTTCATAGTCAACATGAAATGTCTTAATCTTACTTGCATCAATCTTAATCGTATGCTCATCAAGATTTTCAATTTTAACTCCCAATTCCCTCATGGCATCCAATAAAACGGTGATGTCATTAACGCATGGAACATTCTCCACAATACAAACGTCCTTGCAAAGCAAGGCTGCAGGAATAATTGCAAGTGCCGCATTTTTTGCTCCACTTACCGAAACAGTACCCTTTAATCTTTTTCCACCATTTATTATAAGTTGTTCCATTCTTCACCTCAAAGTTCATTTTATAAACACATAAATTATAACACATATATCAATATAATAAAAGGATAAATTATTCCTCTTTTTCCAGTGTTCTTAGTTGATTTGTTCTTACTTCATTGGTGTAGGCATTGACATAATAGACAAATTCATTGTGCAATTTGATCCTATAATAGGGAGATGCTGTCTCACCATTGCTATCATTGATTTTTTCCTCTCCAATTTCATAGCCCAAGTCTATATCAGTAATCGAGTACATTTCACTTGCGTTTTTTTCAATGCTTTCCGCAAAGCTATATAAAATTTCATCAACAGAATATATTTCCTGCTTTTCGGCAGAAAATTCCAGAGGCTCATATCTTTTTGCACTAGCTTCAATACTTCCGTCTTTGTTGACTTTGATACTAACGTAATTACAGAACAGTATCTTATTCTTAAATACCTCATGCAGCTCTATAATACTATACTCCTCATAGGTTTTTAGGTATGTAATCTCCATATCTGGTATTCCCAGCATTAAGTCCTCTGCCAAAATACTGCTAACTCTTTCTAGCTCCTTTTGGGTAAAGTCCTTGGGGAAATACTTTTGATTTTTGCCCTTATAGTATATCTCTCCATTTCTTGTGCTTTTATAAAATCGCAGCTCCTGCTCTCCTAGGCTGTAGCTATCAAGGTCAGCACCAAATGCTCTGTCAAACAGACCTTCATTTAGTATTCTTTTTGCAATCTTTTCTTTGTCTGCTTGAGGCTTTTTAAGCGTTACCGTTTTCATTGGGTAATATGTAGGCAGCTGAGTATACAGCGCTAAGCCTTTGTTTTTGAGTATTTCTCTTAGTTGCTCTTCTCTTTCGGCAGAAATAGTGTATTTTTTTTCTGCCTGAAAATAGCTTATACCAAAAATCCCTAGGTTAGCCACAAAAAAAATCAATATGAAAATATTAAGTATTTTATTCCAATTCATCTTTATTCTCCTAGTGGATTTCCATATCAAACTTTTGGTCCCTTGTTCTTATTATCCATTTTAATGTGCCTTCCTTATCTTTGAAGGAATAGCCCAAATACATATCCTCAAGCTCTCTCTCTGCAACCTTATTGTTCTCCAAAAATTCATTTAGGACCCTTTCGAACTGTCCTTTAAAACTATATTGCCTGTTCTGCAATTCCATTTCAAATAATAAGCGCTTGTATTTTAATACCTTCCCATTCTCAACTGTAATCTCCACTGGATATATCATATTATTAGCTTTTAAAAGCTCATTATCCAAGCACAGCGGATATCCATCGTAGCCATAGCTAAAATTAAAGATTGTTTTTGTGTTTTCTATTTTATAATCCTTCAAATAAAAATCCTCATTTTGCATAATTTTATCATTCATCAGAAAGCTATATGCAACATTATAATCATCAGAAAGATTAGGATTAATTACCTCAGTGCTTTGGATTGCGGTATACTCGATTAGTCCCTGTTTTGAATATTTTACTAAAGAAGCATCATCCCCATATATCATAACGTCTTTATTTTGCACTGACCACTTTACATTTGGATTTTTGAAAAATTTATCTACATAATTCTCTAGCTCTTCTTCCAAAAACACCTTTCCCTCTTTATCTAAAAAGGGAAGGCTCAGCTTTATTTTCTCAAAATAATTCACATTATTGCTGGGCAGCAAAATCAATACCGGATTTGCAAAAAGACTAATATCATTTTTTAATGTAGATATATATGCACCCTTCTCTGTTTTTTCAAGTCCGTTAAGTTCAGTCTCTAGAAGTCTTACTTCCTCTGCAATACCCTTTTTATCTGTCCTGTAAACTATAAGCTTATTAGTTTCCTTATCCAGCATATATATTAATATCTTTTTATCTTCATCTGCTATAGGAACTATCCCTATCATGGTTGTACTATTTAATAGCTTGATAGCGCTACTATTAAGCTTAAAATCGCTTTTTAGTTGTTCCTTTGACATTTCCATGGGAAGCTCAAAACAAAAGCCTCTTTTTTGCCAAATAAATGAAGCCTCCTCAGCTTCCTCTTCTTTTCCTTCCTTTAGTGCCTTTTCAATTACCACCGTACTTGCTGAAAGAATTTTTTTATTGCTTGGATTGCTTCTTGGCACAACTGTAAAATCCTTGTCAGAAAGACCCAAGTAAGCTCCCATCGTTTCAGGCTTTATCATATATTCTTTTTCATTCTCTAGCCTCGGTTCAAATATCTTATTTGCAGTATCCTTTATCAAGCTATAAAAAACGTTACGATCTGATACATTATCAAACCATAACGTTGCTACCTGATAAAGGCTGACTACAATTAAGAAACCCAAAAGTGCCGATTTCATCATCGTCTTTTTCATGCCATATCACCATATTTACTTCATTAAAGAATCAATTACGGGTGTTCCAATAACCTGCTTTAGCAATGAACCTTGAGCTGGTTCATCATTGCTCTTATCTGTTTGCACGAAAAATAATTTCATATTTTCAAGTGCTCCCTTAGTCTGCTCCTCCATTACAGTTATTTTAAATAATCTGTAAAGAATCAAGCTTCCCTTTTTAACTGCAATAACAACATAATTATTACCTGTGTCTAAGCCTATTTGAGAATTGTAAACTCCTGATGCACCAATAGTTTTTAAGGATGCATTAGAATCAGTAATTTGAGCCCCTGAGGTATGAAATACATTAACACCTACTACTGTTTGTTCCTGTCCTTTTCCTGAAATAAGCTTTGTGGGAGAAAAGGTTACTACAGATAGCTTAGAATATCCATTATTCAATACAAGAACCTTGTAGTCGTTAATTGGTCCCGCGTTGCTTTGAGGCACGCTTACTCCATCTGCTGTTACAGCATAAAGTCCGTAGTCCCCATTCTCAGCAAAGCCAGCAATTTGTCCCTGTCTGATTTTAAAGGTGGAAAAAAATGTATTGCCATCAACAGGTGCTGCATATGCATTAGCAGTAAATCCAAAAGTCATTATGAGACATAAAATCATCATAGCTATTCTTCTAAAATACATATGTACACCTCCTAGTTTTATTTGTAGCTTAATTATACTAAACCTATATTACAAAGCCGTTACAAAAGGATAACTATTTACTAACATCATCTGTTTTTTTCCATAATCAGCGGGAACTTCAGATAAAAAACCGAGCCTTTTCCTAACTCACTTGATATCTGAATGCTGCCTCCCAGATACTCCATAATTTCTTTTGCAATTGCCAGCCCCAGACCGGTTCCTCCCATTTCTCTTGATCTGGCTTTATCCACTCTGTAAAATCTTTCAAATATTCTTGGCAAATCCTCCTTTGGAATCCCAAAGCCCGTATCCTGAATCTTAACTACAGCCATTTCCTGCTCCTTATAAATAGCAGTAGTTATCTTTGCCCCTTCTGGGCTATATTTGATTGCATTGGATATAATGTTTTTAAATACCTGCTCAATTCTATTAGCATCGCCCAAAACTCTGTAGGTATCTATCGAGCGAAGATAATTAAGCTCTTGGTTTTTCTTTTGTGCCGTTAGCAAAAACTTTTCAATGCTTTCCTCCAGCAAAAGATTCAGATTAAGCTCCTCCATAATAAAGGTCGTCTGCTTGTTGTCCAGCCTGGATAAATCCAATAGGTCCTGAACAAGTGCTGTCATTCTATCTCCCTCATAATTGATTACATTCAAAAAGTTCTGTGCTATTTCCTTTTCCTCCATAGCACCGTCTAATAGTGTTTCTGTATAGCTTTTAATTGTTGTAAGCGGTGTCCTAAGCTCATGTGATACATTTGCCACAAATTCCTTTTGCATTTCCTCAAGCTTTTTATGCTCTGTAATATCCTGAATAACACAAATCATTCCCGTCTGTGTTTCAGAATGGCTTAAAAATCTTGCAAAGGATATATTGTAGTATTTGTCTCCCACTTGGATTATATGATGAACGGTACCTTTCATCGCCTTTTCAAAAACCTCTTCAAACTTAGCCTCTGTATATTCTCCAAAAAGCTCGCTGTAGCTACTTTGCTTTACAATCCCCAGCATATCTACTGAAGCAGGATTTGTATGCCCAAGGTTACCCTTTCTGTCAAAAACAAGAATTCCGTCTGTCATGTGAAAAAACACAATTTCAAGCTTGTTTTTTTCACTTGAGATTTGTTCCATAGTCTCCTTCAAGGAGGCTGCCATAGTATTGAAATTATTGGTAAGCTGCCCTATTTCATCCTTAGAATAATTAAGTATTGGATTGTCCAGATTACCAGAAGCCATATCCTGTGCCTTTTTAGAAAGCACACTTATTGGCTTTGTCAAAAATCCCGAGAAAAATATACCTAAAATTCCCGCCATAATAATTGCAAGCACCATTGAAAGAACTATTACACCGATAGTTCTTTGCATAGAGGTCATAATCTTTTCTGTAGAAGCAAGAACATATATTACGTATTCAACCTGCCCCTTATATATTATTGGTTCTGCATATCCCTTCAGAACATATTCATAGTCCTTCATATTAACATTATCCAGCTCTTGCAGCTTTTCGCCATTAAGTGCCGCCATAACCTGTGGATAATAAAAACGATAATCCCCATTTGCTTCCTTGTCCGGAAAAATTACATCCCCTTCCTTATTCAGCAGATAGAGTTTTTTATCACTATAGGTATTGTTATTTTGTTTTATTGTCAGCTTTAATATTTCACCATTTTTTTGGGGCTCTGCCTCTGGGTCTACAACCTCCTTGGTTAAATTTGCTGTATAAATAATATCCTTTTTCAAGGTATCATACTCATTTTTACTTGTAAGCCATACAATCATTGAACCACTGACAATTAATACAATAATTACCATTAAAACGTATATTGTTACCATTCGCCATTTAATACTGTTTGACATTTTTTCCACCTTTATCACACCGGGCTAATAATAAACTTTAGCCTCTGCTTTATAGACAAGAATAGCCAAACGCATATAGCCTTTGGCTAAAATTTATTGTTTTGCTTATTATCCTTTAAAGTAGTAGCCTATACCTCTCTTAGTCATAATAAAGGAAGGATTCGAAGAATCGTCTTCAATCTTTTCCCTTAATCTTCTTACCGTAACATCAACAGTACGAACATCACCAAAATATTCGTAGCCCCATACCTTTTCTAGTAGTTGTTCCCTTGTAAAAATCTGTTCCTTTTGAGTAGCTAGAAAAACCAGCAGCTCATATTCCCTGACAGTTAGGTCTAAAACCTTTTCTTCCTTTTTAACCTCATATCTGTCAACATTTATACTCATATTATTAAAGATCATTTCCTTTGCCTTGTTTTCATCCTTAACATCCATAACCCTTCTTCTGATATTTGCCTTAACTCTGGCAAGAACCTCCCTGACACTAAAGGGCTTTGTAACATAGTCATCTGCACCAAATTCAAGCCCTATTACCTTATCAACCTCTTCCGCCTTTGCAGTCAGCATAATAATAGGTGTGTTGGAAAGACTTCTAATCTCCTTGCAAACCTGCAATCCATCTTTTTTAGGCATCATTATATCTAGCAAAACCAAATCAGGGTTATTCTCATTAAATAATCTCAGGCCTTCTTCTCCATCATAAGCTTTTAGTACTTGATAGCCCTCCCTGTTTAAATTAAATTCTAGAATATCTACGATTGATTTTTCATCATCTACTACCAATATTGTACTTGCCATATTCCCACCTCTTTTTTTATAATTCACCATTGGCTACTTTTTCTTATTATGAAAATCATACCAAAATCTTACGTCAAAGTAAAGGCACACTTTACAGTGTGCCTAGTTAATTATCAAAGCTTTTCTATCTGTTTACATAGTTCATTGGATTAGCAGGCGATCCATCAAATCGTATTTCAAAGTGACAGTGAGGACCTGTACTTTGTCCTGTGCTTCCAACTCTAGCAATCTCCTGATACTGTGCAACCTTTTGACCTTCAGAAACAGTTATTTTGCTACAATGTGCGTATTTGGTGGTTACACCATTGCCATGATCAAGTATTACAAGATATCCATATCCACCTGACCATCCTGCAAATGATACCGTTCCTCCATCAGAGGCTCTGATTACTGTTCCTGTTGAAGCAGCAAGGTCAACTCCATAGTGGAAGCCTCCCCATCTATAGCCATATCCCGAAGAAAGTGTATATCTTGCAAGTGGCATAACAAAGGAGCCCGTAGCTGCCTTAGCAGGTAATTTTTTGGTTCCCTTTTCAATAACCTTTTCCTTCGCCTCAGTTACAACAACCTCCTCAGTAATTGTACGTGAATTCTCTTTGCCGTTAATCTTTGTAACTATAGCAGTGACAAGCTTTTCTCCATCTGCTCCACCATCTATAACCTTATTTGTTCCTTCATATTTGGCTTCATTTTCAATATACTTTGTAGTCTTTGCAATCTTTGCCTTATAGGCTACTTCTTCCTTAGTCGTAATTGTAAGCTCAGGCTTTGGAACCATTACAATCAGTTCATCTCCGATATTAACAAGCTCTGTGCTTGCAAGTCTCGGATTAAGCTCTGTAAGCTTTTTCAAGGTCATATTGTTAGCTGTTGCAATAGTCGACGGGCAATCACCCTCTTTTACAATGTACTTAACAGGCTCTTGATTAGCCTTTGTAATTTCCTTAGTAGCCTCTTCAACATCTAATACCTTATTAGAAGCGACATAGGCTTCGACTACAATTATGTCTTCAGTAAATTCAACCCCTACAGTCTTCGGTGTATTAACTGCAGCCACCTTCTTAGCTGGAGCTTCTGCTTTTCCTGCCGTCATAGCCAGCTCCTTGTTTTGAGCAGCATCCTTTGTTTCAACAATCTTCGGAACCTCAACCAAGCTATTATATTCACTTTTGTCCAATGTTACTCCAAAATTATCTGCATTCTTAACATAAGTGTTTTTTGCATTTTCTAAAACCTTTTTAACATCCTCTTCGTTTTCTACAGCTACAACAAAGTCCTCTCCAATCTTAATTGCGTACGCCTTAATCTTCATTCCCTCCATATTTTCCCTTAGCACCAGCTGTATCTCAGATACAATACTGTCTGACACTGTAAAATTAATGGAAGGTGAATATTCCTCAACATACTTAACTACTGGATTTACATCCGGCTCATATCCCAGCTCATCAGTTAATTGAAGCGTCGCTTTTTTGATTGCCGCCTCTCCATCTGCCTTGCTTTTAACTAAGCCAAGATTTTCTCCGTTGATAAATACTCTGAAGCAGTTTGAAGCCTTTGCCTCCTGTGCTGCCAGTCCTGTATAATCAAATATTACCGTTGAAGCTCCAAGTACAAATAACACCCCTACTAATACTGATATATATAATGCTAATTCTTTTCGTTTAATTTTTGATATCTTGCTTTTTATGTAATCTCTTATTTTGTCAAAATTCCGCACTAATTTAACCCTCCTCGCAGCCATTCTCGTAACACTTTTGTAACAACTTAATCAAATCTTAACATATTCAAATGGCTTTGTAAAGCTTAAGGCGTATTTTTTGTATGTTTTGCCTGTTTTTCCTTTCTTTTTTGCTTAAATTTTGTTGATTTATCATCAAAAATTGTATATACAACAGGAATGAATACCAGTGTAAGCAAGGTCGAAAGTGACAATCCAAAGATTACTACCGTACCCATTGATGCCGCAAGCTCAGCTCCCTCTCCGATTCCTATTGATAACGGAACAAGTCCAAGTACCGTTGTCAAGGTAGTCATAAGAATTGGTCTTAAACGTATCGGTCCAGCCTTAAGTACTGCTTCATTTCTCTCTTCACCATTCTTTCTTCTGGTATTAATATAGTCAATTAATACAATTGCATTATTAACAACAATTCCCGCCAGCAGAATAAATCCAATCATCGAAGTAATATTAAGCGTTCTGCCTGTAATCATAAGTCCTATAAGTCCACCTGAAAATGCCAGAGGCGTAGAGAACATTATAATAAAAGGATTTAGAAGGCTTTCAAATTGTGATGCCAAAATCATATAAACTAAAATTACTGCAAGAAAAAGCGCTAATAATAAATCTGCAAAGGCTTCGTTCATCATTTCCTCTTGCCCTGCTGATTCAAGAAAATATCCTTCTGGAAGGGTAATATCCTTGATTTTTGCATTTATTTCACTTGTTACTACTCCTAAGCTTCTTCCTCCCAAATCAGCATTAATTGTAACAACCCTGGACTGATTATCTCTGTAAAGAGTAGTTGGTCCTTCTCCAATACTAATATTAGCTACCAGTTCAAGAGGCACTACCGTTCCCATAGCTGTTGGAATTGAAATCTGCTCAAGATTGGAAATACTTTCCGAGTAAAGTCCTTCTCCTTCTAATACTACATCTATTTCCTCGCCATTATATTTGTATTTTGTAGCTGTTTTTCCATCAATAACATTTTTAACTGCATTTGCTATCTGCATGGTACTAAGTCCATAGCCTGCTGCACTTTCCTTGGCAGTTATTTCCACCTGAGGAATTTCATCGGAAATACTTGAAACAACATTTTTTGTTCCGCTGACTCCCTCAATAACTGCTTCAACCTCCTTGGATAAATCCTTAAGTACTTCGTAATCGTCACCCTTAATCATAAGAGAAATAGCGCTTCCGCCACCCATAGTCATCATAGAGCTTTGATTGCTTACATTAATTTTTACTCCAGGAATATTCCCTATTTTTTCATCCAACAGCTCAACAACCTCAAAAACCGATTTATCTCTTTGATTCATAGGCTTTAGAACCCCTTGAATCTGTCCTCGGTTTTGTCCGGATGCCATAAACTCACCGCTGGTTGTACTGGAAAAAACATAGTCTATTTCTTCAACGTCTATAATTCTTTCAATAATCAAGTCAATAGCTGCTGAAGTATCCTTTACCCTTGCTCCATTTTCCAGTTCAACGCTTATTGCAAAGGCGCCTTCATCTGAGGTTGGGAAAAACTCGCTTCCAATTAAGGCAATAGACATTATGCCCAGCACAAAAGTAGCCGCTGCTATTGAAACTACTGTTTTTCTATGCTTTAGGGACCACTGTAAAAGCTTCCCATATATTTCTTCTATCTTTGCGTATACCTTGTCTGTTTTATCTAGTATTGTTCCTACTATTTTAAATCTTGTAATATGATGCATTCCTCTCATTTCATCAATTTTAAGGATTTTCGAGGACATCATAGGAACTAGTGTAAGTGCTACCACAAGTGATGCAATCAGTGAAAAGCTTACTGTAAGCGCTAATTCCCTAAACATAATAGAGGTAACACCCTCAACAAAGGCTATTGGCAAGAATACCGCAATGGTTGTAAGGGTAGAGGCAGTAACTGCCATTGCCACCTCCTTTGTTCCTTTTATAGCTGCCTCTATTTTCGAGTAGCCCTCCTGCCTGAAGCGGTATATATTTTCCAGAACAACAACCGAGTTATCCACCAGCATACCAACCCCCAGCGCAAGTCCTCCCAGCGTCATCATATTTAAGGTTATTCCATTA
Source organism: Clostridiales bacterium UBA4080 (assembly GCA_002381865.1). Taxonomy (GTDB): domain Bacteria; phylum Bacillota; class Clostridia; order Lachnospirales; family Vallitaleaceae; genus UBA4080. Next base: position 3,520 of record DFYO01000035.1, on the reverse strand, counting down.
AAGAAAATCAATACAAAGGTAGCAATTATTGAGGTCGGTATAGAAAGACCTATAATAACCGTACTTCTTATATTTCTAAGGAAAATAAATAATATTAATACTGCAAGTATACCTCCCGAAAGAGCACTGGAGGAAACCTGTGAAATAGAGTCTCTAATATATTCAGACTGGTCGATTATTATCTCAACCTTATATTTTCCATTTTGGTTAAGCTTTCCAATTGCTTTAGTAACACTATCAGCAACCTCAACCGTATTAACCCCTGACTGCTTTTGAATAGCAATACTAACTGCCTGCTCTCCATTTACCTTTGAAATAGTAAGCAGCTCATCATTAGAAATAGATACCTCCGCTATATCCTGAAGGTAAATAGTCTGTCCTGATTGAAGAGTAATTGGAACTCTTTTAATCTGGTCAACTGTTGTAAATTCACCAACCATCCTTACCAAAAGCTCTTTATCTCCCTTTTTTACCTTACCTGCTGGAAGATTTAGATTCTGTGCTCCAAGGCTCTGTGTAAGCATATCCATAGTAAGTCCGTAGCCATTCATTCTTTCCGTAAATAGCTTAATGCTTACATAATTATCATAGCCTCCTGCAATATCAACTGAAGCCACCCCTTCAATTCTTTCAAGTGAAGGCTTCAGCTCATTTTCTGCATAGGCTTGCAGAGCTGACAAGTCTCCGCCCGTAGCCGCTATCTGCATAATTGCTTGAGCATTAGGGTCAATTTGAATAACAATAGGGTCCGTTGCTCCATCAGGTAAAAAGCCCTTAACCATATCTACCTTTTCCCTGATTTTTAAGCTGGCAAAGTCCATATCCGTTCCAAAGTCAAATTGAACAACAACAATAGACTGACCCTCTGAGGTAATTGATTGAATAGTATCAATATTAGCAACTGTTCCAACTGCCTCCTCAATAGGTCTGGTAACCAGAGTTTCCAGCTCCTCAGGAGCAACATTTGCATAAGTTGTTGATACTATCGCAACCGGCACCTCAATATTAGGAAAAAGGTCAATCCCAATTTTTGAAAAGCTAACTGCTCCAAGAACCATTACAATCAAAACCAGCATTGCTGTTGTAACGGGTTTTTTTACTGACATTTCAGAAATATGCATTATTTATCACCTCTTACCATGGCAATAACAGAATCCTCTTTTAAAAATCCGACTCCCTTATAAATATAAATATCCTTTTCCGAAAGACCGCTTTTTATTTCTGTGTATTCACCGTTGTCAATTCCTGTTTCAACAGGCTTCTTTTCAACATTGCTTTCACCCTTTTGAATAAAAACATAGTTTTTACCTTCCTCGCTGAAAACTGCACTTCCTTTTACATAAATGGAATTGCTCTTTTTATCTGTTTTAATCTTTACATTTGCAAACATACCCGGCTTAATTTCATGGCTTTTATTATTAACCTCAATTGTAACCTTATAAAGCATGGTTCTTTCATCTGCTGCAGGGCTTACAGTTTTGATTACACCCTCTGCCATTTTCCCCTTAAGAGAGGTTAGCTCTACCTCAACCTTATCGCCCTTTTTAATTCTATTTACAAAGGTTTCACTTACATTTACATTTATTTGAACACTATTAATATCATGTACTATCATGGCAGGCTGCATACTTCCAGCCATTTCCTTTTCAGAAATACTAATTGAAGAAACAAATCCCTCAATAGGCGCTGTAAAGGTTGTGTCATTAAGGCTATCTGCCGCCATATTATAGCCTGACCGAGCCATTGTTACTGCTGCATTTGCATTTTCAATTCCGGCTGCTGCCTGTTTTTTCGCCAACTCCGCCTGCTCTAGTTGTTTTTTTAGAAGCTCAAGGGTGGATTCAGAGGAATTTAGCTTAATCTGCTTGAACTCATTTTCAGAAATAACACCTTCCTTATAAAGCTCCTCATATTTAACAAGATTTTCTCTTGCAAAAAGGTAGTTTTGATAATCCATATCGTACTTAGCCTTTGCCATATCATAGCTTGCTGCCGCTTGCTTTGCAGCCGCCTCCGCATTTTTTACTCCAATTTGCGCCTGTCTAACTCCGACATCCGCCTGAATTGCCTGATTTTGCGCATTATCTGCATCTAGCTGAAATAAAAGCTGTCCCTTTTTTACCATATCGCCCTCTTTTACATTAAGGCTTTCCACTATTGCAGGCACTGTAGGAATAATGCTGACTGTCTGAATTGCTTCAATCTTGCCTGTAAATACTGCATAATCACTTATTGCTCCCTTTCTAACCGGCTCACCTTCAACTGATATCGGCTTAACCTCTGCCTCTACAGGCTTTGAATCCTGTACCTTTTGATAAACCCTAACTCCAATCAAGCTAATGCTTGCAATTATTATTGATATTATTATGTATTTCTTCATCGCTTAACCTCCTGAATTTAATTGCGCCATCTCTTACAGAAATCATAGTTCTGATTGTACTTTTAAAAACAAATTCAATAAACTGAATCATATTTTTTACCAGCTCTGCATCGCTTTGTTCTGCAGAAATTATTTTTGTAACACCCTCTACAATCGAGGTCGCAAAAGCCTTTGAAAACAAATCTCCCGAGATAATCTCCCTGTCTTTATTAACCTCTTGAATTATCATCTGGTTAAATGCCTTTTCAAGCCTTTGAATTATTGTTTCCTTTATATTTTCATACTTTGAGCCCTTGCTTTTTTCAAGCAAAAGATAAAGTTCATTTTTGTGACTTTTGTGCTTAGAAAATGTCTGGTACAAAATATCATAATATTCTATCAGATTTATTTCTAAAAAGAGCTGTGAATATTCAAATTCAATATGCTCATTGATATGCGTATATACCGGATCTACAATAGCCTCAAACAAGCTTTGCTTGTCTTTAAAATATCTATACATATTACCAGCTGAAATCCCTGCCTTTAGGGCGATGCTTCTCATAGAGGCTCCTATATAGCCCTTGTCCATAAACTCGCAAATTGCAGATTCTAAAATCGCCTGCCGAACCTCTTCTTTTAATACCTGTGCCATATTAATAAACCTCCGTTCATTATTCAGCTAATCATAACAAATCTTGTAAAAAAAATCAATTAAAAACACGTGAATTATTTCTAATCTGTTTTTAATCAAAAAGAAGCTGATTCCAGTCGATTTTTCGGATATAACTTGGAGCATTAAGAGATCAAGAGAGATCAAGGGAGATCAAGGGAGATCAGGAGATCAAGGGGACGGTTCTTTTGTGTTCTCGGAGATCCAGATCAAGGGGACCGAGATCAAGGGGACGGTTCTTTTGTGTTCTCGGAGATCCAGATCAAGGTGACGGTTCGAGATTACTGAAAAAGTCGGGTTTGCCAAATTAAATCAATGAATCTATGCGGGTTTCAGGGCACAAAAACAAATAAAAATAGACTTTTTCACTGGTCTCGGACGGTTCGAGACCAGTGAAAAAGTCAAAAGAAACCCTTTGAAATGCACTTGGCCTGATGCTTGTTATTATATGTTTTAATAAAAAAATCCCCCATTTATGGTATAATGTAGGT